>NZ_BAABGY010000010.1:0-821 GCF_039541815.1 Flaviaestuariibacter amylovorans
TAGGCCGTGTTGACAATTACTTTGCATTAGTGAGCGCTGCGGCGAGATAGACGAATGCGAGGAAGCAGGTGTCGGTTTTATCATAGCGTGTTGCGACGCGTCGATAATGTTTGATGCGGCCGAAGAAGCGCTCGATGCAGTTTCGATCCTTGTATTTGTCTTTATCGATTGTTCGCTGCTGGCGGCGGTGGCGTTTTGAGGGGATGACCACCTCGGCTCCCGAGCTGCGTACGGCACCTACAAAAGCATCTGAATCGTATGCCTTGTCTCCGATCACGGCTCCGGGCTGAAAGCCCTCCAGCAGCGCCGCTGCCTGCGTTGAGTCATCGCGCTGGCCTGCTGTGAGCAAGAGCCGCACTGCCCGGCCCCGGGCGTCTGCAGCTCCATGGATCTTGGTGGTCAGTCCGCCGCGGGAGCGCCCAAGGGACTGCGCCCCGTTTTTTTACGGGCACCGGCGGCGTGCTGGTGGGCGCGAACGGAAGTGGAGTCGACCATAAGCTGCCTGAGATCAGCATCCGCAAACTCCTCGAAGACCCGCTGCCACACACCAGCCAGGGCCAGCCGCTGGAAACGCCGGTACACAGAGTTCCACTTGCCGAAGCGTTCGGGGAGGTCGCGCCAGGGAGCTCCGGTGCGCGCAATCCACAGCACGGCATCAACGAACAAACGATTGTCTTTAGCGGTAACCCCGCGCTGATCAGCACGGCCAGGCAGCAACCCTTCAATCCGCTGCCAAACTTCATCAGGTACACTGTATCTGCTCTTCACGGAAGTTTATCTACAAAAAGCAAACCCTCCGCCAATTGTCAACACAACCTAGG
>NZ_BAABGY010000011.1:0-393847 GCF_039541815.1 Flaviaestuariibacter amylovorans
CGTCGCAACACGCTATGATAAAACCGACACCTGCTTCCTCGCATTCGTCTATCTCGCCGCAGCGCTCACTAATGCAAAGTAATTGTCAACACGGCCTAAGAGCAGCGATGCACTTCCCGGCCCTGAGCGCCACGCGCCACGACGAACGCTTCCGCGCCATCTACGCACGGCTCATCGCCCGGCACGGCATTAAAATGAAGGCGCTCGTGGCAATACAACGACGACTACTGGAACTGATGTACACCGTCTTCAAGACAAAGACACCCTACGATAAGAAATACCTGCAAAAAAATAAGGCGGTCATAGAAAACCGCCCTACACAGGCTGATCATAAAAACCGCCTTGAACTCCAAAATTATTGAAAAACCCTTGGCGCCTAACACAGAATCTTTGCGGTAAAAAACCCTTCTTTTCCTTTTCCTGCCTTCCCTTAAATCTGAAATCACAGATCTGACATCCGAGATCAAAGATCCGCGATCTGAGATCTTCTTTGTATATTGGTTGTATGCCCGCCACGATCCTCCTACCCGCCCTGAAGCCGGAGATCGACCTTGCCATCGACACCGCAGCGCTCGAAGAGCGCAGCACCATCGTGCACTGCACCCTCACCGTAGCCTGCCTGCTCCGCATCTCGCCGCAGACCTTCCTGGTGCAGGAAGACGGGAGCCGCCGCGCCCTGCTTCATGCCTACCGCATCGTACAGGCCCCGGCCTGGGACTTCGCAGGCCCCGACCACAACTTCACCCTCGTCTTCGAGGGGCTCGGCCGCACCTGCCGCGCTTTCGACCTCGTGGAAGACGTGCAGGAGCCCTATCCCTTTCACTTCACCGGCATCGCCCGCAACGGCTCCGACGTCTATCACCTCGAGTATCCGAATTTTCCCTTTGGGTAGCGCTGCGCGTGGTTATTGGTTTATTGGTCTATTGGTTTATTGGTAATGGGTCGTTTATGGAGCCAACGTCGTTGCGCAACCCATCAGGATAAATTCCCGAAGCTTTGCTGCCCTGAGCTTGCCGGAGTGCACTCCACTTCGCAGACCGCCCGCATCGTTGAGCCACTTCCCAAATCAGAGATCTTATATCCGAGATCACACATCTGAGATCCTCTCTCGCGCCAACCAAATCTGAAATCTGAGATCCCACATCTGAGATCCGAGATCACAGATCCGAGATCACAGATCTGCGATCCCCCGCTACCTTCGCCCCATGGCGCTTTCTCCCAACTATCGCTCCCGGCTCATCGGGCTTATCGTACTCGGTGCGCTCCTGCGCCTGGTGCTCGCCTCCGTGTTCGAGCTGGGCAACGACGAGGTCTATTACTGGACCTATGCCCGTCGCCTGCAGTGGAACTACTTCGATCACCCGCCGCTCGTGGGCCTCTGGATCCGACTCAGCACCTGGAACCTCGGCTTCGAATGGAGCGAGGCCGCCGTACGCCTCGGAAGTATCTTGAGCTGCGCCGGCGCCACCGCCCTCCTGTTTCATACCGTGCGCCGCGTGCATTCGGCCCGCGCCGGCTGGTATGCCGCCCTGCTCTACAACGCCTCGGTGTACGCCTCGATCATCGCCGGCCTCTTCATCCTCCCCGACTCGCCACAGATGCTCTTCTGGTGCGCCGCACTCCATACGCTCGTTTCCATCGACGCCGACCCGAAGCGCTGGAAGCCCTGGCTGCTCTTCGGCCTGCTTACCGGGCTCACCATCCTGAGCAAGGTACACGGGGCCTTTCTCTGGCTCGGGCTTGGCCTATACATCCTGGCGCGCCGCCGCACCTGGCTGGCCCGCCCGCAGCTTTACGTGGCCGCCCTCTTCACCGCCGCACTCGCGTCGCCGATCCTGCTCTGGAACATCCAGAACGACTTCATCACCTACCGCTTCCACTCGGGCCGCGTCACCGTGCAGGACGGTATTCACCTCTCCGGCTTCGGGCGCGAGCTCGGCGGCCAGTTCCTGTACAACAACCCCGTGATCGTGGTGGGCACGGTTCTGGCACTCCTGGCGCTGCGCAAGCGTCGTTTTGCCGTGCGGGAGCCGCTCCGGCTCTTCACCTTTATCGCGCTCCCCATGATCGGTGTGTTGCTCGCCATCGCCCTCTTCCGCGATACGCTGCCGCATTGGAGCGGACCGGCCTGGGTAACGCTGCTGCCGCTGACGGCCATCTTTCTCGCCACCCGGCGCGAACGCCCCGTGCCGCGCCTGCCGCAGCATGCGCTGGCGTTCACCGGCCTCCTGGTGGCCGTGGCCATCGCCCTCACCTTCGCGGTGCCGGGCACGCTGGGAAAGAAGGATCCGAAAGAGCTGGGCTTCGGCGACTTCACGCTCGACCTGCACGGCTGGCGGGAAGCAGGTCCCGAGTTCGCCGCCCTCTACCTGCGCGAAAAGAACGAAGGCCGCATGCCGGCCGGTGCACCGCTTGTGGCCCACCGCTGGTTCCCGGCGGCCCACCTCGAATACTATTTCGCGGCGCCCAACGAGATCCCGGTGCTCGGCCTCGGCGACCTCCACAACATTCACCACTATGCCTGGCGCAACCGCTTCGCGCTTCATGCCATGGACCTCACGAAGGCCTGGTGCGTAGTGCCGTCCAACGAGTGGTACGACGCGCGCACGCAGTTCCGCGAGTGGTATGCGCAGGCCGATTCGGTCACCACCATCACCCAGACCCGCGGGGGCCAGCCCGCCCGCTACTTCACGGTCTGGCGCCTCAGCGGGCTCAACAAAAAGGCCGCCGTGCCGGTGCAGGGGAAAGAACAATAGAACAGGGAATAAGGAACAGGGAACAGGGAAGGGAATATCGAATGATCGATATGGAATAACGAAGTGGTTGCGCCGGACTTTTTATGGGCGCCGGCGACGCGTTGATCCGGGAGAGAAGGAACGCGGATGGTACGGATTTGATACGATGGGTGCGGATGGATTGCTGAAACATCTTGCTTTTGCCTGATGCCGGAGGTAAGATTCTCCGGTACGATAAACTATGCTGCGCAGCGACGACCTCTTACCAATAGACCGTACTCTTAGCGAATACCTTAGCCCCTTCGCTTCTTAGCGGTAAGAAAACACTTCTTTTCCTTACCTCGCCTTCCGCTTACGCCGAAAACGTGAAGTAGCTGTTGGCCGTATAGTTCCAGAAGAACACCAGCACGATCGCCAGCGCTTTGCTCAGGTAGAAGTGGACCGCCCGTCGGTTGAAGTAATAGACGATGCCGGTGTTGAGGGCGAGGCCGATGAGCGACACGCAAACGAAGCGAAACAGCTGTCCCTCCACGTTAGGCGCATGCGATGCGAAGGTCCAGGCGCGGTTGGCGAAGAAGTTGAAGACGACCGCCACGCAGAAGCCGCAGGCGTTGGCCACGAAGCGGTTGATGCCCGCTTTCTCTTTGAGCAGGTAGGTGACGCCGAAATCCAGCACCATGCCGAGGAGCCCGACAAGGCCGAATTTGAAGAGGCGGAGCAGGTGGGAGCCAGGCATGGTAGGGATAAATGGAACACCCGGAGCGGCGTTGCGGCGGCAAAATAAGGCGCGGACGGCAAACAGCCACCCGAAGTACGCTTCGGACGCTCATCCGTGCAGTGCGGTGAATATCAATCCGCCGCCGCCCGCAGCGCTGCGCTGCAAATTCCTTCGCAGTACCGGCTCGTAGGTAATTTCCGGTAATTGAACGAAATATCCCCCTGCCTTGTCTGTACTTTTAGTTATTTAGCGAATACCAATAAGCCAATAAAACCACCCGTAATGAGCCTGCTTGCTATGAACGCCCTCGAATCCTGGACCGTGGTGCTGTTCCTCTTCAACCTCGGGTTGCTTGCCGCCCTCGAGCTGGTGAACCGGAACAAGTCTACCTACCATCCCTGATTGCGACCTGAAAACAACGTTCTTGAAGGACCCCCGCGGGTCCTTTTTTCGTTTGGGTGGCGGCGTTAGTTTATTGCCGGCGCAAGCGCCTTGAAAATCTGTTAGGCGTTGTGAGCAGAACGGGCCGCTTTACCTGTCTCCCGGCGCAAGCGCCTGGCAGTCTTCAATCCTTGACGCGGGTTTCACGCGGAGACGCCAAGACGCGGAGAACGCCAAAACAAGGTCCTGCCTTCGGCAGGACTTTCACACGGCGGCGCGGCGAAACAGCGACAGCGGTACGATAAGGCCGCTATGCCTTTCCCCGTTCCAAAAACTCAGGATGATCGGGTCCCGGCAAAATCGTTGCTTCCGCAAGGTCTTTTTCCAAGCCTGAAAAGGTAATCTGTGCCCATATCGTGTACCGCCGTGTGAAACCCGCGTTGTGCTTCAAGAAAAGCCAGCCGCTTGCGGCGATCAGCACATTCGCCGCGCCGTCCGTTGCTGCGCCTCCGCGTGAAAAGTGAGCGCAGCAAACAACTTTCCGCGTGCTCCGCGTCTTGGCGTCTCCGCGTAGCCTGTCCCGCCAACGGCGGGAAAACCCGCTTGCCGCTTTGAGAACAGCTAGCCGCTTGCGGCGGGCGATACCTCCACAACAGTACATAAAAAAGAGCCCCGCAAGGGGCTCTATAATAAAGTGCGCGTTACCGTATTTATGCAAACACCGCGTTGCCGTACATCTCCGCGCGCAGCTCTTTCACGCGCTTGTCTTCCATGTACTCGTCGAAGGTCATGAGGCGGTCGATGATGCCGGTGGGCGTCAGCTCGATCACGCGGTTGGCCACGGTTTGCAGGAAGGTGTGGTCATGCGAGGTGAGGAGCACGATGCCGGGGAAGGTCTGGCAGCCTTCGTTGAAGCTCTGGATGCTCTCGAGGTCGAGGTGGTTGGTGGGCTGGTCGAGCACCACGAGGTTGGGGTTCTGCAGCATCATGCGGGAGATCATGCAGCGTACCTTCTCACCACCCGACAGCACGTTGGTCTTCTTCGCGATGTCGTCGCCCGAGAAGAGCATCTTGCCCAGGAAGCCGCGCAGGAAGGGCTCGTCGGCGTCGGTCACGTGCGGGGGCACATACTGGCGCAGCCAATCCATGAGGCCGAGGCCTTCCGTGAAGAACTCGTTGTTCTCGATCGGCAGGTAGGCCTTGGTGATGGTGGTGCCCCACTCGTATTTGCCGCCCTGCGCTTCCTGCTTGCCGTTGATGATCTCGAAGAAGGCCGTCACGGCCGAGGGATCTTTGGAGAGGAACGCGATCTTCTCGCCCTTGTTCACGGAGAAGGTCACCTTGTCGAACAGCTTGCGGCCGTCCATGGAGGCGGAGAGGCCTTCCACGTTCAGGATCTGGTTGCCGACTTCGCGCAGGGGCTGGAAGATGATGCCCGGGTAGCGGCGGTTAGACGGCTCGATCTCCTCGATATTGAGTTTTTCGAGCGCCTTCTTCCGCGAGGTGGCCTGCTTCGACTTGGAGGCGTTGGCCGAGAAGCGGGCGATGAAGTCGATGAGCGCCGCGCGCTTTTCCTCCACCTTCTTGTTCTTGTCGGAAAGCTGGCGGGCCATCAGCTGCGAGCTCTCGTACCAGAACGTATAGTTACCGGAGAATACCTTGATCTTGGCGCGGTCCACGTCGGCCACGTGCGTGCACACGGCGTCGAGGAAGTGACGGTCGTGGGACACCACGAGCACCACGTTCTGGTAATCCGCGAGGAAGTTCTCGAGCCAGCCGATGGTCTCGATGTCGAGGCCGTTGGTCGGTTCGTCGAGCAGCAGGATGTCGGGGTTGCCGAAGAGGGCCTGGGCGAGGAGCACGCGCACCTTCATGTTGGAGGGGATGTCCTTCATAAGGCTCTGGTGGAAGTGCTCTTTCACGCCGAGCTCGTTGAGGAAGGTGGCCGCATCGCTTTCCGCGGTGTAGCCGCCCATCTCGCCGAATTCGGCCTCGAGGTTGCCGGCGCGCATATAGTCGTCTTCGGTGGCTTCGGGGTCGGCATAGATGGCATCTTTCTCATGCATCACCTTCCACATCTTCTCGTGGCCCATGAGCACGGTGTTGAGCACCGTTACGTCGTCGTACGCGAACTGGTTCTGCTTCAGCACGGCCATGCGCTCGCCGGGGGTGATGTCGACCTTGCCTTTGTTGGGCTCGATCTCGCCGGAGAGGATCTTGAGGAACGTCGATTTACCGGCGCCGTTGGCACCGATGACGCCGTAGCAGTTGCCCTTCTGGAACGTGATGTTCACTTCGTCGAATAGGACGCGCTTGCCGAAGGAGAGGGAAACATTATTTACACTGATCATAGTAGAAAGCGGGAGGGTTTATTGGTTTATTCGTTTACTGGTTTATTTGTGGGCGTTCGCTGTGCCCGGTCGTTTTACTGGTTGGGTTCTGTCATTCTGTTGAGCAGAAGCGACTTGCCAGTAAACGAATAAACCAATAGACCAATAAACGGCCCTCTTTGGGCGTGCAAAGGTAGCGATTTCGGCGCCCCGGCGGAGCGCGGCCGCGTTAAGGAAACCTAGTTTTTGGGCATAATGGCAAAATACTTGTACTACGCCACCGGTAACAAACTGTGGAAGCATGAAAAGAAGAATACTGGCTACCGCGCAGGCCCTGGTTTTGGGCTGCGCCCTGCTCACCGCCTGCTCCAAGGGCAAGGCGGCCGAAACCTCCCTCGAAACCGCCGAGCAGCGCCAGGCGCGCATCGCCGGCTCGCTCGACGAAGTCCCGAAATGGCCCCTCCCCGCGCCGATGCCTGCCGATACCCTCGAGCTCGACAGCCTCGACCGCCCCGATACCCAATAAACCATCGCTTCCCGTACCCCCGCCCGCGAACCAGATTCTTACAACATATTCCCTCAATTGCAGAGACGCCCTTAGCCGGGCGTCTCTGGTTTTTGGTACCGGACGCCGCGCTTACATCGGCTCCGAAGGAGCGTTGGGAACGGGGCCGGTGCCCATGGTAGGCGCCGGGCCGTGACCGACGATGGGTCCGAGGGTACGCTTGCCCTGCTTTTCGATGCGGCGGATGAGCTTCAGCGCCAGCACTACCCACAGCGCTCCGAGGGCCAGGCCGGCCAGCACGTCGCTGGTGTAATGCACCCGCAGGTAGATGCGGCTGAAGCTGATCGTCAGGATCAGCAGGCCCAGGAACGCAATGATGGGCCAGCGGAGGCGCGGGTTCTTCACGGAGTGATAGGTGATGTATATCAGCAGGCCATAAAAGGTCATGCTCATCAGGGCGTGGCCGCTCGGAAAGGAAAGGCCGCGGGCAGGCTCCAGCAGGGGGTCGAGCGGACGGGAGCGGCCAAAGAGGTTTTTCAGCAGCGACATCAGCAGCAGGGAGCTCAGCGCAATGGCGGGAACCTTGATCGAATACCACTTGTGCGGGCGCACAAAGAGGAACCAGGCAATGAGCGACAGGTTGGCCGGGATGAGGAAGCGGTGCGTGCCCAGGAAGGTCACGGCTTGCATAAAGCGGTTGAGCCCGGGCGTTACCCAGCCCCCCAGGTAGTCGAAGACCTGCTGGTCGAAGTCATTGTTCTGCAGCACGAACACGCGCCGCACCATATAGCCAAAGACGGTGAGCGACACCAGGAACACGGCCGCCAGCAGCACCATCTCCACGGAAAGCAGGGCGAGGCTGGCCCAAAAGCGCCGCACCTTGCCGGATAACTTACGGATCATGACCGATGCGGTACAAACAATGTGCGAGGTTCGAGCCTCCCCCCCGGCCTCACCCCGTCCGACGCCAAAGGCTTTGGCCGGCGGAGCCCGGCCCCCTTTCCCATACGGAGAGGGGTGTCTCTGTGGAACCTTTCTCACTGGCTTGCTAGATGATGCTGGCGATACAGCATAATTTTTTGTTTAGCAGCATGTCGCTTTCCACGGAGAGTGGTGGGCAGCGTTAAGCCACCGATCAAGCCGGACACTGAAGTCAGCAGAAAACAAAACGGGTCGAACCCTATGATGGCAAAAGAATTAAAGAAATTTCCCACAGAGGCACCCCTCTCCTCCCAGGAGAGGGGCTGGGGGTGAGGCCGGGGGTGAGGCCGTATTTCCACGAAGAAAAGTACCGTAGTTCCTCCATTGTCTGCTGTTGGCCCATACGGTAAATTGCTGCCGGACGAGCCGTTTCATACGGCCTGCCGCTGCTCTGCTTTTTTGTTTTGTTTGGCCCGATCCGTACCCTTTTTCTTCCTCCCTAAACGCACCGCCCATGGATTCGCGCCCGCCCTTTCTCACCGACCCCTATGGCCTGCACGTCTTTGGCCTCGAAGCCCATTGCGGCGATACCGGCGTTTCGGAAGGGCGCTACAACGAGTTCCGCAGCGCCGTGGAGCGGCCCGCGCTCATCATCCGCTATGCGGAGCCCCCGCGCCGCTATTACCTGCGCTCGCTGGGCTGGGATTTTTCCGTGTTGCTGGAGGCGGCGCCCGAGCACGACCACTGGGTGGTACGGGCTTGCACGTTCAACCCCGCCGACGCGTACCTGCAGGGGCTTATCCGAGGCGGCGAGCTGCTGTCGGAGGGCGATTACAATTTGTAGATACCGTTGCGGATGGCATAAACCACGAGGCCGGCCACGTTGCGCGCCCCCACCTTGTCGAGGAGGCGGTCGCGGTAGGCTTCCACGGTGCGGTGGCTCACGTGGATCTTTTCGGCGATCTCGCGGCTCGAAAGCTGCTGGCAGATGAGGCGCACGATCTCTTTTTCGCGCTCGTTGAGCTCGGTAGCGGGGCGCTTGCGGAAGGGGTTGTAGGAGCTTTTCGCAATGAGCTCCGCGAGGCGGGGGGAAGTGGCGCGGCAGAAGTAGACCTCGCCGCCATGCACCGTTTCAATGGCCTGCACGATCTCCTCCTTGGGCGCATTCTTGAGCAGGTAGCCACGGGCGCCGGCCTCGAGCATTTCCACGATCAGGTGCTCCTCGTCGTACATCGACAGCGCGATCACCGACACCTCGGGCATCAGCTCCTGCAGGCGGCGGGTGGCGGCGATGCCGTCGGTGCCGGGCATCCGGATATCGGTGATCACCACGTCGGGGTGCAGCTCCTCGGCTTTGGCCAGCAACTGCTCCCCATTGGCCGCCTCGCCGGTGAGCTCCAGGTGCTTTTGCTTTTTGAGCATGGCGCGGACGCCGTCGCGGAAGATCTCGTGGTCGTCGGCGATGAGGAGGCGGATCGGGGTGGTGGTTGTGGGTTGCATAGTCAGGACGGTAAAGGTATTCTAAAGATGTAGGAGGTGCCTTTGCCGCGGCGGCTTTCTACGGAAAAGGTGCCGTTGAGGATCTCCACGCGGCTTTTCAGGCTCTTGAGGCCGATGCCGTTGGCGGAAAGGGCTTTCTCGTCCCAGTCGAAGCCACGGCCGTCGTCGCTGCTGGCCAGCACGAGGTCCTTCTTATCGCGGTGGATCGAGAGGAGCAGGCGCGCCGCGCCGGCGTGCTTGAGGGTGTTCTGCACCACTTCCTGGAGAATGCGGTAGAGGTTCACCGCGATGCGCTCGTCGGTGACCGAGAGGCCTTCCTCGGCCTGCAGCGTTATGGCGATGGGCGCGCTGCGGCCTATGTAGTCCACGAACTCGCGGGCGGCCGTCACGAAGCCCTTGCGCTGGAGGGAGGCGGGCATGAGGTCGAAGGTGATCTCGCGGATGCGCTTCAGCAGGGCGTCGATGTGCCCGTTGGTGCGGGTCATCTCCTCCTCGTCGTCGGGGTCGGTGAGGGCGAAGGAGTTGATCTTCATCTTGATGGCGGCGAGCAGGGGCGCGAGCTCGTCGTGGAGGTCGCGGGCCATGCGGGAGCGCTCCTTTTCGAGGGTGGTGATCTCGGCCAGCATGTTCTGCCGGTGCAGGGTTAGATTGCGGCGCTGCTGGCGGATGATCGAGGCCACGAAGAACAGGATGATGACCCCGATCAGGATCGCCGCGATCACGATAGCTGCAAGTAAACTTGTCTCCTGGGTACCCATAGCAAGGCGAAGCCGTACATGATGTTGGTGAAGAAATTAGCGAACGTAGTAATCAGGAAAACACTGTCGCCGAACTTGGCGTTCTCTGTGAATGCGTAGAGCCAGAAACACTCGGAAAACACGGCGCCGGTGTTAAAGATGACGAGCGCGGTGCAGATGGTAAAGTCGCCGTGCCGGATCGAGAGCTGCTGCTCGGTCACGATCAGCTTGTTGATGTACTGGATGGCCATCAGCACGGTGGCAAACGCATAGCAGATGTGGAAGTACACGCTGAAGTCCAGGATACTGCGGAGCAGGAAGGTCTCCATGGCCCAGAACAGGACGTAGGCGCCGCCGATGAGGCAGGGTACCAGCGGCTTGCGGAAAAGCCGCCAACGGTAAAAGCACCACAGGCAAAGGAGTGCTTCCGCCAGGAACCAGAGATTGCTGTTGGGCGCATTGGTGCGAAAGAGCTTGCCGCTCACATAGCTCACCTGCTCGTTCGCGAAGCCGATCCACATCAGCAGCAGGAACGGCAGGTACCGCGCATCGAGCTGCCGGTAACGCAGGATGCCCACGAGTACCGGAAACAGGATGGAGAAGGAGAGCGTATGTTGTAGCCAATAGGGCATGGCTCAGGAATTAAGAGACGACGCCGGTGGGCAGGTATTCGGGCAACGCTGCGAGCCTTCCAGGATCACGTTCTCGTTGCCGGGCGCCGGCAGCAGGTCGGCCCCGTTGGCGTCTGCCGCCACCAGCACGGCGTGCACCTTGAGGTCGTCGGTCATGCCGTAGTAGATGCGGAAGCTGGCGCAGTCGGGGTTGGCATTGAGCAGGGCCTGCACCGCTTCGCGGTCGAAGGTTTCGCAGGTCGGCAGGATGTCGATGGCTTCATAGAGCGGGTTGAGCACGGTGGGGCGCAGGGTCCGGAAGCGTTTGGTGAGGTCGATGGCCTCATCAAGGGTAATCTCGTGGTTCATAAGCGTAGTTGGTTTTTACGTGGCGGGCAAAGTCCGAACAAAAAACGAAAAAAACAATCGTAGGACTACGATACTTTTTATCGAAAAAATTGCGTAGCCCATCCCCCGGCCCCTTCCCTAAGGGAAGGGGTGCCTCTGTGGCACTGAACCTCGTTCTGATTCCTTTTCTTCGGGTCGGAAGTGTGGGCGCACTTACAGCGCTTATATCTTTTATAGTGCCTGCCTGCGGGTTTCCAAACGCATAAAAAGCCCCGGCATCGAAGGTGCCGGGGCTCACTATAATGAATGGTCAACTGAAGTGAACGTACTTACCGTAGTAATGTCCCACAGAGTCACCCCTCTCTCCCGGAGAGGGGCCGGGGGTGAGGTCGGGCCGGGGGTGAGGCTAATAGTCCACCACCTGCTCCTCGATGCCGGCGGGCAGCTCGCGCCACTCGTACTGCTGGTTGCGGAGCTGGGGCTCGAAGCCGGCGGCGCGGATCGCGTCCTGGATCGTGCGGCTCGTGAAGCGGTGCGGCGCGCCGGCGGCGCTCACCACGTTCTCCTCGATCATGATGGATCCGAAGTCGTTGGCGCCGCCGTGCAGGCAGAGCTGCGCCGTTTGCTTGCCCACCGTGAGCCAGGAGGCCTGAATGTTGAGCACGTTGGGGAGCATGATGCGGCTCAGCGCGATCATCCGCAGGTACTCCTCGGGCGTGGTGAGGTTGTGCACGCCGCGGATGCGGGTGAGCAGGGTATCCACGTCCTGGAAGGTCCAGGGGATGAAGGCGAGGAAGCCTTTGGCCTCGGCCGGCTTGAGGGCCTGCACGTCGCGGATGCGCACGAGGTGCTCGAAGCGCTCGCGGATCGTTTCCACATGCCCGAACATCATGGTGGCGGAGGTGGTGATGTTCAGTTTATGCGCCTCGTGCATGATGGCGAGCCATTCGTCGGCGCCGCACTTGCCCTTGGAGATGAGGCGGCGCACGCGGTCCACGAGGATCTCGGCACCCGCCCCGGGGAGGGAGTCCATACCGGCCTCCTTGAGGGCCTTCAGCACGTCGTGGTGCGACATCTTCTCGAGCTTGCAGATATGGGCTACCTCGGGCGGGCCGAGGGTGTGGAGGCGGATGTCGGGGAATTCGGCCTTGATGGCGCGAAAGGTATCGACGTAGAACTGCAGCCCGAGGCCCGGATGGTGCCCGCCCTGGAGCAGCAGCTGGTCGCCCCCGTACTTGATGGTCTCCCGGATCTTCTTCCGGTAGGTGTCCATATCGGTGATGTAGGCGTCGGGGTGGCCGGGGATGCGGTAGAAGTTGCAGAACTTGCAGTTGGCGATGCACACGTTGGTGGTGTTCACGTTGCGGTCGATCTGCCAGGTCACTTTGCCGTGGGGCACCTGCTTGCGGCGCAGCTGGTCGGCCACGTTCATCAGGTCGGTGAGGGGGGCCTGCTCAAAGAGCTCCATGCCCTCCTCCACCGTGAGGAAGCCGAAGCCAAGGGCCTTGTCGTAAAGGGAGTCGAGGTTCATCAGGCGCAAAGATACTATGGGGGATCGCAGATGTCGGATCTCAGATCTGGGATCTCAGATTTGTGATTTCAGATTTGTGATTTCAGATTTGTGATTTATGGCTGGCGCCGGCAGGAGCGAAGGAACGCACCCCGAAGCTTCGGGGGACACGGATTTGTTATGATTAACACGGATATGCTGTGCGGACAAGGTAGTGTTCGTCAGGCGCCGGAAGTACGACTTTCCGGTACGATGAGACAGGTGGCGCCGGACCTGCCTTACCAATAGACAAATAAACCGATAGACATTCTCTCCTTAGCGAAAACCTTAGCCTCTTCTTTTCTTAGCGGTAAAAATCTCTTCTTTCCTTTTCCCTCCTTCCGTGTTCGTTTGTTCTCCCGAACCAGCGGGAGCATTCAAGGCTGCGCTGCCCGAAAGATCGGACATCCGAGATCACAGATCTGACATCCCCCAGGCTGTGCCCGAACCCGAAAAGTCCCACCCGTCAGCGGAATCGCCCATTTCGTCCTTTGTTCGGGAAACCGGCACCTAACATCCTGCCGAATCCGCTAACTTGCCCGTACGCAGCTACTTGCACCGGAAAGCTGTCTTGACTCAAAGCCACCCCTATGCGCCGATTGCTCCTGTTTTTATTGCTGGTCACCCGCCTGGCGGCTGCGGGTGCGCAGGAAGAATTCGTGGAGCCATCCCGCTTCCTGACCCGCGTGCCCTTTCACCAGTACACCGGCGGCGTCATCGTATTCAGCGCCCGCGTAGGCAACTCCCCCGACACCCTCAACTTCCTCCTCGACTCCGGCTCCGGCGGCATCTCGCTCGATTCCATGACGGCCGAAGCCCTCGGGCTGAAGCCCCTGCCCTCCGACCGCAGCATCCGCGGCATCGCCGGCACCCGCAAGGTGTCGTTCGTCAACAACCTCTCGCTCCACCTGCCGGGCCTCTCCGCCGACTCGCTCAACTTCCACATCAACGACTACAGCCTGCTCACGGCGGTATACGGCGAGCGCATCGACGGCATCGTGGGCTACTCGCTCCTGAGCCGCTACATCCTCAAGATCAACTACGACAGCACCTATATCGACTTCTGGAGCAAGGGCTCTCTCAAGTACCCGCGCGGTGGCTTCCTGCTCCGCCCCCAGATCAGCACCCTGCCCGTGCACCCCTTCCGCGTGCGCGACGAGAAGGCCTACAACGCCCGCTTCCTCTACGACCTGGGCGCCGGCCTCAACATGATGTTCACCACCGACTTCGTGCGCGACTCGGTATTCCTGAAGAAAAAGAGGAAGCTCTTCGCCAAGCAGGCCGAGGGCCTCGGCGGCAAGATCGACATGCACATGACCGTGATCCGCGAGGTACGCGTGGGCCCCTACCGCTTCCGCGAGGTGCCGGTATACGTGTTCAACGACCTGTACAACGTAACGTCGTACCCCACGCTGGCCGGACTCATCGGCTCCGACCTCCTGCGGCGCTTCAACGCCATCGTCAACTACGACCGGGGCGAGATCTACCTCCTGCCCAACAGCCACTTCCGCGACCAGTTCGACTATTCCTACCCCGGCCTCGAGCTCTACCTCATCGACGACCTCATCACCGTCGGCGACGTGGCCAAAGGCTCGCCGGCGGAAAAGGCCGGGCTGCTCGAGGGCGACATCGTGGTGTCGATCAACAAGGACTTCTCGCAGCTCCTCGGCCGCTACAAGCTGCTGCTCCAGCAAACCCACGAGCGCGTAGAGGTAATGGTGCGGCGCGGCACCGAGCTGAAGCAGTTTTCCTTTATCGTGGGAAGCATTCAGTAGGGGAGGTTCAGAAAGGTTTAGGGGGTTTAGATGGTTTAGGGGTTGGCTGGCGCACGCAACCTCCTAAACCCCCTAAACGCTCTAAACCCCCTAAACCCATTCCCCCATCAGCACATTACCCATTAGCACATTGGTTCTCTCCCTACATTTACCGTCTTATTCATTAAAAAAACTGATCCCGTGGTTCGGTACGAACGCTTTACTTTATCCAACGGGCTCCGCGTGCTGGTGCACCCGGACCTGTCGACCCCCATGGCCGTGGTGAACGTGCTCTACGACGTAGGCGCCCGCGACGAGGACCCCTCCCGCACCGGCTTCGCCCACCTCTTCGAGCACCTCATGTTCGGCGGCTCCGTCAACGTGCCCGAGTACGACGACCCGCTGCAGATGGCCGGCGGCGAGAACAACGCCTACACCACCAACGACCTCACCAACTATTACATACAGCTTCCTTCGGAGAACCTCGAAACGGCCTTCTGGCTCGAGAGCGACCGCATGCTCTCCCTCGCCTTTACCGACAAGAGCCTCGACGTGCAGCGCAAGGTGGTGATGGAGGAATTCAAGGAGCACTACCTCAACAAGCCCTACGGCGACGTGTGGCTGCGCCTCCGCGACCTCTCCTACAAGGTGCACCCCTACCGCTGGATGACCATCGGTAAGGAGCTTTCCCACATCGAGCACGCCTCGCTGCAGGACGTAAAGGACTTCTTCTTCAAGCACTACCGCCCCATCAACGCCATCCTGGTGGTGGCCGGCAACGTAACCACGGAGCGCGTGCGCGAGCTGGCCGAGAAGTGGTTCGGTCCCATCGAGGCGGGTGAGAAATACGAGCGCAACATCCCCGCAGAGCCGCGGCAGTCGGCGCCGCGCCGCGAAACGGTGACCGCCGACGTGCCCCTCGACGCGTTTTACAAGTGCTGGCATATCTACAGCCGCCTCGACCCGCGCTACTACGCGGCCGACCTCATCACCGAGGTGCTGGGCGGCGGCGGCTCCTCGCGCCTCTACCAGGCCCTGGTGAAGGAGCAGAAGCTGTTCTCCAACATCGAGTGCTACCACTTCGGTACCGTGGAGCCCGGGCTGCTGGCCATCGAAGGCAAGCTCGTGAAGGGCGTGTCGCCCGAAGACGCCGAGGCCGCCGTGGAGCGCGAGCTCACGAAGCTGAAGGCCGACGGCATCACCGACAGCGAGCTGCAGAAGGTGAAGAACAAGACCGAGAGCATCATCGCCTTCGAAGACATGACGCTGATGAACCGCGCCAACTCCCTCGCCTTCTACGAGCTCCTCGGCGACGCCGAGCTCATGAATACGGAGCTGGAGCGCTACAACGCGGTCACCGCCGCCGACATCAAGGCCGAGGCCAACATCATCTTCGACGACAACAATTCGAACACGCTTTATTATAAAGCCAAGGTTTAGGAAGTTTAGAAGGTTTAGGGGGTTGCGTGCGCAAGCCAACCCCCTAAACCTTCTAAACCCCTGAACCTTCTAAACCTTTCTCTCATGCTGGACCGCAAAACGCCCCCTGCCATAAAAGACGCCGTAGACCTCACGCTGACGCTGAAGCCCTACGACAAATACACCCTCCGCAACGGGGTAGACGTATACGCCATCGACGCGGGCGCCGAAGACGTGCTGCAGCTCGAGCTCGTGTTCTACGCAGGCAACTCCTACGAGCCGCGCAACCTCATCGCCGCCTCCGCCAACTTCCTGCTCAAGAACGGCACGACCAACAAAAGCGCCTTCCAGATCAACGAGCATTTCGAGTACTACGGCGCCTACCTCAACCGCAACTGCTACAACGAAACCGCCTCGGTATCGATCCACACCCTCAGCAAGCACCTGCCCGCCCTGCTGCCCGTGCTGAAGGAGCTCCTGACAGAATCTACCTTTCCGGAGGCAGAGATCGAGACGTACAAGCAGAACATGAAGCAGCGCCTCAACGTGAACCTGAAGAAGGGCGACTTCGTGGCCGGCCGACTCATCGATACGTATTTGTACGGGCCCGACCACCCCTACGGCCGCTTCAGCCGCTTCGAGGACTTCGACGCCCTCACGCGCGACGAGTTGGTCGACTTTTACGAGCGCTACTACAAGAACGGGAAGTTCGTCATCTTCGCCGCCGGCAAGCTGCCCAAAGACCTCTTCGCCCTGCTCGACGAGCAGCTCGGCGACCTTGGGAATAAGCCGGTGGAGCAACCGCAGCACCAGCTGGTGCTGGCCGGGGAAAAGAAATACCGTGTCATCAACGATCCCAACGGCGTGCAGGGCGCCATCCGCATGGGTACGCCCTTCCCGAACCGCCACCACCCCGATTTCCTGAAGGTGCAGGTGCTCAACAACCTGTTCGGCGGCTTCTTCGGCTCGCGCCTGATGACCAATATCCGCGAAGACAAAGGCTATACCTACGGTATCTACAGCTACCTCGAGAACCACATCCAGCGCTCGGCCTGGGTGATCTCCACCGAGGCGGGCCGCGACGTGTGCGAGGCCGCGATCGTGGAGGTATACAAGGAGATGGCCGACCTCCGCGAAGAGGAGGTGGATGCCGAAGAACTGGCGCTCGTACGCAACTACATGATGGGCTCCATCCTCGGCGACCTCGATGGCCCTTTCCATATTATTAACCGCTGGAAGAACATCATCCTCAACGGCGTGCCCGAGACCTACTTCTACGACCAGATCCGGACCATCCGCACGATCTCGGCCAAGGAGCTGCAGGAGCTCGCCAACAAGTACCTCGTGGACGACAACTTCTACGAGCTCGTGGTGGTGTAATCCGGCAGCCTGGTAATGAAGCACCATGATGCGTCCCTGATCGAACAATTGAACAAGGAATAAAGAACAGGGAATAAAGAAATGGAGACCCCGCAGCCGCGGGGTTTCTCCTGTATCTCAGTCACCTAACCTCCCTGAACCTTTCTGAACCCTAACAAACCTGATTCTCGTCACCCATTACCCGATCACCCCATTCCCCCATTCGCACATTCGTACTTTTGCCCCCATGCAACATCCCGCCGTGCGCCGCCTTCGTGTTCTGGGTTATGCGGAAGCCCTTTCCTGGATCGCCCTGCTGTTCATCGCCATGCCGCTGAAATACATCTGGCAGCAGCCGCTGATGGTAAAGTACGTGGGTTGGATCCACGGCATCCTGTTCATCGCGTACTGCCTGCACCTGCTGATCGTGAAAGGGATCCTGAAATGGACCTTCGGAAAAATGGTGCTCGGCGGCGTGGCCGCGTTCTTTCCGTTCGGTACGTTGTGGTTCGACAAAAGAATAGAGCGGCAATAACAAGGCGTTTGAAGTAAAAGAAGCGATTTTAACCGCTAAGAAAAGAAGGGGCTAAGGGTTTCGCTAAGGAGAGAACGTTTATTGGTTTATTAGTTTATTGGTAAGGAGCCGTGTCTTTATGCGCAGTGCTAACAGAGGTAACAATCTCTAGGCCTGACACCAGTGTTCGTATCGGAATTCTCCCATCAAGAACGAAAGACCTCACCTGGTACAAATCTGACATCATCACTTCCTGGATCTGAAATGCAAAAGCCCCGCGTCACCGGGGCTCTATCTTAGCGAATACCTTTTTTACTTCTTTTCTTAGCGGTGAAAAAACCTTCTTCACCTTCAAAATCTTTATCGCGGAACGCCCACCGGTGCCATCTCCACACCATACTCCGAAAGCGTCTGCACAAAGCGGGCGATCATTTCGGGAGCGGGCGGCGCGGTCGGGAGGGGCAGCGGGCGCCCATCGGGTGCAGGCGCGCTGTTGTCCCAGAACCAGGTTTCCAATCCGGCGGGCGCGATCCACATCAGTTCTTTCACGCATTCCGTCTGCAGCTCGAAGCGGTGCGGAACGCCTTTCGGCAGGTGTACGAAATCGCCGGCCCGCGCATCTACCACACGGTCGCCGATCCAGAAGCGGATGGCTCCCTCGAGGATATAGTAACTTTCGTCTTCGCGCTGGTGGGTATGCGGCGGCGGCTCGTTGCCTTTGTGCACTTCGATGTACATCAGCGAGTAGGCGCCGCCGGTCTGGGCGCCGTTGGCCAGAAAGTGAAACAGCGCACCGGGAATGGCCCGGGCGTTCGCCGCATCGTTGCGGCTCAGAAATCCTGTAGTCTGCATAGTTGTTTATTTAGTCAGTTTAACTGACCACAAAAGTAAGTTTGCCTTACTATATTTGCCGGGGCACCCTGCCTCAAAACGCATATCCGATGGATGAATATATCAATACCGGCGCTTACCTGCGCCTGCTCTGGGATGAACTGCGGGCCAATATGGAGGCCGCCTTGCAGGAGCGGGGATTTGAAGACGTGTCGCCCTCGCATGGCTGGATCTTTCACCATACGAAGGACGAGGGCAGCCGGATCACGGAGCTGGCGGCCGCTGCGCACATTACCAAACAGAGCATGAGCGCCCTGGTGGCACAGCTGGAGGAGGCGGGCTACGTGCGGCGAAAGCCCGACCCCTCCGACAAGCGGGCGGCGCTGCTCTTTCTGACGGCCAAAGGGAAAAAGGTGCGGGATGCCGGGCGTCAGATCAATTTCGATTTCGAGAAGAAATGGGAAGCGCGGATCGGGAGCGCCGATTATGCGCTGCTGCGGAAGCTACTGGCGCAATTGTGCGAAACAACTGCCGGATCAAGATCCTGATGGTTACCTGGCGAGGAGTAATAAGGCTTAAGAAGTTAAATAGGCGATTCTTACCGCTAAGAAAAGAAGTAACTAAGGTATTCGCTAAGGATTGGATTGATCTGCCAGTTCGCTTTCTTTGAATGCATTTTCTGTTACCACATATCAACTGATGCAATATTTCTGGATGGTTGATGCGAAATGCACACTGAAGATTATTCTTAGCGAAACCCTTCTTTTCTTCTTTTCTTAGCGGTGAAAAAAACTTCTTTCACTTTATTCGCCTTCATATGTCAATCGTAGCTGTACTTCCGGCCCGCTATGCCGCCACGCGCTTTCCCGGTAAGCTGATGCAGCTGCTGGGCGATAAGACCGTCATCCGCCGCACCTACGAGGCGGCGCAGGCCTCGGGGCTTTTCGACGAAGTGCTGGTGGCCACCGACTCCGACGTCATCCGCGCCGAGGTCGAAAGCTTCGGCGGGGCCGTGGCCATGACGCGCGCCGACCACGAGAGCGGCACCGACCGCATCGCCGAAGCCGTGGCGGATCGCGACGTCGACATCGTGGTGAACGTACAGGGCGATACGCCCTTCATCAACAAGGGGGCCCTGCAGCAGCTCCTGGCCCTCTTCGAGGACCCCACCGTGCAGGTGGCCTCGCTCATGGACCGCATCTCCGAAGAAAGCGACCTGCAGAATCCCAACGTGGTGAAGGTGGTGACGGACCTCAAAGGCAACTCGCTCCTCTTCAGCCGCTCGCTGCTCCCGTATCCCCGCAGCACCGACATCGACATCCCGCACTACCGCCACATCGGCGTGTATGCTTTCCGAAAGAGCGCGCTGCTGCAGTTCACGCAATGGCCGATGACGCCGCTCGAGGCCGCCGAGAAGATCGAGTGCCTCCGCTTCCTCGAGCACGGCATTCCCCTCCGCATGGCCCTAACCGAGCCCATCGGCGTCGACATCAACACCCCCGAAGACCTCGAGCGGGCGCAGAGGGAAATCGAACGGGAAAACAGGGAACAAGGAACAATCGAACAAGGAATGAATAAGTAACGAAAAGGGCCCGTACCTTCCCTTCGTCATTCCATGTTCCTTATTCCCTGTTCGATTGTTCCCCATGTCTCCCCGCAACTACCTCCGCTATATCCTTCCCGACGCGCTGTTCGGCACCGAGCGCACCAAGGAGATCCTGCACGTGAACCCCACGGTGGAATACGTGCGCAAGCCCGTGGAAAGAGTGCACATCTCGGTGTACAACTACAACGAAAGCACGCTGGAGGTAGAGCAGTTCGACCGGGTGGAGGATGTGTATTACTGTAAAGACCACGGCCTTATCTCCTGGATCAATATCGACGGCATCCGCAAGGAAGACGTGGAAGCGGTGTGTGCGCACTTCGGCATCCACCCGCTGCTGGCCGAGGACATCCTGAGCTGCAACCAGCGGCCCAAGATGGACGAGGTGGAAGGCGTGCTCTACTGCCTGCTCAACATGCTCTACTTCAACAAGGACGAGTCCTCGGTAGAGCAGGAGCAGATCTCGGTGGTGCTGGGCCGCAACTTCGTCATCACCTTCCAGGAAGACCCCGACCGCGACGTCTTCAACCCCGTGCGCGAGCGCCTGCGGATGGCCAACAGCAAGGTGCGCCAGCGCCCCGCCGACTACCTCTGCTACTCCCTCCTCGACCTCATCGTGGACAACTACTTCCTGGTGATGGAGCGCCTCGGCGAAAAGATCGAGGACCTCGAGGAAGAGGTGGTGCGCAACGCCACGCCCATCGCCATGGCCCGCATCACGCGCCTGCGCAAGGAGCTCATCGTGCTGAAGCGCAACATCCTGCCCGTACGCGATCTCGTGGCCGCCATCATCCGCTCCGAAAGCGACCTGCTCGACGAGCGCACCGAGAAATACTTCAAGGACGTGTACGACCACATCGTGCAGGCCGCCGACCTCTCCGAGAACTACCGCGACGTGATGACCTCGATGCAGGACCTCTATATCAACAACGTGAACCTGAAGATGAACGAGGTGATGAAGGTGATGGCCATCGTGACCTGCCTGCTGGCCCCGGCCACCGTCATCGGCGGCATCTTCGGAATGAACTTCGACGTCATCCCGATGCTGCACAACAAGTGGGGCTTCTTCATCTCCGTGGGCCTCATGCTCTTCATCCCGCTGTTCATGGTGCGCATCTTCCGCCGCCGTGGCTGGTTCTGACCCATCCCCCGGCCCCTTCCCAAAGGGAAGGGGTGACCCTGTGCCACTGAACTTTGTTGCCGAGGCTTTTCTTCAGGTTGGAGATTCCGCTGTGAATTATTTAAAAGTTGTTCTGCGGTAGCGGGATATTTATTCTAGCAACTTGCTACTCTAAAAAGAAATACCCAGATGGCATGGCCATCTGGGTATTTCATAACGTCTCGTCAACATTAGTACTGCTTCTTACCGTAGTGATCTCCCACAGAGTCACCCCTCCCTCCTGGGGAGGAGCCGGGGGATGGGTATTGCGCCACGTCGCCACGAAGTACAGTAGGATAGGTGCTGAGGGTGCTTTCGCCGGTAAGCGCATTGAAGCGGTGCAGGGTGGGGCGGAAACCGTCGTCGCTGCGCACTTCGGCTACGGCCAGCAGCACGGTGCGGCTGTCGGTCCAGGCGGCATCGAGCACGGAGGCAGCGGTACCGGTGAAGAAGAGGCGGCGGCGCGTGCCTTTTGCCAGGTCGATGAGCCCCACCTCGAAGTCAGGACCGCCTTCTTCCAGGGTCGTCTTTCCCCCGCGCCGCCGCAGCACGTAGTTGTAGGAATACAGGTCGATGGCCAGCGAGCTGTCGGCGTTATACATCAGGTAGGGCTTCCATTGCGCGAGCTCGGAAGGGGGCATCGGCCGGGCCGGCATCGTATCGGCATCCAGGGGCGAGAAGACCTCGAACGCGTCCGGGTCAAAGGCCGTGTCCTGAGCCGCTATCCAGGCATACAGACGGGGCAGTGCCTCCGCAGCGCGGCGGATCTCGGGGCCCACGGGCGGCGGCGCCTCCATGCTGCCGGCAGCGACTTCTGCTTCCTTCCCGGCATCACCGGAGCCGCAGGCGGCAAGCATAACGAGTGCGGCAAAAAGGAGGTGTCGGCGCATCGGGCTTCGTTTATTGGTTGAGGATGTGTCTTCTTTCAACGTGCAAACTGCCTACGTTGTCAACCCTGGGCAGCTATGGGTCAATAACCCATGGCTTCAGTAATGGGGTGGTAGCGCTCCTGCTTCATTATCCCATTACCCCATTAGCACATTACCCCATTATTTTTTCTTATACACCGGCACGGTGCTGCAGGGCTCGCCATACATCACGCTTTTCGCCACGGGCAGCAGCTTCTGCGTGATGGCCGCATACGCATAGGGCTCGATGGCCACGTCGCCGCAGCCCTTCACCACTACGCGCTGCCCGTCGTAGGCCGACGCATCGAGGGCATCGATATTCTGCAGCACCACGTGCTTGTAGAGCTCGGCTTCGGTGCCGACGTATACCTCGCGCGCCACCGGTTGGAGATAGCTCGTCACCAGCATATAGGCCCACACGGGGATGATGGCGTCCACGCTGCAGGTAACGGCCACGTAGGTGCCGCTGTAGTCCGACCAGTCTTTTTCCTTGAGCGCCTGGCGGAAGTCCTTTTCCTTCAGGATGAGGCCCATAAAGAGGTGGTCCTTCAAGTCGAAGGTGGTCACCGGAGCCGCCGGCAGGTAGGCCTCCAGGTCGAGGGAGAGAATGCCGCTCTGGGCGACTTTATTCACCAGCAGGTCGGGATTGTTATTGGGAGATGCGTCTGACATAAAGGGTAGATTTAGGAGGGGTGAGGGAGGAGGGGGAATACTTGAATAATCGAGTACATGAGCAATTGAATAACCGAGGGGAGGAAAGGAGCGCATAGCGTAGAGGGGCGCCCTCTTTCCTCAAATTTCATCCCTCCACCTCGAGTACTTACGTACTCATGTATTCTAATGTTCAAGTATTCCACCTCTTCAATCCCACCTCCGCCCTCAAAAAATAAGGCCCTCCAAAGTTACTGGAGGGCCTTTTCAGGAAAGGAAACTTTAACGCGGGCTCAATAGAACTTCGCGCGGTTGTCTTTGATGGAGGCGCGGGCCTTCAGCGGCGTCAGCGGATCCTGGTTCTGGGCCTGCTGGCGGGCCTGCTGCTGGAGCACCTGGCGGTATTGCTGGGCGTTGCCGAACTCGGTAACGGTACCGGAGATGCCGTCTACACGGAGCACGTACACACCGGCCTGGCCGTCGATGGGCTCGGGTACCACCTTGCCCTTGTTGGCGGGGTTGAAGGCGGCGCCGATCACTTTGTATTCAAAGCCGAGGGCGTTGTTGTTGTTGCCGGCGAAGCGCACGCTGTCGGCGTTTACCACGGGCTGGCTCACCTTCTGCGAAACGGCTTCGAGGGTGCTGATGGCGCCGATGTTCTTGCGGATCTGGGCGGCCTTCTTCTGGTTGCGCAGCACCACTTCCACGCCGGGGCGGGCAGCGTTCACGCTCATGAGGCCCGGCTTGTTCACCGAGGTCACCACGGCTACCACGTAGCCTTCCACCGGGGCGGTGATGCGCTGCGGCTGCAGCACCTCGCCGCGGGTGGCGGAGAAGATGTTGCGCACGAGCTCGCGCGATACGCCGATACCCGGGATGTTGTAGGAAAGAGGCGTGATGTTGTCGGCCACCTGCTTGTTGAGGCCTTTCGTGCGGAGGTTCTTATCGTAGTTCTGGTTGAAGCTTTCCACGCTGCGGCTGTCGTTGGCAAACTGGTTGGCGGCGTTGGCGGCAGCATTCTCCGTTTCGGCACTCACCTCGATGGGGCGGCCGAAGTAGGCAACCTTGTAGCCGGTGGAAGCGCCTTTCTGCGACAGCACCTCGATGATGTGGTAGCCGAAGTCGGTCTTGACCACGCCCACCTGGCCTACGCCGGCGGTGAAGATGTAGTCGGAGAAGGTAGGCACCATCTGGCCGTTGGCGGCGATGTTCTCGTACTTACCACCCGTTTGCTTGGAGCCGGGGTCGTCGGAGAAGCGGGCCACGAGGCTGTCGAACGACTGGCCGGCGGCGAGGAGGCCGCGTACGGAGTCGGCGAGGCGCTTGGCGGTGCTGTCGTCGCGAATGGCTACGCGCTGACCCGATTGCGGATCCTGCTGCGAGGTGCCGATGAGGATGTGACGCGCGGTCACGGTGTCGGGAATAGCGCGGGCTTCGAGCACCTTCGACATTACCCAGAAGTTGCGGCCACCCTGGCCGGTTTCGAGGTAGGGGCCGTAGGTGGTGCCCACGGGCTGCGCCAGGATGGCTTCCTTGTTGGGCTGCTGAATGGCGCTCTTGTTGAGCAGGCCATTATAGAAAGGCATCGTGCTGTTGTTGGTGCGGAGGAACTCCTCGTAATTGGCTGCCGAGTCGAAGGCGGGCTTCAGCTGCAGGAGGGCCTGCTGGGCGGCGGCACTGTCGGTGGCCGAAGGGGCGGCCGGGAACAGCACATAGGAAATGCCGCGGGACTCTTCCTTCTGCTCGAACTCGGTGCGGTGGTTGTCGATGTAGCGGCGGATCTCGTCGTCGCTCACCTTCACGGTAGAGTCGGCGATGGTGGCGTAGGGCACGTTCACGTAAGCGGTCTTGGCCACGAGGCTCGCGTCGGAGAGCTGCTTCTCGGCAAACCACTTCGGCACGTATACGCTGTGCGCGAGGAGGGCGGTGTATTTCTCGAACTGGCGCTGGTTGCGCATGCCGGCGAGGTAATTGTCGAAGTTGGCCTTCTGCTCGGGGGTGCCCGACTTGCGCATCTGGTTGATGGTCTGCACCGCACGGGCGGCGTTGTACTGGCCGGTAGAGTCGGTGAACTGCTGGCGCAGGTCCTGCGGCGGGTTGGCGCCGAAGAGGTAGTCGTTCACTTCCTTGTCGGAAACCGTGATGCCGAGCTTCTTGTATTCCTCGCCGAGGAGCACGCGCATGAGCTCTGCGTTCCAGGCGCCTTCCACCAGCTGCTGGCGGTTGTCTCCCATGTCGTAGCCCTGGGCCTTGTACTGCTCTTCCTGGGCTTTGAGGCGCTTGTCGAAGTCGAGGTAATCGATCTCTTCGCCGTTGATCTCGCCGATGGTGGTTTCATTGCCGCTGAAGAGGTTGCTGCGGCCGGAGAGGGCATCCATCAGGATGAACCCGACTAGGGACAGGGCGATGGCGATCACCGCAATTCGGGCGTACTTGTCCCTGATGTTCTGAATGAGTGACATAGTGGAGTTTCGGTATTTTATATATAGAGTGGGCAAAAATAGGGGTTTCGGACTTATCAACAAATTGTGGAAAACCGCTATAAGAGCGTATTTTATAGCGTTTTCGGCCGCGCGGGGCACCCGGGAGGGGAAACGTTGGGGCCGGGGAAAATTCCGCGGGGCGCAACGGTGTATAAGGCGCGCAGCGCCGGAAATTTTTTTTAAATCGCGGCTTCTTCCCGATGGTACCGCCGCAAGCGGCTGGCATACACCAAAGCGGCACGCGGGTTTCACGCAAAGGCGCCAAGACGCGGAGTACGCAAAGAATGGATCCTGCCTGCGGCTAGGCGTTCGTGTGGCAGCGCAGCGGCACGGCAGCAACCTCACTTCTTTATTTATGACACACGTAACCTGCTACGAAGCACGGCAATAAAGCTCGCGCTCTAATGCCTTCCGCATATCCGGTTGTCCGTAGTCTCCGACTACGGACTAAGCCGAACTTTAAGAACTGCCCGAAACCGATAGTAAACGTCCGCCAATCAAAGCCATCGTTTTCCACAACAAAACGAATGGCGGCGGCCGGTACGTGCATCCCGGTTCGAAAGCCCCCTTTTTGCCTTTTGATTTTTGACTTTTTTCCTGTGGATAAGCGGGAATAGCTGTGCATAAACCCGGGTATTGCGCTGCGGAAGCGGTGGAGGCGTCGGGTACAACTCGCCCGTCCGGGAGCCGGCGGCGGAAGGCTGTGGGTTTTCCCCGATTTATCCCACCTGAACTCACAACACGAATTATTCGCATGTATCGGAACGGCTACCCACACCCGGTAATCCACATCCCTGTTAAAAAACGGCGATAAACAGGACCCCTCGGTACCTTTGGCGGGGATAAGCTGGGGATAACGGTGTATAAGTGCATCGTTTTTGCATCCCATAAAAAGGGCGGATGCGTTATCCCCAAATCCACAGCCCTAATAGTAATAGGACTCTATTTATATAATTGTATTTAATACAAGTTATTATATGCCTAAGGAAATGTTGATAGCCGCGGAAAACGAGTTGATCGAGAAAGGATTTCTGGACATCGATGTGGACCCGACCCTCGACCTCTTCGCCGAGATCGAGCGCCTCAAAAAAGAAAAGAACGCCGTCATCCTCGCCCACCTCTACCAGGAACCCGACATCCAGGACATCGCCGACTTCATCGGCGACTCGCTCGGCCTCGCCCAGGCGGCCGCCAAGACCGACGCCGACATGATCGTATTTGCCGGTGTGCACTTCATGGCCGAGACCGCCAAGATCCTCAACCCCTCGAAAAAGGTAGTGATCCCCGACCTGAAGGCCGGCTGCTCGCTTTCGGAGAGCTGCCCGCCCGCGCTCTTCAAGAAGTTCCGGGAGCAGCATCCCGACCACGTGGTGATCTCCTACATCAACTGCTCCGCGGGTATCAAGGCGCTCACCGACGTCATCTGCACCTCGAGCAACGCCAAGGCCATCGTGGATAGCTTCCCGAAAGACCAGAAGATCATCTTCGCGCCCGACAAGAACCTCGGCGGCTGGATCAACCGCACCACGGGCCGCGACATGCTGCTCTGGAACGGCGCCTGCATGGTGCACGAGATCTTCTCGCTCGAAAAGATCACGAAGCTGAAGGTGCGCCACCCCGAGGCCAAGGTGATCGCCCACCCCGAGTGCGAGGAGCCCATCCTGCGCATCTCCGATTTCGTGGGCTCTACGACGCAATTGCTGGCCTATGTGAAGAACACCGAGCATCAGAGCTTCATCGTGGCCACGGAGGCCGGCATTCTGCACCAGATGGCCAAGCAGGCCCCTTCCAAGACCCTCATCCCGGCGCCGCCAGACAATTCCTGCGCCTGCAACGACTGCCCGCACATGAAGCGCAACACCCTCGAGAAGATCTACCTCTGCATGAAATACGAGCAGCCGGCCATCGAAATGGACGAGGAGCTCCGCCTCCAGGCCAAGGCCTCCCTCGACCGGATGATGGAGATCTCGGAAAAAGCGGGATTGATCTAGATCGTGAACCGTGATCCGTGAACAGGTGAGCAAGTGAGCGGGTCATCAAGTGAGTAAGAAAAACGGAGGCCGACGGCCTCCGTTTTTTGTGATCGGTGTCGGGTTCACCCGCTCACCCGCTCACTCGCTCACCTGCTCACTCGCTCACCCGCTCACCCGCTCACCCGCTCACGAATAGGGCGGTCCCGGGTTCTCTCCCTTATCCGTATTCCGGTTCGGATGACCCGTACGCACATTGTCGGCCACCGTCTGGTCGTCGTTGGTATACTTTTCCGTCATTGCCTCGTCGTTGGGGCGGTTCTCCGGCTCCATGCGCGTGGGAATGCCCGTTTCACTCTCTGATTTATTGGCGCCCGAAGGATAGCCACGATGATCTTTACCCATAGTATTCCGTTTCGTAAAAACGAACAAGCCCTGTGCCACGAAGCGCTACGGCCGGGTCAGGGAGCGGGTGAATAGGTGAGCAGGTGAGCGAGTGAATAGGTGAGCAGGTCAGCAGTTATCCAGACGAATAGGGGAGCAAGTGAGCGGGTGAGTGAATAAGTGAAGGGGTGAGCAGGTTAGCGGGTGAGCAGGGCAGCGGGTCGGTAGGAGGAAAGGAGTGGGTGAAGTAGTGCACAAGAGAACTCGGGTACAGAAACATCCCTTCTTGCGAGCCATCCAGGTTCACCTGCTCACCTGCTCACCCGTTGACCCGCTCCCTTGCTCACTCGCTCACCCGTTGACCCGCTCACCCCACTGAACCCGCTTACCCCACCGGCCCGCTGTGCAATTAAAATTTTTAGGTTTTCCGTTTTCGGTGTAAAATTGCACCGGAAACCGTTCGGAGCTCCATCCCTTAATCTCCTGACCCGGTCACTT
Source organism: Flaviaestuariibacter amylovorans (assembly GCF_039541815.1). Classification (NCBI taxonomy): domain Bacteria; kingdom Pseudomonadati; phylum Bacteroidota; class Chitinophagia; order Chitinophagales; family Chitinophagaceae; genus Flaviaestuariibacter; species Flaviaestuariibacter amylovorans. The sequence continues at coordinate 27,869 of NZ_BAABGY010000011.1, forward strand.
CCCGACCATTCCATTCAAAACAACTCAAACCTTTTCAACCCCCCGCCCGGTTTTTTAACCAGGTCCTCCTTTTAAACCCCAAGTATCCGTATGTACGATATTTTGCAGTTGAACGACATGCTCGTTCCTGAATTGCTGGATGTGGCAGAACGCCTGAAGATCGACAATGCCCGCAAGCTCAGCAAGCAAGACCTCATCTACAAAATCCTCGATAAGCAAGCCCTGTCGGCTTCCCCTGCAAAAAAAGGCGCTCCCGAGAAAGAAGAGAAAGATGGTGGCCGTCGCCGCCGCATCGTAAAAGCCGCTACGGCCCACTCCAACGAAGAGGCCATCGTGGAAGACACGTCGGCCCCCGAGGAAAAAGCCGCCCCGGCCCCTGCAGCTGCACCCGAAGAGCCGAAGCGCCCGGGCCGCCGCCCCGCCGCCGCCGCAGCCGCCGCCAACGCAGCGCCTCCGCCTCCGAAAAAAGAAGAAACGCGCAAGGAAGAACCCCGCCCCGAGGCCGGCGAGCGCCCGAAGCGTGGCCGTCCGCGCAAAGCCGAAGCGGTTGCCGAACAACCCGAGCCGGGCAATACCGCCGAGCCGAAGCAGGAGCGCCCCCAGCCTTCCGATAAGCAGCCCCAGCAAACGGAAGCTGCCGCCGCGGCCGCCCAGGCCCAGCAACAGGCCTCCCGCGAGCCGCAGCAGGCACAGCAGCCCCAGGTAGCCCAGCCCGAGCCGCAGATCCCGGAGCGCATGATCTCGCCCACCAACATCAACAAGTTCTTCCAGAAGGCCGACCGCGCCATCTCCAATAATTTCAACATCGAGTTCGACGGCCAGATCATCGGCGAAGGCGTGCTCGAAATGATGCCCGACGGCTACGGCTTCCTGCGCTCCTCCGACTATAACTACCTGTCGTCGCCCGACGACGTATACGTATCGCCCTCGCAGATCAAGCTCTTCGGCCTGAAGCCGGGCGACACCGTGTACGGCTCCGTACGCCCGCCGAAAGAAGGCGAGAAATACTTCGCGCTCCTGAAGGTGGAAACCATCAACGGCAAAACACCCGAGGAAGTACGCGACCGCGTGCCCTTCGACTACCTGACGCCGCTGTTCCCCTTCGAGAAGCTGAACCTCTTTACCGGTCCCACCAACTACAGCACGCGGATCATGGACCTCTTTACCCCCATCGGTAAGGGCCAGCGCGGACTCATCGTGGCCCAGCCCAAAGTGGGTAAAACGGTGCTGCTGAAGGAAGTGGCCAACGCCATCGCCGCCAACCACCCCGAAGTATACCTGATGGTGGTGCTCATCGACGAGCGCCCCGAGGAAGTGACCGATATGGAGCGCTCCGTGCGCGGCGAGGTCATCGCCTCCACCTTCGACGAGCCCGCCGAGAAGCACGTGAAAGTATCCACCGTGGCCCTCAACAAGGCGAAGCGCCTCGTGGAGTGCGGACACGACGTGGTGATCCTGCTCGACTCCATCACCCGCCTCGCCCGCGCCCACAACACCGTGGCGCCCTCGTCGGGTAAAGTACTTTCCGGTGGTGTGGAAGCCAACGCGATGCAAAAGCCCAAGCAGTTCTTCGGCGCCGCCCGTAAGATCGAGCACGGCGGATCGCTCACCATCCTGGCCACCGCCCTCATCGACACCGGCTCCAAGATGGACGAGGTGATCTTCGAGGAATTCAAGGGTACCGGTAACATGGAGCTGGCGCTCGACCGCCGCCTTGCCAACCGCCGCATCTTCCCCGCTATCGACCTCGTGGGCTCCTCCACCCGCCGCGACGACCTGCTGCTGGAGCGCGACGTGCTGCAGCGCATGAACCTGCTGCGCGTATACCTCACCGATATGAATCCCGAGGAAGCGATGAACGAGCTGCTCCGCCGGATGCGCGGAACGAAGTCGAACGAGGAGTTCCTGGCTTCGATGAACGGGTAAGGTCGTCAATCATGAAAATACAAAAGGCCCGCAAGGGCCTTTTTTCGTTTGTACGCAGGTGTCTAAGCGTAGGCCGCGCAGCGAATTCGAGACGGGCAGATGGTCAAGCTCGTATTTCTTCGTCGCGCCGTTGCGTCGTTGCGGCCCCCGAAGCTTCGGGGGCGTGTCAAGGCCGCCTGCGGCCTTATTCACAACCACACGACGGCGCAACGAAGAAAGATAGGATTCACTTGTTCAATGGCGTCGTGTCTTTGTGCCGTCGTGTCGTCGTGAAAGGGCGCAAGCCCTCGGCCCGCGCTTGCGCGGCTAATTTGCGGAACAGGTTCCTTGTAGCTGTCAGGCACTCTATTCCGGTGCCTGAATAAGCGGCAAGCCCGGCAATCACGATTCGGACAATTGTTAAAACGAAGCTCTGCGATTTCCCCAACGAGTCCATGCTCCGTACTGCCGGGAATCATTTTTGCTAACATTGGTTGAAACAAATGCAAACAGTCATGAAAAAAGTACAATTGTTCGGCTTCGCCCTCGTTGCAGTAGCCCTTACGGCCTGCGGCAGCGGCGATGGCAACAACAATGGCAGTGACTCTACGAGCACCACTACCACCACTACCACTACGGACGCAGGCACGACCACCAATACCAGCACCGGCAACTACGCCGCCATCGCCGACTCCTTCCGCGTCAACAGCGAAGCCGGCAACATCCTCGACGCCCGCACCGGTAAGCAGATCAACGTACGCTACGACGCCACCACGCGCCGCGCCGTGAACGCCGAGACCAACGAGCCCGTTTGGCGCTATGTGGACAAGCGTAACTGGTGGGTATACGGTGCCGAGAACGACAGCTGGAACCGCGTCGGCGAAGCCCGCATGCAGAACAATACGCTGCAGTACAAGGGCGATAACGATGCCTGGGTAGACTACGACACGCGCTGGAAGATGGACGACGAGCGCTGGATGAACGATACGACCTATATGGGCGGCTCGGGCAGCACCGGTACTTCCGGTACGAGCGGCAGCACGGATGGCGGAAAAGTAAAAGTGAGCGATAACGGCAATAAGATCAAGGACGAGAACGTGAAGGTGAAGGTCAGCGATGATGGCGACATCAAGATCAAAGACAAGAAGACAGGCGAGAAGATCAAGTACGACGGCGACGACGGTAAGGTCAAGACCGATAATTAAGCGCCTCACGTTTAAAAAAGAAAACCCTTCCAATCCGGAGGGGTTTTCTTTTAAGTCAAAAAGCAAAGTTCAAAAAGGGGTCGGTTCTGCCGGAGTTTCTTCTTGGTACCGGACCTGGCTGCAAGTTGAACTGTGGCGATGTTACGTTACCGGTAGGATGGGTCAACAATCAAGGTTTTTTAAATTTTGACTTTTGAATTTTGACTTCCGCAAGAGACCGACCTCCACCAAAAGATTGTCAACTACCTTCGCCGTCATGGCCCTGCGTCGTCATTCCGTTACCCGTTTCCTGGAGCTGCTGCCCGGCGCGCTCCTGCTCGACGTGCGCTCGCCCTCGGAGTATGCGCACGCGCAGCTGCCCGGCGCCCTCAGCCTGCCGCTCTTTTCCGATGCGGAGCGGGCACAGGTAGGCACGGCCTACAAGCAAGTGAGCCGGGAGGCGGCCATCAAGATCGGCCTCGACCACTTCGGGCCGAAGATGCGCGCGATGATCGAGACGGTGGAGCGTACCGCCCGCGCGCGTGACCTCGGCGAAAAGCCCCCCATCTGCGTCTACTGCTGGCGCGGGGGCATGCGCAGCGGCGCCGTAGCCTGGCTCCTCGACCTCTATGGCTTCGACGTGCACGTACTCGACGGCGGCTACAAATCGTTCCGCAACTACGTGCTCGAGACCTTCACCCTGCCGCTGCCGCTCCGCATCCTCGGCGGCTATACCGGCTCCGGCAAGACCGAGCTGCTCCACGAGCTGAAGACCCTCGGCGAAACCGTCATCGACCTCGAAGGCCTCGCCTGCCACAAGGGTTCCGCCTTCGGCAACATCGACATGCCCCCGCAACCCACACAGGAACAATTCGAGAACCTGCTTGCGCTTGAGATCAGGGCGGTAATCGGATCGGCAATCGGCAATCGGGAATCGGCAATGGATGCCTCCGATGCCGGTAGTTTTCTTCCTGTGCCCGAAGCTGCAAAGAGCTCTTTCCGCGATGTACCCTGGTCGGTGGGACCGAATGTAGAAGAGAAAGGAAACGTGGCCGGGAGTGAAGCGATTCCCGATTCCCGATTCCCGATTCCCGCCTCCCGCCCCATCTGGCTCGAAGACGAAAGCCAGCGCATCGGCCAGCTCCACATCCCGCACCGCCTCTGGGCTACGATGCGGCAGTCGCCGGTGTATTTCCTCGACATCCCGTTTGAACAGCGCCTCGCCCACATCGTGGAAGAATACGGCGTGCTCGACCGGGAGCGCCTGCGCGATGCCATCGACCGCATCCGGCAGCGCCTCGGCGGCCTCGACCACAAGCTGGCACTGCAGCACCTCGACGAGGATAACCTTTCGGAGTGCTTCGCCATCCTGCTCCGCTATTACGACAAGCACTACGGCAAAGGCCTGCAGAACCGCACCGGGCTGGAACAATTACTGCATCGCGTGCCCTGCGCCGACGTTCGGCCCGACAATGCACACGCCTTAATCCGATCTACGCAATGAGATACCTATTCGTCCTGGCCTTCCTCCTTTGCGGACGCGCTTACCTGGGTGCCCAGGAAGTGAACGGCCTTTACATCGGCACGCTCTACAACGACACGACGCGCCTCCTCCAGCACTTCGAGCTGTCGCTGAGCCAGGAGAGCGGCCGCATCCGCGGTTTCGCTTATACCACCTTCACCGTCAACGACCGCTTCTATTACGGCATCCGCAAAGTCAAAGGCCTCGTCCGCGAGGGCAAGCTGTTTGTGGAAGACGACGAGCTGCTCGACAACAATTTCCCGGAAAAGCCGGCGAAGGGCGTGCGCAAGCTGCTCGTACTGCCTGTGAGCGGCGACGGGCTCGTAGAAATACTGGAAGGCCGCTGGGAAACGAACCGCACGAAGCAATGGGCGCCGGTGACCGGCACGGTGAACCTGCGCCGCAAAAAGGACAGCGTGGGCTCGGCACTCGTAGCCCGTCTTAACGAGCTCCGTCCGGGTCCGGCGCCGCAGGCCCGTCCGCTGCCGCGCCGCGAAGAGCCCAGGACCCGCGTGGCGCCCGCGGCACCCGTGGTGCTGGCCTTCGAAGCCCGCAAGAGCACGGCCCTGCAGACGGTGGCGGTACGCGGCGACAGCCTCACGATCGCGCTCTATGATAACGGCGTAGTGGACGGCGACAGCGTCAGCATCTACCTCAACGGGCAGGCGGTGCTCACGCACATCAAGCTGAGCGATACAGCCACCCGACACACGTTGCGCCTCCCCGCCGGCGACCGCGTAGAGCTCGCGCTCCTGGCCGAGAACCTCGGAACGCTGGCGCCCAATACCGGCCTGCTGCAGATCATCGACGGCGACCGCCGGCACAACATTTACTTCAGCGCCGACCTGCAGACCAATGCGAAGCTCGTGCTGCAAAAACAACGATGACATGGAAACCGCTCCCCTGAAGCTCTCCCAATTCTCCAAAGGCGGCGGCTGTGGCTGCAAGATCGCGCCGGCCGTACTACAGCAGATCGTGCACACCGATGCCGTGACCTCCTTCCCTGAATTGCTCGTAGGCAACGAAAGCAACGACGATGCCGCGGCCTACCGCATCGAGGGCGATACGGCCATCATCTCCACCACCGACTTCTTCCTGCCCATCGTCGACGATCCCTACGACTTCGGACGGATCGCCGCGGCGAATGCCATCTCCGACGTGTATGCCATGGGCGGCTCGCCGCTGATGGCCATCGCCATCCTGGGCTGGCCCATCGAGAAGCTGCCGGTGGAGGTGGCGCGCGAAGTGCTCCGGGGTGGCCGCGCCGTGTGTGCCGAAGCCGGCATCCCGCTCGCCGGCGGGCATACCATCGATTCGTCGGAGCCCATCTTCGGGCTGGCCGTAACGGGCTCCGTGAAGGTGCACCACCTGAAGCGCAACGACGGCGCGCAGGAAGGCGACGTACTCTATCTCACCAAGCCCCTCGGCGTGGGCGTGCTGGCCACGGCCCTCAAGCGGGGGGTGCTGGAAGAAGCGCATTACGAGGGCCTGATGGCGCAAATGACCCGGCTCAACAAGGTAGGAGCGCAGCTGGGCCTCATTGCCGGCGTGCATGCGCTGACAGACGTTACCGGCTTCGGGCTGCTCGGACACCTGCACGAGCTCTGTGCCGGCAGCGGTCTTTCAGCGGAGCTGCAGTATGGCGCCCTGCCGCGGATCGGAGGACTCGAGACCTACCTGCAGCAACGCACTATCCCCGACGCCACCTTCCGCAACTGGAACAGCTACGGCAAAGAGGTATCGTTCGGGAAAGGCGTGAACGTGATGGAGGCCTTCAACCTGCTGCCCGACCCGCAAACGAACGGCGGGCTCCTGGTAGCCGTGGCGCCCGCCGATACCGCTACCGTAGAAACCCTGCTCCGGGCCGAAGGGCTGTATGCAAGCCCGATCGGCACCATGAAGGCGGCAGGGGAGAAACGGATCGAGGTAATGCTATAAACCGTAGCAGCGCGGGAACACGGGTGTGACGGATGGAGCGGGTAGTAACGGACCGGTTCGATCGCAGTGAAAGCGCTATTTTCGCCCACCGGTAAATCACTTCACATGTTGAAAAAGATCGTTTCCCGCCTCGCACGCAATATGGGTTACCGCCTCACCCCGATGGAGGCTGCGGAAACCGATATCACCAAACAGTACCCCGATTTTTTCGAGCCCGAGTTCTGGGAGATCTACCGGCTGTGCAAGCCCTACACCATGACTTCGGTAGAGCGCATGTATTCCCTCTTCCGCTCGGTATCCTACGTGCTGGAGGCCCGCATTCCCGGTGATTTCGTGGAGGCCGGCGTGTGGCGCGGCGGCAGCTCGATGGTGATCGCTTCGATGCTCCGCAAGCGCGGCATCACCGACCGGAAGATCTTTCTCTACGACACGTTCGAGGGCATGTCGGAGCCCACCGAGGCCGATGTGGACTTTGCCGGCGCCCGTGCCGACGTGCTGCTGAAGGAGAACGAATCCAACAAGGAAGAGTCGGTGTGGTGCCTCGCCGATCTTGCCGACGTGCAGCAGAACATGCGCCGCACGGCACTTCCTGAAAGCCAGGTGGTGTATGTGAAAGGCAAGGTGGAAGACACGATCCCGGGCACGATCCCTGCCGGCGCCATTGCCCTCCTCCGCCTTGATACCGACTGGTACGAATCCACCCGCCACGAGCTCGAGCACCTGTACCCGCGCCTCAGCGCAAACGGTGTGCTCATCATCGACGACTACGGCCACTGGGGCGGCTGCCGCAAGGCAGTGGATGAATACTTTGCCGGCAAGGCGCCGCTGCTCCTGCACCGCGTCGACTACACCGGCCGCGCGGGTATCAAAACCGAAGCCGCCGCCTTCTGAAGTGTTAAGGTGTGCTTGTAGGATTACGGGCCGACTACTAAGAGGCTGTTTGAGTTAATTGAGGGTCTGGCAAGGCCGCAAGCGGCCCTTTCGGCGCGGCGACGCGGCGCCCCGAAGCTTCGGGGGGCGGCGCAGCGAAGCAGCAATGTGCTCAAAAGTCCTCCTTGCATTTAATCGTCGCGCCGTTGCGTCGTCGCGCGCTGAGGCCGCTTGCGGCCGACCATTCAGCGTTTTCAGAAAGCACATTAACTTAAACAGCCTCTAGAAACGATCCGTACTTATCCGGCGCATCCGCATCATCTGCGTTCCTTCTCTTCGAGGAAGATCTCTGCCAGCATACAGCGCACGCTGCCGCCGTTCACGGTTTCGATAGTGGGCACGGATACGGGAACGAGTGTGCCCTGCTGTTCGAGCAGCGTTAGCTTCTCCGGTGCGAGTGCCCGCTGCGCGGTGGCGCTGAGCACGATGCAGGGATCGCCTTTCTTATTCCGCACCTGCAGCAGGTTGGCACCGAATGCCGCCATCTCTTCGAACGTAATGTCGATCCACTCATGACCGCTTCCGGAGAGGCGCTCCTGTACGGATGTCCGTTCTTCGGAGTTCGTGAAGGCGGCGCCGCAGCCCAGCGCAAAGTGCTGCCCGATGCTGAGCAACACGTTGGTATGGTAGATGGCGCGCCCGGCGGCATCCTGCGCGTCGAAGGCTACTGCTTCATAACCGTGGGCATTCGCCACCAGGCTCAGCGCGGCCCGGTCGGTGCGTGGAGATAAGGCGGCATAGGCGGTACGGCCCGCATGATCGAACACGATGCTGCCCGTTCCTTCGATGAATACTTCCTGCTCTTCGAGAAAGCTCCAGTCGTTGACGCGGCCCACGTTGAATTGACGCTGCAGTAGATCTACAATACCCTTCCGGCGCTCGGCCCGGCGGTTGGGCGCGAACATGGGATAGAGGTGGATGCGGCCGTCGGGCGTGGTGGAGATCCAGTTGTTGGGAAAAAGGGCGTCGGGCTTTATGGGCTCGGGCGTGTCTTCCACCACCAGCACCTCGATGCCGGCAGCTACGAGTGTCCGCACCATGCCGTCGAATTCCTGCAGCGCCTGCTGTTGCAGCGCACCGGGGTCCAGTGAAGTGGATTGCTGGAAATGATTGTTGGCCGCCGTCTGCTCGTTGTAGCAAAAGGCCGCGGGCCGCACCATCAGTACTTTATCGGCAAGCGGGCTCATAACAGGGCATCGATGGCCGCGGCGAGGGTGCGGTCCTTTTCGGTAACGGTATTGCCGGCACTGTGGGTGTTGAGCCAGATCTCCACGGTATTCCACACGTTGGTCCAGCGGGGATGGTGGTCCTGCTTTTCGGCCACGAGCGCCACCCGCGTCATGAACGCGAAAGCAGCGCTAAAGTCGGGGAACGTGAATTTGCGGTACAGGGCATTGTCGGCTTCAGTCCACATAAAGGAGAATTTAGGATCTCAGATCTGTGATCTCGGATCTGTGATCTGGTGGGTCTAAAGATAATTATGATTCAAGAGGAATGAACGTGCCGAACCACGTACGCGATTCCTACATCTACGATGAAAAGTCAGTTTTGATACACTAGGAACTACTGGACCTAAAACAGATCTGACATCATCACATCCGAGATCTGACATCAAAATACAAGGTGCTCTTTGTTCCGGATCTGCTCATTCGTGAGCTCCACCACCAGTTGTACGCCGCGGATGCCGCGGATATTGCTGATGATGTGGCTCATCTCGTCGTCCTCGATGGCATCGCCCTTGAAGAGCCAGAGAAAGTCGAGGTGGCGGAACTCGGGCAACAGGTACTCGCCGTCGAACTGGTTGTTGTAGAGGTAATGCGTAAGCGCAGTGTGCGGTTGCTGGTACTCGAACACCGTAAAGAAGTAGTTGCGGTCCTTGCGTTTCAGCTGGATCTCGATCTCGTTGTTGATGCGGAAGTCGACGCCCATGAGGTCGTTGAGGTGCCAGCAAAAGGTGTAGTCCTTCATCGGGGCCATGATGCCCAGCAGGCGGGTGTCTTCGAAGAAGCCGTCCGTCATCGCGTTGTGGTCCAGGATCAGTTTCATAGGCAGCAGCATGGGGTTAAAACGTAACGCGTACGGTGGCGGCCGTTCCACCGCGGGTATAGCTCACTTCGGTGCTCTCGCCTTTCTTGAACTTGCCGAGTGCTTGCATGTAATTCTCTACGGAGGTCACCTTGTGTTCACCGAGCGCGGTGATGATGTCGCCGGCTACGAGCCCCGCTTTCTGCGCGGGACGGCCCTCACTCACACCCTCCACGCGTACGCCGCCGCCGGAGAAGGTATAATCCGGCATGATGCCCAGCGTCACCGAGAAGCGGGCCGAGGAGGCCATCGCCACTTCGCGGGTTTTTTGAAAGGCGGGCTTCTCGCCGGTATGGGTGCGGTCCACGAGGCTCAGGATGTGGCGGATCACGAAGCGCGTGCCGTCGTAGTTGATGCGGTCGGGTACGTCGGTGGGCTTGTGGTAATCGGTGTGCAGCCCGGTGAAGTAAAAGAGCACCGGGATGTTCTTGCGGTAAAAAGAGGTGTGGTCGCTCGGGCCGGTGCCGCTGCTGTCGAATCGGAATTTGAGTCCCGCATCGGTAAGGCGCTTTTTACCGGTGATGCCGTAGAGCTTTCCCCAGAGCGGCGTGGTGCCGTAGCCACCCACCGTAAGGGTGTGCGTAGAGTCGCTGAGGCGGCCCACCATGTCCATATTGATCATGTAGCTCACGTTGGAGAGGTCGAGCGTGGGGTGCTCCACGAAGTACTTGGAGCCGAAGAGCCCGAGCTCCTCGCCCGAGAACGCGATGAACAGGTAGTTGTGCTTCTTGTGCTTGAAGCCGGGGATCAGCCGGGCGATCTCCAGGAGGGCTGCGGTGCCGGAGGCGTTGTCGTCGGCACCGTGGTGGATGCGGCGGGCGGTATCGCGGTGAAGCGAGTTGCCGTCCTCGCCCCAGCCGAGGTGATCGTAGTGGGCGCCGAGCACCACGGTATGCGGCGCGCCGTTGTCGATATAGCCGATCACGTTGCGGCCGGTGCGGGCCTTGGGCCCGATGGCGCTCGTCATCTCAAGGCGGTACGTGGCGGTGGCATCACCCAGGAAGGCCTGCGCCGCTTTCGCGCGGAGGTAGAACACGGGGAAGGGAAGACGCTCCGATTTGTCTTTCGGATCGAAGGCGAGGCCATCGGGGAACGGGGAGCTGTTGTGGAGTACCAGGGCCGTGGCGCCTTTGCCTTTCAGGATTAGTGCTTTTTTCCGCACCGCCTCGCTCATGTCGAAGTGCGGGTTTCGGTGCGCTTCCTCGGCCAGGTCTTTCAGGTCGAGGAACCAGGGCTCGCCGCGCTCCTGCAGCCCGTGCGCCGCCGAGCCGCTCACCGTGCCGTTGGCGCTGAAGGCGAGGGGAAAGAAATCGGCCGTGTCTACCACGCGCTCGTTGATGCTGAAGGTAGTGGCCGGGAGCACCTGCAGTCCCTCGGGGATCTCGAAGGGCTGGTAAAAGCCGTCGCTGCCTTTCGGCTGCAGGCCGGCGGCGCTGAACTGCTGGCTGATATAATTGGCTGCTTCGGCCTCGCCTGCGGAGCCGGCGCGGCGGCCTTCAAGCTTGGGTGAGGCGAGGTAGTCGATGTGGTTGCGGAGGTTGCTGAGGAGGAGGTCATCCTCCTTGCGGTTTTTTTGGGCGAACGAAGTTAGCCCGAGTACGGTAGTAAGGGTGATCAGGTAAAGGCGCATGGAATCAGTTTTTCGGTGCAGTTCGGCAAAAATATCTCTTGCTCCCTGCAAACAAGACGCGGCCGTGGCCTTTTTTAGTTGCTTCCTTCGCTCCCTCGGCAAGCTCAGGATGACAAGGGCTTCCTTCGACATAGTCAGAATGACAAGCGAAGACCCATCACCCTCTCCACGCATTCCCGATTCCCGATTGCCGGGTCCCGGTCCTAACCTTTTTATAAAACTCCCGATCTCGTAAGCCGGGCCGCGCGGGGCGGGTTACCTTTGCGGCCCGGAACGTGAGCACCTCCACTGTACATATCGCACTCGTTGGCAACCCGAACAGCGGCAAAAGCTCGTTGTTCAATTGCCTCACCGGCCTCAACCAGAAGGTCGGCAACTTCCCCGGCGTTACCATGGAGAAGAAGTCGGGCACCACGCAGCTCTCCGGCAACTACATCGCCAACATCATTGACCTGCCCGGCACCTACAGCCTCTACCCGAAGCGCCTCGACGAGTGGGTGAGCTATCGTGTGCTCATTGGCCAGGACCCGGAAGTACACCCCGACGTTTTTGTGGTGGTGGTGGATGCGGCCAACCTGAAGCGCAACCTCCTCTTCTGCACCCAGATCATCGACCTCAAGAAGCCGGTGGTACTCGCCCTCACGATGGTGGACCTCGCCCGTAAGAAAGGCATCATCATCGACCTGGCTGAACTCGAGCGCGAGCTCGGCGTGCCGGTGGTGTCGGTGAACCCGCGCAAGCAGAAAGGCGTGCCCCAGCTGAAGAAGGCCATCGAGCAAACCGTGGAGCAGCGCTACAAGGTGCCCGCCCGCGACTTCATCGATCACCGCGAGCTCGCCGGCGCGGCCATCGGCGACGTGCAGGCCCTGCTGCCCGAGGTGAGCGATTACAAGGCGATCCACTACCTCATCAACCACGAGCAGTTCAACTTCAACCCCGAGCTGCAGAACCAGATCGAGCGGATCGAGGAGAAGCACGCCTTCAACCATACCCGCACCCAGGCCAGCGAGATCATGCAGCGGTATACGCGCATCAAGCACGTGATGCAGGCCTCGGTGTCGGAACCCGACCCGCGGCAGCAAACCCTCTTTACCGATAAGCTCGACAACCTGCTGCTCCACCGCAAGTGGGGCTACCTCATTTTGCTGGGCGTCCTGTTCCTGCTGTTCCAATCCGTATTTCTACTGGCGCAGTTCCCGATGGACTGGATCGACGGCGCTTTCGCCTGGACCTCGGGTGCCCTCTCGCGGGCGCTGCCCGAAGTGTGGTGGAGCGACCTGCTCGTGAACGGCGTGGTGGCCGGCCTGGGGGGCATCCTCGTGTTCGTGCCGCAGATCATGATCCTGTTCGGGCTCATTACTTTATTGGAAGACACGGGCTATATGGCGCGCATCTCTTTTCTTACCGATCGGCTCATGCGCAGCGTGGGACTGAACGGAAAAAGCGTGATGCCCCTCATCAGCGGCTTTGCCTGCGCGGTGCCGGCCATCATGAGCGCCCGCGCCATCGAGAACCGGAAGGAGCGCCTGCTCACGATCCTCGTAACCCCGCTGATCTCCTGCTCGGCCCGCCTCCCGGTGTACGTGATCCTGATCGGGCTCGTGATTCCCAATACGTACCTCGCCGGCTTTATCTCGGTGCAGGGGCTGGTGATGATGGGACTGTACCTGCTCGGCCTCGTGATGGCGCTGTTCGTGTCGTGGGTGGCCAAGTGGTTCATCAACATCAAGGAGAAAAGCTTCTTCATCCTCGAGCTGCCTATCTATCGCGCGCCGCGCTGGGCCAACGTGGGTACCACGATGATTCAGAAGGCGAAGATCTTCGTGTTCGAGGCGGGGCGGGTCATCATGATCATTTCCCTGGCGCTTTGGTTCCTGAGTTCATTCGGCCCTTCGAAGCGTATGGAGGCCGTGGAAGAGAAGCGGGCCCGCATGGTTGCGCAGCAGCGCCCGGCGGAAGAGATCGAAACGGTATATAAGTCGGAAAAGCTTGGTGCGTCCTATGCGGGTATTCTGGGCAAGTCCATCGAGCCCCTCATTCAGCCGCTTGGCTACGACTGGCGCATCGGTATTTCGCTCATTACCTCCTTTGCTGCCCGCGAGGTGTTCGTAGGTACGATGGCCACGCTCTACAGTGTGGGCGAAGACGAAGAAGGCACGCGCCTGCAGCACAAGCTCCGCGATGCGAAGAAGGCCGATGGCTCCACGCTGTTTACCCTCGCCACCGGCGTATCGCTCATGATCTTCTATGTGTTCGCGATGCAGTGTATGAGCACGCTTGCCGTGGTGCGCCGCGAAACCCGCTCCTGGAAATGGCCCGTCATCCAGTTCGTGTACATGACGGGCATTGCCTACGTGATGAGCCTCATCGCCTACCAGCTCCTGAAATAGCAGATCTCCATCCGTTGGATGTTGCGCCCGGAGACGGGTGCTTTTTTTTGCCACTTACTTTTTCGTGCTGCCCGCATTCCCGTAATCCAGCACGAGGTAGGTCATTGCGCGGATGCCGGTTTTCATGCCACTCTCGTCGATGAAGAAGTCGGGTGTGTGGTGCGAGGCGGTGGTCTTCGGATCTTTTCCGGCCGGCATGCCGCCGAGGTAAAAGAAGAGGGACGGAACCTTCTCGGCGAAATAGGAGAAGTCTTCGGCCCCGGTGCGGGCGTCCATCACGCTGGCTTTGTTGCCGGTAGCGCGCTGGAGCGACGGAAGCATGCGGCGCGTAAGTGCGGGGTCGTTGTAGGTGACGAGCGTTTTGGAGGTAAAGGTCACCTGCGCTGTGGCGCCCGATGCCTCGGCAATATGCTTGGCGGTACGTTCCACACGCTCCCATACATCTTTCTGCATGTTCTTGTCGAGAGTGCGGATGGTGCCGGCGAGGGTGGCCTCCTCGGGGATGATGTTCTCGCGCACGCCGCCCTGGAACATGGTAGTGGAGATCACGACGGCATTCCTGGTAAGCTCCGACTGCCGGCTCACGATGGCCTGGAGGCCGGTGATGATCTGCGCGCCGACCATCACCGGGTCGATGCCCATCCAGGGCTCGGCGCCGTGTGCCTGCTTGCCTTTGATGCGGATGTGGAACCAGTCGGCGGCGGCCATCATGCCTTCTTCGCGGTAGCGGATCTCGCCCACCGGTGTCTGTGCGTTGATGTGAAGCCCGAACATAGCATCCACCTTGGGATTGTCGAGCACCCCTTCCTTCACCATGAGGGCGGCGCCGCCTTCCTCGCCCGCCGGGGGGCCTTCCTCCGCCGGCTGGAACACGAACTTGACCGTGCCTGCGAGCTCGCTCTTCATGCCGCTCAATACTTCGGCTACACTCAACAGGATGGCTACATGGGTATCGTGTCCGCAGGCATGCATCACACCCACTTCCTGCCCGTTGTATTGGGTCTTCACTTTGGAGGCGAAGGGGAGGGGCGCCCGCTCGGTCACCGGCAGGGCGTCCAGGTCGGCGCGGAGCCCGATCACCGGTCCCGGCTTGCTGCCGCGCAGGATGCCCACCACGCCGGTATGCGCCACGCCTTCTTTTACTTCGATTCCGAGCTTGCGCAGGTGGGCGGCGATGAGCCTGGCTGTATTGAACTCGCGGTTGCCGAGCTCCGGGGCTGCGTGCAGCTGGCGGCGCCAGGCGATGCATTGCGGCTCCACCTTATTTACGGCGGCTTCGACCTTGCTTTCGTAGGCCGGTGCTTTCTGCGCGGTGGCGCCTGCGGAAAAGAGTAGGGAAAGGAGGAGGGGCGTGATCCTGCTGTGCATGGGTTGAAGATACATAGGGATTTATTTAATTTAGCCGGCCATGCTCCTTCGCCACATACCTTTCCTCAAAGCCGTGTTTCTGCACGCGCTTACTGCCGTGGGAGGGCCGCAGGCGCATATGGCGATGATGATCAAGACGTTTGCGCGGCAAACGCCCTACATCACCGAGGAGGAGCTGATGGAGTACAATGCCTTTTGCAGCTTGCTGCCCGGGGCTTCGTCGACACAGATCCTGACGCTCATCGGGTACAAGCGGGGAGGCCTTCCGCTGGCGATCCTCACGCTGCTGGTCTGGATCGCGCCGGCCTGTGTGCTCATGGGGGCGCTGTCGTTCTTCATTCCCTATCTCGATAAGAACACCAACCACAACGACCTGTTCCGGTTTATTCCGGCGATGGCGGTTGGCTTCCTGGCCTATGCTTCGGTAGCGGTATTCGGTGTGTCGATCCGGAATACCATCACCTGGGTCATCATGCTGGTGTGTACGGCGGCGACCTATTATTTCTTCCAGTTTCCCTGGATCTTTCCTACGCTGATCGTGCTGAGCGGGGTAGTTACCAACCTGAGCCGGAAGCGGATCCCACAGAAAGAGATCAAGCCGCGTAAGATCAAGTGGGGAAACATATGGTTATTTGTTTTTATATTTTTATTTGCCGGGGCGCTTTCAGAAACGGCGCGTAAGAACGACTGGCCCGACCGCAAGCCCATTAACCTGTTTGAGAATATGTACCGTATGGGCTCGCTCGTGTTTGGTGGCGGGCATGTGCTGATGCCGCTGATGTACGAGCAGTTCTCGGTGCGCCCGGAGGCGGTCAAGGCGGAGAACCGCAACGTGGTACGGATCGACAAAGAGGAGATGATGACCGGCATCGGGATGGTGCGGGCGATGCCGGGGCCGGTGTTTTCGATCGGCTCGTTCACGGGCGGAATGGCGCTGCGCAACGAGGGCCCGTTCCTGCAGGTAGTCGGGTGCATCATCGGTACGGTGGGCCTTTTTCTTCCGAGTGTGTTGCTGGTGCTTTTCTTCTTCCCGATCTGGAACAACCTCAAAAGATACGCGGCCATCTACCGCTCGCTCGAAGGCATCAACGCTGCCGTAGTGGGCATCATGATCGCGGCTACGTTCTTCATTGCGAAAGACGTGTCGATGTTCGACGGGCGCAGCTATAGCCTGGTCAATATCGCGGTGCTGGTGGGAACGTTTTGCCTGCTTCACTTTACACGCGTCATCTCCCCGGTGATCGTAGCGGCCTGCCTGCTGCTTGGCTACCTGCTTTGAGCAGGGTTAACGGTATACCACAAGCGCAGTTCCATCTCCTACTACTTCACACAAAAAAGCCGGCGGGTGCCGGCGGTTCACGCAATCAGAAGGGGTGCTGCTCCCAACGGTCATGCCGACCCGGGACCCTTGCGGTAGAAGCGGCTGCTTCGGATCTCCTCGGCCACGGCGTCAGGCACGAGGTAGCGGATCGACTTCCCGTCGTGCAGCAGCCCGCGGATATGTGTAGCAGAAATTTCGAGGAGGGGTGCCTGCAGGAGGGTCACCTCGGCGCCGTGGGTATCGGCGACCGGGAAGCCGGGTCGCTCATAAACGAGAATGGGGTATCGGCCAATGATGGCGCCCGCGTTCTTCCACTTCGGGAGGTTTTGAAAGGAGTCGCTGCCCATGATGATCTGGAACGAGTAGGTCGGGTATTTCTCTTCGAGGTACGCAAGGGTATGCGCCGTGTAAGAGGGGCGGGGGAGGCTGAACTCCACTTCGGAGGCCCGGAGCCGGTCGTCGCCTTCAATCGCTTTGTTTACCAAGTGCAGGCGGTCGTATTCGTTCAGGAGGGTAGAGGAAGGCTTGAACGGGTTCTGCGGCGAGATCACGAACCACACCCGTTGCAGGGAGGTTACGTTCAGCACGTGGCTGGCGATGATCAGGTGCCCGATGTGGATAGGGTTGAAGGATCCGAAATAGAGTCCGACCTGCATGGCTTATCGTTCAATGATGATCTCGTTGGCTTCGTTCTTCCGGAGGCTCAGGGAGTAGCCGGCTACCTTTATCGAGATCGGGTCGCCGAGTGGAGCGATCTGTTCCACCACCACCTCTTCTCCGGGTATACAGCCCATTTCCATCAGTTTGAGTTCGAGTTCCGAGCTATGAAAGCTCTTGATTCTTCCGCGCTCCCCTTGTTTCAGATCAGATAATCTCATGGTTTCAATCAATGCACAAAGCTACGGCAAGGGATTGCCTGCTGTTGCCGAATTTTGGGGTATGTCTTCCAAAGCAACCTCCGGGTCCATTCGCTTCCACTACGTAGCGCAGCAGTTTCCGTTTGCCCACCGTACCTCCTTAAAGAAGTTCCTCCTTGATCTGGCCAAGGAGGAGGGGATGGGGGTGGAGGCGATCAACTATATCTTCTGTTCTGACGAATACCTTCTTGAGATCAACCGGCAGCACCTCAACCACGATACGTACACCGATATCATCACTTTTCCCTTTTCTCCCCAGGGAGCCCCCATTCTCTCAGACATCTACATATCGGTGGAGCGGGTACGTGAGAATGCAGGAAAGTACGGGCATTCGTTTGCGGCGGAGCTGCACCGGGTAATCTTCCACGGGCTCCTTCACCTCTGTGGGTACAAAGACAAGAAAAAGGAAGAGCAGAAAGCGATGCGCGAACGGGAGGAGTATTGGCTAGGGCGCTATTTTGGTTCCACGTGGAACTAAGGATGGGGGAAGGCAGAGCTTAAAGAAGAGTTCCACGTGGAACTCTTCTTTATTTCCGCACCCCATTGTGTCGGAAAGACGGTGGTTGACAACGCCACTCTTACAATAACCCCAGTGCTCGCGAAACATGACGTGACTACAAGCTCATCCCAAGGATAGGGATGCGCTTGAAAAGCGGGACTCACATTTGTGTTTTCAGGGCGCGAACCGCGCTTGAAAGGTTAGTTCGATTCGCCCGCTGAACGTGGTTGGCAACAATTGCAAGGGCGAGCCAGTTGAGCTGCTTTGCGAGGCAGGGCATAAGGCGGCCGCGACCAAAGAATAATTCAAACAGGAGTTGCTTTCGATTTCCTATACGGCACCCGAATGACCGTTATCACCATGAGCCTCCGCGGATCTTTTGGCCTTTACGTGTTTTTCGCAGGCGTCGCCACATGGCCCTTCCATGCAGGTTGGCCCATGCCGCTGCTTGTTAGTGATGGCCTGCCTTTATACTCTCCCGCTATGAGGCCTAAAAGCGTTCTACTTGACACCCGAAGTGAGCCCAAGGTTTCACGTGGAACACCTGTTTTAACACGACTGCCCGCCCTAGTTCGGTAATTTTGCAACCTTATGTTTCAGCAGTATGATGTAATCGTTGTGGGGGCGGGGCACGCCGGATGTGAGGCTGCCGCCGCGGCTGCCAACATGGGTTCCAAGGTGCTCCTGGTGACCATGAATATGCAGACCATTGCCCAAATGAGTTGTAATCCGGCCATGGGTGGAATCGCCAAAGGCCAGATCGTTCGGGAGGTAGATGCTCTGGGAGGTTACTCCGGGATCGTCTCCGATGCTTCCATGATCCAGTTCCGGATGCTCAATCGCTCGAAAGGACCGGCCATGTGGAGCCCCCGTACGCAGAACGACCGCATGCTCTTCGCGATCAAGTGGCGGGAAATGCTTGAGGCTACGCCGAACGTAGACTTCTACCAGGACATGGTGAAAGGCTTGCTCGTAGATGGTTCCAAAGTAACGGGTGTAGTCACCGGTATGGGACACGAGATCAGGTCCAAGGCCGTAGTACTCACCAGTGGGACCTTCCTGAACGGCGTCATCCATATAGGGGAGAAGCGACTTGGCGGTGGTCGGGTGGCCGAGCGCGCCGCTGAAGGCATTACGGAGCAGCTTGTTTCCCTGGGTTTCGAGTCAGACCGCCTGAAGACGGGTACCCCGCCGCGGGTAGACGCCCGCTCGCTCGACTACACAAAGATGGAAGAGCAGAAGGGTGACGACGAGATCGTCGGTTTCTCCTACCTCGACACGCCCAAACCGAAAGAGCAGCGCTCCTGCTGGATCACCTACACCAGCAGCGAAGTGCATGATATCCTGAAGACCGGCTTTGACCGTAGCCCGATGTACACCGGCCGGATCGAAGGCACCGGTCCCCGCTATTGCCCCAGCATCGAAGACAAGATCAACCGGTTTGCCGAGCGCGACCGCCACCAGCTCTTCGTGGAGCCCGAAGGCTGGAACACGGCTGAGATTTATGTCAACGGCTTTTCTACCTCCCTGCCGGAAGAGGTGCAGTACGATGCGCTGCGCCGTGTGCCCGGCTTTGAAAACGTACGTTTCTACCGCCCCGGCTACGCGATCGAGTACGACTACTTTCCGCCTACACAGCTTCAGTACAGCCTGGAAACAAAGGGGCTGCAGAACCTGTACTTCGCCGGGCAGATCAACGGTACCACGGGTTATGAGGAAGCGGCCTGCCAGGGCCTGATGGCCGGAATCAACGCACACCTCAAGATCCGCGGCGAGGCGCCACTTGTGCTGAAGCGCAGCGATGCGTATATCGGTGTGCTCATCGATGACCTGATCAGCAAGGGCACCCAGGAGCCTTACCGGATGTTTACGTCCCGTGCTGAGTTCCGCACCCTGCTCCGCCAGGATAATGCCGACCTCCGCCTTACCGAGTTGAGCTACCGGTTGGGTCTGGCCACGGAGGAGCGGATGCAACGCATGCTCCGGAAGCGTACGGAAGTAGAAGAGATCAAAGGGTACTTCTCCCAAACGCAGTTGGACCCGGCTGAGATCAATCCCTATTTCGAAGGTGTGGGCAGCGCCGCCCTCACCGAAAAGCAAAAGCTGGAAAAGATCATCCTGCGTCCCAACGTTGGGCTCGAGGCGATCATGGAATCTGTACCCAAAGTAGGAGAGGGCCTCAGCCGCTTTCAGCCGGAGAGCCGGGAGCAGGCCGAGATCCAGGTCAAGTACCAAGTGTATATCGATAAGGAGCGGGAGCTTGTGCAGCGCATGAGCCAGATGGAAAGCCTGGCGATCCCTGAGCATTTCGATTACACCCGGATCGTTTCCCTGGGCATCGAGGCGCGGGAGAAACTGGGGCGCATCCGCCCGCAGACCCTGGGGCAGGCAAGCCGGATCTCGGGTATCAACCCGAGCGATATCCAGATCCTGATGGTGTATATGGGACGCTGATGATCAGCGCAGCACGCCACGGGGAACCCATCCTTCAAGGGTACCTTGTCGAACAAGCGCATAGTCACGCCAAAACCCTCTTAAATACACAGAGCCCCGGGGTGCTATGGCCTGCTGAGCCGCTGCACGTTCCGAAGGCTCATCCAGTAACGGGATATAAGCCGCGTTGGAAAGTCTAACAATTTGATTATCAATGTTTTGAAGGTTGCTCAGCGCAACCTTCAACTTTTGGCACCCGGGTGTATACCCGATCGCAAAGCGTTCATCGACATCAGTAACCCGGAGCAGTTCGTTTGGTGAGAACTCTATTCCATTCCACTCGATCGCCCGACGCAACCGCATCCAATTGCCCGCAACGCTACGAGCTACCAGCCCGGGCCGCTTCAGTTCCGGGTCCACATAGGGCTCCGGGTCAATAGCCCCACCACGCCCATAGATACCGAAATGCAGGTGGGGCGGAGTGCCTTTCGCATTACCTGTGGTCCCGACGAGCCCGATAGTGTCGCCAATATCCACACGATCACCCGCTTCCACCAGCTGCTCCTCCAAGTGCGCATAGTATAGGTTGATCGGGCGGTCGTCGGGCCGGAGCCAGACTACCTTGCCACCCCGCCGTGTTGTTTCCACCCGGCCCACCGTACCAGGAGCAATGGCAATGATCGCGGAGCGCCGCGGCGCGAAGATGTCGATCCCTTCGTGCCGTCGCGCTCCGCCATCACGCGCATCGCCCCACACCGAGCCGATACGGCCGCGGGGCACCGGGAAGGCCAGCGAGGGACCAACGGTGATGCTCAGGGTATATTCTCCTTTTTGCAGCAATTCGGGCTGCAGGCGGAGCAAGAGTTTCTCTTCCTTGTCGGCAGTGTACGTATAAGCCCGCTGCGCAGAGTCGAACGCATGCACGAGGCGGTATTGCCCGTCGCTTTCCTGTCGCCACAATTCGGTGTACAGGCGAAAGTCGCCGGCACTGCGTGGTGTTACATCGATTTGCAGGCCGGAACCGCGGCCAGCGGCGAAGGCGATGCTTACTGCGCGCGGCTCGGTGTCGGCAAAGTAGCCAGCCTTTCGGTAGGGGAGGGACACCACTTCGGGCGCCTGCAGCGACGAGTCGTACGCACGCAGCCACAGCCCGCCCAGCGTGGTTGTGCGCAAGTCCGCATCTATGAGCTTTTGTGCATAGCGCTGTAGTGGCGTGCGGCCTCCGAAAGCGCCGCCCTTGCCGCTGCAGGAAAACAGGAAACAGGTAAGGAGTACCAGAAACAGGATGCGGTTCATAAAGAATATACGACGCGCACAAATGCTGCGCCACAGCCATTATCAGGCACTCAGCTTCTGCGCAAAGAGCCGGTGGTTGAGCACGGCGCGGATCTCGCCGAAGGAATACGCGTCGCCGAGCCGGCCTTTGATCAGCCCCAGGCTTTCGGTGCCGACCTCGTCCATCACCTTCAGGATCTGCTCCACCTTCACGGGCTCCACTACGTCGTTGATTTGCAAGCGGCCTTCGCGTACAAACTGCGCGAGGTGGCTTTCCACCGTACTGATGGCCAGGTTACGAACGGTCGCAATCTCCTCGATGCTCTTGCCGCTTTCGAACAGCTCGAGCGTCACCTGGAGCGTAGCGCCTTTTTCGGTCTTCGGCTTCTTGGCGGCTTCCTTCTTGTGCATCGACTGCTCCGCCGGGTTATAGCGTTGGTAGCCGGCAAAGTCATCGAAAAATTTCAACTCGCCCCAGGAGGCGGTGAGCAGGCGCTGCAGTTGTTGCCACAGAAAGCCTTCCAGCTTAATAATGTCTTCCTTGTACTTTTTGACGCGGGTATTATAGGCGAGCTCCTTGAGGTGCTCCTGCACGGGAAGCAGGATGTCTTGCGCGAGGATCTGGGCGAAGTAGCCCACAGCCTTACTCATACGGTCGGCAAGTGCCGCGGTATCGCCGGTACGCTGTGCGTCATCGGTGAGCCGGATCAGCTGCGCCTGGAACTTACGTGCCGTATCGGCCGCTTCTTTGGCCCGAACAACCAATGCCTGCGATAGCTTCAGCGTCGCCTCCACATCGGGCAGCTTCTTCTCCGGCACAACGATGCTCCACTCGTGCAGTTCGTATACGATGCGGTGCCAGTCGAACAGCTTCAGCAGGTCGAGCGACCAGCATTTGTACTTCTCGCTTTCGAGCCGCTCGCGCAGCACCTCCTCGTCGGATTCCTGCTGGGCAAACGCAAGCACCCTGCTGTCGGTGGCAATGGCATTGGAGTAGATACGCGAGCGCAGCACCATGCCTTCCATATCGGTGCAGCGGCTGAGGGCCACATACACCTGGCCGGGAGCAAAGGAGGCGCCGGCGTCGATGATAGCGCGGCTGAACGTGAGGCCCTGGCTCTTGTGCACCGTGATGGCCCAAGCAAGCCGCACCGGGTATTGGGTGAACGAGCCGAGCTCTTCTTCATCGATATCGTCGTTCTCTTTATTATAGGTGTACCTGATGTTCTTCCAGGTTTCCTTCTCCAGCTTCAGGTCGTCGCCTCCGTCGGGGAACGACACCATAATCTCATCGTTCAGGATCCACTTGATGGTAGCCAGGCGGCCGTTGTAATAGCGGCGTTCGGCGGAGGAGTCGTTCTTGATGAACATCACCTGAGCTCCTTCTTTCAGCTGGAGTTCCGTATCGGTGGGCAGTGCCTTCTCGGAAAAGTCGCCTTTCAGTTCGGCCTGGAAGGTATATACACGGCCCTTGAGCTTGTCGAGCTCGGCGCGGTTGATGGTGTCGGCCTTTTTGTTATGCGTGGTGATCGTGATATAGTGCTCGTCGGCCGGCGGCAAGAAGTCCTGCCGGAAGCGGGCGTTCAGCACATTGAGGTCCTGCCCGGTGGTTGCGTTGTTGCGGATGCGGTTCAGGATGTCGATAAAGACCTGCTCGTTCTGCCGGTAGATCTTCTTCAGCTCGATATAGAGCGGCGGAGCCTCGGCAACGGACTTGGCGCTGAAGAAGAAGGGGCTTTCGTAATACTGCTGCAGGATCGACCATTCTTCATTCTGCACCACGGGCGGAAGCTGGAAGAGGTCGCCGATGAAGAGCACCTGCACGCCGCCGAAGGGCACGTAGGGCATCTTCCGGAAGTGACGCAGGATGGTATCGATCGCGTCGAGCATATCGCAGCGCATCATGCTCACCTCGTCGATGATCAACAGCTCCAGCTCTTCAAGCAGCTTGCGCTTGTCGGCGCCGAAGCGGATGTTCTTGAACAAGCTATGCCGGTCGGTAACCTCCACGCTGGCCGACTGGCCGCTGCGGTGAAAGGAGCCCGGAACGAAGGTGCCGAAGGGCAGCTGGAAGAACGAGTGCATCGTGACACCGCCCGCATTGATGGCCGCAACCCCGGTGGGGGCGACCACCACCGTATTCTTACGGGTGTGCTCTTTTACGAAACGCAAAAAGGTGGTCTTGCCCGTACCGGCCTTGCCGGTCAGGAAGAGGTGCTGGGTGGTGCTGTTCACCAGGTCGAGGGCCAGCTGGAAGAGTGTATTGGAGGCGTCTTGCGACTTCATTTCAGGATCCATAAAGTTACGAAAGACCGCCGGTGACGAAGGATCCATGCCTGTTTCTTAAGACATATTTAAGTGGGGGCGTACGGGGCTTCGGAGCGCAGGCTCCGCTTGCCGGCCGGCGGCAGCATGCACCGCTTTCCCCGAACATATTAAAAGCAATCGCCCTGTTTCGGAAAAGGGAAAAAAAGGCCGGCGCTCCGGAAGCGCCGGCACGCGCTTAAGCTTCAGCCTCTGCACTCTTGTCGCCGAGCAGCATCATCTCAGAGATGACCACCTCGGTGAAGTACTTGCGCTGCCCTTGCTTGTCGGTGTACGTGCGGTTGACGAGCTTTCCTTCCACGGCTACTTCCTTTCCTTTCAGGAGGAAGCGCTCCGTGAGCTCGGCTACCTTACCCCAGGCTACCACATTGTGCCACTGAGTTTCGGTTACCCGCTCTCCTTTGGCGTTGCGGTAGCTTTCGTTGGTAGCCATGGTGAAGGAAGCTTTTTTCTTGCCGCCGTCGATCAGCCGGATCTCGGGGTCGCGGCCCAGCTTTCCGATCAGCTGAACCTTGTTGCGAAGTGCATACATAGTGTCGGTTTTTGTCGTGATGAATTTTGTTATCTCAGCCCGTGGCGGCGCCTTGCCCCGGACAACACAAAGGTGCCCAGCCCCTGAGGGGATAACCGGTTTTTACCCGTTTTTTCCCGGAAGTAAATGGGTAAAAACCTTTGTTTCCGGCTGGCAGCCGTGCGAGGTTTGTAGCGCCGCCCGAAGCGGATGCGGCGGCGGATCATATTAAAAAATCTTGCATATGGAAACAGGGGCCAAGCTGTCGCCCTGCCGCCATTGCGGCCACCCCCTGCGCGGGCGCAGCGACAAGAAATTCTGTAACGACTACTGCCGCAATGCGTATAACAATGCGCGTAAAGGAGCGGACGCCGCGCTGGTGCGCCGCATCAATGCGGCGCTGCTGAAAAACCGGCGGATACTCGAGGGGTTGCTGCGGGCAGGCGATGTGGGCAAAGTGGCGCGCGAAGAATTGCTGTTGCGCGGCTTTCAGTTCCGGTATGCAACGCACCGGTATGTGAACAAGCGGGGAAGCACCTACAGCTTTTGCTACGAGTATGGCTGGCTCGAGCTGCCGCAGGAGCGCATCCTGCTGGTGCGGCGGCGCAGTGAGGAGGCGGCGCCTGACATATAGCGGTTTGTGTTAATCCAATCCGAGGTCGGACGTGAGGCTATGCGCCAAGAGCACGGCGTCCGGGTCCCGGCCGGCATGGTCAGCCACCAGCTCCACCACCCGCCTGGTGATCTCGGCTACCAGGTTCGGGGGCGGCCCAGAATGCCGCAACACGGCGTCGGCCAGGTCCTGCACGGTGGCAATGCGCTCGGCTTCCGCATCCGGGATGCATATGGCGAAGTGCTGTTCGATACGTACGATCAGCTCCACGGTGTCCAGTCCCATTGGTTCAGGTTACTGCGTTGATCCGTATAACTACGGAAATCATTTACGAACCAGGGTAAGCGTTTCCGGAAGGCCGCCGCGGTTCATGTCGAACACGAGCGAATCCTTGGTCACCCGTGCGATCTTCACCATCATCTCCGTTTGGCCGGCCGGCGTTGTATACAACTTGTCGTCCTGTATCTTCCAAAGCCCTTTCTCCACAACCCCCTCATTGGTATACGTATAATTACCGTCTTCCGCGAAGGTGAACGAAGTGGCGGCGGCGTTGCGCGCCGGGACTTGTTTTCCGTCTACCAGCCATTCCGCGCCGGACCAGGTGCCTACAAGGGCATTGGCATTCTGTGCGGTTTCGCAGGAGGCGAGGAGCAGGCCGGCGGCTGCGGCCATGAGTAGATTGCGCATAAGTAGTGGTTTGACGGCAGCGGTCTGCCGCTGCGCATACCCAACAACGTGAAAGGCGCCGCACTATTGTGTGCCCCCGAGCTCCGCGATGAAGCGCCGGATCTTTTCGACGTCCTTGATGCCGGGTGCGCTCTCGAAGCGGCTGTTGAGGTCAACGCCTGCCAGCGAGCGGGCCGCGGAATCGGTGAGGAAGGAGCGGATATAGGCGGCATCGCCGGGCTCGATACCGCCGCTGAGCAGGAAGGGCTTGTCCACGGCGAGGCCGCGCAGGCGGTTCCAGCTGAAGCGCCGGCCTATGCCCCCGTGCAGCGCTTTGTTCTCCCGCTCTTCCTTCGGCGCCGGAACGCCCGTGTCGAGCAACAGCAGGTCGGTGGAGGCCGTATAATGGCGGATCGTCCATTCCACGTGGTCGTTCTCGGCAAAGCGCAGGGCCTTGATGACGTCGATGTGCGGCATCAGCTGCTCACAGGTCCAGGGTGATTCGCGGCCGTGGAGCTGTACCATATCGAGGCCGTATTCCTCCACGCGCCGCAGCACCTCTTCATAACCCGCATCTACAAAGACGCCGACCTTATACAACGGGTAGCGCACCGCCTTTACCTGGGCGCCCCGGAGGCCGAAGCGCTCCGCGTGGCGGGGCGAGGGCGGGTAGAAAATGAACCCGGCGTAGTGGATGCCGAGGGCGGCAAGCTCGTGCAGTTGCTCCAGCGTAGTAATTCCGCAGACCTTGATCTTCATGGCGTGTGTGCTTTAGTTGGGTCAGAAAAAAGCTAAAGCAATCGCCCGGTGGCCGGTAGCTAAAGATAGGGAAATGCAAAAGGCCTCACAGGGAGGCCTTCGTTATCCATTGTCCGCACGGATCACTCTTCGCCTTCGGCGTCGCTCACGGAGGCACGGTCGCCGCCGAGCAGGCGCTCCTCGCTGGAATTGCGGTCGTACTCGGCCGCCTCTTCCTGGATCGTGCGCTCCAGCCCCTCGCTGCCTGTATTGCTGACTGGCGTCATGCCGCTCTCGCGCTCATTCTGTTCCCAGGTTTCCCGGACATTGTTGAGCTCCGTACCGCGATGTCTGCTTGTTGCCATAACTCAGGTTTTTAAGTTCGCTCTTGTACGTCCGAAAATTGTGCCCAAGGACCGCCCGCCCCACCGGTTTTCACATTAAATAAATAGCCTGGATGGGCGCTGCAGCCGTCAGCATGCGCGTTCCCCTAAACATTCATTTACGCGCAAGCACCTTCATCGGGCTCGTGACCCCGGCCTTGATGCGCTCGGCGATCCGGAGGGCGCGCTCCACGCGCTTCTCCGGCGACTTCACGCTCGTCACCACATGCATGAGGCCCCGCTGGTTGCCCGGGGTCAGCGCATGAAAGACCGTGTCGGCCTCCGGGTCGGTGCGCAGCACTTCGAGCAGCTCTTCGGGCATTACGAATTGATAGGGATCCTCATCGCGGCTGATGGCGGCATCGAGACGGTCGCCTTCCTTTGCCCCCAGCTTTTTGAGGCTGGGCGCGCCGAGGGCAATGTAGTATCCGGACTCTTTGCTGCGCTGCAGGGCCGCGTGGAGCTCCACGCCCTTTGCGCGAAGTACAACCCGCTTGTTGCCGCCGGCAAGCAGGGGGGCGGCGGTAACGTCATCTACCGGCAGGTAATGCATCCCGCCCTGTGCGAATTTCTGAATGATATAGTCCATGGTGGTACGAGGATTCAAACTTAGTCCATCCCGCCGGATTCATATACATGAAGCCAATGGAGCAGCGCTTCTTCGGTCTGTGGATGCACCGCCGCGGCCGACGCGTAGCCGTAGAGCACGGGATCGCCGTACACGTCGTCGAGCCAGTGAAACTGGCTAAGCTCAGCCGGGTAACCGAGGTCGCGGCTGAGCTGCGTCAGCTCGCGTACTGCCGACGGGTAGGAAAGACCTCCTTCGAGAGCATCTGAGGCGAGGTGCCAGGCATATTCGCGGAGCACCTGCTCGCGGTCGGAGGCGTCGATGCCCGCCTCGGCGAGCGCCCGCGCGGTGAGCTCACTCCGCTCGAAAGCATTCAGCGCGGGCGTGCTTCCGGCCAGCTCCACGATGTGCGCGGTGTCGTAGCCCGCCTCCATCAGGTCGATCGCCCAGTCGATCCAATCCTCGCTGTGGTCTTGCTGGCGGCAGCGGGCGGCGAGCAGGGCATAGGTGGAGCGAACGGGGTGCAGGCGGGGTGGCATAGGCGAAACTTATCCGGCTTCGTCGGGACTATAGGCAAAGGTTCCTGCAAAGGTCACAGCGGCGCTGCTGCGCATTTCTACGGGATCTTCGAGATCATAGAGCAGGATGCAGGCATTGTGGCCGGCGAGCCTTGCGGCCAGGGGCTGCAGCTGGGGCAGGAAGCTTGCGGCATACGACGCCCTGCCGATCGCGGTGAGCGGATCCCGCGGATCGATCATTATGGCCTCCATAAAGTCCTCGTCGTACCACTCCAGCCCTGTGTCGTGTGCAAAGGGGCTTGTTGCCTCTCCCTCATCGTCATATACCAGGCTTGTATAGGAGCGTAAGGCCGCTTCATCCGTGAAGTTCCCTACCCATATGGCTACCGTGGGTTCTGTCATGCTGCAATTTACGGATGTAACCATCTGTCGCCGCCACCTGCCGGGGAGCGTAAACTGACGTGCGCCCGGTAACACGATCAGTGTTGCAGCTAAGGTGCTGTACGCATCACCTGCGTGTGCTGCCTGATCCAGCTATGGCGCACCCTTGATTCTTGCTTACGTTGGAGAAATACGGGTCGTCTTTTTCCTTTCCGGTACCGGCGGCAAGGGCTGGGCTGCCAGCTGCGCTGCTTACATCGCGGACCACGTAACGTTGTTGAAATAAATGCTGCCATCGGTAGCCGATTGCCAGTAAGGCTCTATGCCACCGCGGAATGTTTCGAAGACCACTTTTTTTATTTGTCGCTGGAGGTCATTGGTGGTCCAGCGGATGGCGCGGTCCAGCACCACAACACCCGCGATGGTGATGGATATCCGCCCATCGGCCACCAGGCCCTTGTTGCTTTTCACGAATATCTTTACCGGGTACCATTTCCCGCGGATAAGGCTGCCGGTTGCGGGAAAGGTCTTGCCAAAATCATGTCCGTAGATACCGGGCTGGTCTTTGTAGTAGACATAGGGCCTGAGGCACACCCGGCCGTCGGTACCCTTGTACCACATGAGGCGCACGGAGCCGCCGTTCCCGTCCCAGGAAGGGACGCCACCCGAGTGGCCGGCACCGATCAGCAGGCCGAAGCCTACTTTACCCCCGGCACTGAAGTCGAAGCTGCTGGCGAACATCAGGTTATACGACAACCGGTAAGCCACTGCGTCGGGCACATCCACTTCCGCCACCGTGCCTCCGTCGGGTCCGAGAATGTTGCGCAGCAGCGTCGTGCGGAGCATGCCACCTGAGATCCGTGAGCCGGAGCCTTTCCAGAATTTCAGGAAGACATAATCGCGGGCCGCTTCGGTAAATTCATAAGGCCCGTTGGGTCGGCCACTATACACCACACTCACGCTATAAGTGGTTCCCGCAGCTCTAGCGGCAGTAGGTTCCGTGAGTAGCGCAAGGCTTCCCTGTGGCGTTTGGGGTATGTCGACTAGTGCGCTTTCGGTATCCGTTGCCGGTAAGGCTTCGTTCTTGGAGCAGCCCGTAATGCAGGCCGTATAGAGCAGGAGTAAGGTTAGCGCCGTTATGAGGCGATTGGTGTTCCGGTACATGTCATAGGTATAAGGGTGTTACGAGATCCTGATGCGGGCAACAGGCGTCTTTAAAGATACCCCTTATCACCGGTCTTTCCCGGAATGTTATTGGAAGCTGGTCGGTAACAGTTACCCCTAGCCGTAGTGTAGTGGTATAGCTGTTCCGTGCCGTGAAGCCGGAAACAAACCTACCGGTGATTGACCCAAAAGAGAAGGCCGCCCGAACAGGGCGGCCTTCTCTTTTGGGCTGATGCATAGACCAGCTTAGTATTTCAGTACGGTGTACTTCACATTGTTGAAGTAGATGTTGCCGTCGGTGGCCGACTGCCAGTAAGATTCGGCGCCGCCGCGGAAGGTCTCGAATACGACGTGTTTCACCAGGCGGTTGGCATCGTTGGTAGTCCAGCGAATTGCCTGGTCCATAACGATCACGCCATTGATCGTGAGGCGGAAGCGGCCATCGGTGTTGGAGCCGTTGTTGGCTTTCACGTACATCTTCACGGTGTACCACACACCCTTCTGGAGGGAACCGGTGGCCGGGAAGCTCTTGCCGAAGTCGTTGCCGTAGGTGCCGGGCTGGTCTTTGTGGTAGATATAGGGCTTCAGGAATACGCGGCCGTTCTGCTTGTACCACATCAGGCGAGCCGAGCCACCGTTGCCGTCCCAACCCGGGGTGCCGCCGGTGTAGCCATTGCCGATGAGGAAGCCGAAGCCAACCTTACCGCCGTAAGAGAAGTCGAAGTCGTTGTCGAACTTGATGCTGTAGGTGAGCTGGTACTCGCGTGCGTCGGGAACGTCCATTTTGGAGAGCGTGCCGCCGGAGATGCCGACCACATTCTTGGTAAGCTTGGTGCGCAGGGTGCCGCCTTCCACCGAAGTGTTGGTGCCCATCCAGTAAGAAACATTCTTGTAGTCGGGGGAGGCCTGCGACAAACCATAAGCGCTGTTGGCGCGGCCGGCATAAGTAACACTCAGGTTGAACGGAGTAGTGGTGGTAGTAGGAGCGGTAGTAGTGGTGGTAGCGAGTGCCGTTGATCCTCCCGGTACAGGAGCCTCAAGAGCAGCGGTGGTTTCCTCGGTAGTGGTCGCGGCATCGGGATTCGAAAGATTTTCCTTGGTGCAGCCAACAAAAGAAGAAGAGGCAAGAAGCAGGCTGGCGATTACAGCGAGGGGGGAGTTGGTTATCTTTTTCATCGGTTGTCGGTTAAAAAGGTGTAGGTGTAGGTTGTGCCCTGTCGTACCGTTCGGGCATTATAAAAGTACTATCGCCAGGAGGCCTTTCGGGCTCACTTTAGACGAACGAAGCAAAAGGAAAGGTGAGTCGCCGGTATCCGTAGTTAAGCCTTTTCCGTGCGTGGTGCTTATCGATGAAACGCAGTGCTGGCAAGGGATTTCGCCCGCTCTGCTGTTTGCCGGCGTCATTGCCGGGGTGGCGTGGGGCGCTCCGTAATAATACAATAAGAGCGATGCCCGGAGGCCGCCCGGGCTGCTTTCGTTCACCGGCTGCTCCGCGCTCCCCAGGGCCAGCCGGCTCCGATCTTAGAACGTCTTATGCGGCTGCCGGACCGGCATAAAAAAAGCCGCCCTCGAAGGGGCGGCTCGATATCAGCATACAAACAAACTTAGAACTTGCCAACACCGTAGGTGATGTTGTTGAAGGAGATGATGCCGTCGGTGGAAGACTGCCAGTAAGACTCGGCGCCGCCACGGAAGGTTTCGAATACGACGTTGTTCACGAGGCGGTTGGCGTCAACTGTGGTCCAGCGGATGGCCTGGTCGATGAGGGTAACGCCGTTGATGGTGATGGTGATGCGGCCGTCGGTGTTGGAACCGCTGTTCGACTTCACGTACATCTTCACGGTGTGCCATACACCCTTGGCGATGGAGCCGGTAGCGGGGTAGGTCTTACCGAAATCATTACCGTACTGGGTAGGCTGGTCTTTGTGGTAGATATAAGGCTTCAGGTATACGCGGCCGTCTTTGCCTTTGTACCACATGATACGGGCGGAGCCGCCTTTGCCGTCCCAACCCGGAGTACCGCCGGTGTAGCCGTTGCCGAGCAGCAGGCCGAAGCCTACCTTGCCACCGTAGGAGAAGTCGAAGTTGGAGGCGAACATCATGCGGAAGGTAACCGTGTATTCAGCGGCGTCGGGCGTGTTCATCTTCGACATCGTGCCACCGGAAACACCTACCACGTTGCGGGCAAGCTTGGTGGTGAGGGTGCCGTTCGAGATATTGCTGCGGGTACCGCCGTTCCAGTAAGAAACCGTCTTGTAGTCGGTGGCAGATTGCGTGAGGCCGTAGATGCTGTTGGCGCGGCCGGTGTAGTTGACGGCAATTTTATAAGCTGTGGTACCGGTAGTGGTGGTAGAAGCGAGGGCGGTAGCAGAGTTGGGAACCGGGGCTTCCATGCTGCTGGTGTCGGTAGCCATGGGCGCTTCGATCATATTGCTTTCTGTAGCGGAAGCGGGGCGGGCGATATCTTCTTTGGAGCAGCTAACGAGGGTAGTGGCGGTGAAGAGGATGCTGGCGATAGCTGCGAAGGTGCGGGTGTTCGTTTTCATCGGTCGTAGGTTAAAAGGGGTGTGGGGTGTGTCGTTCTTGCGATTGACATAGTAAAAGTAGCCCGCCCAAATGGCGGTTCGGGTCTGCCTTCGGTGGATGGGGCCAGACCGTGGACGGAAGGGGGAAATCGGGGGTTAAGACCCTGGTGATAAAATGGGTCAATCACGGCAAATGCAGCAGGGACGCGCATTTGCGGGCACAAGTGCTAAAGAAATCTTAACGTGTTAAAGGGTTGGGAGAGGGGTGTTTGTACTCAAGGTCATGGCTGCGTTGCCTGCTTTAAAGCAGCTTAACTACCGCGGTAAAAAAGGTACAGTTCAGCTGTAGGCCGGAGGTATGGAATCATACAGAAATACGGGTGGTCGTTACACCTATTATTATAGCGATCAAGTGCCGGCAGTATTCGCGTGCTCATCCGTAGTATTACGGATGCGCTTATAAGCCTTTTACTATAGACGCTGCCAATCCGCATGCCTCACGGATGTGGTTGTTTGCCGTATGGATTTGATCCGAGAAAGACTATTACAAGCTACCTGATGAGTTGGATGCACTCGTTATGGTGATCCGTCGGTGCCCGTTAGCAACCAGAAGCAGGCCCGACAAGCGCGTGTGCAGTAGCTGGATGGTGCGGCAGATACCCTGTTTCGCAAGGCCGCCGGATGTGCAGTAACTCTTATGATGCGTGATGAGCGCTTTACCGGAGCGCGAGGTCGCAGTTCAGCTCTACCGCGTCGATGGTGGCGCCCATAGCGCGGTAGAAGGCGATGGCGGGAGTATTCCAGTTCGATACCTGCCAGCGCACCTTCACGCACTGCTCCGCCTTCGCCATTTCGATCACCGCTTCGAGCAGGGCTTTTCCGAAGCCCTGCTGCCGGAAAGCCTCTTGCACATAGAGGTCGTCGAGGTAAAGCGCCTTTCCCGACCAGGAGTAATAAGCAAAGAAATAGCTGGCAAAGCCAACGATACGGCCTGCTACGTTTTCGACCACGAAGCAGCGGAACAGCTCGTGGTCGGCCTGCAGCTGGGCTATGGTCACGGTCAGCTTTTCCGGCGTTTGCTGAAACGTAGCGAACTCGAGGAGGAGCGCGTGAATGGCCGGGATGTCGGTGGCAATGCCGGGGCGAATGCTCATGGTGCAGATCGGTTTGGTGGCGGCGCACCCGACGTGTGTGCCGGGCAACGGGACAAAGGTATCCGGATACCCGGATCCTGTCGCCCGCCTGCCCGATCCCCCGTATTTCCCCGGTACCGCCGCGCTTCGGGGTAGCCGGCGGGTTTGCTGCCTGGACCAAACAAAAGAGCCATCCCGAAGCGGGATGGCTCTTTATATAAAGTAACGTAGCTGATTATTGCTGCGGCTTCTCGAGCAGCTTGAAGAACTGGTCGAGCTGGGGCAGGATCACGATGCGGGTGCGGCGGTTGGCGGCGCGGCCTGCGGGGCCTTCGTTGCCCTGGAGCGGCAGGTATTCGCCGCGGCCACCGGCGGTCATACGCTTCGGGTCGATGCTGAACTGCTTCTGCAGGATGCGCACAATCGAGGTGGCGCGCTTCGTGGAGAGGTCCCAGTTATCCTGGATGGCGCCGCCGGTGATGGGCACATTATCGGTATGGCCTTCGACCAGGAACTCGATCTCGGGCTTCGCGTTGAGTACCTGCGCTACCTTACCGAGCACGGTCATGGCGGCGGGGCTCACCTCGTAGGAACCGCTCTTGAAGAGCAGCTTGTCGGAGATGGAAATGAAGATGGCGCTCTTCTCCACCTTCACCTCGATGTCCTGGTCGTTGATGTCTTTGAGGGCGCTCTTCAGGTTGGTGACGAGGGCGAGGTTGAGCGAGTCTTTCCGCTGGATGGCGCGGTTGAGGTCCTGGATATAGGCGTCCTTGGAGCCGATGTTCTCGAGCGATTTCTTGATGCTTTCGGCCTGGGAGGCGGAGATCACGGAAAGATCCTTCAGCTGGTTCACCATGAGCGTGTTGCTTTCCTTTTGCTGGGCGAGCTGCGTACGGGCGCTTTCGAGCTCACCTTCGAGCTGGGAGCGGCGGCGTGCGGCTTCGTCCTGCGCATCGCGGCAGGCCTTCAGGTCGGTCTGCACCTGGGTATAAAAGGTATTCAGTTCAGCGTACTTCGCCTGCTCGGCAGCCAGCTTCTTCTTGCTGACACAGGAGGCAAGACCGAGGGCCAGGGTACCGGCCAGCAGTAGGTTCTTTCGATTCATATGTTCGTTTTAATAAGATGGTGCGCGTGCGCTACCATTGTGCCAAAGATAGCAGTAGGGGTGAGGCGGGACCCTCCACAAACGTTAAAAAATTTTAGCAGCACCGCGGCGCGGGAAAGACGGCCCGCCCTTTTCTTTGCATTACTATACTAAAATGGTAGACCGATACATTGCTTCCCGTTTATATTGTTGTTGGCGCTGATGCCCGCCTCGTCGTACCTTTTCCACTCCTTCCATCCCTTCTAAAATAGTTTACATGAAAAAACCCATCGGTGTCTTTTATGAGCACCCCGAATGGTTCAAGCCTTTTTTCCGCACGCTCGAGGAGCGCGGGCTTCCTTATGAAAAGATCCACGCGGGTTTTCACCGCTTCGATCCGCTCGCCGACCCGCCCTATGGTGTCGTGATCAACCGCGTCTCATCTTCGTCGTACCTCCGTGGCCATACGCAGGCCATTTTTTACGCCAACGATTATATCGGCTACCTCGAGGCCAACGGCGTGCGCGTCATCAACGGCACGCGTGCGTCGGAGATCGAGACCTCGAAGGCGCTGCAGCTCGTGCTGTTCCGCAAGCTGGGCATCGCCTTTCCGAAGGCGGTGGTGGTAAATCACCCGTCGCAGCTGGTGGCGGCCGCACAGGGGCTGCGCTATCCCGTGGTGGTGAAGCCCAATATCGGCGGCTCGGGTGCCGGTATCCTGCGCTTCGACACCGAAGGCGCGCTGGCGGCCGCGGTCGAGGCGGATTCCATCGACCTCGGTATCGACCATACCGCGCTGGTGCAGGAGTTCGTGCCGGCGCGCGGCGGGCACATCCACCGCGTGGAAACGCTCGACGGCAAGTTCCTCTATGCGCTGAAGGTGTACCCGCCCGGCGATTCGTTCAACCTGTGCCCGGCGGAGATCTGCCAGGTGCCGCTGCCTTCGGCAGCGAGCGTCCCGACGCAGGAGGGATCTCCCAGGACCACACCGGAGCCCGAAGCCCCCGTTGCCATCGGCGAGGCCTGCCTCACCACCGCTGCGAAAAAGGGCATCCGCGTGGAGCCCTTCACACCGCCTGCGGAGATCGTGGCCGCCGTGGAGCGCATCGTGGCGGAAGCGTCCATCGACGTCGGCGGCATCGAGTACCTCATCGACGACCGTACGGGCGAGGCCCTCTTCTACGACATCAACGCGCTCTCGAACTTCATCGCCGACGCCGTGAACGTCGTGGGATTTGACCCGTTCCAGAACCTGGTGGATTATATCGACTCCTTGAATCCAGAACAATAAAGACAAGGAACACGGATCCGGCGGATAAAACGGGTGAAAACGGATCGATCCGTTCGTATCCGCACGATCCGTATCATCTGCGTTCTTTCTCTCCCTCATTAACACACTAAAACTGATCTATGCAATTCGGTTACTGGTTACCGGTATTTGGCGGATGGCTCCGCAACGTGGATGATGAAGGCATGGAAACGAGCTGGCCCTACGTGCAGCGGCTCGTGCAGCGCAGCGAGGAGCTGGGATACGACCTCACCCTCATTGCCGAGCTCTTTCTCAACGACATCAAAGGCATCGACGCGCCTTCGCTCGACGCCCTCACTACCACGGCAGCGCTCGCCGCCATCACGAAGAAGCTCGAGCTGATGGTGGCGGTGCGTCCTACCTTTCACAACCCGGCCATCTTCGCCAAGCAGGCCGCCAACATCCAGGCCATCTCGGGTGGCCGCCTCTCGCTCAACGTGGTGTCGAGCTGGTGGAAGGACGAGGCCCTCAAGTACGCCATCGAGTACGAGCAGCACGACGACCGCTATGCGCGCATGGAAGAGTGGATGACGATCGTGCAGGGCATGTGGGAGCGCGACGGCTTCTCCTTCGAAGGCAAATACTACAGCGTAAACGACACGGTGCTGCAGCCGAAGCCGGCTACGAAGCCGCTGCTCTACGCAGGGGGTGAGTCGGAAGCGGGCAAGAACCTCATCGCGCGCCTGTGCGACGGCTACGTGATGCACGGCGACGACCCCGACGTGATCGGCCGCCGCATCCAGGACCTGCGCGAGCGGCGCGACAAGCTCGGCCTGCCGCAAATGCGCTACGGAGTGGCCGCGTACAGCGTCGTGCGCAACACCGACGAAGAAGTGAAAAAGGAGCTTGCGCGCATCACCGACGTGCAGGCCTCTGCCCGTGGCTATGGCAACTACCAGCAATGGATCAACGGCACGCAGCTCGAGAAGCGCGTATCGCTCGAAGACTATTCCGTGTCCAACCGCGGCCTGCGCAGCGGCCTCACCGGCACACCGGAGGGGGTAGCGGAGCAGATCGACCGCTTCGAGCGCGCCGGCGTCGACTTCTTCCTCCTGCAATGCTCGCCGCAGCTCGAGGAGATGGAGCGCTTTGCCGAGGCGATCATGGCCTACGAGCCCGCACGCAGGGAACAGTAGAATAAAGAACAAGGAATTTTGAATGTCGAGGTAAAGGCCCCGCGAAAGGCGGGGTCTTTTTTTATGGGCAGCGTAGTGACGATGGGCCTGTGTAAGAGAAAGAACGCGGATGATACGGATTTGATGCGATAAGCGCGGATAGGTGCTTGCCTTGTAGAGTCTCTACGATTGCAAGCCGCGTAGGTAAGATCTTTTGGTACGATAAGGGATGCTCCACAGAAATGACCCCTTACCAATAAACCAATAGACTAATAAACAAATAAACACTCCCTCTTAGCGGTAAAAATCCCCTCTTTCCTTCCGCTGCCTTACCGCGGACTTCCGTTGATTTGGCTGTCCGCACGAAATTCGGGAACTTGTACCCCCTAAGCGGACGCCACCCACCCCGCATTGACCCACCAAAACGGCGCTCATGAAATACCTCTTCTTCACCCTGTTGCTGTTGGCCGGCACCTCGGCCGGGGCCCAGCAGCTGGGGCTCGATGAGCTCATCCAGATCCTGGAGAACCGGCGCGATACAGCCTTCCAGCGCACCCTGCTCAAAGACCAGGGCTTCGACCGCAATGCCACCGTCGACAAGAACCAGGTGGCCTTTATGGGCGATGTGTCGGACACGGTGAAGCGCTTCACGGAGATCGTATTTCTGCAGTCGGCCTCCGGCGAGGTGCAACTGATCCAGTACTGCACGCGTCATCAGGAGGTGTATAAAGGCATGCTCAAGGCGATCCGCGCCAACCGCGACTTCCGGGCGCAGCCGATACCGGCGGCCGACGAGGGCGAGTTTATCGAAAGCTTCACAAGCCGCTCATACGATATGCTGCTCGAGTCCGTTAACAAGAAAACCAAGTACGTCATCTCCATCTGGATCAAAGGAGCCAAACTATGAACCGCACCCGCTTTTTCACGATCGCCCTTTCTCTTTTCGCCCTCGGCGCCGCTTCCGAAGCCGGCGCCCAGCAGCTCCGCCTCGAAGACCTCATGCAGCTCACCGACAAGCGCAAGGACACGGCTTTCGTAAGCACCTTCCTCCGCAGCAAGGGCTTCGACCGCCGCGGCGTCATCGACCGCGAGCACGCCGTATTCATGGGCGACGCCGACAAAAAGGCAAAGCGCTTTACCGAGATGGTGATCGTGAACATCCTCAGCGGCGAGATCCGTGGCTTCCAGTACAGCACCCGCCACCTCGACAACTACACGCAGTTCCGCCGCGACCTCGCGCAGAGCACCTTCTTTACCGGCGTGCCCACCAAGGCCGAGCCCGGCGAGATCGCCGAAAGCTTCGAGGCCCGCGAATACAAGATCTTCGTGGAAAGCATCCGCAACCAGACCCGATACGTCATCCACATCGTGCCGCGGGCACCTACGCGCAAAGGCGCTGCACAATAAGGAATGTGCTAAGGGGTTAATGTGCTGATGTGCGGATGGGGCATAGCCATCCACCTTTTCCGTAGCCGGCATGGTTAGAGAAGGAACGCAGATATTTATGATTTGATCCGATAAGCGCGGATGTCAATTGAACAGCGTTTCCTACTCTGCGCTTGCAGCAGTATGATCATCGGGTACGATGAATAAGCAACAAGCATTGCAAAACAGACTGCTCTTCTGGAGTAATCCCTTGTGCGTCATCATTCCTCGTGATCATACCGATCCTACATACTTCCATACCGTAGCGATCAACCTTGGCAGAGAAGTAAAGCGATCTGGCAGTCGACGAACAACGGCTCTGCGGCAATCGTATCAATCATAACTATCTGCGTGCTTTCTCTCCCGCTAAGCCCCGTCGTGATCTCCTTCCCGCATCGTGTCTTCCGCTTCCTGCTCTTCCTGCGGGTCGGGCATGTCTTCGATCACACCGCCTTCACGCAGGTAGGTTTCGGCTTTCTTATCGAAAAGCGGGGACGTGCCGGGTGCCTCGTTGCCTTCGGGCTCAGGGTTGGAGGCATTACCGCGGGAGCCGGTGCCGGGAACGGGCAAAACATCATCGGGTTGCATAAGGATCGTTTTACAGACAACTGCGCGAAAAACTATGCCACCGAAGCGGGCTTAATCAAACGGGATCGTGAGCTTGAGCGAGGGGCTAAAGCCCTTGAAGAGGTCGTTGAACCAGAACTCGGGCTCCAGATGCAGCTGTTTCCAGATGATCGCCGACGGCACCGAGATCTTGACGGTACCCGGCTTCAGCCAGGGACCGGCGCGGCGCACGAGGTAGCCGACGGTGAGGTGGGTGGAAAAGCGGATGCTCTTCCGGTCGGTAGTGTATTCTTTGTCGGTATAGGCAAAGGTCACGAAGTCGTTGCGGTCGGTGATGAGCGCGCCCTTTTCGCCGCGGTTGAAGAAGAAGTGCGGTTCCCAGTAGAGTCGCCAGTGCACCTGCCGCGTTTCGCGAACGTTGCGCGTGAGCTCGAAGCCCGCCGCCGTGGAAGGCGCCCAGGCGCCGCGCACGAACTGGAGCCCGACCTGCACGTAAGGGTTGAAGTAGGAGCGCTTGCGGTAGCTGAAGCGCATGGGATCCACGGGGGTAATCTTACGCCGGCGCGTCACATCGTAAAAGGCATAGAGCATCGAGTATCCGGGCACCTGCTTCGTGAGGTTGCTGCCCAGCTCCTCTTTGAGGTGGTTGAGCGCCCAGTGCAGGTCGGCGGGTGAGAGGTTCTCCACGTCGGTCACCTGGTTGAGGTACAGCGTTACGTAGTAAGGCTGCTCATAAACGTAGCTTGGCTCGCTCGTATACAGGCGGATGCGCTTCGGGTCGCGCAGCGTATCGAGGGTGAAGAGGCGGATGCGCAGCGTGTCCTGCTCCACCTTCACCTGTGCGGTGTCGGCGCCGCGGATGCGGAACTGGAGCCCCTGCTGCGGGTGCTCGAGCAGGCGGATGCGCGTCTCCACCCGGTTCATCACGTAATCGATACGCCGGCTCACGAGGGGCTTGCGAAGCGAGTCGGTGAAGGGCTGAAGGGTCGTCCACACGGCGCGGAACAGCGAATCGAGGTCGTTGAGTTGTTGGAGTTGTCGTGGATCGGTGACTTCGATGGCCATGAGGTTGCCGGAGCCAAGCGCGAAATGAAACCGGTGCTTCAGCGTGTTCGGCGCGGGCGTGTTGAAGATGGCCTCCGAGCGGCTGAGGCGCGGTGCTTCGACCTGGGCAAAAAGGGGCGTGGTGCCGGCGGCGAGCGCCAGCAGCAGGAGGAGCTTTTTCATGTAGCGTTAATTATTGAGGGGAAAGGGAAAGCGAAAATCGGCGGGGACGACGCTCGTGCGGCCCCTCGGTCTCGGTTTGCGGTCCGGAGGCGCCGCGGCGCAGGCGCAGCACGCCCTGGGGGTCGCGGTCTTCGTCGGGCACCGGTGTGGCAGCTATTTCGGGCAGCACCGGCGTGCCCCGGTCGTTGATGTGGGCGATGCGGAAGCGGCGTACCGGCGCTGTTACAGCCACCGCCGGCGTTGCTGCGATCGCTGCCGCCGGGGGCGCGGGTACGGTGTCGGCAGGCACCATTACCTGGACGATGGCCACGCTGCTGTCGCCGGGAAGCGCAGGAGCTACCACCACCTTGCCAGGGGCCGGTTGGGTCACCCGGGTCTTCGTTGCCACTGTTGCTTCTTCACGAGACATCGTTTTCGTTGTCGGCTCCACAGCCGGTGCGGCGCCGGTAGAAATACGGTCCTTCGTTTCAGGCGTTACCCGTGCCTGCGGTGGCGGGGATACTTCGGTGCGGAGCAGGAGCAGCGGTGCGGCCAGCAGCAGGAGGAGCGCGGCTACCGCCATCCGCGGCCACAGGGCCCGCAGGCGCCGCGCGCGGAGGTGGCGGGCGATGCCGTTCCACACGGCTTCCTCGCGGAAAGGCGGGGCGCCGGGAAGCTCCAGGCCATCGAGCCTGCCGGCCAGCGTCTTATCGGGTTTTACGGAGTCCATGACCGGGATAAGCTTGGGTGATCAATTGCTGCAGCAGGGCGCGGGCCTTACTGAGCTGGGATTTCGAGGTGCCTTCGGAGATGCCGAGCAGCGCGGCGATCTCCTTGTGGCTGTATTGCTCCAGCACGTACAGGTTGAAGACGGTGCGGTAGCCGGTGGGCAGCTGCAGGATGGTGCGCAGCAACTCGGCGGCCTCGAGGCCTTCGAGCGGATCTTCGCCACCGGGCACTTCCGCCGCCTCTTCGAGGCCTACCTGCAGGAAGGAGGTGCTGCGGCGCAGGTGCTGCAGGCATTCGTTCACCAGCACCCGCTTCATCCAGCCCACGGTGGCCGCCTCGCTGATGTATTCGAAGCGCGGGAGCGCGGCGAAGATGTTCACGAAGCCGTTCTGCAACACTTCCTCCGCTTCGCTCTCGTTTTTGAGATAGCGGCGGCAGAGCCCGAAGAACGGGCGCGCGAAGTGGCCGTAGAGCGCTTTCTGGGCGCTGCGGCGCTCGTGGCGGCAGTCTTCGATGAGTTGGGCTAATTCCATGCGGACGGGGGTACTAAGATAAATGCGGCGGAAGAAGCGGTGGTTGCCTGGGTCCTGAACTTTTTTCAGATGCCGGAGTATTCCTTGCGGACGTTATTCTTTAACGCAAAGGCGCGGAGGTGCATACGGGCGCGGAGGTGACTGAGGGCGCTACGCAGAACCTGGGGATGCCAATACTCCGTTCCCGCAACGCGCACACTGCCCTTCGTAAGCGGAGCGTCCCGCCGGGCGGGACATGCGCGGAGGTAGTATCACCCCTTCCTGAATTGCTCCCGTTTGGATCTTCCGGCTACCTGTTTAAAAGCGGCTCTTTGAATTAATTGAAAGGCCGGCAAGGCCGCAAGCGGCCTGTTTCGCGCGGCGACGCGGCGCCCCGAAGCTTCGGGGCGCCGCGCAGCGAATCGGAAATGTGCTACCTATTTATCCTTGCATTTTATCGTCGCCGCGTCGTTGCGCCGTCGCGTGCCAAGGCCGCTTGCGGCCGACATTTCCTAGCTTTTAGGAAAGTACATGAATTCAAACAGCCTCTGAAAGAATGGCCGGAACCAGAACAGGAGGCTTTCGCGC
This sequence comes from Flaviaestuariibacter amylovorans, assembly GCF_039541815.1. Taxonomy (NCBI): domain Bacteria; kingdom Pseudomonadati; phylum Bacteroidota; class Chitinophagia; order Chitinophagales; family Chitinophagaceae; genus Flaviaestuariibacter; species Flaviaestuariibacter amylovorans. The sequence continues at coordinate 69,326 of NZ_BAABGY010000011.1, forward strand.
ATGTCCTGCGTACGCAGAACGCTTTGCCTACGACCGGCAGCGGGTAACCGATCGCATACGATCGTTCGCTCTTTAAGCAAACGGCCCGGCGCTCTTGTTTACCTCCGCGTTCAGGATCTCCCTTCGCACCGGTTGCCACTCCAGCCGCAGTGCGCAACACATTGCACCCTTTGTTCCCCAATCACCAAAAAAGCACGTTCGGCCCTACCTGCTTTGCAGTCAGGCAATTAACACGTTGCGCACATTTCCCCGTTTCGGTTGTGGATTGCCGTGCATAATTTCCTAGTGCGTTGTAGCTCAGGGGCTTTCGCACCAACGCGCCGCAAACCGCCCCGGGATGGCCCTTTCTTTTCAGTACTGATACCGGCTGCCGCCTTGCTGATAGATCCTTAAACCTGCTTGCTATGCAAACGCCCGAACGCCCGGAACGGGAAGCGCCCCCTCCCGGATACTGCGCCCGCTGCGGGGCCCGCTTCGATCCTGCCGACCCCCGGGCGGCCCGCATCCACGAGCACGATGCCCGCCCCGCCCTCCGCATCCGCTACCGGCCGCAGGGCGCGCCGCCCGACGCCTCTTTTGTACTGGTACTACCACCGCAATGCCCCAACTAGCATCGGTGTTTCACTCGTTCATAATCGCCCGACGGAACAGGCTTCTGCCCGCTCCTGGCACACACGAAGCGAACGGCCGGATCTTTCCGGCCGTTCCTTTTTTTGGTTGACGGAAGCTGTTACTTTAAGTAAGGTTCGCAGGCGGCCTTAGCGCCGCCGCGGCGAAAAAGCGAATTGCCCGACCGCTTTTCGCTGCGCCGCCGCGCCGCCGCGTGCTAAGGCCGCTCGCGGCCGCCCTGTGCCCGCGATCGACCTGCACAGGCGGCGCAGCCATTTTACCCTTATAACTCAAAGGCAGTAGGTTGTCCTGAGCTTGTCGAAGGATGCCGCTCCTCCAAAACGCAGAGCCGCTGCCGGCGCGAACCCGTATCTTTAAGCCTACCTCAAAACGTACACGCATGAAAGCAACCCTGCTGGGCGCCCTGCTGGCCGCGCCCTTTGCCCTTGCCGCCCAATCGGGCCCGCTGGCCTACCCCACCACCCGCAAGGTGGACACCCTCACCGACTACCACGGCACCAGGGTGGCCGACCCCTACCGCTGGCTCGAAGACGACCGGAGCGAGGAGACCAAGGCCTGGGTGGCCGCCCAGAACAAAGTGACCTTCGGCTACCTCGAGAACATTCCCTACCGCGCACAGTGGATGAAGCGCCTCGAAGAGCTCAACAACTACCCGAAGTACGGCGCGCCCTTCCGCAACAACGACTACTACTATTTCTACAAGAACGACGGCCTGCAGAACCAGAGCGTACTCTACCGGCAGAAGGGGTTGAGCGGCCGCCCCGAGCCCGTGCTCGATCCCAACGGCTTCTCGGCCGAAGGCACCACGTCGCTTGCCACCTTCTCGCTCTCCGAGAACGGCCGCTATGCCGTGGTAGGCAAATCGGCCGGCGGCTCCGACTGGCGCACCTACTTCGTGATGGACATGCAGACGCTGAAGTACCTCCCCGACTCGCTCGCCTGGATCAAAAGCTCCGGTGCAGCCTGGCGCGGCGACGGCTTCTTCTACAGCCGCTATCCGAAGCCCGCATCGGGCTCCGACCTCTCCGCCAAAAACGAGAACCACCAGGTGTATTTCCACAAGGTGGGTACTGCACAGGAGCAGGACGTGCTGGTGTATGAAGACAAGGCCAACGTGCAGCGCTTTCACAACGTGGGCACGAGCGAAGACGAGCGCTACTCCCTCCTCTATATCCGCGACCGCGGCGCCAAGGGCAAGCTTGGGAACGCGCTCTGGTTCCGCGACGAGCGCGCTGCCGGATCCACCTACAAGCCGCTCATCGGCGAAGTCACCGACCTGAGCTACTCCTTCGTGACCGAAGCACCCGACGGCCGCTTTCTGGTGCTCACCAACGACGGCGCCCAGAACAACCGCGTCGTTTCCATCGACCCGAACAACCCCGACCGCTCCGACTGGAAAACGATCATCGCCGAAGGCACCGAGAACATCACCGGTATTTCTACGGCCGGCGGTAAGCTGTTCGTGAGCTACCTGAAAGACGTGACGAGCCGCGTGTACGTGCACGGCCTCGACGGGAAGCGCGAGCGCGAGGTGAAGCTGCCGGCGCTCGGCACCGCCTCGGTGTTCGGTGGCAAGAAGGGCGATAAGGAGCTGTTCTTCACCTTCACGTCGTTCACGTTTGCGCCCACCATCTACAAGTACGATATCGCCACCGGCAAGACCGACGTGTTCCGCAAGCCCGAGGTGAAGTTCAACTCCGACGACTATGTAACGGAGCAGGTATTTTTCCCGAGCAAGGACGGCACCAAGGTGCCGATGTTCATCGTATATAAGAAAGGCCTGAAGCGCGACGGCAGCAACCCTACGCTTATGTACGGCTACGGCGGCTTTAACGTGCCGAGCAACCCCGGCTTCTCACCCACGCGCATCGGCTGGCTCGAGCAGGGCGGCGTCTACGTGCTCGTGAACCTGCGTGGCGGATCGGAGTACGGCGAGAAGTGGCACGAGGCCGGCATGCGCCACAAGAAGCAGAACGTGTTCGACGACTTCATCGCTGCGGGCGAGCACCTCGTGAAAACGAAATACACTTCGCCCGAGCGCCTCGCCATCCAGGGTGGCTCCAACGGCGGCACGCTCGTGGGCGCCGTCATGAACCAGCGTCCCGACCTGTTCAAGGTGGCCATTCCGCAGGTCGGGGTGATGGACATGCTGCGCTTTCAGAAGTTCACCATCGGCTGGAACTGGATCGCCGAGTACGGCTCGAGCGAGAACCCGGCCGACTTCAAGACCCTGTATAACTACTCCCCGATTCACAACCTGAAGCGCGGCGTCAACTACCCGGCCACGCTCATCACCACCGCCGACCACGACGACCGCGTGGTGCCGGCCCACTCGTTCAAGTACGCGGCTACGCTGCAGGAGCTATACAAGGGCAACAACCCCGTGCTGATCCGCGTGGACGTGAACTCGGGCCACGGCGCCTCCAACCTGAAGAAGTCGCTCGAGACCACGGCCGACATTTACTCGTTCATCTTCCACAACATGAAGCTGACGCCGAAGTTCGAGGGTGTGGCTGGAGGTAAGGAGTCGAAGAAGACCTTTTAAGCGGTTGGTTCAGTTTAAAAAGCGCGTGTTGCTCGGCAACCAGGTCATTGCGAGCGCAGCGAAGCAATCTCCACAACTGGCGGAGTGTTCCAATAGCTGCAACGTTTAGGATCACTCCGCGTAACGCAGGGGATTGTCCCGAAGCTTCGGGACGCTGCGCTCGCAATGACGGCCACCGGCCTTTGTAGGGCAAGATCAACATAGTGGTAGCTATACTAAGCCGCCTGGCACTAAGACAAGGAACACGGATTGGACAGATCGTACGGATCAATGCGAAGGGATTACCCGTCGCTATCCGCACCATCCGTCTGATCCGTGTTCTTTTTCGTCGGAACGGCCCAGAGTGCCGCCCCCGACTCCTTTACTACCTTTGCCTCCATGTCCGATACCCCGCTCCGTTATTTCGTCGTGAACAAGCCCTACGATATGTTGTCGCAGTTCATCGGCAAAGACGGGCTCCCGATGCTTGGTGACCTGGACTTTGACTTCCCGGAGGGGGCGCATGCCATCGGCCGCCTGGACCGCTTTTCCGAAGGGCTGCTGCTCGTGACCACCGACAAGCGCGTGACGCGGCTGCTGTTCCTGGACACGGAGCCGCACCCGCGCACCTACTATGTGCAGGTGCGAAAGGTGGTGTCGGCCGAAACGGTGGAGCGGCTGCGGAGCGGGATCCCCTTCACCATCCACGGCGGGCGCCCCTATACGTCGGCCCCGTGTGCGGTAGACATCGTGCCCGATCCGGGCTTTTCGTTCGCCACACCGTATATCTACAGCCCCCATGCACAATTCAGCTGGCTCCGCATCGTGCTCACCGAGGGTAAGTTTCACCAGGTGCGCAAGATGGTGAAGACGGTGCATCATCCCTGTGTGCGCCTCGTACGCACGTCGATCAGCGACCTGGAGCTCGGCGACCTGCCCGCTGGCGGCGTGCGCGAGCTGACGCAGGCCGAGTACTTCGGCGCGTTGCGGATCGGGACCCATCCCCCGGCCCCCTCCCTAGGGGAAGGGGAGCGTAAGGACGCATGATTATGCGTCCCCGCATATGCATCTCCCGGAAAGAACAGGGAACAATCGAACAAGGAACAGGGAATAAGGAATATAGAAATACAACACCAGCCCACGGCTTCAGCCGTGGGTTTTCGATATGAACCAGCCCATGGCTTTAGCCATGGGAACAAGGAACCGGGAACAAGGAACAAGGAACAAGGAACAGGGAACAAGGAACAGGGAAAGGAGATCAGTCAGTCGTTAACCAGGTACCAATTGGGCTCCAGCAGGAAGTCGTTGCCGCCGTTGCGGACGTTCTCATCGAGCTCGCTCCTTTTGCCCTGGTCGAGGGTAAAGACGATAGCGGAGTAATGCTCACCGATGCCGCGGTCGAGGTAAAAGGTGAGGGTTACGGCGGTTGTATCGCCCGGTTGCACCATGGGGGTGGCGTAGAAATGCCGCGCTACGTGAAAGCCTTCGTCGAACGGGTAACCGAAGCCATCGGGAAAGGAATGCATGCCGGGCCTGTAACGCACCGTATCGGCGCGTACCGCGGCGGCAAGCGATTTAAGACGGCTGCCGTTTTCGGCCCATTCCTGCTGCCCGTCTACGGAGCGCGGCTCCCACGAAGGAAAGCAGGCAGCGAATACCGAAAGCAGGCAGAACAAAGAAAGCAGAACACGGAGGCGCATGCGCAAAAATAGGCGCCCTGGTCCAACCCGGTCGCCACCGGAACGCAGGTCCCGGGTGTATGATTCCGCACTCCATCCGCAAAGCCGGCCAGTTCATGCAGCCTCTCTCCAGATGGCCGTTTTGTGTTTCTATGTTTGTTTTCTCAATCAACCCGCCATGCGCAAAAAACTACTGCATGTACTCCTTGTGTTCACCGGCGCCCTGTTGGCCTTCAACACGGCCGACGATGTGCTTTCCGATGTGGGCACCTCCATCAGCGAAGTGAAGAAAATGACGGTGGAATCGGTGTACGCCGGCCATTTCTCGATGCCCTGGGTCGACGGAAAGGTGCGCAATGCCTGTAAGAACCTGCCCGCCGGCGTGCGCGAGGCCACCATGCTTTCCCTCGGTAAGGTGGTGAAGGACTACGTAGCCTCCCCCGAGTTTCAGAAAGATTACTTCGCCTATATCGATGCCAACGTGCGCGGCCCCGAGCTGAAGGACGACGAGAAGACGGCCGCCGAGCGCAAGCGCATGGAGGCTTACGAGCTGGGGCACCTCAAAGACCCGCTCTCGTTGCAGGGTGCCGTGATGTACCTCGAGGCACAGTCGTCGACATCGAAGATGATGCTCGATATGCTGAAGGACAATCCTGATATGCCGATGGGCAAGCTGAAGAAATCCGACTTCGAGCACATCCAGAAAGAGGTGGCCCGCATCCGCCCGCTCCACGAGTCGGACAAAGAGCGGTTCAAGAAAGAATACGTGGCCTTCAAGGTAGACCAGGAGCTGCGCTCCGAGCGCATGTCGCAGGAACAGGACCTCGAGGCCAACGCGAAGCGCAAGGAAGAACTGCGTGATTACAAGACCATCATCCGCCGCGAGCTCGGCGAGTTCCTGCAAGCGACCGAAGGCATCAACTTCAAGGCCGCCACGCAGCCCAAGGGCAGCAGGATCGTATTCGTAGACCCAGCCTACGAAGCAAAGCCGAACGACTGGAAGTTCTACTACCGCTGTGGCCCCGAGGCCGTGAAGGGCGCCCGCGCGTTTGCGTTTCAGTGGCTGAAAGAACTGAATTAATGTGCTAATGGGGTAATGTGCTAATGAGGTGAGGTGGCCAGGAGGGAAGGAATGCCGCAGCGTAGGTACGCCCATTCACGTCACGAAACTTCGGGAGACGTTTCACGATATATGTGTTTTTAGGTTATAGCACAAGCCCCGTATTCCTACGGGGCTTTTTGTTAAGGGTAGTGCTCTGCTCTAAAAAAAAGCTACAGGGCCACGTCAGGTAAATTATTCTTGCATACGAAACAAGCAGGAAGGAGCAACGCTTTGCTGTTCGTAGTCGCGATCTGGTCTGCAAGGAAAAAAGGTGCCCTGATCGTTTTCCTGAGCCGTTCCGCACCTCGATCAGTAACCCTGTTCGGGCCAACAATCAAATCGGGAGCAAAAACAGGCGCCCTGATTGGCTTCCTGATCAATTCAGCAGGTTAAACAGGGTGCCTGTTTTGCCCGCCAACCAATTCATCACCCCCAACAGGACTAATTATCAAGAAGTTATGAAGTCGAGCCTGTCTGCCTGAACAATGGCTCATCCGACCTTTTTGTGGCGCTTTTGCCTTTTTACTTTTGAATTTTGGTCTTTACCTCTTTCCACCATTCCACCTGCCGCCCCGGGGCATCGAGCAGCAGCACTTCGCCGATGCGGGGATGGAGCACCGGCAGGCCCAGGCGCCGCGCCTCGGCCACGCTCCGGGTGATGGGCTCGTCCCAGTCGTGCATCGCGAGCGAGAACTTGCCCCAGTGCACCGGCATAAGGGCCGCGGCGCCGAGGTCGATAGCTGCCGCTACGCCTTCTTCAGGCGTCATGTGGATGTATTTCCAGTTCTGGTTGTATTGCCCGCATTCGAGGAGCGCGAGGTCGAAGCGGCCCCAGCGCTCGCGGATGCTTTTGAAATGATCGCCCGGGCCGGAGTCGCCGCCGAGGAACAGCTGCCTTGCCGGTGTGCGGAGTACGAAAGCCGACCACAGAACGCCGTTGCGCCGGAGGCCGCGGCCCGAAAAGTGGCGGGCGGGCGCCGCGCCGATCCGGAAGCCGGGTTCAAGGTCGGTCTCTTCCCACCAGTCGAGCTCGGTGATGGCTTCCGCCGCATAACCCCAGCGCTCGAGATGCGCTCCCGTGCCGAGGCCCGTGATCACGTATTTCACCCGGGAGCGAAGCGCTTTCACCGTTTCGTAATCGAGGTGGTCCCAGTGGTCGTGGGTGAGGATCAGGTAATCGATCGCCGGCAGGTCGTCGACGCCGTAGGCGTCGGCGCCTTTGAAGGCGCGCGTCGTAAACGAAACGGGGGAGGCCGACCCGCTCAGTACGGGATCTACGAGGAAGGTCTTTCCGGAGAGCTGCAGGAAATACGAAGAGTGGCCGAACCACACGAGGGCATCCTGCGCGGGATCGAGTGCCCTGAGTTCGGCGCGTACCGCAGGCAGCGGCGCCGGCGGCTCCTTACGCGGGTTGCGGGTGAAGAAGAATTCGATCAGCATGCGGCCCATGCTGACGCCTTCGGTGAGCTGGGGCGTGTGGGCGAGGTTCTGGAACTGCCCGTTGCGGAAATGAGGGGAGGCGGCACGGCGGGCGGCGCGGGCGCCCCGGGCCGTGGCGCCGAAAGGCGCACGGCGCATGAAGAAGAAGCCGGCAACGACGAAGAGCAGGGCCAGGCCCAGGAGTCCGAGGAGGAGGTATACGAAGAGCATGAGGCCGCAAAGCTAGGTGGAGTTTGAAGTTTGTTGTGGCTCATTCGCTGTTTGAGGCAGCGCTTTCCGGCCCGCCGGCGCGAGCGCCTTGCTTTCCTAAAGCACAACGCGGGTTTCCCGCAAAGCCGCAAAGACGCGGAGCACGCACAGTTGAATGCACTAAGTGAAAGGTCATCGTTGAAAGCGAGTAATCTGACAATGCGATCTCCTACGTTACGCGTGAGGCCTGGCAGGAAGTGCCCACTGGCGCAATACGCAGTTGGTACATACACGTTCGGATACCTTGCGTAACGCCGGTTTTGGAAACACTCCGCGCCCCGAAGCTTCGGGACCGGACGCTGCGCTTGCAATGACCTTCGGTGAGGGAATCCCCGCTAACGGCCGCCCGCGGCCGTCTCCTTAGCGCTCTTGAAAAAAGCCAGTGGCTGTTGGAGTCGCCGCTACCGTTGTTCGGAGGCTGTCTACTGTAAGCGACCCAAAACAGATCACCCTTCGCGCCTTAGCGATAATAACGGCGCCTCCCGGAAAGTTGCGCCCACGAATCAAACCATGCCTTTAACGCTAAAAATAGTTGCCCCCCGAGGCAACCCTCCCTGCCCGGAATCCGTATTTTTTCACTGGTAAACCAACGCCACTGGAACTTCAACGCACCATAGCGAACTGCATCACCGGCAATCATCGGGAGCAAAAGGCCCTCTATGAGCATTTTTATGGCTATTGCCTGAAGATCGTGTTCCGCTATGTGTATCACTACGACAATGCCACCGACGTCGTGAACGACGGCTTCGTAAAGATCTTCCGCAACCTCCCGCGCTTCGAATGCAACAAGCCGGAAGACCTCGAGCCGATCTTCATGGGCTGGATCAAGACCATCATGGTCAACACGGCCATCGACCACCTGCGCAAGAACTCCTTCCTGCAGGAGATCGGCACGCTGCCCGACGAGGTGTGGCAGGAGGCCGACCACAGCGGCCATTCCGACCAGAAGCTGCTGTACAAGGAGCTGATCAAGCAGATCAAGAAATTACCGCCGGCCTACCGTGCGGTCTTCAACATGTACGTTATCGACGGGTTCAACCATCAGGAGATCGCCGACCAGCTGGGCATCGCCGTGGGGACCTCGAAATCCAACCTGGCGAAAGCCCGGGCAAGTTTGCAAAAGATCCTGAAAAACAACGAGCTGGACGTGACCTATGCAATTTGTAAATGACGATATGGATGATGTGTTCCGGCGGGCCGGATCGGAATTCCCGCTGAATACGGGGGGCGCCGACTGGAGTAAGGTCGCGCGCGCGCTGGAGCTTCCCGAGGAGGCTACCGCCCCGCCACGGCGTCGCCGCGACCGCCGCTACCTCTGGCTGCTGCTGCTCCTGTTGCCGCTGCCCTGGGTATGCTGGAGCGATGGCGACAAGGACAATCAAGACACTACGGCCTCAACCGGCACGCCCGGCGCCGCGCACCCGCCACCGGCCGCTGCCGGAGCGCCCACCCCGGACCCCGCAACTAAACCCAATGAAGGCGGCAACGCCACTACGGTGGTCACGCCGGCGCAAACCGCTACCCCGAATGGCAGTCCTGGCGGCCCCGCCACTGCCAATACAGGTCAAAACAGGAATGCTGCAGGCATCGACGATGCGGCCGCGGTTCCAACCGGTGCGCAACATTCCGGTGCAATTACGATAGCGGGCAACAGCGCGGGCCACAAAGGCCACGCGAAGCCGACCCCGGCCGGCGCGCGCACGGCACGCAAGGGCACAGCGGCTGCGGGCGCCAACAAGAACACCAACCCGGATGGTTCGTTGCCTTCGCAGCAAAGGGTTGCCAGCGGCAACGCAGGTAAGCGGGCACGCAGGCAGCCGGCTACGCCAGGCGCCGCCCGTAAGAACGACGTCCGTAATACTACGGTGACCGCGTTCGCTGACGCTCCGGGCGGCGGCACGGTTGCCCCGGCCACCGACCTTAGTGCCGCACCTGGTGCCCGCACCGGTTCCGGAGCGGCGGCCCTTGCCGATAGCACGGCAGCTGCTGCCGCGCCGCAAAAAGCGATTGGCTCTAAAGATCCTGATACCTCCGCTGCAGCTCCCGTTGCCCCGGCGCCCAGGAAAGCGGACGCGGCCGGGAAACCGAAACGTTTCTACATCGCGGCACTCGCCGGCGCCGGCGCCACCACCGTAAAAGGCCAGGAGGTAAAGCGCATCGGCACCGAATGGGGCGGTGTCCTTGGCTACCGCATCGGGCGCCGCTGGAGCGTGGAGGCTGGTGTTTTCGCTACGCGCAAGCATTACTACAGCAGCGGCGAGCACCTCACCAATCCGAAGGTGTACCGCCCCGCCGGCACCGAGATCACGCGCGTGGAAGGCGACTGCCGCATGCTCGAGATCCCCCTGAGCCTGCGCTACTCCTTTGGCCGCAGGCAGCAGTGGTTTGCCACCGCCGGCGTATCGAGCTTTCTGATGAAGCAGGAAGACTACGAGTACGAATATCTTCACCAGAGCACCGGCTATACCTACATCTATCCCTGGACCTATTACAACGCTACGCGCGACTGGATGTCGGTGATGCAGCTCTCCCTCGGCTACCAGCTTTCGCTGAAGCGCGGCTTCGGCGTGCGGGTGGAGCCCTATGTGCAGCTACCGTTGAAGGGTGCCGGCTGGGGCGGACTTCCGCTCACGAGCGGCGGCCTGCGCCTTGGCATCTCGAAGGACCTGTTCTGAGTGTTTGGCGTTTGATGTTTTCGTTCTCGTGCTTGCTTATAGATGACGACAAAGGCGACTCAAGAGTCGCCTTTGTTATTTTGCTTGTTGTCCTGTCTGCGTATGTGCGATTATGATCGTAGGGCCGGGTGAGCAAATTCAGAATGATCGTACACCCAACTTCAAATCACAAACTTCAAACCCACTACTGCGGCTTGATCGCCATCAGCTTGAGGCCGGTCTTCCATTCGTCGTCGAGGTAGAGCTCGAAGGTGTAGGTGCCCGGGTGCTCCAGCTTTACCTGCTGCAGGTTGATCACGAAGTTGGTGGAGGTATAATCGGCAAAGGCGGGCGGCTCGCCGATGTTGATCTGACCTTCGATGGATTGGATGAGCTCCTTACCCTGCGGGTCGAGGGCGCGGATGCGGAAGGAGTGCTCGCCGGTTTCCTTGCGCGAGAAGCGCATGCGTCCGGCGATCGTAAAGGCGGGGTAGACCATCGGGAAGGAGGGCGCGTTGAGCATATCGAAGGTGCCGATGATGAACAGCTTGCCGCCCGTATCCTGGGCATGGTCGCAAATGGTGAAGATCTCTATTTCCATGATAGCGCATTTAGTGGCTGGCTTTCCCGGTGTCAAAGAATGTGCCCCGGCGCAAGGGTGGCCAAATTGGCAGGAGTCTAAAGGTTCAGGAGGGTTCAGAAAGGTTCAGAAGGTTGGGGCCCACCAGCCCACGGTTTTAACCGTGGGTATTCGATCATAACCAGCCCACGACTTTGGTCGTGGGTGTTCAATGTAAACACCAGCCCACGTTGTCATCCCGTAGCGAAGCGGAGGGATGTTATTTCTACGAGGGAGCAACCCCGCTCTTTATTGCTGCGTATTGAAGAAGCAGTAAAGCCACTGCATGAAAAGCGTTCCGCTGCCGGAGCCCACCGATCTCTTATCGCTCACCGCCGTACGCGCCGCCACCCGCCCGCGCCCGCTGCCCGTGGTGCCCTCGCCGCTGGGCCGCCGCCGCAACCGCTGGCTCAAGCGCGCTGTGGACCTGGCCGGCTCCACGCTCGCCATGCTGCTGCTCTTTCCCTGGCTGCTGCCCCTGCTGGCTGTCGTCATCCGCCTCAACTCGCGTGGCCCCGTCTTCTTCCGCCAGCAGCGCCACAAGCGCCGCGGCCAGCTCTTCACCTGCTATAAGCTGCGCACCATGGTGGTGAACGGCTATGCCGACACGCATCCCTGCTTCGACGGCGACCCCCGCATCACCCGCGTCGGCGCCTTCCTCCGCCGCACGCACCTCGACGAGCTGCCCCAGCTGTTCAACGTGTGGCGCGGCGACATGTCGCTCATCGGGCCGCGCCCGCACATGGTGGTCGACCACCGCCTCTTCGCATCGCTGGCCGATCACTACGACCTGCGTCATGAAGTAAAGCCCGGAATCACTGGCCTCGCCCAGGTGGCCGGCTTCGTGGGCGCCACCCAGGACGCCGTCGCCATCCGCGCCCGCCTCGCCCACGACCTGCACTACATCCACCACTGGTCGCCGCGCCTCGATGCCCGCATCCTGCTGCAGACCGCCTGGCGCCTCATCCGCACCACTCACAATAAGGCCACATGATCGACGCTGCGCAACATACCTGGCGCACCCTCACACCGGCCGAGCGCCGGCGCTTCGTACTGCTGTGCACATGCGACATCGCCATTCACCTCGTCGACCTCGCCTTCCTGGCCGCGCTGATCTGGATCGTGCAGGCCTGGACGCAACCCGTAGAAGTACGGGCTGCGCCAGCTGCGCCTTTTGCTTTGCGGTCCTGGCTGTTGCTCCCTGTTTTCTTTATGGCTTTCCTGCTGAAGAACGGCGCCGCCTTCGCCGTGGCCCGCGCGCAGAACGCCTTTGCGGGCAAGGTCGCGCTTCGCCTCAGCCGGCAGGCGCTCGAGGCCTATCAACAGATCCCATTTGACCGCTATGTGTACACCGACTCGGCGGCGCACATCCGGTCCATCTCCTTTCAGCCGCTCGAGTTCTGCCAGTACCTGCTTGCCGGCCTGCAGGGCATCCTCACCCAGTGCGTGCTCATCGCCGTAGCCATCGGCGCCATCCTGCTGTACGATGGCCGCCTCTTCCTGCTGCTGCTCGGGGTGCTGCTGCCACCCGCCGCCGCTACATTTTACGGGCTCAGGAAAAGGATCGCCCGCGCCCGCATCGGCATCCGCAACAGCAACGAGGTGGCCACGCAGTTCCTGAACGAGGCCCTCCGCGGCTACGTCGAAGGCAGCGTGCACGGCGCGCACCCGTTCCTGGCCGCCCGTTTTACCGAAGCCCGCGGCGTTTTTGCGCGTCACTTCTTCGGATCGCTCAGCCTGCAGGCGCTGCCGCCCCGCATCATCGAAACCTTTGCCGTCGGCGGACTCCTGCTCCTGCTGTGGCTCGCCCGTAGCGAAGCGCTTGGCCCCTCGCTGCTCATCACAGCGGGCGCCTTCCTGGCCGCGGCCTACAAGATCATTCCCGGGCTGGTAAAGGTGATCAACCTCGGCGGGCTCATGAGGGCCTATGCGTTTACCGCCGCTGCCGCCCCGGCGCCCCGTAGATCTACGGACGATGCACCGTCGGTGCGCTCGCTGTGGCTCGAACACATTTCTTTTAGTTACGGGGCCTCCCCGGTGCTGCGCGATCTTTCGGTGCAGGCGGAGGCCGGCGACCTCGTGGGCATCAGCGCCCCCTCGGGTACCGGCAAGAGCACCCTCATCAACCTCCTGCTCGGCTTCCTCGAGGCCGATGCCGGCACAATACGCGTCAACGGAGCAATGCGTAACGCGACTGCACGGCAGCAACTCTGGCCTACGGTAGCCTACGTGCCGCAGCAGCCTTTTGTGCTGCACGATACGATGCTGCGCAATATCCTGCTCTCCGACGAAGCGCCTGATGAAGACCGGCTGCGGCGTGCGCTCGCCGACGCGGGTTTCGATGCCGTGCTGGACGCGTGGCCGGATGGACTGCAGGCGATCGTTGCCGAAGGCGGGCGCAACCTCAGTGGCGGGCAGCTGCAGCGGCTCTGCCTGGCCCGCGCCCTTTACCGCGACGCGACGCTGCTCCTGCTCGACGAGCCCGCCAGTGAGCTCGATGCCGAAAGCGAAAAGAACCTCCTGCGCTGCTTGCGCCGCCTCGCTACCGGTGGACGCATCGTGCTCCTCATCACGCACCGCCGCCAAAGCCTTTCTTATTGTACGCATACCTGGACACTCCATGAACCCGCAACTACCGCTGCTGCTCTTGCTGACGCCCGGTTTTCCGGCGTCGGCCGATGACCGCGCCTGCCTGCCCATGCACGCGCTCCTCGCACGCACGCTTGCCGCGCGCTACCCGGGCGTGGAGCTGCAGGTTATCGCGTTTCAGTACCCGTACCGCGAGGAGCCTTACGGGTTCCATGGCGTTCATGTGCTCCCGATGAACGGCCGCAACCGCGGCGGGCTGCGGGCCTGGCAGCTGCGCCGGAAGGTGTTGCGGCGGCTGTTGCGCATCAACCGGCAGCGCGCGGTGCTCGGCGTCCTGAGCTTCTGGTATGGCGACTGCGCGGCCGTGGGCGAGCGCTTTATGCAGCGAACGGGGGTACCCCATTTCTGCTGGATCCTCGGGCAGGACGCGCGGGCGGCGAACCGGTGGCCGGCGCGACTGCAATTGCCCGCAGCCCGGCTGCTCGCACTTTCGCCCTTCCTGCAATCGGAGTTCGCGCGCAGCCATGGGACCCTGCCGGAGCGGGTGCTGCTTCCCGGCATCGATCCGTCAGACTTTCCCCCACTGCCCCGCGTGCGCGACATCGACCTGATGGCGGCCGGCTCGCTCATTCCCCTGAAGCGGTTCGACCGGTTCATTGCCCTGGTGGCTGCCCTCAAAAAGGAGTGGCCGGCTGTGCGCGCCATACTCGTCGGGGCCGGCTCCGAAGGAGGGGCCTTGCGCGCCCTGGCGCTGGAGCTGGGCGTGGAAGACAACCTCACCTTCACCGGCGAGCTGCCGCAGCCCGACGTACTTCTCCTCATGCAGCGCAGCCGGCTCTTCGTGCACCCTTCTTCCTACGAGGGCTTTTCAGGGGTATGCATGGAAGCGCTGGCTGCCGGCGCCCGGGTGCTGAGCCACTGCGCTGCGCTCGACAGCCCCGTGCCGCAATGGCATATCGTGCCCGCAGCGGAGGGCCTGTTGCCCGCAGCGCTGGACCTGTTACGTAATGAAGAACCCCAGGTGCCGGTGCAGCCCTTTCTCATGACCGACACGGTGGATCAGCTGGCAACGCTGTTCCCGGACCTAGCCCGTAAGAATACGGTCGATCTGTTCCGCAATGGCATCGAAGGACAACTCCTGCCGGAAGCGCCGGAGCACCTCGTTCCTTAAGACATCGAAGTTCCAGCTCCTGCTATCGGCCAGTAGCCGGTACAATCCATCGGCATCCCCGGGCGTGTAGCGCGGAAGGAGCGGGCCCACCATCCGGCGAAAGGAAGGAATTTCGGTGAGCAGGGGAATACATCCGCACGACATGGCTTCGGCCACCACGATGCCGCTGCCCTCCGCGTGCGATCCCGACAGGAGGAGGTCGGCGGCGGCATACCACTGCTGCAGCGCGGTGTGCGGTACCGGTCCGATAAACTGCACCGCGGCACGCGCAACCGGGTGCCGGGCCACGAAGGACTGCAGTTCGGGAAGGAGCTCCGAAGATTGATGAATGACATAGAGCCTTGCGCCCGGCCGCTCTGCCTGAAACCGGGTGAACGCGCGCAGCACGGTCAGCGGGTCTTTGTTGGCATTGAGCCGGCCTACCCACAGGCAGAGCGGTGCACCGGTAACGCCCAGCGCGGTGCGCGCGGCGGCACGGTCGAGCGGGGTGAAGTGCGAAGAAGCCTGGATCACCTCGTGCACGCGGGAGTCGTCCGTAATAATACGGGCCAACCGATACGGTTCCGCCTGTGCCCGTTCAGTAAAGAGCCAGCCGGACACAGACTTTGCCACCTCTTGCTGCAGGCGCCGCCGGAAACCGTGCAGCGGCCGGTCGGCGCGGTGCAGCACCAGCAGCTTCGGCCGCGGCCCGAGGGCCCAGCGTAGCTGCAGCAATTGCGCGGGCTGGTGGAAGCCGTTCACAAGCACGGCATCGGGGCGCCACTGCCGGATAAAGCGGTGCGTTGCGACCGGAAGCCGTTGCGCCACCGGCCCGAGCGGCAGGAACTCGTAGTGCACGCCGCCCTGCAGCAAGGATCCGCTCCAGCCGATGTGCTCCACGCTGCACACGGTATGCGTAGCCGCGAGCGCGGTGTGGATGCCCGTGTAGAACGAAAGGCGCTCCAGCCAGGCCTGGGGGCTCCGGAATCCGGAAGTCTGTGTATAGCCGGTAAACAGCAGGCGCATCGGGAGGGCGTTTCGTGATAGCCACAGGTTTGTTGGGGCCTATCCTTTAAAACGCAGGATCCGCCAAAAAGGCTGCTTTAGGATGTTTAAGTTGGTTGATGGGGGGCAAGGCCGCAAGCGGCCTATTCCACGCGGCGACGCAGCGGGCGGCGGCGCAGCGAAGTAGCAACGTGCTGAAAATTCTTCCATGCGTTTCATCGTCGCGCCGTCGCGCCGTCGCGTCGTTGCGCCGTCGCGCGCGGAGGCCGCTTGCGGCCGATCATTTCTGTGCTTTAGGGAAAGCACATTACTTCACACAGCCTCTTGGTAGAGGGTATAAAAAACCGGGCGCAGGCAACTATACGCGCCGCTGCCCGTATGTACCAACAGACCCATCGCCGATGCCGAAGGTACTGCTGTTCAACCCCCGGAGCGCCCGCTCCAAGCCCCGACTGCCCAACTCCGTGCTGAGCATTGCCGCGTCCATCGCGGGCCGCTACGACTACGTGATCGTAGACGGCAACCGCGAAACCGACCCGGGGCAAAAGATCATGGCCTACCTCGAAGGGGGCGGCTTCGGCTATTTCGCGGTGACGGCGATGCCCGGCCCGCAACTGAAGCAGGCCATCCCCATCAGCAAGGCGGTGCGGGCACGTTTCCCGGAGATACGCACCGTGTGGGGCGGCTACTTCGCCTCCAACCAGCCGGCCGTGGTGCTCCGCTCGGGCTATGTCGACTTCGTGGTGAACGGCCCCGGCGACCGCGCCTTCCCGATGCTGCTCGATGCCCTTGAAAGCGGTGCTTCCTGCGCATCCATTCCCAACCTGATCTATCTCGAAAACGACGCCCTGGTGAAGACGCAAAAGGACGCACTCTACGACCAGGACGCGCTTCCGCCCTTGCCCTACGAGCGCCTCAACGAATTTTACCCGCTGCGGCAATACCTCGGCAAGAGCTGTCTCGGTACCCGCACCATCGCCTATCACTCCAGCATCGGCTGCCCGTTCAAATGCGCCTTCTGCGCCGTGGTGCCGATCTACAATGCGCGCTGGTCGGGGAAGTCGGCCGCGGCCATCTACAAAGACATCAAGTACCTCAAGGAGCAATACGGCGGCAATGCCATCGAATTTCACGACAACAACTTCTTCGTATCGGAAAGGCGGACCGTGGAATTCGCCAGGCTCATCGCGCCCGAAGGCATGACCTGGTGGGGCGAAGGGCGCATCGATACCCTCAGCAAATACAGCGACGAATCGCTCCGCATCCTGCGCGACTCGGGCTGCAAGATGATCTTCTTCGGCGCCGAGACCGGCAACGACGAGGTGCTCCGGCGGATGGACAAAGGCGGTACGCAGTCGGCGGCACAGATCAAGGAGTTCGCCGCGCGCATGGCCCGCTTCGACATCATTCCCGAATACTCCTTCGTGCTCGGCACCCCCGCGGAGACGCCCGAAAAGGTGCAGGCGCAGATCGACGGCGACATCGCGTTCATCCGGGAGATCAAGTCCATCAACCCAGCCACTGAGATCGTGATCTACGTGTACAGCCCGGTGCCCGCGGAGGGAACGGCCCTGTATGAGCAGGTGCTGGAGAGCGGCTTCCGCTTTCCACAAACGCTGGAAGACTGGATCTCGCCCGCCTGGGACGCCTTCGACCTGCGCAAGAACCCGCTCACGCCCTGGCTCACGCCCCAGATGATCGATACCATCCGCGACTTCGAAACGGTGCTCAACGGCTATTACCCGACGGTGTCCGACATCCGCATGAGCCCCCTGAAGCGCCGCCTCATCCGCACGGTGTCGTCGCTCCGCTACAAGACGGGCCTGTATAAGATGCCTTACGAAGTGAAGGCCCTGCAGCGCCTCTGGCGCTACCGGCAACCGGAGATCGAGGGATTCTAGTCGTGAATCGTGAATCGTCAATCGTGAATGGGACCAACCTCCTAAACCTCCTAAACCTCCTAAACCTTCTTGAAATCCCTCGTCAAATACCTCGTTTCGATCACGGTAAAGCCGGTGCTGGTGAAATACCTCTCCGGCACGCGTACGTACCGGTACCGCAACATCGTGCTGCAGGTGCCGCCGGAGGTGTTTCACCCGGGCTTCTTTACGAGCACGCGGATGCTTCTGCGCTACCTGCAGCGGACGCCGCTGAAGGGGCGGTCTTTTTTGGAGCTTGGCGCGGGCAGCGGGCTCCTGGCCGTCTATGCGGCGCAGCAGGGCGCGGTCGTGACCGCCTCCGACATCAACCCCGCTTCCGTGGAAATACTGTCCGGCAACGCGCGGCAGAACGGCGTATCGCTACGTGTGCTGCATTCCGACCTGTTCGATGCGTTTCCCGCCGGTGCTTTCGACGTCGTGGCCATCAACCCGCCTTACTACCGCCGGCAGCCGGCCTCGCCGAAGGAGCAGGCCTGGTATTGCGGCGCGGAGGGCGAATATTTTCAACGGCTTTTTACGCAGCTCCGCGGTTTCTTACATGCGGATAGCGATGTGCTGATGGTGCTTTGCTCCGGCTGCGACCTGGCCATGATCGGCGCGCATGCGGCAGCGGGCGGCTTCGTGTTGCAGCTGGTGCAGCGCAGGCAGGGGATCCTCGAGGATCATTTTATTTACCGGATCGAAACGGCATGAAGCAGGATACGGCAACAAACCCCGGGGGCGCCTTCGAGCCTGCCTACCTCGCGCTCCGCGCGAAGGAAGGGCGGCTATATTCCGACGCCGAGCTCCGGATGCTTCCCGAGGTGCCGTCCGATCATCCCTATGCCGCAGAGTGGGAGCTGCGTCGCCTCAGCGCCGGGCGGCTGTGCCGCTGGCTGGGCGCGCAGCGCCGCCCGCTTCGCGTGCTCGAAGTGGGCTGCGGCAACGGCTGGCTGGCACACCGGCTGGCGGCGGTGCCGCAGTGCGTGGTGGTCGGCACCGATATCAACCGCCAGGAGCTGGCGCAGGCACAGCGGGTGTTCGTGCGCAGCAACCTGTTCTTCACCGATACCGGGCTGGATCGCTTTACGCCCGGCTCGTTCGACGTGGTGGTCTTTGCCGCGGCGCTGCACTACTTCCCCGACCTGGGCGGCGCCTTGCAAGCGGCGCTGGCGCTCCTGAAGCCGGGCGGAGCGGTGCATGTCGTGGACACGTATTTCTACGGCAACCGGGAAGCCGTTGCCGCGGCAGCACGGAGCCGCGCCTATTTTGCTTCGATGGGCTGTGCCGGGATGGCCGGATACTATTTTCATCACCGCCGCGCCGCCCTCGCGCCCTTCCGGCCCCGGCTCGGCAACCGCGCGGAAATGATCTTCGGCCTCCTCCGGCGGGGTGCAAGGCCCTTCCCGTGGTATACGATCACAAAAGCTGTTGCCCCATGAATGCGCTGTATCATACCTGGCAACGCTACCGCAGCCGCCGCACGCACCGCCTGCATGCACTGCCCATCGCCATCCTCATGCCGCATGGCGGCTGCAACTGCCGCTGTGTGATGTGCGATATCTGGAAGGGCAACCGGGATGCAAGGCAGTTGTCGGTGGACGATATCGCCGGCCTGCTCGCTTCCTTCCGGCGCCTCGGCACGCAGCAGGTGCTGCTCTCGGGCGGCGAAGCCCTCCTGCATCCCGCTTTCTTCCAGCTCTGCGCGCTCCTCAAAAGCGAAGGCCTGTATCTGACACTGCTGTCGACCGGGCTTACGCTCGAGCGCCATGCACCACAACTGGTGACGGCGGTAGACGAAGTGATCGTGTCGCTCGACGGCGATCCCGCCACGCACGATGCGGTTCGGAACGTACCCGGAGCCTTCGACAAGCTGCAGGCCGGCGTACGCGCACTCAAGGCGTTGAACGCACGCTTCCAGGTGAGCGCGCGCTGCGTCATCCACAAGTGGAACTTCCGCAACTGGCCACTCATCGTGGATACGGCCCGCGACCTCGGCGTCGACTCCGTGTCGTTTCTGCCGGCCGACGTGAGCAGCACGGCCTTCAACCGCAAAGATCCCTGGGGCGCCGAACGCCAGCACGACGTACTCATTCCCGAAGCCGACCTCGATGAGCTGGATGCCGTACTCGGGCGATTGCTGCGCACACAGCACGATGCGCTCGACGAAGGATTCATTCTGGAGTCGCCGCAGAAGCTGCGCGCGATCGTTGCCTATTACCGCGCCGCGCACGGGCAGGGCGATTTCCCGCAGCGCCGCTGCAACGCCCCCTGGGTATCGGCCGTGGTGGAGGCCGACGGCGCCGTGCGCCCCTGCTTCTTTCATGCGGCGATCGGCAACATCCACCACGAAGGGTTCGACGCTGCACTCAACGGTGCGGCCGCCCGCGCCTTTCGCAAGGGACTGGATACCGCGGTCAACGACACCTGCCGCCGCTGCGTGTGCGCCTTATACTTACCCCCTCATAAAAGCCCCCTGCCCACCGCGCCATGATCCTGCTTTCACACGCATACCTCCTGCGCCTCGATCCGAAGCAGTGGAAGCTGCGGCAGCCCTACCCGCCGCTGGGCACCCTCTATGCCGCGGCGCTGCTGCGCGCCAACGGGCACGAGGTGGCGGTGCACGATGCACAGTTCGATGAAGGACCCGAAGCTATCGACACCCCCCTGCAACGTTATCGCCCGCGCTGCTTCGTACTCTTCGACGATGGCTTCAACTACCTCACGAAGATGTGCCTTTCCAATATGCGGGATGCCGCCTTCGCTACCATTGCTCGTGCAAAAAAGATGGGCTGCACCGTCATCGTATCGAGCTCCGACAGCACCGACCATTTTGAACGTTACCTGGAAGCGGGCGCCGACTACGTGTTGCTCGGCGAGGCCGAGACGACGCTGCTCGAGCTCGTAACGGCATTGCAGGAAGGGACGGATGTATCGACGGTAGCCGGCATGGCGTACCGATCCGCGGTCGGAATCATGAAGACCGCCAAGCGCCCCGTGCTCCGCGACCTCGACTCCCTGCCCCTGCCCGCCTGGAACCTGCTCGACATTGCTCCGTACCGCTACATGTGGGAGCGGAGCGCCGGCGCCCTTTCACTCAACATCGCCACCACGCGCGGCTGCCCGTATAAATGCAAC
The DNA here is from genome assembly GCF_039541815.1 of Flaviaestuariibacter amylovorans. NCBI lineage: Bacteria > Pseudomonadati > Bacteroidota > Chitinophagia > Chitinophagales > Chitinophagaceae > Flaviaestuariibacter > Flaviaestuariibacter amylovorans. The sequence goes on from NZ_BAABGY010000011.1 coordinate 90,024, forward strand.
TGGTGCGCGAAGCCCATTTACGGCAACCGCTACAATGTGCGCTCGCCGGAATCGGTGGTAGCCGAGCTGAAGTGGCTGCGCAAGCTGTACGATCCGAAGCATATCTGGTTCTGCGACGACATCTTCGGGCTGAAGCCGGGCTGGGTGGAGCGCTTTGCCGAATTGCTGCGCGCCGAAGGCCTGCGGATTCCCTTCAAGATCCAGTCGCGCGCCGACCTGTTGCTGCAGGAGCGCTACGCTGCCGCGCTCGCCGCCGCAGGCTGCGCCACCGTGTGGATGGGAGCGGAGAGCGGCTCGCAGGCGGTCCTCGACGCCATGGACAAAGGCATCACCGTGGAGCAGATCGCCGAAGCCACCGCGCAGCTCCGTCGCCACGGCATCGCGCCCTGCTTCTTCATCCAGTTCGGCTACCTCGGCGAAACCGACGCCGACATCGACGCCACGCTGCGTATGATCCGCTCCCTGCGCCCGCACGATATCGGTATCTCCGTATCGTACCCGCTGCCCGGCACGCGCTTCTACGAGAAGGTGCGTGCGCAGCTCGGCGAAAAGGCCAACTGGACCGACTCCGACGAGCTGCTGCTCCTGTTCCGCAACCACCACGGCGCGCGCTTCTACCGGCAGCTGCACCGCTACGTGCACCGGTCGTACCGGAAGCGCCAGGCACTGCAACAGGCCGCGCAATTGCTACGGCACCCGCTGCGCGCCAACGGGGCTTCGCTCAAAAAAGCGGCCTCCGCCCTTTTCTATATCCCCGCGAGCCTCGTGGCCCGCTATCGCCTTCACCAACTCCGCGGCACCTCATGAGCCGGCCTGCGTCCCCTCTTACCGAAACGCCCGCGGCGGCGGCCTTCAGCCGGCAGTCGGCGCACTTCGACAGCACCTATGGGAGCAACGACATCATTGCCTACAAGCGTGCGCGGGTGCGGGCGGCCACGGTGCGCTGGCTGCGGCCCGGAAGCCGCATCCTCGAGCTCAACGCCGGCACCGGCGAAGACGCGCTTTATTTGGCCGGGCAGGGACACCGCGTGCATGCTACGGACCTTTCCACCGGCATGCTGGAAGCCTTGGGCCGCAAGGTGCGTGCCGCCGGGGCGGGCGACTCCGTTACCTGGGAGCAATGCTCGTTTGAGGCACTCGACGGCCTGCAGCACCGCGGCCCCTTCGATCACCTCTTTTCCAACTTCGGCGGGCTCAACTGCACAGGCGACCTCCCTTCGGTGCTGCGCCAGGCATCCGTATTACTACGGCCGGGCGGCACGGCTACGCTGGTCATCATTCCACCCTTCTGCCTGTGGGAAACGCTGCTGCTCTTCAAAGGGGAGTTCCGCACGGCACTCCGCCGCTTCTTCAGCCACGGAGGCCGCACCGCCACCATCGACGGCCTGCCCTTTACCTGCTGGTACTACTCGCCACGCGCCGTGCGCCGGATGGTGGCAGAAGAATTCGATGTGCTGGATCTGGAAGGATTGTGCACGCTGGTGCCGCCCTCGTACCGGGAGCGCTTTCCGCAACGGTGGCCGCGACTCTATCGCATTCTACAGCGACTGGAAGATCGCTTCAAGAGCAGCCGGCCCTGGCGCGGCATCGGCGATTACTTCATCATCACCTTACGAAAAAAGTCCTGAGCGGGCGGGGAATGATTGCGGTGCGGAACGCGCTTCATCGCGCCGCAGGCGCGCCAGGTGCCGGTACTTAAGCCGCGTGTAGCGGTAGATGCTGCGGGCGAGGAAGAGCCCGCAATAGCCATCGAGAAAGCCACCCAGGAAAAGGTACGACTTCACCGAGTTGAACAGCGGCGCGAGCAGCTGCAGCGGCCCGGCCGGGAGACCCGCGTCGTGGTAGCGCCGGGCGCAGAGCAGCGCGTAATGATCCTTTTTCCGGCGGAAGAGGGCGGTGTCGGTGATGCCGTAATGCAGCAGGTCGCCCGCTATGTGCTGCACGCGCGTGTGGCCCTCGGGCAACTCGTGCACGGGGTAGTCGTTCCAGCGTACGACCCCACGGTGGTAGAGCCGCGTAACCGCGTCGAAGCCGAAGGTGCCGAAGCGGATGGCGCGACCCTTGAAGTGATTCCGGCGGCGGAAACGGTAAGCGACGGACGGGTCGTGCAGGGGGAGTGCGGCAAGTGCGGCCACCAGCTCCTCCGAAAGACGCTCGTCGGCATCGAGGGCCAGCACCCAGTGGTGTTTCGCGGCCGCGGCGCCGGCATTGCGCGCGGCACCGTAGCCACGCCAGGGCAGGTGCAGCACGGTAGCGCCCAGTACCTGCGCGAGGGCCGCCGTGCCATCGTCGGAGCCGCAGTCGACCACCACGATATCGCTGCTGAGCCGGCGGGCGGAGGCGAGGCAGGCGCCCAGGTTGGCTGCTTCGTTGTGGGTGATGATGACGACGGAGATCGGTGCCATAACAGGTGTTTTAGATCAGCAAACGGGCCGGAGGCTTTGCGGCTGCGCGGTGTAGATGCCGAACACGCCGGCCTCGTAGCGCGCCATCAGCTTGTTCTGGAATTGCGCCGGGTCGGGCTTGGCGAAGTGCTTGCCGGCGGCCATGCTCATCACGATGCCGCGGCTGTTGCGGCGCCCGCGCTCGGTCTTGCGGCTCCAGCGTCGTGCCGTGATGCGCCACAGCAGCGAGTCGAGTGCATTGCCCGCCGCGTTGTTGAGGGAGCATTCGACGGCCCGGCGCAGCGGGTGCCGGCGGGTCTCTTCGAGGTAGGAAACGCGCATCGAGAAGTTGGGCAGGTAGTTGCGCGTCCAGGCGTTCTGCCGGAAGAAGGCATCGAAGGCGCCGATGCCGCGGAGCGGGAGCAGCGTCACGATCTCGGTGGCGGTATAGAGGTTCTTCTCGCGGATCTCGAGTGCACATTCGTCCACGAAATAGTTCATGCAGAAATGGTGCTGCCTGCCTGCGAGGTAGGAGAGCTTCTTGAGGCCATGCAGCAGCGTGCGTGCGAGCCAGAGGCGGTTGGGTGCGGTGATGATGAAGAGGTCGATGTCGGAGCGCTCGTCGGCCCAGTTCTTCGACAGCGAGCCCGATACGGCCACGCCGCGCACGAAGGGAAAGCAGGAGACGAGGCGCGCCACTTTGCCGGCCGTGTGCAGCAGGGCGCGGGCCTTCGCGTTACCCGCGCGCCGGCGTGGGGCAAGCGAAGGATCGTTGTGCAGCGTATAGAGCTCGTCGAAGCAATACACCTGCTTGGCGGCGAGCAGCTCGCGCAGCGCCGCGCCGATGGCGGCGGGTGTATGCGTATGGTGCGAGAAAAGGCGCAGCTCCACGGCCGTGAGCGGGTAATGGAACAGGTCGAAGTAGGTGAGCGTGGCGAGTATGTCGGTGTGGGGAGACAAGGCGATCACATTTTTACCGGGATGCGGTTTCCAGTAAAAACGCGGCGCGTGGTGGCGGGGTTGCCCGGTGCATGCTTTATTTCATGTTCCTGTAACGCGGCCCATCCGAAGAGCGATCCGAAAAAGGCCACGAAGAAGATCCCCTTGTTGACGTCGAGCAGGTTTTCGGAAACCCCGGTAACGGCCACCAGCAGCACGAAGGCGCCGAAGACGCCGTTGCGGCTCCGCCACGCAAGGCGGGCAAGGAAGGCGAGGAAGCCGCAGTAGCCCAACACTCCCAGTATGCCGCCGCGAATGGCGAAGCTGAGGTACTGGTTGTGCGCATTGAGCTCGTTGAGGTAAGAGTCATATAGCCGTGCGTTCCAGTACTTTTCTTTGAGGAGCGCCACCTCGTCTCCGGTTCCGTGGCCCCATAGCGGCGATGCTTTTACGAGCTCCCAGCCGAGGGCCCAGCGCGCGGCGCGCGGGTCGGCCACGGAGTAGCGGCCGCCTTCCGTAGTGAGGTCGCTGCGCAGGTCGGTAACGAGGCGTTGCGATAAGCCGTCGGAGCGGTTGATGGCAACTGCCAGGATGCCGGTGAGCAGCACCGTCACCACGAGGTAGCGGATGCGGGCCGCGCGGCGCTCCAGGAAGAAGGGAACGATGCCGAGCACGATGAGCCCGGTCGCCAGCAGCACCGACCGCGAGCCGAGCTGCACGAGTGCGGCCAAAAGCACGGAGGCAAGCAGCATCCAGCCCGCTGCCCGAAGCCTCCGCCGCTCGCGCAGTCCTTCGCGCAGCACTACGGTCAGCGACAGCGCGCAGAAAAGCGACCCGTACGTAGCGTGCAGCCCGATAGGCTCGGCAAACCGGTGGCTGATAAAGTGCGGCCCGAACAGGTCGGAAATCGGAAGCCCATGAAAGCGGATCACCGCGAGCGCGTCACCGTAGAGATACAGCACCACCGCCGCGTTGACGACCGCGAATGCGCGCAGGATGAGGTGCGTGGCACGCCGCAGGTCGCCGTCCTGCAGGGGCAGCAGCAGCGGGAACAGCGCGAAGGCGAGGTGCCGCTCCCACATCGTAAAGGCGGTGCCTTTCTCCGACGACCAGGCCGTGGCCGCGAGGGTGATCCAGAATACCCCTTGCAGCAGGAGCACCTCCCGGCGCCACAGCCTGTGAAGATCGCTGCGCCGTACCTGGATGAGCGTATGGGCCACGAGCGAGAGCAGCAGCAGCTGGCTGTAGAAGCGCTCGAAGGGCAGGGACGCTACAAAGAGCAGCCCGTGCCCGAGCGAGATCTTCTGCGCCGCCGTTATTCGGGGAGCGGTATCTGCGGGCATGCGGAGCGTTGTTTTACGGTAGCGCAGATCAGCTCGTCGTAGGCCGATACGATGCGTTCCCAGTTGAAGTGCCGCGCGATCTTCGCGCGGTTGTTGCGGGTCTTTTGGCGGTGCTCGTGGCGCACGATGCCATCCATGAGGTCGGCCACCTCCTGCAGGTCGGAGAAGTAGAAGCCGTCGGCGCCGAGGATGCTTTGGTTGAACGGATTGCGGTGCGCTGCGATGAGGGCGCCACTGGCCATCGCCTCCAGCAGCGAAGGGTTGGTGCCGCCTACGCTGTGCCCGTGGAAATACAAGGCCGCGTCGGCGCGCAGGCTGTGCACCACCGCCTGGTCGAAGATGGGGCCAAGGAAGCGGATGCTTTCCTGGCGCCGGTATTTTTTGCGGAGCATCGTGCCATAGGCATTGCCGGTGTTGCCCACCACCACCATCTGGCGCGGGATGTCGCTTTTCACGAAGCCGTCGAGGATGGTCTCGATGTGGTTCTCGGGCTCCATGCGGGCCATCAGCATGAAGTAGCCGTTGGGCTGCAGTCCGTACGATTCGAGGTGCCGCGCATCGGGCGGGCCGGGCAGCTCCGCGCCGTAAGGAATGTAGCGGCTGTTGATCCCGTACTCGCCGTCGAGGAGCTCCTTGATCACTTCGGAGTCGGCGATGTGCCCGTCGCTGTGGCGTACCGCGAGGCCTTCGGCCCATTTGAGGAAGCGTTGCACCGGCGCGGAGTACTTGCTGCGCATCCACTCGAGGCCGTCCATATTGGAAAGGATGACGCTGCGGCGTGGGAAGAGCGGGTACCACACCGAGGAGCTCGTATAACCCATGAAGAGGAGCACGTCGAAGCGGGCGCGGCGCGCGTGGCGGATGCAGTTGAGGTCGTACACGAACTGGCCGGCGGTGCCCAGCAGGTGCTCGGGATCGTAGCAGTGAATGAGGCGGATGCCGTTCCACTCGGGCTGTTGGTAGGGGTGCCGGTGCGAGCAATACACCGACACGTCGTGGCCGCGCGCGGCCAGGCCCACCGAGAGGTACTCCGTGATCTGCTCGAAGCCGCCGTAGTGGTTCGGGATACCCCTGGTGCCGATGATCGCTATGCGCATGGGGCACCGGTGTTCGTGAAGCGTGAAGCATGAATCGTGAAGAGGATCAGGCCGCAAGTAAAGACATCCGTGCACCGGCACGCTTTGGGAGGATTCATCCGGTATAGCTGGTTAGTACCCATTTTATTAGTTAGCAGTTATTCCAATTTAGTCAAATCTTCTCGCACTACTCGCGGTACAAAAAGGTCTCCCACTTTGAACGGCTCATTCACGATTGACGATTCACGATTGACGCTAATGCTTCGCCGTGGCCGACCCGAACAGCTTGTTCTTGATCTTCACCGCAGGGTCGTAGAGGCGCGCGAGCAGCTTCTTCAGGGGCTCGTCGTCGCCCACATGCCAGTCGGTGGTGCGGGGCCGCTCGATGGTGCGTTGATGGATCATATAAGCATAGCCGGCGATGGAGGTGCGGTGCTGCCCTTCGGGGAAGGAAGTGCGGTCGTAGCCGTGCAGCGTATAGCGGTTGGTGAGCTGGATCACGAGCCGGTTGAAGGGGATGCCGATGCTTTTCTTCTCGCCCGTGCGCAGGTCCTCGAGCTTCAGCTGCCCGCCGTACTCCTCCTTCCAGTCGTTGTTGAGATACAGCAGCAGGTTGAGCGTGCGGTACCAGTTGCTGTGGAGCGGGTGGTAGTTGAAGTCGATGTGCATGTCGAGGAAGGAACCCTTCTTGCCCTGGTGGATGCCGCCGCCGTGGAAGGCTTTGTCCACGAACACGGGCTCATTGGAGATATACTGCAGGAAGGCGCCGAAGCGCTCCGAGCACAGGTCGTTGTACAGCTCGGTGAAGAGGGGCGACAGGTCGCGGAACTTCGACTTCTCGAACTTGTTGGCCGCGAACACGTAGTCGCGGCTCTTCGTATGGAGCTCCGGGAGGCCGGCCAGCAGTGCGTGCAGCTTGTCGTCTTCGCAAAGTCCGTCGATGGCGAGGTGCGGAAAGGGGCGGGCAAGCAGGAACTGCAGGCGGTAGTCATCCTTATGGGCCTCCAGATGGTCGAAGCGGATCATGCGGGCAGGTTTTGATGGTGAGCAAGGATCAATTGGTGCAGCGTATCGGCGGAGCGCTTCCAGCAGTAGCGGGCCTGCACGAGCGCCGCGCGGCGCTGCAGCTCCGATTCCGGCGTCGGGGCCTGCAGCAGCTGCTGAAAGCGGGTTGCGAAGGCGCGTTCGTCGGCAGGGTCGAGGTGGTCGGGACCGAAGAAGTCGAAGTCGCCGAGGGCAAGCGCGTTGGAGCAGAGCACCGGCGTGCGGGCCGCCGCGGCTTCGAGGGGCGGGATGCCGAAGCCTTCACCCTTCGACGGGTAGAGGAACAGCTCCGCCGCCTTGTAGAAATACGGAAGGTCTTCGGGCGGCACCCAGGGAAGGTGGTGCAGGGCCTCCTGCTCCGAGGGCGAAAGGCGCCCCAGCAGCTCGTCGAGCTCCGGCACCGGCAGGGTAGGGCTGCCGATCAGCACGAGGCGATAGCCCTGCCGGTGCAGGCCGCTTCCGAAGAAGAGCCGCAGCAGCAGCGCGTGGTTCTTGCGGGGCTCGAAGCGGCTCACCAGCAGCACGAAGCACTCCAGTCCATACTTTTCCCGGATATAGCGGGCCGCTTCGCCCTTCGGGGCGCCCCCGTAGAAATGCGGGGCCACGCCGTTGGGCAGCAGGTGCACGCGTTCGCGGGGTACCCGCAGGTGCCGCTCCATCGCCCCGCGTGCGTGCGCCGACACGGTGGTCAGGATGTCGGCGCGCCGGGCCGTGCGGCCATAGAGCCAGCGCTTCAGCAGCCGGTAGCCCATTGTGTACGCTCCGGGCAGGTCGCAGAACAGCACGTCGTGCGTGGTCACGATATATCGGCAGCGCTTCAGCGGCGGCGCGATGTATTGAAAGTGCGCGAAGTCGATGCGGTGCCGCCGCAGCAGCGCCGGAATTTCGAGCAGAAGGCGCCGGTAGGAGGAGCGGCTGCGCAGCGGCACGAAGTGCACGCCGTCCCGCTCGCCGAAATGCTCTTTCAGCGCTGCGGTGTCGCGCGCGGCGAGGTACAGCTCGATGCCTTCGCGCCCGGCGAGCTCGCGGTAGAGGCCGCCGATGAAGGAGCGCGTGCCCTGGTAAGGGCCGTCGAACACGTGGGCATCCACAAAGAGGCGTATGGGCCGGTGATTCGTCATCCGCTCTTTTTGATGGTTTGGTAGATGCGGCGGAGCCAGGCCTCGGGCAGGAAGGAGGCGGCCAGCAGCCCGTAGCCGGTGGCATAAAACGGCCGGCACGCAAGGGCGCGGCGAAGGCTGCGGCGGGCATGCGCCGGCTGGTAATTGTTCCAGAGGTATTTCTTTCCGATCAGCGCGTGGTAGGCGCCTTCCTTGATGCGGCGGCGGTCTTGCTTTTGAAGGATCGCCTTCAGCTCCTCGCCTTCTTCGGCACTGATGGCGCCGCGTTGCAGCACTTCGCTTTTTAGCGCGCGGAAGCGGGCCGTACGCCAGCGCTCGTCGATGGTCACCGACTGCGCATTGAGCCGCACCTGGATCAGCGGCGTATCGAGGTTGCGGGCAGTGCCCGCCTGTAGGAGGCGGCCCCAGAGCAGGTGGTCCTCGAAGCTGTGCGCCCGCAGGTCGTAGCCACCGGCGGCGATCACATCGGCCTTGCGGTAGAGCACGCTCGAATGAATGAAGGGACAGGCTTGTTGATACTGTGCGCGGATGGCCGCGTCGGTGAGTGCGGGCGGCGTGGCCGCGAACACGAAGCGGCGCTCGGCGTCGATATAGTCGGCGGCGGAGCCGAGCACCACGAGCGACGGGTCTTCCTGCAGGGCGGCGTATTGCACGGCGAGCCGCTGCGGGTAGCAGATATCGTCGGCATCGAATCGGGCCACGAGCGGCGCACGCGCCAGCTCAAGACCGGTATTCAGCGCGCCCGCCACACCGCTGTTGGCCTGCCGCACGAGGCGGATGCGGGGGTCGGCAAAGGTGCGCACCACAGAAGCCGTGTTGTCGGTGGAGCCGTCGTCGATCACCAGCAACTCGAAGTCGGTAAAGGTCTGCGCCAGTACGGAGCGCACCGCGTCGGCGATGTAGCGGGCTACGTTGTAGGCCGGCATCAGCACCGTGATCTTCGGCTCATGCGGCGTCATGGGCAGTGGTTTTCAGGTCAAGGAAAAGCAGGAGCTCGAGCAGCGGCAGGAGCGAGAGCTGCTCGAACCAGTAGTCGGTTCCGATCAGCACCGACGCGAGCAGCAGGAGGGACAGACCGTAGGTGAGGCGCCGCCACTTGCGTAGGAAGAAGCCGGCGTAGAGCAGTAGAAATGCGGCCACGCCGGGGAGCCCGTATTCCCCGGCCAATTGGTCGTACACCGAGTTGGGTGTGTGGATCACCGAGTGCAGGTATTCGGAGCGGGTAAAGTAGGAGAGGTGGAGTGCGAGATGACCCTCGCGGAAAGCCGGGTCAATGTACGTAAGGCGTTGGGGATAGGCGCCGGCGATGCGGAGGCCGGTAGCGCGGAAGGCGAGCTTCGACGACCAGCGCCCGGTGCCGGCGCCGAAGAGGAGCAGTGCCGGGTGCGCCGCCAGGTGCGAAGCCGTTTGCTGCAGCGCGCGCAGCTTCCCGGGCAGGCGCGATGGTGCCGGGGCGGCGGCGGTAGCGGCCGGTAGTGCGGTGGCGGCGAACTGCATCCATTGCCGCCGCTCGGTGCTCGTATCGTCCTTGTGCTGGTAGGGAGCCGTGTGGATATTGGCCTCGGGGAGCGCGGGCTTTTCGGCGACGGCGGCCAGCGTGGCGCTCACCGCAGGGGCGGGCGGTGCGGTGCGCAGCTCCTGCAGGATGCCGCTGCCGAGGCTGTCGAGGTACAGGCGCGCGCGCTTCTGCCGGCGCTCGTCGGAGGTGAGGCTGCTGTCGGGGCGCTCCCAAATCGGGACGGGTTTTGCTGCAGGGGCGTGTGGACGGCTTACACCGAGGGTGCCGGAGAGGATCTTGCCGATATAGTCGTTGTTCTGCGGCGACACCCGGGCCCAGAACACGATCATCGGCAGGCAGCAGCCCGCGAGGATGCTTTTCTGTGTGCGGTCGGAGCGGAAGCAGAACAGGAAGACGAAGCAACCGAGGAGCGCCGCGTTCACGAGGTTGGAGCCGGCGAGCAGGAGCGTGCCCAGGCATAGGGCCATCGGCCACCAGTGCCTCCGACCGTAGAAATACAGCACGGCGGCCGCGTTGATGGCGGCGTTGGTGGTGGAGGTGTCGAAGGAAAGCCCGCGGATATGATCGCCGGTGTTGATGAAGTATTTCTGGAAATCGCCCTGGTAGCGGTAGGGGTTGAGCGCCCCGGTTTCCAGGATGATGCCCGCGAGGGTGCCCCAGGATACGAGCGCGTTGAGCACGAAGAAGACGAGCAGCGTGCGGTGGAGGCGGGCGTCGCTGTTGCGCTCGGTGAATCCTTTCAGCTGGTGAATGGCCAGCAGCGCAGCCCCCCAGAAGGCGATGCCGGTGGCAAAGGCATACCCGTAGTTGGGGGCGCCGAAGCTCCCGTTGACCAGCGCGCCGATGACGGCAAGGCCTATAATGGCCGGGTAGAAGAGGGGCAGGCGGCCTTCGCGGAAGCCAAAGCGGAAGTGCGGGCGGAGCAGGCATACGAGGGCAAGGGCCAGGAGTTTCACCACCAGCTTCACGTTGAGCAGCAGGATCAGGAACAGCAGGAGCAGCGGGTCGATCTTGTTTAGCTGCGCCCGCCACGCGGCAGCCGGTGGGTGCATGCGGGTTCTTTGATGTCGAATACGCAAACCGGGCTGCATCGGTTGCCTGCTGGGTGCACAGGAGGGGAAGGAAGGGTCTTATCACAGCACCTTAGGGAGGCTTCGTGGCTATTGGTAATCATGACGCTTTGTAATTTGTTGAGTGGACGGCCGCAAGCGGCCTGTTCCACGCGGCGGCGCTACGAAGGGCGGCGCAACCAGGACGACTTAATCATCAAGAGCCAGCTCGTATTTCTTCGCCACGCCGTCGCGTCGTTGCGTCGTTGCGTGATAAGGCCGCTTGCGGCCGTCTGTTTTGGCAATTCTTGCGCCTCTTGTAACTCGAACAGCGGTCAGGACCGGCGCCATGCTGCAAGAAGCCGGTATTCCCCGAGTCGCAACTGGCGCGTAGCCAGCAGCAGCAATACAAACAGGAGCGCACCGCTGAGGACGCCGGTGGGTCCGCCCAGCAAGGCTGCGAGTGCGACCCCGGCTCCTGCCGCTCCCGAGCACGCGAGGAGGGGCCTCCAGGAGGGACGCTGCGCAGCTGGCAGCGCACGGTGGTAGAGCACGGTTTGCAATCCGATGGCAATGGTATACGCCGCCGCGGCGCCTTCCTTGCCCCAGGCGGGCACGAGCAGCACGCAGGTCACCGCGTTTATGGCAAAGGTGATGGCGAAGATCCGGAAGAGGAGACCCCGCCTACCCGCCGCGAAGTGCAGCGACCAGCACAGGTTGTTGAGGTAAAGCAGCGGCATGGCCAGGGAAAGCAACGCGATGGTGCCGGTGTTGACCGCGCCGTAGCGGCCGCCGGAAGCCTGGTCGGCCAGCGGCGCCCAGCACCCGTTGAGCCCGAGCGCCACGCCCGCCGCCAGCAGCGCCTCGTAGCGGTTCAGGGTTTCGAACGAGAGGGCCTCGCCCGACCGGAGCTGCCGCGTAAAGCGGGGCACGAGCAGCGGGGCGATCACCAGCAGCGGGAGCTGCGCGAGCTCAAAGGCCTTGTAGGCGAAGCTGTATTCGGCCAGCAGCGCCGGCGAGCGGGCGCCGAGGAAGATCCAGTCGAAGCGGGCGGTGGCGGCGGCGAGGGCTACGGTGCCGAGCAGGGGCCCCGCATCGCGGAGCAGGGCACGGTAGCGCGGCCACAGGCCGCGCCACTGCAGGCCCCCGGGCACGGAGCGGTGAAAAAGGGTGGCGGCGGCCAGGAGCTCGATCGCATCCGACACTGCAAATACCAGCACTGCTTCGAAAAGGCTGATGCCATCGGCGCCGGCTAGGAGCAGCCCGGCGGCCTTCGCGATGTTGGCGCCCACCGACATCGGCAGCAGCAGCCGAAAGCGCTCGAGGCCTGCAGCGGCGCTTTTGTAGGGTGCGGCCAGCGCGTAGGCCCCCTTGCCGAGCAGGAGCACGGCCAGGGCGTTGCCGGCAGCGCCGCTGCGGCCCCAGATCGCCCAGGCTCCCAATAAGAGCACGATGCCGGCGGCCGCATGCAGGAGGGCAGGCGGGAGCGCTTCTGCCGGCTTCCGGCCGGCGGCTACCTGCTGCACCAGCAGCTGCTCGGTGCCGAACGAAGCAATGCCGTAGGCCGTGAGCAGCAGCGCCCCCATCCAGTTGAAGGCGCCGAATTCCGCGCGCGGCAGGCCGTTGGCCAGCAGCACGAACACGGCGAGGCCGAGGGCCTGGTTGATGACTCCCTGCAGGGCGTTGTAGGAAAGGTGGCGCAGCATCCGGAGGTGAATACGCACCCGGGCCGGGAAAGGCTGCCTGGGGATCTCAGATGTGTGATCTCGGATCTCAGATCTGTGGAGGATTTCAGATTTCAGATGTGTGATTTGAGATTTATTGCTAACGCACGTGGGGATCTCAGATCTCGGATCTGGGCTGACGCACGCGGGGGATGTCAGCTGTATCTTCTCAAATTTCCCTTCGTGTCCCAAACCCTCCTGAACCTTTCTGAACCCTTCTGAACCTCCCTGAACCTCATTAGCACATTACCCCATCACCCCATTAGCACATTGCTTATCTTCGGTGGGCTGCACGCTAACGAAAACACACCTTGCCATGGGCCGGTCGGTCTTGCTATTGCTTTCTCTGATGCTGTTAGGCGTGCGCTCGGCCGCGCAGCTGTGCACCGGCTCGCTCGGTGATCCCATCGTACACATCACCTTCGGCAGCGGCGGCAACCCCGGCCCTTCGCTCTCCACCGCCGGGCCTGCCTACCTGTATTCCGGCAACGATTGTCCGCCCGACGGCTCCTACTCCGTACGCAACAGCACCGTCAACTGCTGGGGCAGCACCTGGCACAACATCACACAAGATCATGGTGGCAACTCCGGCGGCTACTTCATGCTGGTGAATGCGAGCCACACGCCCGGCGACTTCTACGTAGACACGATCCGCGGGCTCTGCAGCGGCACCACCTACGAGTTCGCAGCCTGGGTAATGAACGTCAGCCGCCCCAACGGCTGCAACGGCAACCCCATCCGCCCCAACCTCACCTTCCGCCTCGAGCGCACCGACGGTACCCTGCTCCGCACCTACAACAGCGGCGACGTGCCCTTGACCGCGGCGCCCCAATGGAACCAGTACGGCTTCTTCTTCACCACGCCCGCCACGCTCTCCGACGTAGTGGTGCGCATCGTCAACAACGCGCCCGGCGGCTGCGGCAACGACCTCATCCTCGACGACATCACCTTCCGCCCCTGCGGGCCCCTGGTCACGCCTTCGTTTGTGGGCAGCCCCGGGCCGGAGCAGAACCTCTGCTTCGGCACCACCGCAGCGTACGACCTCAACGTATTGCTGTCGGCCGGCTACACCGCACCCCGCTTTCAATGGCAGCTGAGCCTGAACGGCGGTGCCTGGAACGATATCGCCTTCGCCACTACGCAAACCTGGCGCGTCGTGTTCCCCGCGGGTACGGCGCCCGGCTCTTACCGCTACCGCCTCACCGTGGCCGAAAGCGCCAACTGGGGCAACGCCACCTGCACCATCGCTTCGCAGCCCCTCACCGTGAGCGTGCACGCCCTGCCCGAGGTCACCGTTACGGGCCCGGCGTCGGCTTGCGCCGGCGCGGCGGTGAGCTTCGTGGCGGCGGGCGCGGCCACCTACAGCTGGCGACTCCCCTCGGGCGCCGATGGCAACAGCACCGACCGCCTCACGCTCAGCGCGGCTGCCCCTTCCGATGCCGGCACCTACGTGCTCACGGGTGCTTCGGTGCATGGCTGTACCGACGACAGCGCGTTCACCTTCGTGGTGCACCCGCGCCCGGTGGCGGTGGCAGGGGCCGATACGATCACGATCTGCGCCGGTGGCAGCGGCGTCCTCGCGGCCTCGGGCGGGGGCAGCTACCTCTGGTCGCCGGCTACGGGCCTCTCCGACCCGGCGATCGCCAGCCCCGTGGCCAGCCCGGCCGACAGCAGCGGGTATGAAGTAGTGGTTACGAATGCCGAGGGATGTACCGATACGGCCCGGGTGCAGGTGAACGTACGCCCCCCGCTCGTGGTAGACGCCGGCGCTGACCGGAGCCTCATGCGCGGCGACGCCGTGCGGCTGTCGGGCACCGTTAGCGGCTCCGATTACACCACCGCCTGGACGCCGCCCTATGCGCTGGCCGACCCGCTGAGTCTCGAAACCGACGCCCGCCCCCTGGTGGATACCGCCTATGTGCTCACCGCGCGCTCAAGCGCCGGCTGCGGTGAGGTGCGCGATACGGTGCGCATCCGCGTGTTCCGTAAGGTGGAAGTGCCCAACGTATTCACGCCCAATGGCGACGGCGTCAACGACCGATGGGAGATCCCCGCGCTGGAGGCCTACCGTAGTTATACGCTCGAGGTGTTCAACCGCTGGGGCCAACCGGTGCTGCGCCGCCGCAACGACCCCCGGCCCTGGACCGGCGAAAGCGGCGGTAAACAATTGCCCGCCGGCACTTACTACTATGTGCTCCGCATCGACGACAACGGGCAGCGCTTCAACGGATTCGTGGACCTCATCCGGTAAGGATTTCAGATGTTTGATTTCAGATTTCAGATTCAGAATCCCCGATGCAACCTGCTCCCCTGGCGTGCGTCAGCCCCAAATCTGAAATCACACATCTCAAATCCGAGATCTTCCTGGTGTGCGTCAGCAATAAATCTGAAATCACACATCTGAAATCTAAAATCCTCCATCCGTGTAAATACGGATGAGATGTTCTATCTTCCTGCCTCATCAAACCAACTGCTATATGGTACACGCAATGATCACGCACGACGTTCAGGATTTCGATGCCTGGAAACCTCATTTCGACGCTGGCGCTGCCGCCCGCGAAGGCGCCGGCATCCGGGTACACGCCATCTACCGCGGAGCCGACAACCCCAACCGCATCACCATGCACAGCGAGGCCGACTCCGCCGAGGCTTTCCAGAGCTTCTTCTCCAACCCCGAGCTGGGCAAGACCATGGCAAGCGCCGGCGTGCTCAGCCGCCCCGAGGTGACCCTGCTCCACAAGATCTGATCTCGGATCTCGGATCTAAGATCTATGGCTAACGCCGCTGTAGATCTGAGATCCCTCCCCGCGTGCGTCAGCCATAGATCTGAGATCACACATCTGAGATCTCTCTCTGGCTTCACCTTTGCAGGGAGTTTCCTAAACTGGAACGATGATCGAAAAGCAGGAGATCAATGGCCGCGACGTATGGCTGAAGGTGGACGTGCACCCGGTGCACCGCGAGAACCCCAACATCATCCCCACCGAGTATTTCACGGTGAGCTACTACATGGACGACCCGGAGCACGAAGGCGCCGCGGGCATCCTGGTGCAGGACGAGCTTGGGCAGCCCCGCCTCTTCGAGTCGCCGGTGGCCGCGCTCACGGGTGGCCGACAGCGTATCGAAACCGACCATTCGGGCGTGGTGTAGGCAGGACCTTAATAAACAGATGGAAAGTCCCGGCACGAGAGCCGGGGCTTTTTTGGTTTGACAAAACGCGGCCGGGGTGATATTAGTTGATTACATTGCCGTTTCACCAACTGCTGTGCCTCCATGCGCTTCGCCCGCCTCCTTCTTCCTGCCCTTGTTGCGCTCTCCGGGGCGGCTTCCGCACAGGAGGCGCCGCGGATGCACCGGAATATCTTCTATTCCAATGTGCCTAATACCACTACCTACGCCGAGGTGTCGTTCACGCTGAGCGCGAAGACCGTGGTCGCCATCCGCGCCTCCGCCCCGTTCCTTGCCTTCGGGCAGGATGAAACGGCCATCGGCACCTGGGTCGACCGCGGGGTGACCGACACCCTTGCCATGTACCTGGAGCAGCACGTTGGGGCCGCGGTGGCCGGAACACAAGCCAAACTCCCCGGTGGCGTCTCCTTCCAGTTCGTGCCCAACGGCCGGCAGTCGATCAGTGTCGACCGCGCGGGCAACCTCGTGGTGTCGTTCACCTTCCTGTCGCAGTATGCAGGCGCGCCCGGCTCGTTCCGGTACCTGCAAAGCAGCACCGACAGCAGGGGAACGAGCATCCGCTGATGGCCGCAGTATCTTCTATACAAACGAGCAGGTTCCTGCTGGCGCAAAAAAAGCCCCGGCGGTACCGCCGGGGCGTCTTGTAATCCCAGTCTCAAAAGCAGTAGCCACCTTGGCGGCGACCCTAAAACCATTTCCCGGAAGCAGTTGCCGGTCAACCGCGGCACGCGGTGTACACGGGCCGGTAAAACAAAGAACCCCTTTCCGGCGCGCCGGCGCAATACCGTGATCAGGGTATTTTCCGCGGCCGCAAAGAAATGTCTACTTTTCGCCAACCCCTTTTCACAAGGCGGTGTCATTAGGGCAAACAACCATCATATGAAACGAATGAAACACCTCGGCGCCGCCGCACTCGCTGCCACCCTGCTGGTCACCGCCTGCGCAAAAAAGGAAAAAGAAGAAGGCCGCATCCTCTCGCCCGACGAGGCGAAGACCGCCATCGCCACCGGCGCCTGGATCTTCCAGCACGAAGCGGTCGTATACGGCCCCGACGATGTGGACCACGGTCCTTCCGAGCCCTGCAAGCTCGACGACGTCTACCGCTTCGACCTCAGTGGCGATGCCTCGGTGCAGTGGGGGGCCAACGAGTGCAACCCCTCGTTCCCGACCGCTTCCGGCTCTTACGGCTCCTGGGAGATCGCCGAGCACGGCGCCGTGCTGAAGCTTAGCTATACCCGCGCCATGCCGGGCGCCTTCGGGGCCGGCGACGTGGCCACCTGGGGCATCGACTACCTCAGCGACCGCAAGATGGTGCTGAAGCGTACGGTGTACGAGCCCGGAAAGAGCTATGTTCTGTATGACACTTACGTAAAACGTTCCTGATGCGCGCAGCCTTTCTCCTCCTTGCCCTGTTGACGGCCGGCGGCGCCCGCGCGCAGGTGTTCACGGAAAAAGTATTTCTACTGGACAGCGTTACCGTATACGAAGGGCTCATCATCGAGCAGGCCCCGTCGAAGTACATCAAGATCGTGCGGAGCCGCGAAAAAGACACGGTGACCGTGCCACTCAACAGCATCTGGAAGCTGACGAAGGAATATCCCAAACCCGACACGACGGCACCGCGGAAAGCGGCGCCGTGTGCCGGTAGGGACCGCCACCGTGCCGTGTACCTCGAGGTGCTCGGCGCCGGCGGCCTCAACTCGGTGAGCTACGACAGCCGCCTGCAGCGCGGCCGCCGCGACGGATGGGGCCTCCGCGCCGGCATCGGCTTCTGGATGGTGCCCACCATCAGCTACTACAACGACACGCTGAAGCAGGCCCTCTTCTCGATCCCGCTCATGGTCAACTACCTGGTGGGGCGCCGCAAGGGGTTCCTGGAGCTGGGAGCCGGCATCACGTATTTTCTTTCCGTGCCGCAGCGCCCCCGCGAAGGCCCGAAGGATCAATACACCATCCAGCAATTGGGTATGCGCCTTCCCGACGTGCTGGGTACCTTTATGATCGGCTACCGCCACGTGCCGCCGGAGAAGGGCGTTACCTGGGGCGTGTCGCTGAACCCGCTCGTGGGCAAGCGCTTCAACGTGCCCGCGGCCGGCATCCACCTGGCCTTCATCCCGTCGATCGGGGTGAAGGTGGGGTATAAGTTTGGGTGAGCTGTATCCGTAGTCGAAGACTACGGATAACGTGAGCGGGTGAAAAGATCAACTGAGTAAGATAGGAAGTGGCCGCGTCCATTACTATGCGTAACGAAGGACTCTTCGGCAAGCTCAGGGTGACAATGCCTGTTGATCGACGCAATGACTTTTGCCCTGTGAACGACCTCTTACTAATAGACAAATAGACTAATAGACCAATAAACCAAATGGACCAGCAGCAACTGGAAGTAATACTCAACGGGCTCGAGCAGGGCGACGCGCGCTGCCAGTCTGCCTTCTACCGGCATTGCCACGGCGAGCTGATGAAGGTGGCGCTGCGCTACCATGCCTCGGCCGACGAGGCGGCCGCGTCCTTCAACAAGGCGATGCTGCAGGTGTTCCAAAAGATCCGCGACTACCGCCGCGAAGGTGCGGTGATGGGCTGGGTGCGCCGCATCATCGTCAACACCTGCCTCAATGAGCTGCGCGGCAGGCTGCGCTTCAGCTCCGTAGACTTCACCGACGAGGGACTGAATTCCTTTTCGGCCGGTCCGGAGGTATATGCCGGCATCGAGGCACGCCGCCTGCTCGACCTGGTGCACGCCCTGCCCGATACCACGCGCACCGTCTTCAACCTGTATGTGATGGAGGGCTACACCCACGAGCAGGTGGCCGCCGCGCTGAAGATCCCGAAAGGCACTTCGAAGTGGCACCTGCACCAGGCCCGCACGCAACTAAAAGAACGTCTCCTTCAACAAGCGATCCATGAAGCTCATATTCTCCAGAAATAACGATCCCCACCGCTTCGACGAAGCCCTGCGCAACGCACTCGACGCGCTGCCGGCAGACAATGCCGCGATGGACGCCGACTTCGCCGCCTTCCAGGCCCTGCAGGCCGGCGCGGCGAAAAAGAAAAAGCGCCGCGGCGGGCTGTGGCTCTTCGGCGCGCTGCTGCTCATCGCGGTCACTGCAGGACTGCTGTGGCCGGACTCTTCCAGCGCCCCGCAAAACACGGGCACCGGCAACCCGCAGCGAGACATCGTTGTGCCTTCTGCACCAACCGCCGCTTCACCCGAAGTGGCCACGGTTGCCGCACCTGCGCAAACAAAAGCGCACACAGAAGGCGGCAAGCCCACGACCGGCGCGAAAGCAGTGCCCGCGACGGGGCCGGCGCAAAAAGATCAGAAGTCCGTCGTCGCCGGTAAGATTCCCGCCACACCGGTTGCTGCCCCGGGAGCGCCCACTGCAACCACCGCCTTTTCCACCGGCACGCCGGTGCTGCCTGCCGGCGTGCCCGTTGCCCCTGCATCGGCAGCCGCTGCCGGGAAGAAGCCCGCGCTCCGCGACTCGGTGGCCCGGAAAAAAGAAAAGACGGACACGCTGATGATCATCTGGTAGCAACCGGCACCCCTTCTTTTTAGGAACGACACGGCCCTGCCGTGTCTTTTTTTGTGCCGTCGTTTTGCTTCCACGTCCTCTCGGTGCTTCAGTAATAATACAGGTGCATGACGTGCAGGCGGCAAACCCGATCGTAAAAAAAGCCGCCCGCCCGGTGGCCAGGCAGACATCTTCAATATGCCGATGGGTAAGGGAGAATCCGTATGAGTACGATCGTATTTCTCCTGATCGGGCGTTGTCGAAATTTTTTTGGTATCCGCTGCTTTCGGTAGGAACGGTCTTCTTACCTTCGCGACCGGCTTTCCAAAACACCGCTGTCCGAACTGCTTTAATGATCCGGCCGCGCCCCACCCGGGCGCATCCTCCCACCAACGCTACCGGGAGCCCGGTCTTATCTCGTTCCGTTCCAGCATTTGCTGTTTTCAGGATTCACCGCTCCCCTTTTACCTGCTCACGCAACCCAGCGCCTGGCCGAAAGCCAGGTGAACCAGCCTCCCGGCATGCGCGCTGTGCTGTGTCTTCACAGCAGCGTCCGGCCTGGCGACGGCATACCCCGTTGTCAACTGATCTTAAACCAATAAAACGCAAATGAGAAGCAACTTTACCCCCAAGCGCCTCGCCCTCCTCGGCGCTCTCCTCGGCAGCAGCCTCCTAGCTTCGGCCCAAACCAAGGCACGCTCCGCCGCTTTGGCGCCTTCGTGCTTTACCCAGCTCAGCACACAATCGTTCAACCGGCTCGGCTCGGCCACCGGCAGCGGCAACTGCACGCAGCTGACCCCCAACCAGAGCGAACTCCTGGGAACTGCCTGGCACCAAACCCCGCTCGACCTCACTAAACCCTTCGACCTCACCTTCACGGTGACGCAGTCGGGCGGTGCCGACGGCATGATGTTCATCCTGCAGAACGACGGCAACAACGTAGCCACCAACGCCCTCGGAGGCGAGCTAGGGTATTACAACACGTACGCCCCCCACAACTTGTTCCAGCAGTCGCTCGCCATTGAGTTCGACATCTACAACAACGGCAGCACTGAGGCCGACCAGAACAACTCGCACATCGCGCTCGTCAAGAACAGGAGCTATACCCCCGTGAAAGGACCTTTCAATATCTCGCCGTTGCTCGGGAACGGTGCGGCCAGCACCGTCCGCCTCACGTGGGATCCGGCTATAACCGCTTTTTCGATGTACCGCAACGGAAGCCTTCTGTTTACGCATACGGAAGACATCCGGAACACCATCTTTGGCGGTAATCCCACCGTTTACTTCGGCTTCACCGGCGCCACCGGTGGTATCTCGGCCACCCAGTCGTTCTGCGCCGTGTCGCTCACAGTAGGTCAGAAGCTCGCGAGCATCGCCTATGCCAACGCGCCTTACTGCGTCAGCACGGGTGTGGTGACGCCCACGATCACCGGCCTCCAGGGCGGCACCTTCTCGTCTACCCCGGGTCTCGCCATCGACCCCGCTACCGGCGCCATCGACCTGGCTGCCTCGCAGTCGGGCAACTACGTGGTTACCTACTCCGTCAGCAACGGCCAGTGTGTCGACCATTCCACCTTTACCTTAGGGGTGCGCCCGTCATCGGCGTTCGTGACCCCCATCGGCAACCGGCAGTTCTGCGCCGGAACGCTTTCCAGTGAGATCGCCTTCCCCGGCTCCGGCTCGCTCACCTATGCCTGGACCAACAACAACACGAACATCGGCCTTGCTGCTTCGGGCACTGGCGCCATTCCTTCGTTCATGCCGCAAGCAATCGACGATACCACGGTTTCCGCACTGATCGGGGTGCAGGCAAGCGGCGGTACGGGCTGCTCCTTCAAGAAGGAAGTATTCCGCATCTCCGTAAATCCCACGCCCGTCATCACCGGCCCCAACGTCCAGATCTTCGAGTGCGCCGGCAGCACTACCAGCCCGGTGGTGTTCCAGAGCAACCTCCCCGGCACTACGTTTACCTGGACCAACAGCAGCACTACCAACGGCCTGGCTGCCTCCGGCACCGGCAACCTGCCTGCCTTCAAGGCCGTAAACGAGCTGGATTACATGGACTACGCCACGATCACGGTCACGCCTTCGCTGGGCGGATGCTCCGGCGCCCCCCTCTCGGGATACGCGTACATCAGCCCTGCCGCCGGCACTATTTCGTACGGCGCTAGCTCCTTCTGCCGCACCGGTACGGCTACGGTAACGCGTACCGCTTCCAACAACGGGAGCTTTTATTCCTATCCTGGCGGCCTCAGCCTCAACTCGGCCACCGGCACCGTGAACCTTGCGGCCTCGCAACCCGGCACTTATACGGTAGAATATTACCTGAACGCCTATGATTACTACTGCGATGGTTACGCGTCCACCACGATCACCATCCGCCCGCAGGCCGCAGTGGACGCTCCCAATAACCCGGTGTATTGCAGCGGCACCGCCACGCAGCCCATCGTGTTCACCGGCAGCGCCAGCAGCTATACCTGGACCAACGACAACCCGTCGATCGGCCTCGCGCTTTCGGGCACGGGCAACATCCCGTCGTTCAACACGGTCAATAACGGCGCTACCGCTCAGTACGCCAACATCCGCGTAACGCCCATCGGCACCGGTGGCAGCTGCCCCGGCAAGACCCGCCTGTTCCGCATTACGGTAAACCCCTGCGGACCGGTAACGATCCACGGCGACACCGAAGGCGACGGCAACACGGCCCGCATCGCCCCGGCCATGACGCTGAGCCCCAACCCGGCCCAGGGCAACGTGCGCCTGCAGTACAGCGGCGCCGCCACCCAGCTCACCGTGCAGGTACTCGATGCCTCCGGCGTGCCCGTGCTGTCGCCCATCAGCTTCAGCGGCAACAACGTCACGATCGGAACCGCACTCCTGCGCCCCGGCTCCTACCAGGTGGTGCTCACCGACCGCCGCACCGGCGCTCAGAGCCGCCGCACGCTGGTAAAGCTCTAAGCTCTATTGGAACATCTGCAAAACCCCCGACGGAAGCGTCGGGGGTTTTTTTATGCGGGCACCGGCCATCCCCCGAAACCGGCAGTTCGTACGCCCGGCCCCACAGCTCGCCACAAATATTTTTTCTTTACTAAACACTGTTCATTATTTTTGTTCCTGCAAATCCACGTATGACCATCGCCGCCCGAAAGCAGAGAGAGAAGGAAGAGATGCGCCAGCTGATCCTGGATGCGGCCCGCCGCATCTTCATGGAGAAGGGGTTCGCAGGCGCCAGCATGCGCACGATCGCCGAGGCCATCCAGTACAGCGCCGGCACTCTATATCTCTATTTCAAGGACAAGGACGAGATCTTCCATGCCCTGCACGAGGAGGGCTTCGTGAAGATGCTGGAGTACATGGCGCCGCTGGCCCACGTGGCCGACCCCTTTGAGCGGCTGAAGGCCATGGGGCACGTCTATATTGACTTTGCGCGGAAGAATCCCGACTATTATGACCTCATGTTCATCATGCGGGCGCCCATGAAATGCATGGAGCACGAGAAGTGGGAGGAGGGCGACCGCACGCTGGGGATCCTGAAAAGCGTGATCCGCGAGTGCCAGGCCGCCGGGCGCTTCCCGGGTAAGGATGTGGACGGGCTCGCTTTCACGATCTGGGCCGGGGTGCACGGCATCGCCGCCCTGTACGTCCGCAACCGGGTGCAGGCCTTCGAAGGGGTGGATCCCGAGACGCTGGTGGATGCCGGGCAACGCAACTTCATCGAAATGCTGGAACGGGCCTAGCTATTTTTTTGACCTTATACTAAACAGTGTTCATTAATTAAACGTCGATTATATATGCGCTTAATTTTCAAACTTTTAGCCGCTGTTTCCCTCCTCCCGGCGTCCGCCTCCGCCCAGCCGGCGCTCGACAACTATGTAACGGAGGCCCTCAAAAGCAACCTCGTGCTCCGCGAGCGGCAGGTGGGGCTCGAGCGGAGCCTGCTGGCCCTGAAGGAAGCAAAGAGCTACTTCCTGCCCACCGTTGGCCTCGAAGGCCAATACACCCTTGCCGCCGGCGGCCGCACCATCGACCTGCCCGTGGGCGACCTGATGAACCCGGTGTACCAGACGCTCAACCAGCTCACCGGCACCAGCAAGTTCCCGCAGATCGCCAATGCGTCGGAGCCCCTGCTGCCCAACAATTTCTACGACCTGCGGGTGCGCACTACGATGCCCCTGCTCAACCCCGACATCCGCTACGGCGCCGGCATGCGGTCGGAGCAGGTAAAGCTGCAGCAGTTCGAGATCGACGCCTACCGCCGCGAGCTGGTGAAAGATGTGAAGACCGCCTACTACCGGCTCCTGCAGGCTGCCCGTGCGGCCGATATCTATGCCAACGCCGTGGAGCTCGTGCAGCAGAACCTCCGCGTGCAGCGCTCGCTGCTCCGCAACGGCAAGGGGCTGCCCGCCTACGTGTCGCGCGCCGAAAGCGAGCTGCAGACCGTAGAAACCCAGTGGCGCAACGCCCGCAACGAGGTGCAGAACGCGGGCGCCTACATCAACTTCCTGTGCAACAAGCCGCTCACCGATACGGTGCAGCGCGCCGAGCCCGTGCTCCCCGAAAGCCTGCTGGGACTGAACGATGCCACGCTCCCCGACGTAAGCCGCCGCGAGGAGCTGAAGAGCCTCAGCGCCGCCGCCAGCATCAACCATTGGCAACAGCAGCAGGCGCGCTCCTACCGCACCCCCCGCGTCAACGCCTTCCTCGACCTGGGTGCGCAGGGCTTCGACTTCAAGGTCAACCGGAACACGCCCTTTTACCTCGCCGGGCTGCAGGTGCAGCTGCCGCTCTTCGCCGGACGCCGCAATGAGCTTCGCGCACAGTCGGCCACGCTCGAGGGAAAGGCCCTGCAGCTCCGCACCGAGTCGGTGGAAAAGCAACTGCAGCTCGCCGCTTTCGTGAACCGCAACGGCCTGCAGGCGGCCGCCGCCAACTACGCCGCCGCCCTGAAGCGCGAGGAGTCGGCCCAGCAATACTTCAAGCTGATCGACCGTGGTTATACGGAAGGCGTCAACTCCTTCATCGAGTTCCTCGATGCGCGCAACGGCCTCACCAATGCCCGCCTCGAAAGCAATATCCAGAAGTACGGGTTGCTGATCCGCGCCGCCGAGCAGGAGCGCCAGACGGCGGCTTACGCCTTATAATCTCAGATCGGTGATCGCGGATCTGTGATCTATGATTTCAGATTTCAGATTTCAGATTTCAGATTTCAGATTTCAGATTTCAGATTTGGCGATGTCCGACTCAGTAAGATACGTCAGAGCCAGAGCATTTATCCTGCAAACGCACCAGTCGGCTTTACTAATTCGCAATGACTGCTGCACCAGGAAAGACCCTTACCAATAGACCAATAGACCAATAAACCAATAAACATGAAACAGATCCTCTATACCGCGCTGGCCGCGCTGCTGCTGCAGGCCTGCAGCTCGAAGGCCAACAAGCAAACGGCCACGCTTCCGCAAAAAGAAACGATCCCGGTGCGCCTGCTGGCCGTGAGCACCGAAAGCAGCACCGAAGGCAGCGTGCGCGCATCGGGTGTGATCGCCGCGCAGAACGAGGCGCGCCTCTCCTTCAAGATCGGCGGTGTGATCGAAACCATCAACGTGAAAGAAGGCGACAACGTACGCCGCGGGCAATTGCTCGCCACGCTGAAACCCACCGAGATAGCGGCGCAGGTACAGCAGGCGCAGCTCGCCGTGGAAAAAGCGGAGCGCGACCACCAGCGCGTGCAAAACCTCTATAAGGACAGCGTGGCCACGCTCGAGCAGCTGCAGAACACGCGCACCGGCCTCGACATCGCCCGCCAGGGCTTGCAGCAGGCGCAGTTCAACCGGCAGTATGCCAACATCTACGCGCCGGCCGACGGCATCATCGTCAAGAAGATCGCCTCGGTAGGCGAGCTGGCCGGCCCCGGCACGCCGGTGCTGTTCCTGAACAACGTATCGGCCTCCGAGAAGTGGGTGCTCCGCGCCTCCCTCTCCGACCAGGACTGGGCCGCGATCCGGGAAGGCAATACTGCCACGGTGCGCATCGATGCGTTCCCGGGTGTCGACTTCAAAGGGGTGGTATCGAAGAAGGCGCCGACCGCCGACCCCGCCTCCGGCTCCTTCACCGTAGAAGTACAGGTGGACCTCGCCGGCCGCCGGCCCGCGCCGGGTATGTTCGGGCGCGCGCAGATCTCGGCCGCCAGGGCTGCTACGGCCAACAGCATCCCCTACGAGGCCCTGCTCGAGGCCGACGGCAGCACCGGCTACGTGTTCGTGACCGAAGACCGAAAGACCGTGAAGAAGGTGCCTGTGAAGATCGGCCGTATCTCCCCGGAGCGCGTGTACCTGAGCGGCGGCCTCGAGGGCTACCAGTGGGTCGTAAGCACCGGAAGCCCTTACCTCAAAGATGGCTCGGCCATCAGCGTGCAATAGAGAAGGAACACGGATCAGGCGGATTAAGCTGATAAACACCGATCCGTATTCATCCGTCACGTCCGCACCATCCGCGTTCTTTCTCTCTACCCCAACTCCAAATCATCGTTATGCGTATCACCTCATTTTTTGTAAAGCAGTGGCAGTTCACGCTCGTCGTGTTCCTGATGATCGTGGTGGTGAGCCTCACCACGGTGCTCACGATGCCCCGCGCCGAGGACCCCGAGATCAACCCTCCGCAATACCCCATCATCGCCATCTACCCCGGCACCTCGCCCAAAGACCTCGAGGAGCTCGTGGTGAAACCGATCGAGAAGCGCGTGAGCGAGCTCGAGCAGATCAAGAAGATCGAAAGCACCATCACCGACGGCGTTGCCTCCGTGGTGGTGGAATATAAATACGGCGTCGACGTCGAGAACAAGTACCAGGAGCTGGTGCGCGAGATCGGCGCCCTCCGCTCCGAGCTGCCGCAGGACCTCTACAAGCTCGAAGTAAAGAAGGTAAGCCCCACCGACGTGAACGTGCTGCAGGTGGCCCTCGTATCGGAGAACGCCTCCGACAAGTCGCTGCGCACGTTTGCCAACAACCTCAAAGAAGAGCTCGAGCGGGTGCCCGGTCTGAAGAAGGCCGACTATACCGGCGTGCCCGAGCAGGTACTGCGTGTAGACCTGCAGCTCGAGAAGCTCGCGCAGCAGAAGATCCCGCTCAACTATGTCATCGGCTCCATCCAGAGCGAGGCGGCCAATATTCCGGGAGGCCCGGTGCGCGGCGGCGTCAAGACCTTCAACGTGAAAACGAGCGGCAAGTACAAGAGCATCGATGAGGTGCGCAACACCATCGTGTGGGCCGGCAACGGGCACGTGGTATACCTCAAAGATGTGGCCGATGTGGAGTTCCGCTACGCCGAGCCCAAGCACATCACCCGCCTCAACGGCCACCGCGCCGTGCTGGTAACGGCTGCACAGAAGCCCGGTGAGAACATCGCCCGTACACAGGCCGCGTATGCGCCGGTGCTCGAAAAATTCGAAAAGACGCTTCCGAAGAACATCGCGATGGTGAAGGCCTTCGACCAGGCAGAGAACGTGGGCCGCAGGCTCGGTGGGCTCGGCATCGACTTCATCATCGCCATCTCGCTGGTGCTCATCACGCTGCTGCCGCTCGGCGGCCGCGCCGCCCTCGTGGTGATGGTCGCCATCCCGCTCTCGCTGGGCATCGGCATCGTGCTGCTCAACGCCTTCGGCTTCTCGCTCAACCAGCTCTCCATCGTGGGCCTCGTGGTGGCGCTCGGCCTGCTCGTCGACGACTCCATCGTGGTGGTGGAGAACATCGAGCGCTGGCTGCGCGAAGGCTGGAGCCGCAACGCCGCCGTGATCGAGGGCACCAAGCAGATCGGCCTTGCGGTACTGGGCTGCACCGCCACGCTCATCATCGCCTTCCTCCCGCTGGCCTTTATGCCCGAAGCCGCCGGTGAGTTCATCCGCGGCTTGCCCATGGCGGTCATCTTCAGTGTGCTGGCCTCCATGCTGGTATCGCTCACCATTGTGCCCTTTCTCGGCGCGCGTGTGCTCAAGGTGCACGGAAACCCCGAGGGCAACCTCTTCCTGCGCGGCCTCAAGCGCCTGATCAGCGGCTCGTATACGAAGCTGCTCGAGGCGGCCCTGCTGCGCCCGAAGACGACGCTCTTCATCGCGCTTGGCCTCTTCGTGGCGTCGCTCGGCATATTCAAGCTCATCGGCTTCCGCCTCTTCCCGGCCTCCGAGAAGCCCCAGTTCCTGGTGAACGTCACGATGCCGCTGCAGAGCAACCTGGAGCTCACCGACTCGATGGCGCGCCGCGTGGAAGGCGAGCTCGCGAAGGAGCCGCTGGTGAAATACTATACCACCAACGTAGGCAAGGGCAACCCGCGCATCTACTACAACGTGATCCCCGAGAACGAGAAGCCCGACTTCGCGCAGTTCTACGTACAACTACAGGACGACGTGAACCCGAAGAAGAAGCGCGCCCTCATCGACGCCCTCCGCGACCGCTTCGCCGGCGTGGCCGGCGCCAAGATCGAGGTGAAGGACTTCGAGCAGGGCCCGCTCGTGGAAGCGCCGGTGGCCATTCGCTTTACCGGTGAGCACCTCGACACGCTGCGCGCCATCGCCGCGCGCGCCGAAGACCTGCTGAAGAGCGTGCCCGGCGCCATCTACGTCAACAACGACGTACGTGTGCTGAAGTCGGACCTGCACCTCAACATCAACACCGAGAAGAGCCGCATGCTCGGCATCGGTACCGCCGACATCGACAAGACCGTGCGCCTCGCCATCGCGGGCTATGAGGCAGGTACCTATACCGATGCCGCGGGCAAGGACTTCGACATCATGATCGGTACCCCACGCGACCGCTTCGCCACCATCAATTCCTTCGACGGCATCTTCGTCAACAACGCCGTGGGCACGCCGGTGCCGCTGTCGCAGGTGGCGCAGCTCGACTTCGAGTCGTCGCCCACCATCATCAAGCACGTCGACAAGAAGCGCTACGTGGTGGTGACGGCCTTCACCGAGGAGGGCGTGCTCACCGAGAAGGTGTTGAAGGAGTTCATGAAGCGCTCGTCGGAGCTAAAGCTGCCGGCCGGCTACGAGCTCGTGCTCGCCGGCGAGGTGCAGAGCCAGAAGGATGCCTTCGGCGGGTCGTTCGGTACGGTGGTGATCGCCACCATCTTCCTCTTCATCATGGTGCTGATCCTCGAGTTCAAGACCTTCAAAAGCACACTCATCGTGCTGAGCGTGATCCCGCTCGGGGTGATCGGCGGCGTGTGCGCGCTCTGGATCACGGGCAACCCGATGTCGTTCGTGGCCATCATCGGCTTCATCGGGCTTGCGGGCATCGAGGTCAAGAACTCGATCCTGCTCGTGGACTTCACCAACCAGCTGCGCGCCGAGGGCAAAGGGCTGGATGCGGCCATCCGCGAGGCGGGCGAGCTGCGCTTTCTTCCCATCGTACTCACGAGCCTGACGGCCATCGGGGGCCTGCTGCCCATCGCCATCTCGTCGAACCCGCTCATCTCGCCGCTCGCGCTCGTGCTTATCGGCGGCCTTGTTTCGTCCACGCTGCTCTCGCGCATCGTGACGCCGGTGCTGTACAAGCTCATCCCCCCGAAGGTGGAGCCGGTGGTCAATGGTGAAGGGGCAATGGTCAATGAGCCGAAAGGCCCGGAGGTGCGCGTGCTTACGCCGGATGCGGTGACGGCCCGCTAGGCTCCTGAAAAGCCACAGCAACGCCACCGAAGCCGGCAAGCGACTATCTTGCAGACAGCATAAAAACCGTTATGAAAAAACTGATCTTCTTTTTGGTCCTGCTCCTGAGCATCGGGAATGTATTTGGCCAGGACAAGGGCGACGCCATCGTCGGCGAATGGCTTTCCTCCAGCAAGGAGGGCAAGATCCAGATCTACCGCCAGGGCAACAAGTATTTCGGAAAGATCTCCTGGAGCAAGAACCCCGGCAACCTCGACACGAAGAACCCCGACGAAAAGCTGCGCAGCCGCACCATCGTGGGCTCCGTGATCCTGAAGGACTTCGAGTTCGACGGCGACAACGAGTGGGAAGATGGCACGATCTACGACCCGAAGTCGGGCAAGACCTATTCCTGCAACATGGAACTGAAAAATGCCAACCAGCTCAAGATCCGCGGCTATATCGGCATTTCGCTCATCGGCCGCACCGAGGTGTGGGACCGGGTGAAGTAATGTGCTAATGGGGTAATGTGCTAATGGGATAATGCGAGAACAGGCGTCGTTACTGACGGCCACATTATAGGTAACCCAGCAAAAGGGCCGCAAAGATCAATTCTTTGCGGCCCTTTTGTTTTTAGTACACGCAGAGCAGAGGAGGTAACGATTCGGATCTTGAAGTTAGCCTGCTTCTTATTCTGCTGCTGCCTGACTAACCTCCAAAACCCTCAGAACCTTAACTTGATCCCGCCATTTACCACGAAGCCCTCGAGCGGCGCGTAGATGTCGCGGAACTGCGGGTTGCTGGCGGGCCCGCTGTAGATGGGTCCAAACTTCGTCTGGCGGGTGTCGGTGAAGTTCTCGAAGTTGACGAAGATGGAGAAGCGCTTCCAGAGCCGCTCCGCCATGAAGCCGGTGATCCAGTAGGGGCGGCCGTAGCTGCCGTCGTTGAGGGGTTGGCGGCCCGTGTAATAGGCTTCGAGACCGAGCTTCCATTTTCCTTCCACTTCATACATCAGCACGTTGTTGAGGCGGTGCTGTGCCACGAGCGGAAGAGCACCTTCCTGTGCCGGGAGGTGCGACTGTGCATCGGTGAGCGTATAGCCCACAAAAAGCTTGAAGTCGCCCCAGGTGAGGCGGAGGTTGGCTTCGGCGCCACGGGTATCGATGTGGCCGGCGCTGGAGTAGAAGCGGTAGCCGACCGGTGTGTTGGCCAGCAATAGCGGCCGCGAGAGACGCGTGTAGAAGAAGAGCACATTGGCCTGCAGGCCCAGGGCACCCCATTTGGTAGTGTAGTTCACGTCCCAGTTGGCGCCCACGGATCGCTCGGTGTGCGGGTTCGTGATCCGCGCATTGTCGACGCGGTACTGCAGGCGCTCCGCTTCCTCGGTGAAAATAGTGGGCGCCTTGTAGCCGAAGCCCCCGCCGAGGCGCGTCGTCCAATTGGTAGAAATACGGTACAGCAGCGAAGCCCGGGGCAGCAGCTCGAAGCCGTGTGGCGACACATGATCGCCCCGCAAGCCGGTCTCGAGGGTAAACCGGTCGGTGACCGACCAGGTGTGCTGCGCGAAAAGACCGGCAGTGGTGAGGGTATAATCGCGCGGGATGCCGAAGCGTACGTTTCTCTCGGTCAGCGCCTCGGTCGTGAGGTTGGCGCCCAGTACCCACTCCGAGCGCTCGCCGCGGCGGTTCCAGCTGATCTCGGTGAACGAGGAAACCTGGCGCGCGTCGAACAGGTAGTTGAATGCCGAGAGGGCGCGGTCGAAGAAGGAGAAGCTGTTTTTCAGCTGCAGTGTATGGCGCTCTCCGAGGCGGTGGGTAATACCGAGCTGGGTAGCAATACGGTCGGTCTCGTTGCGCTCGAATGGCCCGGGAGTGCCGTCCTTGATAAAGGCGGTGCTGCCGCCGAGGCGGTCTTCGGTGGTATAGCTGATACCGATGTCGGCGGTCGTGTGCTTGCCGTAGAGGAAGAGCCGCGGGTTCACCGTGTAGCGCTCCGCCTTGGGGATGGCCGTGAAGCCGATGCCGGCCGGGTCGAAGGGAGCCGTACTATTACGGGAGGCGAAGAGCGTGAGGCCCGCCTTTCCGTAGCGCTCGCTGTAGAAGCCGCTGGCGTCGAGTCCGCCGGCGGAGGTGGCGTTGAGGAGAAAGGAAAGCTCGCGCCGCTCGCCCGGTGTTTTGGAAACGAGGTTGACGAGGCCCGCGATGGCGCCGCCGCCGTAAAGCGTGGACGCGGATCCCTTGATGACCTCCACCTGGCGCAGGTCGAGCGGGGCCACCTGCAGCAGCGAAAGGCCGCCTGCGAAGCCGCCGTAGAGCGGGTATCCGTCGCGCAGGAGCTGCGTGTACCGGCCGTCGAGGCCCTGGATGCGGATGCCGGCGTTGTAGGACGTAGCGGAGGTCTGCTGGGTCTGGATGCCCGTGCTTTCGTTGAGCAGCATGCGGATGTCGCCGGGCTTCATATTGCCTTTTTCTTCGAGCTCCTCGCCCGAGATCACCTCGGTGCGCGTGGGTGTGTTGGCGATGGTGCGGCTCGTGCGCGTGGCGGTCACGATTACCTCCTCTTCCTCCTCCTCTTCTTCTTCGGCGCGCTCCAGGGTGATGGGGGGCCACTCAGCACCCGGCAGCGGGAAGGAGAGCTGCACTTCCTTTTCGCCGTAGCCGACGTGCGACAGCACGAAGGTCTGCTGCCCGGAGGGAATGTTGGCAAGAGTCAGGTTCCCGAGCGAGTCGGCGATGACGCTGCGGGCTCCTTCCTTCCAGGTGAGGGTGGCGCCGGGCAGCGGGTCGCCGGCATCGTTGCGGGCTTGCGTGCGCAGCGTATGCTGGGCAGCGGCGGGGAGGGCAATAGTACAGAGCAGCGGTAGCAGGATGGAGCGCATGAATAGTCTGGCTTGAGGGCGTGAAGGTAAGGCGTATAAAAAAGCCCCCCGGGAAGGAGGGCTTTTAAAAAGAGCTGAATTGCTTATTGGTATTGCAGCACCAGCGTGCGGTGCTCGTTCACCGAGCTGCCCACCGTTACTTCGGTGATGCGCGTGGGATAGCCGTGGGCGCCGAATACGTAGGAGTAGGTGATGGTACGGGTGCCGATGCTCGGCGTGCCGCCGTTGTTCCAGGATTTCGTGTTCCAGGTGCGCTGCTGGATCAGGTGCTTTGACGTGTTGAACCAGGCGCCGAGGCCATATGCGTCCCATACCCAGTTTTCCCACCAGGCGCGGTAGGGCTTGAAGAAAGGGTTCGGCTTGTCGAGGTAGGTGGTGATCAGCTCGGAGCGGAGATACATCGGTTGCTGCGTGCCGTATTGCTCCACCATGGTGTCGAGCTGCTGCGTGAGGTTGGCGCCCTGCCAGGTCTGGTAAAAGTTGCTGCTGCTGCGGCTGAGGCCGTCGCCCGAAAGGCCGGTCAGCCCTACGAAATTGGGTGCCTGCGTGTAGCGCCAGACCCGGTAGCCGGTGCTGCCTGCCGACGCGGATACGACACTGTCCTTGACCAGCAGTCCGTTGACATGGGTGAAGTATTTATCCTGTACGAAGGCGCTGCCGGTACCGGCGTTGCGCAACGAGCGCCGGACGCGGGTGGCGAGGCTGTCGAAAGCGCTGTTGTAGAAATACTGGTGCTGGTGCACGGAGGCGGTGTCGCCCGTGATCTCGTCGAAGGCGATGTCAAGGCGGTTGGAAAGACGTCCCTGCGCGTCGTAGCTGAGCGTGAGCCGGCCGATGGTGTCGAAGGGATGCATCAACGTGGTGTCGAGCTCGAATACGCGCACGAGGCGCGGTGCGGCTGGTGTTGTGGGCGTTGTGGGGGTGCCGCCACCGCCTCCGGGCGGGTTGGCCGGCGGCGGCGTATTGTTGTCATAGCTTTCGATCTTTTCGCAGGCGGAAAACAGGATCGTGGCAGCGAGCAATGCAGGAACGAGGCGCATGGCGTAAGTCATGGTTGATGTCTGGTAAAGGTACGGAAATCGGGAAGTAGAGGACCCCGTCCCCCCTCACGCCGTAAAAAAGCCCCGCTCCCGGATGGCCTCGATCTCTGCGGCATCGGCCACCTCCACGTCGCCGCTGAGGAGGTAATCAGGGTTCACGATCGTTTTGCCGGTGCTGTGCTCGGTGTATTCGCCCGGTGCGGCGGGCCGGATCGCCCCGTCGTCGTACGGCACGGCAAAGAGACTGTCATCGTCGCGCTTCAGCACGAGGATGCCGGTGTCGGTAAGGTGCTCCACGCGCCCCGAGGTCTGGTATTGCCCGAGGAGCTGCCGGTCGGCATTGTAGAAGCTCAGTCCTACCAGGAACAGCTTGCCGCGGATAAAGTCCTGGAATTCGTCGTAGGTCATGGGTAAAGTGTTTGCGAAGCGGGGTGCGTAATGGATTCCGTTAAACGCTTTGCCGCCCGCCGTTTTTGCAGCATAAGAACCACAAGGCCCATGGCGGAGAGCAGGGCAGTGGCAGCGCCGGCTCTGGCTGCTATTTTGAGTCGGCGGCCTTTTTCATCGAGCGCCTGAATCTGCTCCAGCTTGCTGTCGTAGGTCAGGCGGCGGTCCAGCTCCACAGCGATGCGGCCTTCGCTGACCTCGTATTTGTGCGACACAGCACTGCCCAGCGCCGCGAACAGGCCGACGGGAATCAGCAGCGCCAGCAAGGCGGCGCGGAAGTAGAAATACCGGATCGGGGCAGGCATTCCTGCAAAGCTAGGGCCTGGCGGTATATCCAGCTCCCACGCGGCCGCAATCCTAACGTTACCCGCTAGCCGGGAACTTAAGGAAAACTTAAAGCGGTCATGAAAGGCAATGGGCCGCCGCATGTGTCGTTTCCCTGGTACACCTTCACCAAACCCGGTCTCATGAGAATGCTCCTCCTGGCCCTGCTGCTTCCGGCAGCCGGCTCCCTGCACGCGCAAACGGTCACGTTCACCGACCTCTGCCGCCTGATCGACCTACGCGGCGATACCGCGGCGCTCATTCACTATGCGAAAGGCCTGGGTTTCGATCCGGGTTATCCCTCCGGCGGCGAGCAGACACTGCTCGGTAAAATGGACAGCAGCCGGCAGGCATACACCGAGTACCTAACGCTCTATTTCAAGAACGATTCTGTGATGCTGCTGAAGTACCAAACGCAATACAAAACCATCTTCCGGTCGATCTTCGATAAAGTGGCGGAGGATACGGCAGCGTTACGCATGCATGTTGACCCCATACCGGAGGTGTCACAGGAAGGATTCATCCTCGGGCCCTACATGTTTACGTTTCAACTGCGCAATCCTAACGATCCGCGGGGCTGGATCCTTTTGGGCCGGATGCCCTTTATTCGGCCCGGGAGCGAATAAACTAGCGCGCCATCGCTTCCCGCTTTCGCGCTTCCGGCATCTTCTCGATGGCATAGCGCAGGGCCGTGCGGGGCATGCGGGCCTTGTGGCGGCACACAAAGGCAAACACGGCGTCCTCGTTCATTTTGCACTGCTCCTTCAGCAGCCAGCCATAGCCTTTCTGCACGAGGTCGTCGGGATCGGTAAGCAAGGCCCCGGCGATGGCGAGGCTTTCTTCGAGGAAAGCGCCCTTGCGCGCGGGCACAATGAGCGACACCGCCGCCGCGCGGCGCACCCAGCGGTTCTTTGAGACGGCCCACTCCCGGAGCACCGGCAACTGCTCCGGGAACTTCATGAGGTAAGCGCCCAGCACATTGTTGCAAAAGTCGTCGCAGTGCGCCCAGTTATGGACATGCGCATCGATCCAGTGCGTGAAGGTGCCGAGATCATCAGTCGCAAAATGCTTCTTTTGTGTCAGCGCCCAGGCTGCCGCGATATGTCCTTCCTCCATCATGCCGCTCCGCCAGAGGTCCTCGCACAGTACAAATACGGATTCCTTGCCCTGCCCCGACAGTTCTCTGGCGTAGGCTTTTGCAAGGGCCCGCGTATCCGCCATACGGAGTCCGTAAGATTCAATGCCTTCTTTGAAAAAGCGTTTGGCGCCATCCCGGTTGCGCGGGTTGCCTCGGGCGGCGAGTTCGGCGCGGAGGCGAGTGAGAAGCGGGTGCATGATTATTGGGTGGTGGCGTGAAGAGCGTGGTTATCGGTTGTGCGTCTGCGTTACAATAGGTGCGGCATGCTCAGCCGGTGGCCGCGGCTGCGCTCCGCTTTCGCCGCTGCGCATCGCGTACGTTGAGGACGATGCTGAGTGCGAAGCTAAGGACAAAGAAGGCGAGCGTGGCGCCTTCCACGAGGCCTCGGTCGAAATTGATGCCGGTAATTTTCAGCAGGAGAAAGTGAATATAGGAGCGGCTCTCGTCGTGCAGTCCCATCTTCGCGCGCACCTGCCAGTGCCAGTCGGTGCAGGCGCAATAGCCCAGGCCGTACCAGATGCCCAGCACGAACCACGAGCCCGCGGTCAGCAGCATCGTGGCGAGGTGGAGCCGCCGCGTACGGCGGAAGGCCCAGCCCGTGATGTTGAACAGGGTCCAGGCGGTATGGAACACGAAGAAGAAAACGTTCAGGAAAGCGTACCCCATAAGCACCTGACTTTGCGGCAAGATAAGCAGTTGCTGTCGCCTGCTGTCGTTAGCGGCCTGTTTTCTCAATAGGGCTGGATGCACCCGTGGCCGGTTGGGCTGCGTATCCGGTTCTCGCACTTGGTGCCGCTTGCTGATCAATTCGTTACCGGCGTTTCTCCCTTAGCTTCGCGCCATGGAAAAAACGGCGCTCCTCGAAATACTGCACCGGCGCATGATCGAAGAGATCCAGGACTACGCCATCATCCTGATGGACGTTGACGGCACCATCCTCTCCTGGAACAAGGGCGCCCAGCAGATCAAAGGCTACAGCGCCGACGAGATCATCGGGCAGAACTTCCGGGCCTTCTACCTCCCGCAACACCGCGAGCAGGGGCTCCCCGACCTGCTGCTGGCACAGGCCACCAAGGAGGGCCGCGCCAAGCACATCGGCATTCGCGTGCGCAAAGACGGCAGTACCTTTTGGGGCTCCATCCTCATCACAGCCCTCCACGACGACGACGGCACCGTGGTGGGCTTCACCAAGCTGACCAAGGAGCTCGGTGACAACGAGATCGATTAGGGATTGCAGATCTGTGATCGCGGATCTCGGATGTGATTTCAGATGTGAGATTTCGGATTTCAGATGTATTGCTGACGCACGCCAGGTAGATCTGAGATCACTCTGGCGCCTGCTTGCGTATTTTTGGAGGCGTCCTTTCCGCGCCTTTTTATGGATTCACCACCACCCGTCGCTCCGCTTGAATACCTGCGCCGCCAGCTCGAGCGCTTTGCCCCGCTGCCCAACGACGAGTGGGAGCTACTGCCGCCGCACCTGGAGGAGCGCACCCTTCCGAAGGGAGCCCTGTTCGTGGAGGCCGGCAAGCGTGCGCCCTGGGTGGCCTTTGTGCTCGCGGGAACCTTCCGGCAGTATTACACGGTCGACGGCGTGGAGCGCAGCACCTACTTTTATTTGGAGGGCGACCTCCTCTGCGATTACCTCGGCTGCCTGCGCGGCCGCCCGGCGGGCCTGAGCATCGAAGTGCTGGAGGCGGCCCAGGTACTGTGCTTTCCCTACGAAGTGATCGATACCCTGTACCGGCAACGGCCTGCCTGGGGCACCCTCGGCCGCAAGCTGGCCGAGTACCTGGCCGCGGGCCTGGAGGAGCGGATGGTATCGCTGCTCACCGAAAGGCCGGAGGCGCGCTATGCCGCCCTGCTGGCCGGCAACAAGACGCGCATCCTCGAGCGCATCCCGCAGCAATATATCGCGAGCTACCTGGGCATCACACCGGTGAGCCTCAGCCGGATCCGCGGACGGAGAGGTGCATAGTTTGAGGTTTGTAGTTGTGGCCACTTGATCAGTCCATGCCCGCCCCCCGGCCTGACGAACGCGTAAATATTAAAATCTTTCCTCTCTACGCCTCACGCTTCCCGGTAGGCGGAACCGCTGCTTTTCTGTTTACCGACAAAGCCCAGGTGCCTATGAGCGAACCCGGTGGCATACTTCAGCCCATAGCCGAACACACGGTCGAAGGAGGCATGGGCGAAGAGCAAAAGGCCGGCAACGAGCAACACCTCGTATCCGCCGAAGTACCCGGCTGCAACAACGCCGAGTGCGCCGCCGCGGTGGTGGGCCATGTTGTAGGCGACGGCGCCGGCGCGCGGCCCGGCCGCATAGCCCAGCATGCTGGCGTCGGGAGCGAAGAAGAGGAGGGCCCAGGCCCAGGGCGGAAGAGATAGCGGCTGCTGACCGAGGAAATACAGGGCGGCGCCGGTGAGCGCGGCCTCTTCGAGTGCGATGAGGGTCTTCATGACGATTGTTTCGTCAAAGCTCCCGCTCGCGGGTTCTTCCGCGCTTAACAATCGCTAAGAAATGGCCGCTCAGAGCAGGTCGGCATTGGGGTGCCGCGCGATCTTCCAATAGTTGAGGATCATTTCGACCATATGCACCAGCGCCTTGAAATCGTTCGGCTTCGAGAAGAAGCCTTGCGACAGGTTCTCATACGATTCGAGCACGGCCGCGTGGTTGGTGGTGGTGCTGAGGAAGATGTAGGGAATGCTCTTGCGGCGGAGCGCCGGATCCTGGTTGATGAGGCGCTTCAGCTCGGCGCCCGACATGCCGGGCACGTTGATGTCGGAGAAGATGATGAAGGGCTTGTCGCGGGTAGTCTTCAAATAGGTATAGGCATCGGTGCAGCTCTCGAAGAACTTGAGCTTGTTGATGACCTCAAGGGACGCAAACACCTCGGCGAGCAGGTCGCGGTCGTCCTTGTCGTCGTCGATAATGATGATGGGGCCGGTGCGGGCCATGGGAGCGGGATTTGAGGAGCAATAAGGAAAAATCGGACCACGGGGGCACATAGCCATTAGCCGGGCCCTTCGATGCCGGCGCGTACGCGCTCTCGGTCGCCGTCGGCCAAGACGCCGGGGGCTATGCCGGGATCGAGGTCCTAAGCCGGCGGCAGGCCGAACCGTTGCTTGAAGCGCTCGTTTCCGGAGAACAGGTTGCCAGCCGGGTCGCAGTACCAGATGCCGAGCCCCGCGGCTTCCCCGGCGAAGCGCAGCGAATCGTCGCTGTCGCTCGCTCCGCCTTGTAGAAAACGATATGCTGCCGCACTGCTCATCATGTCGCTGGTCGTTATAAGTAAGGGTGAAGGTATGGCCGGCGAGCGGGAGGCGACTGTTCCAACAAACAGCCGCGGTCGCATTGCTGCTCCGGGGAACACCCATAGCTACCTGTACTTCAGCCTGGACCCGGGAGGGCGGTCGGGTCGGCTTGAAGGTACAGCAGTACCGCCGCTCGCCGGTTCCGGCTACGCTTGCCACGACCCCGGTCTGAATCGGGCGAGGCAGCCCGTAGGAATACGGGTGGGCGCTCCCCCGGCGGGCTAGCGGGTTGCCTGCACCAGCTCGCCCGCAAGGCGCCTGCAAAACTCTTTGATCTCTTCACGTACCTGCCGGAACGCGGCTTCGATCTCGGCCTCGGAGCCGGTAGCTTTTGCCGGGTCGGGGAAGGCAGCATGCAATTTCGTGGCCGATGCCGGAAAGTGGGGGCAACGCTCCTGCGCATTGTCGCAGACCGTGAGTACATAGTCGAAGGACTCGCCGGCGTATTCATCGACCCTGTTCGATGACTGGCCGGAAATGTCGATGCCGTCGGCTTTCATGGTAGCAACGGCGCGTGGGTTGACCCCGTGGGCCTCTATTCCTGCACTGCGTACTTCAAGTGCCGTTCCGCCGAAATGCTTCAGGTAGCCTTCCGCTATCTGGCTGCGGCAGCTGTTGCCGGTACATAATACCAATATTCGTTTCATCAGTCGATTTTTACAACGCTTATAAAGATCCAGAGGAGGTTGATGATCGTGAACCGTGGGTCGAAGCCGAACGCGACGTTGAGCGCGATGATGCCCACGAGGATGATGCCGAAGCGCTTATGACGCGCGATCCAGGGTCTTGTGTCTTTATTCATTTGGGACAGTCGGGATATGCGCCGCCCGCGTGCACGCGGGCGGCGCAGCTTTATAAATCAGAATCAGTTGCAGCAGCCGGGCTGGCAGCAGGGTGCCGCTTGCGGTTTCTCGGCATACACCGTTACGGAAAAGATGCCGGTGCCGGAGTGTTTGAAGGCCTCGAGCTCGTCGGCGCCGAGGTAAGCGCCCAGTATGTCGTCGGGGATGGTGATCACTTTTTCCTTTTGCACCGTCAGGTTCGTGAACCCGCTTGCGCGGATCAGTTCCAGGTAGGCTTCCTTCTGTATCGCTCCCGATACGCAGCCGGCGTACATTTCGGCGGCGTGCTGTATGTTTTCGGGCAGGCGGCCCACGAGCACGATGTCGGAGATCGAGAAATGGCCGCCCGGCTTCAGTACCCGGAAGATCTCCCGGAATACGGCTTTCTTATCCGGTACCAGGTTGAGCACGCAGTTAGACACCACCACGTCTGCGGTGTCGGTTGCAATGGGCATGTTGTCGATGTCGCCTTCATGGAACTCCACGTTGGTGAACCCGCGCACGGCCGCATGGTGGCGCGCTTTGGCAATCATTTCCGGAGTGAAGTCGATGCCGATTACCTTCCCGGCCTCGCCGGTTTCGTGACGGGCGATGAAGCAGTCGTTGCCGGCGCCCGATCCCAGGTCGATCACGGTGTTGCCGGGCCTGATCTGTGCAAATTGGGTAGGCAGTCCGCAACCCAACCCGAGGTCGGCGTCCGGGTGGTAGCCTTCGAGGGTCGAGTAGTCGTCGGCCATGATGTTGTATACTTCATCAGAGCAGCCACCGGAGCCACAGCAGGAAGCGCTGTTGGTGTCTTTGTCCTGGGCGGCGATCTGCGCATACTTTTCGCGCACGAGGTGCTTGAGGTCTTGTTCCGTTTGCATGTGGATGGTTTTGAGTTTAGCGAGATACTATTTATTGCAATATTGCGATTGAGGTATCCAAAAAAAGGGTCAGCAGCAACCGGCTCCGCCCTTGTACGATCCGAACAGCGCAGCCAGCTCTTTCTCGTATCCCTTCCAGGTCTTCGGGTCGATGCAGTAGCAGACGCTTGTTCCTTCGATCGTTCCCTGGATGAGTCCGACGTTCTTCAACTCGCGCAGGTGCTGGGAGATGGTGGCTTGTGCCAGGCCCAGCTCCTCTACGAGGTCACCGCAGATGCAGGCGTTTGCCTTGATGAGGTGTTGCAGGATCGCAATACGCGCGGGGTGGGCAATGGCCTTGAGCAGGGTGGCGAGCTTATTCTGATGCGCCGTGAACATTTCCGTTTTCGTAACCCCCATATTGTTCGTTTGATTGCAATATTACGATTAATATTCGCCGGGCAAAAATTTTTTTCATGTGCGGCGTTCCGGATCCGTTGGTGAACACAAAAAGCCCCGGCAGCATTACTGCTCCGGGGCTGTTGTTTCTGGTTGTGGTGTGGGCCGGGGTCGAACCGGCGACACCTAGATTTTCAGTCTAGTGCTCTACCAACTGAGCTACCGCACCTCCTTTTCCAACCATCGCTTGCGCGAAAGCGGGTTGCAAAAATAGGGATATCCACAGACAATCCCCAAAGAAATTTTCGAAAAAATCTGGCTCCCGGGAAAAAGAGCAAGAACACGGATGGGACGGATACCACAGATCAATACTGATCGATCCGTTCCTATTCGTCACACCCGTATGATCCGTGTTCCATTCCGCTGACCCGGGCAAAAGAAAAAGGCCACCCAACGGGCGGCCTCGTTATTCATTACTGATCATTCATCACTCATTAATTCCCGTACACACTCAGGAACTTGATCCGCATGATCTTCAGCTGCTCCCAGTTGTAGTTGCCTTCCGAGAGCTCCTGCAGCGCCACGTCGAGCGAAGAGGTCTGGCAGCCCTTGAAGTACTCGAGGATGTCTTCCTGGTCGTAGTCGTCGAGCATATCGGAGATGGCGTAGTCGAGGTTCAGCTTCGTGCCCGACGCGGCGATCGTCTCCATCTCCTCCAGCAGCGCGTCGAGGCGCAGGCCGCGGTTCTTCGCGATGTTCTCCAGCGGGATCTTCTTATCCACCTGCTGGATGATGTGCACCTTGTTGGAGCTCTTGTTCACCACGCTCTTCATCACGAAGTCGTCAGGCTTCTCGATGCTGTTCTCGGTCACATATTTTTCGATGAGCTCCAGGAAGGGCTTGCCGTAACGGATCGCCTTACCCTTGCTCACGCCCTGGCAGCGCTCGAGCTCACCGGTCGTGGTCGGGAAGAAGGTGGCCATGTCCTGCAGCGAGTTCTCGAGGAAGATCACGAACGGGGGCAGGTTCTTCTTCTTGGATTCTACCTGGCGCAGCTCCTTCAGCATGTTGAAGAGGGCTTCGTCGGCCACAGGCGCGGCGTTGCTCTCCGAGCCCGACTCGTCATCGTCGGCCAGCGCGTCTTCAAAGAGGTTGTTGAGCACGATCTTGAAGCTCTTGGGCTTTTTCAGGAACTCCTGGCCCTTCTTCGTGATCTTGAGCACGCCGTACTCCTCGATGTCCTTCTGCAGGATGCCTTCGAGCAGCAGCTGGCGCACGAGCGAGTTCCAGAAGTGCTCGGGCTGGTCTTTGCCGAGGCCAAACTGTGCCAGGCCTTCGTGGCGGAACATCTTGATCTGCTGCGTGAGCTCGCCGCGGATGATCTTGACGGTATAGTCGGTAGCGAAGCGCTCGTCGAGGGCGGTGATCGTCTGGAGCATGCGCACCACGTCGTCCTTCGCCTCGATCACTTCCTTAGGATGCTTGCAGTTGTCGCACTGGCCGCAGCCCTTGGTGCCGTATTCCTCGCCGAAGTAGGAGAGGAGCACCTTGCGGCGGCACACGCCGCTCTCGGCGAAGGCCACCGTTTCGGAGATGAGCTGGTTGCCCACCTCGCGCTCGCTCAGCGGCTTGTCGCGCATGAGGTGCTCGAGCTTGGAAACGTCTTTGTGCGAATAATACAGGATGCACTTGCCTTCGAGGCCGTCGCGGCCGGCGCGGCCGGTCTCCTGGTAATAGTTCTCGATCGACTTCGGGATGTTGTAGTGGATCACGAAGCGGATATCGGGCTTGTCGATGCCCATGCCGAAGGCGATGGTGGCCACGATCACCTGCACGTCCTCGCTCAGGAACTGGTCCTGGCGGTCGGAGCGGATCTTGGAGTCGATGCCGGCGTGGTAGGCCACGGCCTTGATGCTGTTTTGCTTCAGCAGGTCGGCGAGCTCCTCGGTGGTCTTACGGTTGGTGGTGTAGATGATGCCGCTCTTGCCCTTGTTCTGGGAGATGAAGCGGACGATGCTCTTGAGGGTATCTTCCTTCTTCACCTTGGGCTGCACTTCGTAGTACAGGTTGGGGCGGTTGAAGGAGGAAAGGAAGATCTGCGGGTTGCGCAGGCCGAGGTTCTTGATGATGTCGCTCTGCACCTTGGGCGTAGCCGTGGCGGTGAGGGCGATGACGGGGGCCGTCGGGTGGATCTCGTCCATCATGTCGCGCAGGCGGCGGTACTCCGGGCGGAAGTCGTGGCCCCACTCCGAGATACAGTGGGCCTCGTCCACCGCGAAAAACGATACGGTGAGGTCGCGGAAGAAGTCGAGGTTGTCCTGCTTGGTGAGGGTTTCGGGGGCTACGTAGAGCATCTTGGTGCGGCCGCTCTTGAGGTCGGAGTGCACCGTCTTGATCTCTTTCTTCGACAGCGTGGAGTTGAGGAAGTGGGCCACCTCGTCTTTGGAGGCGTAGGAGCGCACGAGGTCCACCTGGTTCTTCATGAGGGCGATGAGCGGGCTCACGATGATGGCGACGCCCTCGAGGATGGTGGCGGGCAGCTGGTAGCAGAGGCTTTTGCCGCCGCCGGTTGGCATGATCACGAACGTATCGTGGCCGGAGAGGAGGCTCTGGATGATAGCTTCCTGGTTGCCGCGGAAGCCGTCGAGGCCGAAGTGCTCCTGGAGGGCGCTATGTAGTTGCTCGGAGCTAAAGGGAGAGGCAGAAGGAGCGGTGGGGGCAGCAGGTGCCTCCGCCTTCTTCCTGCCGGCGGGCTTTTTCAGGTTCTTGTTAACGGTACTCATGGGGTCCACACTATTTTATGCTTACGGCGACGCAAGGTATTCAAGATAATCATTTTGGTCTTCCCGAAAACGGCTGTGTAAGGGTTTTTCATCTGCTGCTGTCCGCGGAGAGGTGCGGTTTGTTCGTTCCGGTGCTGGCAGCCGTCAGGAGGGGTCCAATCAAGTAAGCGAATGTAGCACAAGGTTGCATAGGCAACTAAATACAAACCGTTAAAACCGTCTTAATGGACGCCGGGCCGGCATTCTTCGTATGGCGGTAAAAGGCCTAACTTTGCGACCCTTGAAACCGGATACATCCATATTGGAAGCCGCCCGCCGCACCCTCCTCATGGAAGCGGAATCGGTGCGCGCGCTTACCGACCAGCTCGACGGCTTCGAAGCCACCATCGAAACCCTCGCCGCCTGTA
Source organism: Flaviaestuariibacter amylovorans (assembly GCF_039541815.1). NCBI lineage: Bacteria > Pseudomonadati > Bacteroidota > Chitinophagia > Chitinophagales > Chitinophagaceae > Flaviaestuariibacter > Flaviaestuariibacter amylovorans. Next base: position 132,976 of record NZ_BAABGY010000011.1, read on the forward strand.
CGGGCCGCATCGTGATCTCGGGGATCGGCAAAAGCGCCATCATCGCCCAGAAGATCGTGGCCACGCTCAACTCCACGGGCACGCCCGCCCTCTTCCTGCACGCCGCCGACGCCATCCACGGCGACCTCGGCATGGTGCAGCCCAACGATGCGGTGATGATCATCTCCAAAAGCGGCGAAAGCCCCGAGATCCGCGTGCTGGTGCCCTTTATCAAGAACTTCGGCAACTGCGTGATCGGGATGGTGGGCAACACCGAGAGCTTCCTGGCCAGGCACAGCGACTTCATCCTCAACACCACCGTGCAGCAGGAGGCCTGCCCCAACAACCTGGCGCCCACCACCTCTACGACGGCCCAGCTCGCCATGGGCGACGCCATCGCCGTCTGCCTCATGGAGCACCGTGGCTTCAAGGTGGAGGACTTCGCCAAGCTGCACCCCGGCGGGGCGCTCGGCAAGAAGCTCTTCCTCCGCGTGGGCGACCTCTCGCGCCAGAACGAGCAGCCCCAGGTCAACATCGGCGCCACGCTCAAGGAGGTGATCGTGGAGATCACGAAGCGCCGCCTGGGCATGACCGCCGTGATCAACAATGCCGGGGAACTTTCCGGCGTCATCACCGACGGCGACCTGCGCCGCATGCTGGAGCGCACCACCTCGCTCGAAGGCATCCAGGCCGGGCATATCATGACCGAATCGCCCAAGACCATCGACGTTTCCGAGATGGCCGTTTCCGCGCTCGACATCATGCGCAGCAACAATATTACCCAACTGCTCGTGCTCGACGGGGGCGCCTATGCCGGCGTCATCCACCTGCACGACCTGATCCGCGAGGGTCTGCTTTAAGCCCATTATGAACGCATTCATTCGCCAGCACATTAATAAGCACACGTATGTGGCCATCATGGCCGGTGGCATCGGCTCCCGGTTCTGGCCCGTCAGCCGCACCAACTACCCGAAGCAGTTCCTCGACATCCTGGGCACGGGCCGCACGCTCATCCAGCAGACGATGGATCGTTTCCGCAACATCGTGCCGGTGGAGAACATCTACGTGGTGACCTCCGACGACTATGTGGGTCTCGTACAGGAGCAGCTCCCCGAGATCCCGGCGGCCAACATCCTCGCCGAGCCCTACCGTAAGAATACGGCTCCCTGCGTGGCCTATATCTCCTTCAAGCTCCAGCAGCTCGATCCGGAGGCGTCGCTCATCGTGGCGCCTGCCGACCACCTCATTCTCGAGCAGGAGAACTTCCTCGGCGTCTGTGCCAAGGCGCTCTCCTTCGTGGCCAGCCTCAACGCGCTCGTCACCATCGGCATCCAGCCTTCCTACCCCAACACCGGCTACGGCTACATCCAGTACGAAACGATGGAGGTGGTGCCGGGCATCAACAAGGTGAAGACCTTTACGGAGAAGCCGAACAAGGAGCTCGCGCAGGCCTTCGTGGCATCGGGCGAATTCCTCTGGAACGCGGGCATCTTCGTGTGGCAGGTGAGCCGCATCGTGGACGCCTTCCGCAAGTACCTCCCCGAGATGTACGAGCTCTTCGCCGCCGACCAGGACAAGCTAAATACCGAGGCGGAGGCCGGGGTGATCGAAACGATCTACCCGCAGTGCGTCAACATCTCGATCGACTTCGGCATCATGGAGAAGGCCGATAACGTATACGTGATCCCCGCCGCCTTCGGCTGGAGCGATCTCGGCACCTGGAACTCGGCCTGGGACAATATGGAGAAGGACTACCTCGAGAACGCCGTTGTCGGCGACCACGTGATGGTGATCGACGCGCAGCGCTGCGTGGTGCATGCGCCCGAGGGCAAGCTCGTGCTGCTCCAGGGCCTCGACGACTTCATCGTAGTGGATACGAAGGACGTGCTGCTCATCTGCCAGAAGGAGAAAGAGCAGGAGATCAAGGAATACGTAGCCGAAGTAAAGCGCAACATGGGCGACGGGTTTTTGTAAGAGGGAACGTCTGTTGGTCTATTAGTTTATTGGTTTATTAGTAAGGGTCGCCGGTGGGTGGCCCTTTGTGTTTATTGGTTTACTCGTTTACTGGTAGGTCGCTGCTGTGCGGCCTTTTTTCTTTTGATGTAAAAGCTCCTGCTCTTGTCCGCCGCAAGCGGCTGACTTTTCTTAAGGCGGCACGCGGATTTCTCGCGGAGACGCAAAAACGCAGAGTACGCAGGGAATGTTGCGTTACCCGGAGTGCTGTAATTGCGAGCGTAGCGAAGCAATCTCCCGCGTTACGCGGAGTCTTCGTAAAAACCTCGCGTTATGCAGCGCGTCCGAAAGAAAAATGAAAGGGCGGTATTGCTACATGGTTTTGGGCTCCTTCTGTCTGGCCTCACGCGTAACGGGGGAGATTGCTTCGTTGCAGGCTGCCTACGGCGCCTGCTGCCTCGCAATGACGTTTTGCGTGCTTTGCGTCTTCGCGTGAAACCCGCGTCGATCTTTAAAGACTGCCAGGCGCTTGCGCCGGGACAAAACAAAATTGAAGAGGCCGCCTGCGACCCCTAACTCACGATCAGCACCTGCTCCTCGGGCACGAGCGGCTGGCAATGATACCGCAGCAGCACCTGCGCGAGCGTCACCACGTCTTTCTGGCAATAGGTGCGGATGCGCTCGAGGTCACCGTCGTTCCAATAGACCGGTCCTACCTGGCTGCCGTCGATATCATCCTTGGGCGAGGGCACGCCGAGGGCGGCGGCGATGAGGTTGAGGGAGGTGTAGTTCTTGAAGTCGCCGAACTTCCAGAGCTCCATCGTGTCGAGGTGGCGCACCTCCCAGGGCTTGCGGCCCGCGATGAGCAGCGGCTCGGGAATGAGGATGCCGTTGATGATCATCCGGCGACAGAGATAGGGAAAGTCGAACTCCTTGCCGTTGTGTGCGCAGAGCATCTTGTCGGGCCCGGTCCAGTGCCGGTGGAGAGTGCCGGCGAAGTCGCGGAGAAGTGCCGCCTCGTCGTGACCGTAATACGATTTGAGCCGGAGCCGCTTTTCGGGGCCATCGCCCTGCAGGCAGCCGCAGGAAATGCAGACGATCTTCCCGAACTCAGCATAGATGCCTGCCCGCTCATACACCGAAGCCGGCCCCTCGCCCTCGCGCCCGCGCAGGAGGGAAGCGGCCTTGATATCCCAGAGGCCTTTCCAGCGCTCCGGCAATTCGTCGTAGCTGCTGTACTGCGGCACGGTTTCAATGTCAAGAAAAAGAATGTTGCTGAAGTTCATAACCGGGAACGTTGTTGCAAAAGCGGTACCTAAGCTAAGCAGGAGCCGGAGAAGTTATGAAGGGCTTTTCCACAGGGAGGGGAACAGAAGAACAGGGAACAGGGAATAAGGAACAGGGAATACTTAAGGCAGGAGCCGGAGAAGAAGGGATTTTTACCGCTAAGAAAACCCGCCTGCGCTGAAGCTTCAGCGGGCAGGGAAGGAGCTAAGGTTTTCGCTAAGGAGGGAGCGTTTATTGGTCTATTCGTTTATTTGTAATTGGTTTCTCCACAGCATACATCATCGTACAAACAGATCATACCTGCTTGAAGGGTGGAGTAAAAATGACTACAGCCCAACCAACGATCATCCGCGCCCATCGTATAAAATCCGTAAAATCTGCGTTCCTTCTCTAATCCACCACAGCCGTCGCTTCGATCTCGATCAGTTGGCCTTCGCCGATGAGGCGGCTCACTTCCACCATGGTGGTGCAGGGGCGGATGTCGCCGAAGAGGGCGCCGTGCGCGCGGCCGGCCTCTTCCCAGCGGGAGATGTCGGTCACGAACATACGCGTGCGGACCACGTGGCGCAACTCGGCGCCGGCCTGCAGCAGCACCGCCTCGATCTTGCGGAGGATGAACTCAGTCTGCAGGTAGAGGTCGCCCTCGCCGATGAGCACGCCGTATTCGTCTACGGCCACGGTGCCCGACACCTCGATCACGTTGCCCACGCGCACCGCGCGGCTATAGCCTACCGTGGCCTCCCAGGGAGCACCCGACGCATAAAGGGTTCGTTGACTCATCTGCTAAAGATAGCCAGGGGCAGCATGCCCTGGCCCTCTTTCCGCGTTTCATAAAAACTGCCCCACCCGGATGCGGGTCCGCTTTCAGCGGAACGCCCGCACCAGCAGCACCCGCACCAAAAGACAGGTCAAAACCCTCAACCCTCTTCCGCAACAAACGTCTTCCGCGTGTTCTGCGTTTTCCGCATGCCCCTCCCCGTATTTTTGGGCCCATGTCGCCGATCCAGATCACCTCCAAGCTGCCCAACGTGGGCACCACCATCTTCACCGTGATGAGCGCCCTCGCCGCCGAGCACAAGGCCATCAACCTCGGGCAGGGCTTTCCCGATTACCCTATGAGCGCGGAGCTCGCCGGCCTCGTCGACAAGGCCATGCGCGACGGCTTCAACCAGTACGTGCACATGAACGGCTATATCCCGCTGCGCGAAGCGCTCGCGGAGAAGGTGCAGTATTTGTACGGAACGGAGGTGCATCCCGACACCGAGATCACGATCACCCCCGGCGGCACCTACGCACTGTTCACGGCCTTTGCCACCATCCTTAACCCCGGCGACGAGGTCATCGTGTTCGAGCCGGCTTACGACTGCTACATCCCGCAGATCGAGCTCATGGGCGCGAAAGCCGTTACCATGAACCTCCTGTTCCCCGAATACCGGATCGACTGGAACACCGTGCGCGCAAAGGTGACCGAGCGCACGCGCGCCATCGTCATCAACACGCCGCACAACCCTACGGGCGCGGTGCTGTCGGCGGCCGACATCAAGGAGCTGGAATCGATTGTGGAAGGAACGCGCATCGTGCTCATTGCCGACGAAGTGTACGAGCACCTCATCTTCGACGGGCTGCCACACGAGAGCGTGCTGAAGTACCCGGCGCTCCGCGCCCGCGCCTTTGCCTGCTTCTCGTTCGGCAAGGTGTATAACTGCACCGGCTGGAAGCTCGGGTACTGCATCGCGCCCGCGCCGCTGATGGCCGAGTTCCGCAAGATCCACCAGTTCAACGCCTTTACCTGCGACACCCCGAAGCAGGTGGCGCTGGCGGAATTCCTCAAAGACCGCAGCCAGTACCTTGAACTTGGAAAACAACTGCAGGGGAAGCGGGATCACTTCCAGCAATTGATGGCCGGTACGCGCTTCACGCCGCTGCCCAGCCATGGCTCCTATTTCCAGATCTACTCTTACAAAGACATCAGCGACGAGCCCGAGAAGGACTTTGCCATCCGCCTTACGAAGGAAGCCGGCGTAGCCACGATCCCGGTCTCCTCGTTTTACCGCGCCCCGGTCGACAACGGCGTGCTGCGGTTTTGTTTCTCGAAAAAGGAAGAAACGCTGGCAGCGGCAGTGGAGCGGCTGCGGGATCTTTAAGAACAGGGGAACAGGGAATAAGGAACAGGGAACACGGAAGGCGAAAAAGGTGAAGAAGCGTTTTTGAACCGCTAAGGCGCTAAGAAGCTAAGGTATTCGCTAAGGAGGGATTGTTTATTGGTCTATTTGTAATGGGCTTTTATGTGAGGCAACCTTATCGTACCAACCGATCATACCTGCGTAACACTTGCGGATTTTAAACCTGAAGCATTATAAGACATAATCCGCCCTCATCGTATAAAATCCGTATCATCTGCGTTCCTTCTCTCGGCTCATTTTTAGAGTGTGCCCCAAATAAGCGGGAGAAGCAACGCTTTCCGCAAATCTGAGATCACACATCCGGGATCTGAGATCCTTGTCGTATCTTACTGGTACGCTCCTCCACATGCACCCCGTCCTTTACCTGCTGCTGCTGTCCCTCGGCGGACTATTTCTCGTAGGCACGTTTCATGCCTCCATCTACCTGCAGCAGAAAGACAAAGCCTACCTACACTATGCAGCCTACCTCTTCGTGATGTCGGGCTTCACGATCGTCCGCATCCTCGACGCGCGGCTCACCACGCTGCTGCCCCTCGACTACTATACCGTAGAAACACTGGACCCGATGCTCTCCAACCTGGGCTTCCTGATGTACGTCAACTTCCTGGGCGTGGCGCTCAAGGTGCGGCCCGAAGAGCGGTTCCACTGGCGCAGCTGGACCTTCATCCAATACTTCATCTGCATCTTCGTGCCGATCTACGGGGTCCTGCGCCTCCTGCGCTGGCTGCCTGAGCTCTCGGCCGGCCTCGTCTCCATCGCCTCCTTCGCCGTGTGCTGCTTCGGCATGCTGCTCGCCATCCGCCTCGTGCGCGGCTACCGCGATCCGTTCTACCGGCTCATCATCACCGGTACCCTCGTGGCCGTCACCGGCGTCATCGCCGGATTGATCGTCAATGCCGTTTACGGCAACAAGCTCGCCTTCCAGGGATTGAGCGTGATGCAGGCGAGCATCCTGCTGGAGACGATCTTCCTTTCCGCGGCGCTCGGCTACCGCCTCAAGCAGTTCTACCAGGAGCGCGAGCACGCCCGGCAGGCCCTGCTCGAGGAAACGCGCCGCAACGAGGCCCTCGCCCGCCAGGCTGCCGACCTCCTGCGCCGCGAGCTCGACGTGCAGACCCTCAAGAGCCGCATCAGCCGCGACCTTCACGACGACGTGGGCGCGTCGCTGAGCAGCATCCACATCTATAGCGACGTGGCGCGCCGGCTCCTGGCAAAGCAGCCCGGGAAAGCGGAGGAGCTGTTGCAGCAGATCAGCGACAACGCGCGCGCCGTGATCGAGAACATGAGCGACATCGTGTGGGCCATGAAGGGCGGCGAAGACGGCAGCCTGCCGCTGTCGGCCCGCATCCGCAACCTCGGCTCCGAACTGCTCGGGCCCGTGGGCATCGATGCTACGTACTACTTCGACGCCGCCATCGACGCGGGCGTGCAGGACGTACACCAGCGCCGCAACCTTTGCCTCCTGGTGAAGGAGATGCTCCACAATATCGTCAAGTACAGCGGCGCCACGCAGGTGCTGGTGCAGGGCAGGCTGCAGGACGGTGGCTGGCTGCTGCAGGTGAGCGACAACGGTTGCGGCTTCGACCCCACCGCCGTGCGCCGCGGCAACGGCCTCGCGCACCTGCATGTGCGCACGGCAGATATCGGCGGCTCCTGCTGCATCGAAAGCGCGCTCGGCCAGGGCACCGTGATCACCTGCACCCTTCCGCTCCCTACATCTAGGGAGGTCACCCATGCAACCATCGGTTAAGTTTGCCGTATGATCCGCGTTTTGCTATACGATGACCATGAGCACCGGCGCCGCAGCCTCGAGGCACTGCTGTCGCTGAGCCCCCACATCGAGCTGCTCGGCGCCTTCCCCGATTGCTCCGGCGTGCAGGAAGACATCCGCATGCTCGCGCCCGACGTGGTGCTGATGGACATCGAGATGCCCGGTATCGACGGCATCGAAGCGGTGCGCCTCATCCGCGCGGTGGCGCCCGGCGTGCGCATCATCATGCAAACCGTGTTCGAGGACGCGGAACGCATCTTCGCTGCGCTGCGCGCGGGCGCGCAGGGATATATCCTCAAGAGCGCGGGCCCGGAGAAGATCCTGCAAAGCATCGAGGAGGTACACGCCGGCGGCGCCTTCATGACGCCCTCGGTGGCCCTGCAGGTGATCCAGTTCTTCGACAAGCCCGCCGCGCCGCAGGCCGTCTCCTACGAGCTCACCGCCAAGGAGCAGGAGGTGCTCGGCCTCCTCTCCGAGGGCAAGAGCTACAAGATGGTGGCCGACGCCCTCGGCATCTCCTACTCCACCGTCAACTCCCACGTCAAGAAGATCTACGAGAAACTGCACGTGCACTCGCTCGGCGAAGCGGTTTCCCTGGCGATCAAGAATAAGATTGTGTAATGTGCTAATGAGTTAATGTGCTAATGAGTTAATGTGCTGATGGCCCGGTGATGCAAAGATTTGAAGGCCCTCGCGGTCAACAGCTTTTTTCGTGGTAACGCGAAGGCGCAAAGAATGCTATCGAACGCAAAGGAAGCAAAGGACGCTGAGGAGTTTTCCGACGGACCGGCATTCATCCGTTCTTTCCGCTATCCCCTGCTGGTCGCAAGCAGAGCGTCCCGCATACGCGGGACATGCGCGGAGGCCCTCCGCTTAGTTCCAGTCATACTCCCAGGTGCAGGCTGCGAGCACGACAGCAAGCGTAAAACAGGCAACAAACAGTAAGGGCGAAGTTGGAGAACCGGTAGCGGTTAAGTGGCCTTGCTACCTGTAAGACCGCCTCCGCGCATGTCCCGCCTGCGGGACGCTTTGCCTTACGAAAGGCAGACTGCCTAATAAACAGAAAGTTCGCTGTGCATTGAGAACGATGCGTAGCGCTCTTCGCCTCCTTCGCGTCCCCGTAAACCTCCGCGCCTTTGCGTCCCCCTTATCAGCACATCAGCACATTAACCCATTAGCACATTCCCCTCTCCCTACATCTAGCGATTGTCCCGCGTGGATGGTTTTGCAACTTTTACAGTGCAAAACCTCCCCGACATGCGTACCATATTTTTCCTGATCCTGCTGCTGCCCGCCGCCCTCCGGGCGCAGAATGAAAAAGAAGGCCTCGACAAGCTTTCGCCCCGCGAGCTCACTATCCCGACCTCTCCGCTCTTCGACCTGATGGGCCAGGCTCCAAGCCAGGTGGCCCGCACCGCCGACATCCGCGATTTCAAGGTGGATTGGAGCATGCGCAACTGGCGCCTCAATCCCAACATCGCCATCCAGGCACAGCCCATCTGGGAGCTCGCCTACAACCGCCGGCCGCTCGACAAATACCAGCGCGCCACGCCCTTCCAGCACCGCCTCTCCTCGCTCGACGTGTCGCTCGGCACCGTGCAGACCGAAGCCGCCGACCGGCGCATCGGCTGGGCCCTCAAACTCAATGTATACCGCCAGCGCGACCCGCTGCTGCTGCGCGGCGTGTACGACGACATCCAGCAGGCCTACGCCGACGAGCTCGTGCAGCTGCGCGATAAGGAGCGCTTCATCCTGCGCCGCCTCGACAGCACCACGCGCCCCGACGAGCTCAAGGTGCTGCGCGAGGAGCTGAAGCAGAACGACGGGCAGCTCACCTCTTTTCATGCCCGCAGAAATACGGCCATCCAGGAGCGGGCCCGCACCTTCATCGTCGACAACTGGAACGCCGCCTACGTGGACGTGGCCTTCGGAAAGATCTATACCTATGCTACCGACAGCGCGGGCTCGCTGGGAAAGCTGCGCGTGAACCGCAATACCGGCTCGGGCGCCTGGATCAACTTCGGCTTCGGCGTGGGCAAGCGCGGGCTCGTGTCGGGCCTCGTGCGCAGCACCTTCTACGAGGAGGAGGTCAATTTCCTGCTCCGCGACGAGACCACCGGCGAAGAGACCGCCGCAAGCGCGGTAGCCGCCAACCGCCTCCTCACCCTCGGCATCAACCTGCGCTACGGCGGGCCGGTATACAGCTTCTTCGTGGAGTTCCTGCGCGAGGGCAAGTCGCTCCGCACGCCGTCCGCAGCCCTCCAGGAAGCCTTTACTGCGCCGACCGGCAAGGCCGTCATCACCAGCACCGTACGCTGGGACATCGTGCACCCGTACAGCATCAACATCGGCGGCGACTGGCGCATCGGCCGCAACGTGATCCTCAACTACGGCATGCGCTGCGTGCTCGACGCGAACTTCAAAACAACCCAGTTCATCCCGATTGCCAACATCAGCTGCATGATGCGCTGACCTCGAATCGTCACCCGTAAATCTACAATAATGAAGAAGTCAACCGGGGCGCAAGCCCTCACCCTGCTGCTGCTGGCGGCCGGACCACTCGCCGCACAGAAAAAGACCTTCGACCGTGCCGATTTCAAACCGGTATCGGCGTCGCCCGTGAACTTCACCCCGTACCAGAAAACCGACTTCGCGGCGGCCGGCACACCCGACGAGACACCGATCACGTTGCCCAATAAAAAAACCGTGAAGTTATCGGAGTACCTCCGCTCGCTCAACCAGGTGGAACGCAGCCTTGCCTCGATGGGATTTGCCCGTAATCGCCCCCAGGCCACCGTCGTGGCCTCGCGCTATAAGCTCAGTACTGCGCTCGCCGTTTCGGGCGTGGCGCCCACAGCAGTGGCGATGGCGGCCGCCGCCCCCCGGAAAATGAACACGCAGATGGTGGCGCGCTTTAGCGATAAGCAACTCCGGATCGAGCGGCTCAAAACCCTGCGGAGCGCGATGGTGGCCGCGGCCAATGCCGACCGGATAAATGCCTTGCCGAACGAGAAGTTCGACCGCACCTTCGATGTGTCGCCGCCCACCTTTAACGTAGAGGGCTACGGTGTGAAGGTCGTGGCCAAGTTCGTGCTCAAGGGCGAGACCGATCCCTTTGTGATCGCAGCCGCCGACCGCAACGAAGCCACGCTGGAGCGGCTGATGAAGGAAACGAATTCGTCATACACCGCCGGCATCAACCTCACGGCCTCTTCCAACCTCCCGGAGCTGGGCGGGCTCACCGCCTACCAGCTGGATGCGGAGTTCACGGCGCGCAGCAACAAGACGCAGAAGCACAGCTCTAAGGCACGCCTGCAGATCATGCAGCAGGTACTGATCAATGAAAACCGGAACGACATTGCGCAGGACAACTACAGCTTCAACCACAACCGCGCGCTCACCTACAACAAGCTGATCGGCGCCGCCGATATTTTCACCTATGGCCTCAATCTTTTCATGCCGGTCGATTTTTACCTCGCGGCCGGTAACGTGGGCGCCAACATCGACGTGGAGCTGAAGCGCACCGGCATAACCGGTACGATGGGACCGCGCGCCAGCCAGTCAATATTGCTTGAAACCTCGCTCACCGAGCTGCTCGGAGCGGGCGGAGAGCTCATCGGAAACACGGTTGACGCCGGTGTGGGCGGCGAGCTGCGGCTCATTGAAGGCGGACTCGACTACGGCTTCAGCGCAGGCCTGGGTATCAACAACGGCCGGATCGTGTTCATCAACGATATGTACGGGGAGGCAAACCTCAGCCTGCTCCGCGGCCGCCTCTTTACCTACTATCAATACCCGGTGTTCAAATGCGGCACCAGCATCATCACCCGGTTCAAGGATCTTTCCTGCTGGGAGCTTCGCCGCGTAGAGAATGAGCTGTTCAACTCGGGCTCCGCCGTTACGTTCAGCAAAAAGGTAGTGGACGAAGACAAATCCGAGTATGTCAGCTGGTAACTGCCTGCGGAGCCTCCTGTTGTGGCTGGCGGCCGGAGCCTTTGTTTCGACCGCCGCCGCCCAGGCACGCGCCTATCGTTTCCGGTACACCGAGACCGTGCGCTCCGACTATGGCTCGATGCTGCAGGCGGGCGGGCAGCAGGCGGCACGCACCGATACGCTCCTCTGGGAGGGCGCACTCCAGTTGCAACCGCTTTCGGATTCGGAATTCGTGCTCCGCGTCATCCCCGGGGCGTACCGTACTACTACGGGCGCAGCCGAGGTGAAGCCTTTTGAGGGCGTGGTAACTACCGATGCGCAGGGGCGCCCCGCGCGCGTCCGGACGGCGGAGGAATCGCTCGCCTCTTTCGAACGGTCGCTACCCTGGCTGGCCGCTATGCACCTGCGCTTCCCGCGGCTGGCCGGTCTCCAGGCGGAGCGGCACCACGACGGCGACTACGAGGTGCTCTATCATCCCGACCCTGCAGCGCGGCGCCTGCAAAAAAGCGGGCTGCGCGGACGGCCTGCCGCCGCACGCCAGGCGCTCGTGGTGCCGCAGTATGCATGGGCGGCGACCTTCGACAGCGAAGGATTGCCGGAGGTGCTCGATCTGCGCGAACAGAAGCATCAATACCTCGGGCGCAAGGCGCTGGCCTGCATCAGCAGACGCCTGTTGCTCGAGCCGTTGCCTGCATCCGCTGCCGCTGTGCGCCTGGAGGCACCCGCCGGCGGGGTGGTGCTGTCGCTGTTCGAGCGGCTGCCGGAAGAGGAGCGCCGCCGCCGCATTGCCCGGAGCCTGCTTGGCGGGGCCCGCTTCGCCGAGCTCAGCGCCGAAACCGGCAGCGCACCGACCCTCTCGATGGAAGGTCGCTTCCGGCTCAAGTCGAAGTGGCGCTCATTGCTGCAGCTCGAGGCGGCATCGGTGGGGCAGGTGCTGGCGCTCTACGAGGCGCAGCCCGACAGCTCGGTACAGCATGCGTTGCTCGAAGATGCGCTGGCCGAGAGCCGGGTGCCCGCCACGCTCCGATACCTGGCCGGCCGCATCCGCGCACAGGCCGGCGACTACGAGCGGCTCAAGGGCATCGTGCTGCGGCTGACGCTTGCCGGGGCGCACGAGGAGGAATACCTCGCCGTTCTGGAGCCGCTGCTGGCGTCGTCTGACCCGAACACGGCAAGCCTCGCCGCCCTTGCGCTTTCGAATGCGGCCCTGTGGCTGCGCTCCACGCAGCCGGCCCGCTACGAGCAACTGCTTCACACGCTGCTGGCACCGCACCGTCCGCTCCGCGACACCCTGCAATACCTGTATGTAGCTGGAAACGCAGGCGCCGATGCCGAGTGGCCACAGATCCGTGACCTGTTGCAAAGCGCTTATGCTGCCGAAGCGCTGTCTGCTCTCCGCCACCTGCGCGTGCCCGCCGTCGACAGCCTGCTGCTGGAGCTGCCGTTGCGCACCGACAGCCTTGCACCTTCCTTCTACAACACGCTTTTGGCGGGGCGGCCGCTGCCAGCGTGGTGGGCCGGCCGGCTGGCGGAAAAGATCCTTGCGCGCGATGCGGCTGCCGACCCGGGCCTGCTGCCCGCCCTGCAGTTCCTGCTCGATCAAACGCATCGTGAGCGGCTGTCGGTCGGTGTCCTGCTCAGGCACAACTGGCGCACCGTAGCCTACGGCAACGAGGTTGCGGATTTCAAAAAGGCCGGGGCTCTTTGCAACTAACCCTTATCCAATAGTTTTTTTACCATCATCGATAACCGCATCAACACAGCTCTCATGAAACGAATGATCCTCCCCCTCCTGCTCGCGCATGCGGCGTTGCCAGCCCACACGCAGGTGCCCACAACCATCGCGCAGCGCAGCACGATCACGGCAGCCGACTCCATCGCCCTGATGCGCCGCACGTTCAAGAAGCCGAACGAAACCGTGCTGGCGCAGGCGCGCTCCCGCCTCGTGAACCCGCAATGGAGCTATACGCTGCCGCCCGGCCGCGGGGGCACTACCGGCAGCGCCTTCGTCTTTGCAAAGAACCGGCCCACCGTAGTAGTACTGATCCACGGCATTACCGGCTACCCGAGCACCGACGCGCGGATCGGTACGCTGAAAGGCGCCCGCAACTACTGGGGCTACGATTTCGTGTGGGGGCTCTTCGGCGCACAAACGGACAGGCCCACCACCTTTGCCGACGATAATCCCGCTTCGGCGCTCGGCCGCCCCGACTGGGAGACGCGCTTCCTCAACGACAACAACTCCGCGCACCACTTCGTCACCATTTACGGTAAGCCGAAGCCCGACCGCAACTTCTACACGCCCTTCTCGCTGATGATGACCTACCGCGACGGCAGCGAGCCCATGAAGAAGCAGGTGGCGCAGACCGCCGCGCAGATCGTGAGCCTCTACGACGCGCAGTTCGGCTCCTGGCCCGCGGAAAAGCAGCCGCAACTCATTCTGCTCGGGCACAGCTTCGGCGGCCTCGTGGCCCGCACCATCTGCTCGGCGCCGGACGGCATTCCCTCCAATATGCCCGACGTGGCCGCGGAAAACTTCTCGGCTGCCGACAAGGCCAATATGGAATTCATCCGCAACCGCACGCTCCACATCACCACGCTGGCCACGCCGCACGAGGGGTCGCCCATCACCTGGAACGCCGCCATGGGGTCGGTGGTGCAGCACCTGCCGGGCCCGGGCGTGCAGATCAACGAAACCGACCCCGACACCTATGTGATCCGGCAACTGCGCACCGGGTTTGTACGGAACCTCAACGCCACGGTGCTGCGCCCCGAGTTGTGCCGCCGCTCCGACGCCTCGCTCATTCCCGTGCATGCGCTCGGCGGCCGCGTGCCGGCAGGTCCGGATTTTTTCCAGAATCCCAACGTGTACGACAACGACCTCAACACCGTAGACGGGGGCATCGGCCGCGCCAACATCGACGACCTGCTGCCGGGCGAAACGAACCGCAAGCAATTCGAATGTTACAACCTCGTGCGCGTGGACTATGCGATGCACCTGTTCTTCGGCGGCAACCTGCTGAAGCCCTGGGGCGCCGCGCCGGACGACAACAAGGCCCTCGACATCATCCGCGTGCGCGACGTGCAGCCGGTGACGGGATGCCTCACCCTGCCGATCTACAACCTCGCCTCCTTCCTCGCGAAGCCGCGCCTCTACTACCTGCGCACCGATTGGGATGCCGTGCCGCATAAAAGCATGGCGCTGCCCGGCACCTGCTCAGGACGCTTCACCGAAGAGCGCGGCACCGTTTCGGACGGGGAGATCGACAACGACGGCTTCGTGCCCATCAATTCGGCACTCGGCGTGAAGTTGGGCACGGACAACAAGAACTATTTCGACCACGCCGGCGGCGGCTCCTGGTACCGCTTCTACCGCTCGGGCGCCGACTTTCACAACCACGGCACCATCAAGTTCAACGAGGACGTGGGCAAGTGGCTGCGCGAGAATATCATCGGCAACGCCGTGGTGCCCCTTGTGGCCCTACAAGCGCTCGGCAACACGGCCGCCGGCCCGAAAGTGGCCCGCAGCGGCGAGCGCAGCAGCTGGTAAGGAGCGTGAGCCGTGAGCCGTGAAGCGCGGTTCGCTACCAGCGGGGGGGCACCCCGTAGAAACACGGTTACCGGTCAGCGCCGAAAACCTCTTAAACCTCCAAAGCCTTTCATAATGAAATACCTGTTTTCCATCCTACTGCTGTTGCTCGCCGGGACGTCCCGCGCCGAGATCATGCAGATGCAGCTCAAGGTCATCGACGGCACGCCGATCCTGATGTACCGCCAGTTTACGTCCAGTACGCCTTCGACGCCCCTCACACCCGAAGGAGGGTTCGACCTATCCTCGGAAACGAGTAACATGGTACCCGTGAAGAACCAGCGCATCGTTGGCTTCCGGATGCCGTTTATCTACAACAAGGCCCACGAAGTGCTGCTTGTGGGTCCTTACCTCGACCTGTGCGGCGACATCCAGATCCTCGACGAGAACAACGGGCTGCTGGCCGTGGTGCGCACCAGCGCCTTTATCGGGAAGGGCAAGCGCAACTTCTTCATCCAGCGCCACGACGTGTTCCGCAGCGAGGGCTATGTGCACTTCCGCATCCCGGAAAGCGTGATCCGCACCATCGGCCGCCGCAACTTCAAGATCAAGGTGGGGCCGGTCGACGATAAGGACATCGTGGAATGTAAGATCGTGAACCGCTATACCGCGGAAGCCATCCTCTTCACCGGCGACCGCGTGCCCACGCGCGAGGCGATCCAGGGCGGTGCGCATGTGCGGCATAACCTGACCGGCGGCGTGGAGTACGAGGTGAAGATCAAGATCCGCGGCGGCAGCGCGGGCGAAGAGTTCCAGTTCAATAACGGCAAGATCAACGAAGTGCTGTACCACGTGCGGGGCGGCTGTCGCGACTGTGAAGGGACGGTACTCGAAGGAAGAGGGCCCATCAGCCGCGCGCGCCTGCTTGCCGAGAACGACGCGATCACGTTCAAGGTGCGCAGCTACCATGGGCGCTTCACCCGCAACCGGGGCGACCTCATCGCCATCGCCGATGCCGGTGCGGGCAACTGGATGGATTTCACCCCCGACCGCGACGAGATGTTCGCGCCCGGCCGCGGCCCGCTGCGCGAGGATGCCAAGCCCGAGGGCTGGGGGCCCTACCTGTTCATGCGCGAGGCCCCTGACCTGTACCGCTTCGGTCAATACACCGACCTCTACGAGATCAACAGCGACAAGGAGCCCTGTATCTGCCCCACCTTCGGCAGTGGATCGTCGAGCACGCGGCAAATTATCTCCACCGACGGCGGCGGCAACGGCGGCGGGGGAGCACCCGTGATGCAAGCTCCGGCCACGATCACACTTGCGCTCAGCAATGCTTTTGTATTCACCTCTTCCAACAGCAATACCGTCAGCGACGACTTCGGCGGGCTGGCCAACGTATGTCCGAGCGGCAGCGAAACGGTGCCCAAGATAAGCGTGCTGTCGCCGCTGACGGTCAGCATCACCTCAAACACTGCGCGTACAGGCCTTACGGCGCGGTTCAGGCGCGGTACCACGGTGCTGGCCACGGTGAGTAACATCAGCGTTGCGGCGGGCAGCACATCCACGGCTGCCTTTAATCGCCCGGAAAACAGGTTGGCCACGACGCGCTCGAACCAGAACGCCGCCGTGTGCAAGCGCGCCGGCAATGGCATCGGGGGCGTACCGCACTGGGACGATGAGGGCATCGTGATCGAGGTGCTGCAGGGGAATACGGTTTTACAGACGATCACTGTTCCTACGAAATAATGGGAAAATGGGGTGATGGGGTAATGGGATAAGGTGCTGGCTTCAGCTTCGCTTCGCTTCGCCTGGCAAAAACAGGGGCTGTCATCCCGAGCCTGCGAAAGCTGCTTTGTTCACGCAGACACATGCTTCTTGTCATCCCGAGCCTGCCGAGGGACACCGGTGCGCATACCTGGGGAGGTAGGAAGTACAGGGTGAGTTCTCGTCAGGCAAGACCCCGCTCCGGCGGGGTCTTTTTGGTGCCGGTTGCCGCCTGGAGCGAGGAAGGCGCCGTTTTTTCCTGTCAAAACCGGTGCTGGTAACTGGTTGATATCCAAATACCGCTCATAGCCGCACTGGTGCGGCTGGGTACCATACCCGGTGCCGGCGGTCCTTTCCTGCCGCGCACCGGCCCGCCTGGCCGGGGCTGGAACACCCGACACCCCGGGGCTACTTCATGGGTCGGCAGCACAGCCCTTCTAAACCTTCGGAAGCCTGCCCGAGCCTATTGGCACATTAGCACATTAACCCATTCGCACATTATATATTTGCGCCATGTTCAACAAAAGGATCCGCATCAAGGAAGTGCTGGCCATGGAGCCGGAGCAACAGGAGATCACGGTTATGGGATGGGTACGCTCGTTCCGCAACAACCAGTTCGTGGCGCTGAACGACGGATCTACCAATGGCACCCTGCAGGTAGTGCTGACGCTTGGTGAGTTCGACGAAGCGCTGCTGAAGCGCATCACCACCTCGGCTTCGCTGAAGGTGACCGGTACGCTCGTACCCTCGCTGGGCAAGGGCCAGAAGATGGACCTCAAGGCGGCCACCGTAGAAGTACTGGGCGACTGCGATCCCGAGCAATACCCGCTGCAACCCAAGAACAAGCCGTCGCTCGAGTACCTCCGCGAGATCGCGCACCTGCGCTTCCGCACCAACACCTTCGGCGCCGTGTTCCGCATCCGCCACTCCCTGGCCTTCGCGGTGCACAAATTCTTCAACGACAAAGGCTTCGTTTACCTGCACACGCCCATCATCACCGCTTCCGACGCAGAAGGCGCGGGCGAGATGTTCCGCGTCACGACGCTGCCGATGGAAGGCGCGCCGACAACCGAAGACGGGAAGATCGATTACAGCCAGGACTTCTTCGGCCGCTCCACCAACCTCACCGTGAGCGGTCAGCTCGAAGGCGAGCTCGGGGCCACGGCATTCGGGGAGATCTACACTTTCGGGCCCACGTTCCGCGCCGAGAACTCCAATACCGCGCGGCACCTCGCCGAGTTCTGGATGATCGAGCCGGAGATGGCCTTCTACGACATCGAAGACAACGCCAACCTCGCCGAGGAGTTCATCCAGTACCTCATCCGCTACGTGATGCAGCACAATGCCGACGACCTCGCCTTCCTGAACCAGCGCCTGCTCGACGAGGAGAAGCAAAAGCCGCAGGCCGAGCGCTCCGAGCTCGACCTTCTGCAGAAGCTGCAGTTCGTGGTGGAGCACCAATTTGAGCGCATTACCTACACCGAGGCCATCGACATCCTGCTGCAGAGCCCGCACTACAAGAAAAAGAAATTCCAGTACGACGTGAAGTGGGGCATCGACATGCAGAGCGAGCACGAGCGCTACCTGGTGGAGAAGCACTTCAAGAAGCCGGTGATCGTGACCAACTACCCGAAAGAGATCAAGAGCTTCTATATGCGCCTCAACGACGACGGCAAGACCGTGGCCGCCATGGACATCCTGGCGCCCGGCATCGGCGAGATCGTGGGCGGCTCGCAGCGCGAGGAGCGTCTCGACGTACTCGAGGGCCGCATGCGCGCCATCGGCGTACCCGTTGAAGAGCTGTGGTGGTACCTCGACACCCGCCGCTACGGCACCGTGCCCCACGCCGGCTTCGGCCTCGGCTTCGAGCGCATGGTGCAGTTCGTGACCGGCATGGGCAATATCCGCGACGTCATCGCCTTCCCGAGAACGCCGAAGAACGCGGAGTTTTAAGGCAGGGTAAGATAAAGAAGCGATTCTTACCGCGAAGAAAAGAAGTAGCTAAGGTATTCGCTAAGAGAAAGGTCCCGCCGAGGCGGGACCTTTCTCTTATTTGATTTGACGGGTAATGCGTTCAGCCTGTTTAAATTGCATAGCGTTCATCTACGTTCCGGTATCGTGCAATCGGATATACGTGTACACAACTTAGCGCAACCCTTAGCCCCTTCTTTTCTTAGCGGTAAAAAACCCTTGTTTCCTTTACGTGCCTTCAGGGATTACCAATACAGGCACGTTGATCTCCGATACGATGTCGGCGGTGTGCTGCTTGCCGAAGAGGCGCTCCCAGAAGTTGTGGTGGTGCGGAAGCTGGAGCAGCAGTTGCGCCCCGGACTGCTGCAGGAAGGAGTGGAGGCCTTCGGTAACGTCGTCGTTGCGCACGGTGTGGAGGTGCACCGGCAATCCCGAAAGCTGCTGCAGGAGCTCCTGGCAGGAGGGATGCTCGCCGTCGCCGGTCTGAACGTGCACGATGTCGAGCTGCAGGCCCAGCGTGGTGGCCAGCCGACGCACCGTAGCCAGCTGTGCGGGTGCGATGGAGCGGCCGTCGACGGCGAGGGCCGCCTGCGTGGGCGCCGCGCCGCTGTAGCCTTGCGGCACCGTGAGCAGCGGGAAGCTGGCCATGCGCAGCAGGTCGAGGCCGCGGCTGTCGAAGGTTTCGGTGAAGCCGTGGCGGGGGTGGGTGCCCAGCACGAGGCAGAGGGGCTTCAGTGGCTCCACCGCGTCGAGGAGGCTGTTGCTGACGCCCACGGCGGGCACGGCCTGTGGAACTACGGTAAGGCCGGGATAGGCCTGCTGCACCCGCGTCACCGACAGGCGAAGCCCTTCTTCGGCTTCGGCGCGTAATGCATCGTAGGAAACCGGGTAGGTGTGCAGCGTAGCGACCTCGGGCTGCAGGGGCAGCTCCGAGATGCCCGTCGGTACCATGAAGGCATGCAGCAGGTGCAGGGGCCGCTGCAGCGACTGCGCGAGGCCGGCGGCATACTGAACGGCACTGTCGCCGGCAGGGGAGAGGTCCGTGGCTACAACGATGGGTTCCATAAGGTTCATTTGTACGAAGGTCCGGATTCGCCGCCGAAAAGCGAGCGCGGCTTATGGAAAGAACGCGTGCCCGTTGTCTCATTGATAAACCAGGACCTATGGCAGCAATTACCCTCGACGGAGCCGGCAACGGCCGCCTCCGCTCCGTACGCCGCGGACTCCGCATCGACATGACCCCGATGGTGGACCTCGGCTTTCTCCTCATCACCTTCTTCATTTTCACCACGCGGCTCGGCGAGCAGCAGGCCCTTAAGCTCGTGATGCCGGCCGATGGCCCCGCCACACCCCGCAAGGAGTCGGCGATGCTTTCGGTAGTGCTCTCCGACAAAGGCGTGTATGCCTACCACGGAGCCTGGGATGTGGCGCAGCAGGAAGGACGGGTGCAACGCACCAGCCTCGCTACCGGCACCGGACTCGGCGTAGCCATCCGCACCCTGCAGCAGCAGCTGCGGGCGCAGGGCCGCGAAAAGGAGCTGATGCTGCTGGTGAAGCCGGCGAAGAGCAGCTCCTACGACCAGGTGGTGAATGCCCTCGACCTGGCGCTGATATATGGACTGAAGCACTATACGATCGTGGATGCCGATGCGGAGGAGGAGGAATACCTGGCGAAGCTGTGAGCTCGGCAATCGGGAATCGGCAATTGGCCCCTGAAGGTTCGGGGTGTGAAGCGTGAATGGGGCAGGGTTACCGGGAGGGCAATGTGGCGTAAGGCCCCTATTCCTTTCGCCGTCGGTGGGACAGGTTCTCCCAAAGGAGGGAAGCTGATCGGCGGGTCCATCATTTCAGAGCGTTGTCACGATGCACCTGACGACGAGTGCATCCCGGAGGGTCCCTGCGCCAGATCCGTTATCCACGAATGTATCCCGGGCGTCTGCGCCAAAGGCTTCGCCGCCGGCGCAAGGGATGCGCGTTATCCGAAAATCATCTGGTATTCATGCGCATGAAGACCCGCACGTGGTTTCCTGCACCCCGTAGGGGTGCTCGGTTGGTAGAAATACGGCCGTTGAAGGGAACCGCACCCCGTAGGGGTGCACGTTAAAGGCATTGTGGTGGGTTCAGGAAGACAAATGATTTTACACCATCCCTGGCCTTCTCATCGGCAACATAATTTCTTTTCGTGGATCATCCCGATGGCGCCACTTTCTTTGGTAACGCGCATCCCTCCGGGATGCTGACGTATGGTTATCGTTTTCTCGCGTTGGCCCGGCATGCCATGCCGGGCTGGGAAGCGCGTATCCCTCCGGGATGCTATCGATGGCGAAAAACTTTTCCACACCTTGTGGATATCCCGGCGGAATGGTACTTTTGAGCGACTCAAACCATTGACTATATGACGATCCCCGTAGTTGATCTCGCTGAATTCCTCAGCGGCGACGAAACCCGCAAGCAGCAGTTCGTACAGGACCTCGGCAAAGCCTATGAAGAAGTGGGCTTCGTAGCGGTGAAGAACCACGGCGTGCCCGACGAGCTCATCGCCAACCTGTATAAATACGTACAGCAGTTCTTCGCCCTGCCCACCGACACGAAGCACCAGTACGAGATCCCCGAGCTTGCCGGCCAGCGCGGCTACACCTCCTTCGGGCGCGAGCACGCCAAGGGCTTCGATGCACCCGACCTCAAGGAGTTCTTCCAGTTCGGCCAGACGATCTCCGACGGCGAGGAAGTAGGCGAGGAATACCCGGCCAACGTCACCGTACGCGAGGTGCCCGAGTTCACCCCCACGCTCGAGGCGGCCTACCGCAACTTCGAGAAGAGCGGCACCGCCCTCCTGCAGGCCATCGCCCTCTACCTCGGCCTCGACGAAAACTACTTCGATCAATACGTGCACAACGGCAACTCCATCCTGCGCGCCATCCACTACCCGCCGATCCAGAACGAGCCCAAGAGCGCCATCCGCGCCGAGCAGCACGAAGACATCAACCTCATCACCCTGCTCGTGGGCGCCTCCGCCGACGGCCTGCAGATCCTCACCAAGCAGAACGAGTGGGTGGGCGTGACCTCGCTGCCCGAGCAGATCGTGGTGAACGTGGGCGACATGCTCCAGCGCTTCTCCAACAACCGCCTCCGCTCCACCACCCACCGCGTGGTGAACCCGCCGCGCGAGCTCTGGGGTACGAGCCGTTTCTCCATCCCCTTCTTCCTGCACCCCAAAAGTGGCATGAGCCTCGCCTGCCTCGAGAGCTGTATCGACGAGCAGCACCCGAAAGCCTACGAAGACATCACCGCCGGCGAATACCTCGACGAGCGCCTGCGCGAGATCGGGCTGAAGAAATAGCCCCCTGTCCCGGCCCCCTGTCCCCCGAAGGGGGAACTTAGGCGAATCATATCTTTCTTATCCCTATATTTTCCAAAGCTGTTTCATAGGAAAGCCCCGACGAAGTCGGGGCTTTCTACTTTCTTATCGTGACCGGATGATGTCTCTGACTTATTGTTTTGCGTTTGTTAAAATCTTGCTTATAAAATAGGTGCTCAGCCGCTCAAGTCAAGGCGCCGATTGGGTCGTTATCCGTTGAGAATGAATCGCTACCGTAGGAATAGCCCCAGCCTAAGTTCCCCCTTCGGGGGGCAGGGGGCCGGAACCGGGCCACAGTTAGTGTAACCTGCACGTCGTTTGATTCGTTTTAACGGAGGCTTAACCAACAGGGCCGCTACTTTTAGTGTCAGGTAACTGAAAAACTCTTGCTATGAAAAAAGCTTTACCCTTATTCGTCTTCGTGCTGGGCACGGTCAGCGCCGCCGCGCAAGCGGTGCCGGACCAGAACCCGGCCTTCGCCGTCAGCCGTGAGAAATACATGCGCATGGCCGACTCCATTACCAAGTGGCACAGCACCACGGTGCACGACACCTACAAGGCCTACGACTGGTACGAGGCCCGCGAGGAGCGCCGCACCGAGCGCCGCAACAACCGCTACGCCATCCGCCTTGCCCGTGCCCAGCGTGTCGACCGCGGCTATTACTACGACCCCTATTTCGACTCTTACAATTACGGCGGCCGCTTCGGCTTCCGCAACCGCCGGAGCTTCTGGTGGTAGACTCGCCTCTGAAAAACACCTTCTTTTCCTTCATTCATAACCTCATACCTGCAACTATGAAAAAAGCTTTACTCTACGCTTCGTTCCTCGCCCTCCCCGCCTTCTTCGCCTGCTCGCGCCAGGTATCGCGCATCTCCCCCAACGAGCAGGTCGATATCTCCGGCCGCTGGAACAACACCGATTCGCGCCTCGTGTCGGAAGAGATGATCCAGACCGTGCTCAACTCCAACTGGCTCGCCAACCACGTGCAGGCCAAAGGCAGCAAGCCCACCGTCATCGTCGGCTTCGTGGCCAACAAGAGCCACGAGCACATCGATGCCGAGACCTTTGTGAAAGATGTGGAGCAGTCGTTCGTCAAGACCGAGCGCGTGCGCCTCGTACAGGGCGGCAAGAAGCGTGAAGAGCTCCGTGCCGAGCGCGCCGACCAGCAAACGAATTCCTCCGCCTCCACGATGAAGAAGTTCGGGCTTGAGAACGGCGCCGACTACATCCTCCAGGGCTCCATCAACTCCATCGTAGACGCCCACAAGAAGAAGAAAGAGGTGTACTACCAGGTGAACCTCGAGCTCACCAACCTCGAAACTAACGAGGTGGTCTGGATCGGCGACAAGAAGATCGCCAAGCTCGTGAAGAATTAATCTAAGATCTCGGATCTGTGATCTGGGATCTGTTTCCGGTGTGACTGTTCCTGCTATTGGCTGCTTGCTTATCTGAGCCAGGTAGCGTGGCGTAAGAACGATTGCCCGCGCACAGATCTCACATCCGAGATCACCGATCTGAGATCCCTAACTGCGTCCCATGTTACCCAAACGCTTTCCCTTCCTCCGGCTCGTGCCGGCGCTGCTCCTCGTGCTGAGCCTGGCGTCCTGCGCCACCTATAACCAGCAGGTGGGTGGTTATTACGACCACTACCAGCAGGGCGACTACGCCCGGGCCTCGACCGCGCTCGACGGCAACAAGCTCCTGGCGAAGCGCCGCAACCACCTGCTCTTCCTGCTCGAGAAAGGCCGGATGGAACACCTGCTGCGCCGCTTCGAATCGAGCAACCGCTACTTCAATGAGGCCGACAACCTGATGGAAGACGGCCGCACCTCCGTAGGCGATGTGGCCCTCTCCACGCTGCTCAACCCGATGATGGAGACCTACCGCGGCGAAGACTTCGAGAAGTACATGGTGCACTACTACAAGGCGCTCAACTACCTCATGCTCGACCAGCCGGCCGAAGCCCTCGTGGAAGCCCGCCGCATCTCCCTCCGCACCTACGCGCAGGAAGACGTGAAAGGAAAGAACAAATACACGCAGGACGCCTTCTCCTTTATGCTGCAGGGCCTCATCTACGAAAAGAACAAGGACCTCAACAACGCTTTCATCGCCTACCGCAATGCCGCCGACCTGTACCTCGCGCACGGCGGCGCCTACTACGGCGTGCCCATCCCGCAGCAGCTCAAGCGCGACCTGCTTCGCAGCGCGCAGCTCCTGGGTTTCTACGGAGAGCGCGACGAATACGAGAAAAAGCTCGGATACACCCTGACGCCTGCCGACCTGCAGACCGAAGGCGAGCTCGTGCTGTTCTGGGAGAACGGGCGCGCGCCGGTGAAAGAAGAGGAGAATATTATGTTCTTCCTCAGCAAGGATGCCGGCCAGTTCTTCTTCACCGACAGCCGCGGCTCGCTGCGCGTGCCCTTCGACCTTTCGGTGGGCGCCGTGGACGAAGGCCGCCTCTCCGGCCTCACCTCCGTATGCGCCGCGCTGCCGCGCTATGCCGTGCAGCCGCTCCGCTACAGGGCCGGGCAGGTGCAGGTCGACAGCCTCCGCTTCGACTTCGAGCCCGCACAAAGCATCTCAGACCTCGCGCAGGAAACGCTCCGCGAGCGGCGCCTCAAGGACCTGTCGAAGACGCTGAGCCGGATCGCCGTGGGCAAGCTTGCCGAAGCCGCCGCGGAACCCGCCAAGAAGAAGGAAGGCAAGGAAGAAACAAAAGAGGAGAAGAAAAAGCGCGAGCGCCAGGAGCTCTTCGCCACCGGCCTCAAGATCTTCAACTTCGTAAAGGAAAAGGCCGACACCCGCAACTGGCAAAGCCTGCCGCACAGCATCTGCTACACGCGCGTGCCGCTGAAGAAAGGTACGCAGACGGTACAGGTACAACTCGAAGGCGCCGGCTCCAAAAGCCTGAAGCTCGATGTGGACAATGCCGGCGGCCTGCTGTTCCGGAGCGTGACGACGTTGTAGGCATCCGTAGTCGGGCATCCGTAGTCGGGCATCCGTAGTCGGGCATCCGTAGTCGGGCATCCGTAGTCGGAGACTACGGATATCGGGGAAAGATGAACCCAAGAACATAGGATGTTGCCGGAAGGCAACTAACCAGCCCACGGCTTCAGCCGTGGGTTTTCGATATGTACCAGCCCATGGCTTTAGCCATGGGATTCCGGTAACCGAAGGAGCAGCCATGGGGCTTCGATCGGCCGCGGTCATCGTGGCAGAGGGTCAGGTCACGTAACGCGGGAGATTGCCCCGAGGCTTTAGGACGTTTTATGCAACAAGCACTCCGCGTAACACAGGAGATTGCTTTGCGAGTTTACCCCGAACCAGCGGAGCTCGCAATGACTTTAGCACTGTAAACGACTTCTTACTAATAAACCAATAAACTAATAGACCAATAAACGTAAAAGCCGCCCCATCAGGGCGGCTTTTACTGTTGATCCGACCGGATGGCGCGCTGCAGGAGCTCGCGGGTATCGGGCCGCTCTTCTTTCAGTTGCTGAAGCGCTTCTTTCATCAGGCGCTCGAAGGAGGCGATCTGGTAGTATTCGACGTTCTCGCCGCGCTCCACTTCGATCTGCTTCGGGGCCTCGTGGGAGATGAACAGCTGCGCCTCCTGGTTGCGGCTCACGAGCTTGAGGGAGTCGGGCATAAGAAACTGGAAGTCGGTCTGGCCGGAGGCAAGGCGCTGCTCCTCCTTTCTGCGCTCCGCCGCGGCACGCAGCGAGTCGAGCCGGGTATCCAGCTTTGCGTTGCCGAACCGGTCGGTGCCGCTGGCCTGCATGAATTGCTCCCAGGCGCTGCCATAGGCGAGGGGCATGGAGGCAAGGGTGTCGGTGCCGAAGTTGACCACGTAGTGCCCGGGCCCGGTACCGGGAAAGCGGAGCGTCTTGCCGGCGCGGGTCAATACGAAGGCATCGGCTTCGACCTCCAGCACGTGCTCCATTGGGTAAAGGCCGGGATCGGAGAACGTAAAGCGGTCCACGGAATCGGAGCGCGCTTCCGTCAGTTTGGTGTAGTTGGTCACGACGTGCACGCGGCTCCGCTTGGAGGAGCAGGCGGTCAGCAGCAGGGCAGCACCAAAAGCCGCCGAAAGGGTACGGATGAGCATCAGCAAAGTAACCGATTCCGCCGCTTATCGCGAAAAAAGCGCAATTCATCCAAAAGGGCGAAACATGGGATAAGGGACAAAAGACTGGTAATCAACGAATTGATAGTTTGCCTAATAACCGGCGACCACAATTACTAAAAAAAACATGGTATTATGCGTTGCATAGTACCAAAGATTACCTTAGCTTTGTCTTGTCAAACGATCCAATCACCGTTCCGGCCCACGCGCCGAAACACAAAACAGACCCCATGAATATTGAGAATACGCAGAGCCAGATGCGCAAGGGGATCCTGGAGTTTTGCATCCTGTCGATCATCCGCCGGGGAGAGGCCTACCCCTCGGATATCGTGGAAGAGATGAAAGGCGCCCAGCTGCATATCCTGGAAGGCACCCTCTACCCGCTGCTGACCCGCCTCAAGAACGCGGAGATGCTCACTTACCGCTGGGTGGAAAGCTCCTCCGGCCCCCCGCGCAAATACTTTATGCTCACCGAAAAAGGCGAAGCCTTCTACCGGGAACTGGAGCAGACCTGGCAAGAGCTCTCCAACGCAGTGAACACGCTGACCGGCAAGAAAGAAAACCTCTCCTAACAACTTCAACCACCCCGATCATGAAAAAGATTATCAACATAAACCTCTCCGGCAGGGTGATCCCGATCGAGGACGCCGCCTACGAGAGCCTGCAACGCTACATCGAGAGCCTGCGTCGCTACTTCGCCCACGAGGAGGGTCGCGACGAGATCATCAACGACATCGAGAGCCGCATCGCGGAGCTGATGGACGCCCAGGTGAAGAAAGGCGCGCCCGCCGTTTCCGAGGCCGACATGGCCCTCATCATCGATACGATGGGCCGTGTGGAAGATTTCGAGGAAGTGGAAGGCGAAACCGCCGGCGCCAGCACGGCCTCCGGTACGGCCTCCGCCGCCGCCGAAGAAGAAAGCGTCTTCTCCCGCACCACCGGCTACAAGCCCCGCGGCCGCCTCTACCGCGACAGCAACGACAAGATCCTGGGCGGCGTCTGCTCCGGCATCGCCAACTACTTCAGCATCGACCCCGCCATCGTGCGCATCATCCTGGTGCTGCTCGTGTTCGGCGCCGGTACCGGCATCCTGCTGTACCTGCTGCTGTGGATCTTCCTGCCGAAGCGTCCCCTCGCCAACAACACGGTGGCGAAGCGCTTCTTCCGCAACCCCGACGACCGCATCATCGGCGGCGTGGCCGGCGGTATCGCGGCCTACTTCAATAAGGACGCCTGGACGATCCGCCTCATCTGGCTGGCGCCCCTGCTGCTCAACATCATCCTGGCCGTGCTCAACGCCCTGTTCGACGACCACGACCGCAATTTCTTCCCCGGCGCCTTCGTAGGCTCCTTCACCTTCACGTTCTTCATCAGCTACGTGGTGCTCTGGATCATCCTGCCCGAGGCCCGCAGCTCCTTTCAGAAGATGGAGATGCGCGGTGAGGACGTAGACGTGCACCGCATCAAGGAGAACGTGAAGATCGAGATCGAGCAGCTGAAGGCGAAGACGCAGGCCTTTGGCGAAGACGTCAAGGAGCAGGCCCGCCAGTTTGCCGGCAGCGCCCGCGAATTTGCCGGCGCCGGCCGCACCGTAGCCGGCGACATGACCCAGGCTACCGGCAGCGCCGCCCGCGGCTGCTTCCACATCATCGGCGTCATCCTGAAAGCCGCGCTCCTGCTGTTCCTCGGCTTTATGGCCTTTATGTTCTTCATGGGCCTCGTGGTACTCATCTTCGGAGGTGCCGGCGAGCTCGCCAATAACTTCCTGCTCGAAGACCGCGGTCAGAAGTTCCTCGGCTGGAGTGGCCTGCTGCTGCTCTTCGGAGTGCCCTTCGTAGCCCTCATCACCTGGGCCGTGCGCCGCCTGATGCGGGTACGCACCCACAACCGCTACCTGGGCTGGTCGTTCGGCGCCCTCTGGCTCATCGGAATCGTGATGGCGGTGCTCTTCGCCGGCTCCATGTTCTCGAGCTTCCGCCACCTGAGCAAAGTACCCCTCGACGTGCCGGCAACCAGCGTGCAGGACCGCCTCATCGTACGGGTGAACCAGCCTCAGATCGAATACAGCAACTACTACAGCTTCATCGATGCCGATCGCGACGGCTGGGATGTGAACGAAGACACCATGCGCCTCTCCGATGTGCGTCTGCGCATCGACCGGAGCTCCGACGCCCAATACCATGTGACCGTTTGGCGCTACAGCCGCGGCGATGGGGGCCGTGAGGCGCTGCGTCGCGCTGAAGCCTTCACCTATCCTGCTTCGGTGGTCGACTCCTTCCTGAACCTGGGCAGTGGCTTCGCCATCGGACGCGAGCAGAAGTACCGCAACCAATATGTTGTTGTGCAGATCCAGGTGCCCGTCGGTAAAAAGATCCGCATCGACGCTTCGGTGAACGAGCGGCTCGAAACAGAGCTCGAAGTGGAAGGCCGCCGCCGCTGGTTTGCCGAGCGCGACTGGGACTGGGCCAATGAAGCACATGCCTGGCAGGTGAACACCGACTACGTGATGACCGAGAGCGGCGAGCTCGTGGACCCGGCCAAACCGGTGACCTCCACCAAAGGCGACGACTACGAGTACAAGTCCGGCCGCAGCGACAGCCTGCGCCGCGCGATCGACCAAAAGCGGGAGCAGCTGCAGCGTGACCAGGAGCAGCTCGAGCGCCTGCAGCGTGAAGACGAGGACCGCGGCACCCGCCCCGCCACCGATTCGGTTGACGGAGCGCCCGCCGCGCAGGCCGGCACCCTCGGCGCCGCCGTTCCTTCCTTCGATGCGTTTTTCTTAGTTATCTGACCCACCCGACTCCGGACCCTCCTGACCACGTATGACCGACCACCGATTGATACACGGGCCCGGACCAGGATACCTTGGTTGAAGTTGCCCCGCTACGGCGGGGAAACCTCGGGGCCCTCAATTCTTTGAGGGCCCTTTTTTATTATCTGAGATCTGTGATCTCGGATCTGTGATCTCGGATTTCAGATTGTGAAGGATATGGTCGCCCATGGAAGTATCCCTTTAGCATTACATGATTCGAAGAGCTTCCTCACGGGAACGCAGCTACCACAGAAACGACCCCTTACCAATAAACCAATAGACCATTAAACCAATAAACTACCTCCTCATGAAAAAGCAGGTATTCCTACTTCTGAGCGCGCTCTTCTTCCTGGCCTCGTGCAGCACCTGGCAGGAGCGGCCGGCGGATCCGCAGGACATCGCGCGGCTCAACGAGGCGCTCGACCGGGCCCGCTCCGAAGGCGCCGCCTGGACAACGTCGCCCGCCCGGATCGCCCGGCACCTGTTTCCGCCGGTAGCCCATTCCGGCTCGCGCTCCTACAGCATCAACGAGCGGGGGCGCTCGGGCCGCAAGCGCCGCGTCACCGTAGTGGAAGAAGGCCGTATCGGCAGCGGCCTGCGTGGCCTGCGCCACCGCATCCGCCTCCGCTCCGACGACGACGGCTGGCACATCGTCAGCTACGACTTCTCGGAAAAGCGCTGATCGCTTTGCTGCGGGAGCACAACGTCGGCAGACGACGCGCCACGTAACACGACTGTCCGTAATCAACAAACCAATGTTGTTCGTAGTCTCCGACTGCAAATCCAACAACCGTTGTTCGTAGTCTCCGACTGCAAATCCAACAACCGTTGTTCGTAGTCTGTGACTACGAACCTAAACCAACGTTGTCCGTAGTCTCCGACTACGGACCAAAACCAAACATCATGAAAAAGTTCCTCCGCATTGCCGGCTATACTGCCGGTACAGCCCTCCTCTTGCTTGCGCTCGTCTTCTTCGTGGCCTGGCGCTCGCCCAAATACTACCGCACCAGCGGCACGCACGGCGCCTATCCCATCGTGGCCTTCAAAGACTACAGCGGCGAGCACCCGCGGCCCTATGTGATCGGCACGCCGGCAGTGACCGTATTCGGCGCCGCCCACACCCGCGATCCGAAAGACAGCCAGCTCCTCCTCATCGACGCCCGCTGGAAGGCGCTCCGCCCCACCGTGGCCCTCGTGGAAGGCCGCCTCGGCTTCCTCCTGCCCGGCATCATGGATCCCGTCAGGAACCTCGGCGAAGGCGGTCATGTAAAAGCCCTCGCATCGGCCGACGGCATCCCGGTATACAACTGGGACCTCGACAAGGAAACGCTTGCGCAGGGCCTCTCGAAGCGGTTCCCGCCGGCACAGGTGGCGCTGGCACAGGTGCTGAACCCATACTTCGGGCAGCTGCGCTTCGGCAAGCCTTCCGACCCGGCGGCCTTTCTCGCGCCCTTCTTCGAGCGGGCCCGGTATGTGGGCATGCAGGACTCGCTGAAGACCATTGCTGATATCGACCGCCTCTGGCAGCGCTACTTTTCCGGCACCGACTGGCGCAACGTTTCCGACGAGCACGCGCTGCCCGGCTACCTCGCCGAAATGATGGCCGCCGGCAACGACCTGCGCAACCAGCAGCTCGTGGCCGCGGTGAAGGAGCTGACGGCAAAAGGCGAGCGGGTGTTCGTACTCTGCGGCTCCAGCCATGCCTTCTGCGTAGCGCCTTCCTTCAGCCCCACCACCGCCCTGCTGCCCACGGCTGCCCGCGACCTGGCAGACCGCTGAGCGCACCGTAATGCTACCCGTTAAAAAACAAACCCCATGACCTTCCGGCCCTTTACGCGCCCCCGCCGACTCCTGCTGCTCGGCGCGCTCCTGACCCTGATCTATTGTACCTGCTACCACCTTTGGTACCATCCGCCCGAAGCCGGTCCTGGCCCATTTCGCCTGGCGCAGTCGCTGAAAGGCCACCGGTCGGTGATCTGGACGGCCCGCTTCCTCCCCGGCGACTCGCTCGTGCTCAGTGCGGGTGCCGATTCGACGCTGTCGCTCTGGCGCCGCTCCGGCGGGCCCGCACTCCGCAGCTGGAAGGGGCCGTCGGGCATCACCTACCTGGCGCTGAGTCGCGACGGCCGCTATGCTGCGACGGCCGGGTACGACGCCCGCGTCAGGATCTGGAGCCTCCCTGACGGTGCCTTGCTGCATACGCTCGAAGGCCCGGCCCGCACTACCTGGACGGTGCACTTCAGTCCCGACGCGTCGGTGGTGGCGGCCGGCAGCGAGGAAGGGCATGTGTTTCTGTGGAACCGCGCCAGCGGCCAGCTGCTGCAGCGCCTGAAGGGGCACCAGCGCAATGTGTGGGACCTGGCTTTCTCACCCGATGGGGGCACACTCGTATCGGGCTCTTTCGACCGGACCATCAACGTATGGAACGCCCGCAGCGGCGCCCTCCTGCGCACCCTTACCGATCACGACGAAACGGTGGTGGCGCTCGACTGGAGCCGGGACGGGACGCTGATGGCCAGTACCTCCGACGATTGCACGGTGAAGCTCTGGAACACCCGCACCTGGACCGTGCTGCGGAGCCTCTCCACACCAGAGCACCAGCAGGGCGTGCACTTCCGTGCCGACGGGCGGCAGCTCATCACGAGCGGGCGCGACAAGACGCAGTTTGGTGAGCTGCTGCAAAACTTCATCGGCGACAGCCACTACAATAAAGGCATCTCCATGCGGCTCTGGGACGTGCCAACTGGCAAGCTGCTCCAAACCTTCCGCCACCACGCCAACGACGTCAACGACGTGCAGTTCAGCTCCGACGGGCGCGCTATCGTGGCCGCGGGCGCCGACGGGGAGGTCTCTGTTTGGGAAGAGTACAGGTTGTAGGGGTTTTGGAGGTTTTAAGGGTTTTGGAGGTTGCGCGATGCGTGTCAAAAAGAAGTGTACCGGCAGTAACCATCAACCAAGCCAACCTCCTGTGCCGAGAATGAATGCAAAAGAGATCGGTGTAATAAGGAAAGCCCGTCTTTAGGTGACCTTTACCAATAAACTAATAGACCAATAAACAGCCGCGCAGCGGCTTTCCTTACTTTTGCTCCCTTAATTGACTTGCATGAAGCAAACGCCGTTCACCCAGAAACACATTGAAGCCGGGGCCAAGATGGCCGAATTCGCCGGGTACAACATGCCGATCTCCTATTCGGGCATCAACGAAGAGCACGCCACCGTGCGGCGCAACGCGGGCGTATTCGACGTCAGCCACATGGGCGAATTCATCCTCAAGGGTGAAGGAGCGCTCGACCTCATCCAGCGCGTGACCTCCAACGACGCCTCCAAGCTCACCGTGGGCAAGGCGCAATACAGCTGCCTGCCCAACGAGCAGGGCGGCATTGTAGACGACCTGCTGGTGTACTGCATCGAGGAGAACAAGGTGTACATGCTCGTGGTGAATGCCTCCAACATCGAGAAAGACTGGAACTGGATCCAGAAGCATAACACCCCCCTCCCGGGGGGGCAAGGGGGGGTGGTCGAAATGCACAACATCTCCGAGGAGACCTGCCTGCTCGCCGTACAGGGCCCCAACGCCACCAAGATCCTGCAGACCCTCACCGACATGGACATCCTCAACCTCAAATACTACACCTTCGTGAAAGGCCGCTTCGCCGGCGTCGACAACGTGCTGGTGAGCGCAACGGGTTACACCGGTGCGGGCGGAGTGGAGATCTATTTCGAAGACAAGGACGGCAATGCCGAGACCATCTGGAACGCCATCTTCGAAGCCGGAGCCCCGCAGGGACTGAAGCCGATCGGCCTCGCCGCCCGCGATACGCTGCGCCTCGAGATGGGCTTCGCGCTTTATGGCAACGACATCGACGACACTACGTCGCCGCTCGAGGCCGGCCTCGGCTGGATCACCAAGTTCACGAAGGACTTTACCGCCAAAGAAATCCTCCAGAAGCAAAAAGAGCAGGGCATCACGCGCAAGCTCGTGGGCTTCGAGATGGTCGACAAGGGCATTCCGCGTCACCACTATCCCATCGTGAACGAAGCGGGCGAGGAGATCGGCTACGTCACCTCCGGCACGCAGAGCCCCTCGCTCGGCAAGGCCATCGGCATGGGCTATGTGCGTAAGGACCTGTCGGAGATCGACTCCGAGATCTACGTCAAGGTGCGCGACAAGCAGCTCAAGGCCAAAGTGGTGAAGATTCCGTTTGCTTAATGGGATAATGGGGTGATGGGGTAATGGGATAATTGAATCCATGGCCTCATTACCCCATTAGCATATTACCCCATTACCCCATTCAAAAATGACAATGACCAACAATAAGCCCAGTTTATATACCTGTCTCTCGCCCGCGCTGCTGCACCTCTACGACGTGCGCGACTGCATCGTGGTGGTGATCGATGTGCTGCGCGCCACGAGCACCATGGCCACAGCCCTGTACAACGGCGCCAAGGAAATCATCCCCGTAGATTCGGTGGAGCGCTGCATCCAGCTGGGTAAGGACCTCCAGTGCATCACCGCCGGCGAGCGCGACGGCATGGTGGCGCCGGGACTGCAGTACGGCAACTCCTCCTTCGAATATCCCCGCGAGTTCATCGGCGGCAAGACGCTGGTGCTCACCACTACCAACGGCACCAAGCTGCTCCACATGGCCCTCGCAAAGGGTGCCACGGAGATCATCACCGGCGCCTTCCTCAACCTCTCCGCCGTGTGCGACCACCTCGCCGCGCAGAAGAAGAACGTGATCCTCGGCTGCGCCGCCTGGAAAGACAAGCCCAATATCGAAGACACGCTCTTCGCCGGCGCCGTCGTATCCCGCATCAAGGAGCACTTCACCGTCAACTGCGATGCCTCGCATATGGCCGAGTGCCTGTATGGCCTCGCCAAGGACGACATGTACGCCTTCATGAAAAAGAACGACGCCTCGCACTACCACCGCCTCACCGGCTTCGGCCTCGAGAAGGACATCCGCCACTGCCTCACGCCCGACCTCGCCAATGTGCTGCCGCAGTACCAGGACGGAAAGCTCACAATAGCCCCCTGACCCCCTGCCCCTGTCCCCCGGAGGGGGAACATAGGCCGGTCTTTCCTTCTGGTTTTAGACTTTTCTCGAAGCACTTTTATACGAAAGCCCCGACACTGTCGGGGCTTTCTACGTTAAGAGCGTAGAAGGGATGCGGGAAGAAGGGGAGTACTTGAGTAACAGAGTACATGAGTACTTGAGCAAATAAGGGATAGGAAAGGAGACCTCCCTCTTCTCATGTATTCATTGATCGGGTACTTATGCACTCAAACATCGACCCCAAGTGCTTTAGGAAAGCCTCCCTTCGGAGAAGAACGTAGCACTTTAAGTTCCCCCTACGGGGGACAGGGGGCTGGGACCGCACGCACAAAAAGGCCCTGCACGAAAGCAGGGCCCGTTTCAACCTGTAAAACGAGTACTGGTATCCTTACGGCGCTGCAGTGCAAGGCCGGCGAGGGTAGCTGTTTTCTTGGACGCTGAGGCGGTGGTGTTCCTGCGGGCGCGCTTTTTATTTTTTCGGGAAGCTGCTCAAGGAAATCAAAATTCAACAGTTAAAAAGGCTGACGCCGGCACCCGTAGCTACCAACGCCGCCCCTGTCGTCGTATCCGTTTTTGACTTTTGACTTCGCATATCGTGATCATCGCTCATCAGGAGGCGGAGGTCCATCCATAGGGCCATCCGGAGGGCCGTCGCCGGGCGGTGGTCCGAACGGGCGGTCTTCACCGCCGGGTCCTGGGCCGCGGCGCGGGCCGGGGCGGCCGAGCTGGCGGATCACGTTGCCGATGATGCGGTCGAAGCGTTCTTTCTGCTCGTGGGTGCACAAGGCCCGTACCTGCCGGAAGTGCTGGTAGGTGATGCGGTCCATCTGCGCCTGTAGGGTGCCGATGGCCGTGGCCAGGGAGTCGGGGAGCGGCGCCTCCTCGCGGAGGCCGGCATAGAAGCGGTCCTTCAGGTCACGCATCTGCGCGCGGTAGCCCTGCATGGCGCTGAAGTGCTCGTTGCGCAGGGCCGTGAAGCGCTGTGCCTGCACGGAGTCGAAGTTGAGGTCGCGGATGAGCAGGGCGGGACCGGGGCGCACGGTGTCGGCCGCTCCGGCGAGGGCGGGCGGCCGGGCGGCGCTCCGCTGCAGCCAGAAGGTAGCCACGAGGCCGATATTGAGCAGCACCAGCGCGGTGATGCCGATCGTTACCCAGGTATGACGCTTGGTAGTCATGGATCAATAGGTGTCGGGAAGGGTGATGGAATAATCGGCGGCGATGGCCTGCGCGTGCGCGGCGGCCACCGGGTCTTCGGCAGCGCCCGCCGAGCGCAGCGTGAGCACGTTGAGCACCGCTACGATGGCGAGCGCGAGCGCGAGCCGGCCGGCGAGGCGCACCGGGAGGGCGGCCGGCGCCTGCAGGCGGTTCCGGATCTTGCTGTACAGGTAAGGCGGCGCCTCCGCGCGCGCCGCGCCATCGAGGCTCGCCAGGATGGCGTCTATTTTTTGATCGCGTTCTTCAGACATGGTCGTTCATTTTGGTCAATGGTCAATGGTGAATGGTCAATGGTGAATGGTCAATGCGTTCACCGGTGCTTTTCTTACTCCTGATGTCTCATGGGTTCCCTGCTTCCCACGGCTAAAGCCGTGGGCTGGTACGGATCGAATACCCATGGCTAAAGCCATGGGCTGGTTGGGACCAACCCTTAAAACCTCCAAAACCTCCCAACCCTTTCAAAACCTTCTCTCTATTTGTTTCCTCAAATTCTGCTTCGCCCGGTGCAGCAGCGATTCCACTGCCGACACCGTGGTGCCCAGCACCGCCGCGATCTCGGCCTGCCCCAGTCCTTCGAGCTTCTGCAGCACGAAGGCCGCCCGCTGCTGCTCGGGCAGGGCCCGGATGGCGCGGAACAGGAGGGCGCTGTGCTCCCGCTGCTCGGCGGCCACCCCGGGGTGGTGGAAATCCGGCGCATCGGGGTCTTCGGCGTGCCGGCTGAACAGCGAAACCAGGAAGCCGCCCCGCTTCTGCCGTCCCTGCTGCCGCAGGTGATCGAGTGCCGCGGTGACGGCGATGCGGTAGATCCAGGTAAAGAGCTGCGCAGCCTCGTTGAAGCTTCCGATGCCCTGCCACACCTTAATGAACACCTCCTGCGTCAGGTCTTCCGCATCTTCCGCGCGCTGCACCAGGCCCAGCACCGTATTGTAGATGCGGTCCTGGTACAGCGCCACGAGCTCCCGGAAGGCAGCTTCCTCCCGGGCGCGCAGGCGCCTGATCAGCAGGGGGTCGGTCAACAGGTCGGTTTGAAGCATTAGATGCCGTTGCGCCGCCATTCCTGCGGTGCTGTGCCAAAATAGCATAAATGGGGCGGGGAATGGTGAATGGTCAATGGTGAATGCGTTAGCGGGTTTGGGTGTCGCCAGCGGAATAATCCCTTTCGCCAACGACGCATGCATCCCGGAGGGATGCATCGCCGCCGGATTACCTGTTCCGCCAGCAGCGAAGCCGTTGGTGCAGACGCCGGGATGCATTTGTACCTTACTTATGGTGCCCGCCGGGAAGGAGGCAAGCGCAGAAAAGGCTGTGCAGGAGACAAACACCCTTATGCGGCATTCGTTGCGCCGCCGCGCCGCTGCGTGAACAGGCCGCTTGCGGCCGTCATCGTTGCGCCACTGCGGCAACGGGCGGCTCCGGATTTAACGGCAAAATATCCTTGAAGCTCAGGTAATCCGGTACTTTTTCCTTTACTTTTGCCAATTGGCCTTTCCGGGATCCGCAAAGCGGAAACCGGCAGCGAGGCGGTTCCGAAAGACTGGATTCACCTATGAAGATCAACCTGGCGGAATGTCGCATCCCTGACCCACAACCCTTTGTTCCGGAAGGCCCGGCAGCTACCTCCTAACCAAAATCTCGAAATCGCTTGGCATTACCGCATTTACTCAAATACATATATACGCAGGGCAGTGAGGAAGTGATCCGGCGCGGGAAGAAGATCCATGCGGTGGGCTACGTAGACCTGGTGGAGCACGACGAACTCTTCGGATCGGCCACCTTCCGCGTCCGGGACGACAACTACGCCACCAACTACAAGGTGTACGTCAACCAATACAAGGACCCCAAGGCCCTCTCCATCCGCTGCACCTGCCCCTACAACCTCGGCGAGATCTGCCGCCACGAGGCCGCCGCCTTGCTGCGCCTGCAGGAGATGCTCGACAAAGGCCTCCTCCTCAACGGCGAGCGCGCCTACGACCAGAACCACACGGTGGCCAAGATGAAGTCCATCGAGATCAAGACCCTGCGCCTGCTCTCGTCGCCCGAGCTCTACCTCGAGGCCGAGGAATACCTCAAGACGCAGAAGCCCGTCATCGAAAGCGCGGTCGACGAGCTGGTGAAAGCCACCGTGACCATCGAGGGCGAGCCCTACCGTGTGCTGCTGCGCCGCAACGAAGAGCGCACCTTCGACACGAGCTCCGACTACGTCGACACCGACCACCCGCTCTGCCTGCCCAAGATCATCGTGTTCCTGCACCTGCACGAAAAATACGGCGCCCACTACTTCGATACCATCCGCAACTGGGACAAGGAAAAGAACAAGCTCCTCGAGCTCTATGGCTATTCCCTCTCCGACGACCTCGAGGGCAAGTTCGAATTCACCTACAAGGAAGGCAAGCCCTACCTCCGCGTGCTCGACTCCTCGATCAAGCGCGTGGCCGCACCCGTGGCCGCCGCGCCGCGCCGCATGGAGCCCGTGGTGGCCGAGCCCGAAGGGGCGGCCGAGGCGCCGAAGCCCGACCAGAAAGAGCGCACCGTCGGCATCGTGTTCAACTGCAACAAGCCTGCCTTCCCGTATTTCTACATCGACCTCGTGGAAGGCGAAGCCACGGCCGAAGCCGGCTTTATCGGCACCGTGCAGAAGCTGGAGCTCGCCCGCTACATCGAGCTCGAGCCCTTCAGCGAAACCGACAAGGCGCTCATCACCGTGGCCCGCAAGCTGCAGGAGGCCGAGCTCAACAAATACCTCAACCGCAACTCGCCCTTCTCCGGCTTCTGGGAGAACATCGTACAGACCGAAGGCGAGGAGCTGCCCGAAGAAACGAAGGCACTCGTGGCCGAATACCTCCTGCCGCGCCTGCGCAAGCTGGCCCAGGACTTCGCCACCTCGCCCGTATATATACTGCCCAAGGGCAAGACCTTCAAGACCGCCCACCTGGAGAAGGCGTCGTTCAACGCGGCACCGCTGCTGCCCTATTTCTCCGTGGCGCCCAACGCCAAGGGCTACGAGATCGACTGCTACCTGAAGCCCGAGTCGGTGGCCTGGGGCCTTACCGACAACGAAGCGCCCACGCATCTCTTCTTCCTGTACAACGGTGAGCTCTATTTCTGGCAGCACACCGAGGCCGCCAACGTGGTCACGCCCTTCCTCCCTTCGGGCACCATGCAGGTGGATGCCGAAACCTGGCCCGTGACGCTCGAGAAGATCGTGCTGCCGCTGGCGAAGGATTACAAGGTCGACTTCGACCCGCGCCTCGTGCAGCAGGTGAAGGACGGCGAGCCCGACGTAAAGCTGTATCTCCAGGAGAAAGGCGACTACCTCGTGTTCTCGCCCGTGTTCAGCTATAAAGGCTTCGACACGCGCGCCAACGACCGCGAAGAGCTCGTGATCCCGCTGGGCGACAAGGTGGTGGTGGTGCACCGCAACCAGGAGGCGGAGCGCCGCGCCATCGAGAAGGTACGGGCGCTGCATTCGAACTTCATCGATTACGACGACGGCGCCGCCCTCGCCCTCAAAGGCGCGGAGGTGCTCAAGAACAACTGGTTCTTCCTCTTCGTGGATGCGATGCAGGAGGCGAAGATCCCCGTGTTCGGATTCGAGCAGCTCAAGAACTTCCGCTTCAACACGGCGAAGCCGACGACGCATATCTACATCTCCTCCAACACCGACTGGTTCGATGCCAAGGTCGACATCCTCTTCGGCGACCAGCGCGTGTCGGTGGCCGAGGTGAAGCGCGCGCTCGCCAACAAGCAGCAGTTTGTGCAACTCAACGACGGCACGCTCGGCATCCTACCGGAGGAGTGGCTGAAGAAATACGCCCTGCTGTTCCGCGTGGGCGAAGGCAAGGCCAACAGCCTGAAGCTCTCGCGCTACCACCTCTCGGTGATCGACGAGCTGTACGACAACCGCAACGAGGAGGAGCTGACCATCCAGCTCGAAGAAAAGTACGAGCGCATCCGCGAGCTGCACCAGATCAGGGAAGTGGAGCCGCCGGCGCACCTGCAGCCCATCCTGCGCCCCTACCAGGCCGCGGGCTTCCAGTGGCTCAACTACCTCCACGAGATCGGCTGGGGCGGCATCCTCGCCGACGATATGGGTCTTGGTAAAACGGTGCAGGCGCTTTCCTTCCTGCAGCACTACCACGACCAGCACCCCGACATGCACGCCCTCGTGGTGTGTCCCACCACGCTGATCTACAACTGGGAGAACGAGATCAAAAAGTTCACGCCCTCGCTTACGTATCACATCCACCACGGCCCGCAGCGCGTGAAGGACCCCGCCACGCTGAAGCAGTTCAACGTCATCATCACCACCTACGGCACGCTGCGCTCCGACATCAAGACCTTCCTGGAGCTCGGGCTCGACTACGCCGTGCTCGACGAATCGCAGGCGATCAAGAACCCACAGAGCAAGGTGGCGAAGGCCGCGGCGCTGCTGCCCGCGAAGAACCGCCTCTGCATGAGCGGTACGCCGCTGCAGAACAATACCTTCGACATCTTCGCGCAGATGAACTTCCTCAACCCCGGCATGCTGGGCACGATGGAGTTCTTCCGCCAGGAGTTCGCCATCCCGATCGACAAGTTCGGCGAGGCCGAGCAGAAGGAGCACCTCAAGAAGCTGCTTTATCCCTTCATCCTGCGCCGCACCAAGGAGCAGGTGGCCAAGGACCTGCCGGAGAAGACGGAGCAGGTACTGTTCTGCGAGATGGAAGACGAGCAGCGCAAGATCTACGACGCCTACCGCAACGAGTTCCGCGCGCGCATCCTCGGCACCATCGAGGAGCAGGGCATCCAGAAGTCGCAGTTCACGATCCTGCAGGGCCTCATGAAGCTGCGCCAGATCTGCGACTCGCCGGCTATTCTGAATGAGGACGAGAAGTTCGAGAACCACTCCATCAAGCTCGACGAGCTCGCGCGCGAGATCACCGAGAACATCGGCAACCACAAGGCGCTCGTGTTCTCGCAGTTCCTCGGCATGCTGGCCCTCATCCGCGAAAAGCTCGAAAGCCTCGGCATTCCCTATGTTTATTTCGACGGTAGTACTACGGCCCCCGACCGCGAGAAGGCCATCCAGAGCTTCCAGAAAGACGACTCCGTACGCGTGTTCCTCATCTCGCTCAAGGCGGGCGGTGTGGGCTTGAACCTGACCGCGGCCGACTACGTCTACATCGTGGATCCCTGGTGGAACCCCGCCGTGGAGCAGCAGGCCATCGACCGCACGCACCGCATCGGGCAAACGAAGAACATCTTCGCCTACCGCATGATCTGCAAGGACACCATCGAAGACAAGATCATGGAGCTGCAGGAGCGCAAGCGCATCCTCGCGAAAGAGCTCATCGCCGATGATGCTTCGTTCGTGAAGAGCCTGAGCAGGGAGGACGTGGAGTACCTGTTCAGTTAATCAACGCAAAGAAAAAAGTAATTAGTGCCTGCAAAGGCCCGCCATCGGCGGGCCTTTGCTATTGGCGGATTCTTCTATTTGATTCCCAGCAGGGCCTGCATCGGGCGGATATCCGGGTCTTTACCGCGGAAAGCGCGGTACATGGTTCCATAATCCTGGCTGTTGCCGCGCGAGAGTACCAGCTTGCGGAAACGGTCCCCGTTGGCGCGCGTGAGGCCGCCATGTTCTTCAAACCACACAAACGCATCTTCCGATAGCATTTTGGTCCATTGGTAGGCATAGTAGCCTGCTGCGTAACTACTGCCCCAGATGTGGAGGAAGTAGGAGGAGCGGTAGCGCGGCGGCACCTGGGGCAGGTCGAGGCCGGTGCTGTGCAGGGCCGCCTTTTCAAATGCATCAACATCGCTGACCTTTTGCCCGGGAGCGAGTTTGTGCCAGCTCATATCGAGCAGGGCCGCTTCGATGGCTTCGGTGAACACGTAGCCCTGATTAAAGGTGGCGGAGCGCTTGATCTTATCTACGATGGGCTGCGGGATGCGTTCTCCGGTCTTGTAGTGCCGCGCGTAATTTTTCAGTACGGCAGGGTCCAGCGCCCAGTGTTCGTTGAATTGGGACGGGAACTCAACAAAGTCGCGCGCGGTATTAGTGCCGGAGAGATCGATGTATTTCTGGCTGGCAAAGAGGCCGTGCAGGGCATGCCCGAATTCGTGAAACATGGTACGCACATCATCAAAGCTGATAAGCGCCGGTTGTCCGGGGGCGGGCTTGTCGAAGTTGCATACGTTGGTGATCACCGGCTTTGTTCCGAGCAGGGTGCTCTGGTCAACGAAATTGTTCATCCAGGCGCCGCCCGATTTATTATCGCGCTTGTAGTAATCGCCATAAAACAATGCCATCGGCTGCCCGTTGTGGTCAAACACCTCCCATACCCGCACGTCGGACTGGTACACCGGCAGGTCATGACGCTCCTTGAAGGTGATGCCGTAAAGCAGGTTGGCGGCATGAAACACGCCCTTTTCCAGCACTGTATTGAGTTCGAAATAGGGTTTTACTTCACTTTCGTCGAGGTCGTACTTTGCCTTCCGCACCTGCTCCGCGTACCGATCCCAATCCCAGGATGCCAACTGAAAGCCGCCCTTCTGCGCATTGATCTGCTGTTGGATCTCGGCCGCTTCCTGGAGCGATTTCTTTTTCAGCAGCGGTACAAGGCGTGCAAAGAAGGCATCAACAGCTTCTGGTGTCCGGGCCATCTGATCCTGCAGCTTCCAGGCAGCAAAGCTCGGGAAGCCAAGGAGCTTCGCTTTCTCCGCGCGGATCGCGGCAAGGCGCAGAACAACCGCGCGTGTATCGTTGGAGTCACCACGCTCGGCCCGGTTCCAGGAAGCGTCGAAGAGCGCCTTGCGCACCTCGCGTTTGGCAAGGTTGGGCAGGGCGGGCTGCTGCGTGGTGTTCTTCAGCGGAAGCAGCCATTTGCCATCGAAACCGCGCGCTTTGGCGTTGGCCGCATAGGTTGCCTTTTCGTTTTCGGAGAGGCCCGCCAGGTCTTCTTCGCGGCTCACAATGAAAGCGCCGTTTTTGACGGCATTGACCAGCAGGTTGGAGAAGCGGGCACCCAGGCTGGCTTCCTCTTTGTTCAATGCCTGGAAGCGCTCCCGGCCGGGGCCGGAAATGTTGGCGCCCGAAAGCACGAAGTTCTTATAGGTCACCTCCAGCAGGCGTTGTGATTCGGCGTCCAGCTTCAGAGTTTTTCGCTTGTCGTAAACGGCCTTTACGCGTGCAAACAATTTTGGGTTCAGCAGGATGGCATCGCGGTTTGCCGAGTATTTAGCAGCAAACGATTCCTGCAGTTTTTGCAGCGTGTCGTTCGTGTTGGCGGCAGCAACGGCGCCGAACACGTTGAGCACACGCGTAAGGAGCACTCCAGCTTTTTGAAGTGCCACCAATGTGTTTTCAAAAGTGGGTGGCGCCGGGTTTTCGGCAATGCGGGACACTTCAATAAGCCGCGTGCTCAGTCCGGCATCAAGCGCCGGTTCGAAATCAGTGTTGCGGATGCGGTCGAAGGGAGGTGCGCCATACGGAAGCGTGCTCGGCTGGGCAAAGGGGTTACCGGGCGGGAGCGAAGGCGCCTGCGCCGCAGCACTCTGTGCCAACGCCAGGGAAAGGCTTGCTGCGATCAGGTAATTTCTCATGCTGTTTGTTTTAGTCCATGCAACAAATTAGGTAAAGCGCCGCACATCTTTACGAATCCTTCCGGAGGCGCTGCCCGATGCTCTTCGCCATATTCGTAAAGTCGGATGGGATTAGCACTACCGTCGTTGTATTGTTGTCGATACCGATCTCGGAGAGCATCTGCATGCGGCGCAGCTCCAGCGAGAAGGGAGACTCCTCCATCTGCTTCGCGCCCTGCGTGAGCTTGATGGAGGCTTCGAGCTCGGCCTCGGCCTTGATCAGGCGGGCGCGCTTCTCGCGGATGGCCTCGGCCTCGCGCGCCATGGCGCGCTGCATGGCCTCCGGTATTTCTACGTCCTTCATCTCCACCATCTCGATCTGTATGCCCCAAGGCTCGGTGGCTGCATCCACGATGCGCTGCAGGGTGCTGTTGATCTTCTCGCGCTCCTTCAGCACTTCGTCGAGGAGGTGCTGGCCGATGATGTTGCGCAACGCGGTAACGGCGAACTGGTACACGGCCTGGTTGTAGTTGGCGACGAAAATGATGGCTTTCCTGGGATCGGTGACCCGGAACCAGAGTACGGCATTGACCTTGATCGTGACGGAGTCTTTGGTGATGGTCTCCTGCTGCTCCAGGTCCACGGTTTTGGTCCGGATGTCGATGGTTTGCTGCCGCTCGAGGAGCGGGATGATCCAG
This sequence comes from Flaviaestuariibacter amylovorans, assembly GCF_039541815.1. Classification (NCBI taxonomy): domain Bacteria; kingdom Pseudomonadati; phylum Bacteroidota; class Chitinophagia; order Chitinophagales; family Chitinophagaceae; genus Flaviaestuariibacter; species Flaviaestuariibacter amylovorans. The sequence continues at coordinate 176,179 of NZ_BAABGY010000011.1, forward strand.
TAGATGCCCGGTCCCTTGGTGGCCTGGAAGCGCCCGAGGCGGAACACGATGGCACGCTGGTATTCCTGCGCGATGCGGATACCGGATAACAGGATGGCGGACAGGATCAGGAGAACAATGGTGATGTCCATGGCAAATTGATTTAGATGAATTGAAGACGGCTGTTGCGGGCGGTGGCTGGGGAGGCCACGGAAAAGATGCGGTAGCTTCTTTTTAGCGTAGGATGGGCCGTGCGCTGTGTGCTAAGGCAGGTGTAAAGGTAGGAATGTCCCCTGTTGCCGCTGCGGGTTGCCACCGATATTATGCCACCGGGTTGAAACACGTTACCATCGCCGGTTTGCCCGGGACGAGCCCCATAAAAAAAGCCCTGCGCTCCCGGCGGAGCTGAGGATGTTGCACCGTTTGCAGAATGTCGCCGGGTAACCCGGAATCAATTAGAGGATGCATGACCTGACCGCGTTGTCTTACTGCGTATCCGGAATAAAAAAGAGACGCAGTGATGCGTCTCTTTCAAATGGCTTTCGTGTGCCTCCGTGCCTTTGTGGTTTATAAGCCACCAGCTTAATTCGCTCTCCGGAAGCGGGCCCACGATACAGCGCTGCCCTGCGCCACGATGGTGCCGAGGTAGCCGACGCCGCCGTAGTTGTAGAAATCGTAGTAGGTGGCCGTGAATGTTTCGCCGTCGGTGAGTCCCAGCGCCTGCAGCAGCAGCGGCGAGGCGGGAGCGCCGTTAAGGAAGTAATTCTCGCGGATCGTGAGGTCGCGGCGGAGCACCAGGGCATTCAGGGGAGCCGCGTAGCCCGGCAGCGTAACCGTGCCCGTAGCAATGGCTTTCACCTTGCCGGTGTAGGTGGTTCGTTGTGCGGTAGGAGCATTGGTGAGGCCGGCACCCGGGGCATCGGCCTTGGCGTTCTCCGTGATGGTGGTATTGATGTTCACCGAGTCGTTGAGGCGTACCGGGAAGGGCGGCGTCATCGGCAGCGCGGGGGTATAGTTGGGCAGCTGAGCCTCGTATTCCAGCTCGCCGATGCCGGGGTAGGCGAGGATGAAGGCGGGCAGTGCGCGGGCCAGGTGCAGCCAGCCGGAGGCAGATACCTCCTGGTAGGTCAGCACCGTAATGGACTGGGTGTTGGCGCCGGTGCCGTACACGCGCTTTTCGCTGGAGTAAAAGGCGCCGGCCGGAAAGCCGCTGCCCACGGGCGGTACCGGGCTCAGTACGGTAGTATCGCGCAGGGTCGTCGGGAGCGTGCTGAAGTTCCAGGTCTGGCCGGTACCTGCCGCCGGAACGGTCAGTGCCGGATTGTTGACCCCGGAAACAGTAAAGTAGTATGTGGTCTTGCCTGCGGCCATATCGTGCTGCACATCGGTAGCGGAGAGGGCCGGGCCGCTGGGGTTGTTTCCCGGGTTGTTGCCAGGATCGTCGTCGGTGCTGCTTTTTTTACAGGCGAAGAGGAGGGAGCACAGGCCAAGGGCGAGGAGCGTACGTTTCATAATTGGTTGTTTTGGTGCCCACAAATTAACCCATTCGACGCACCCGGCAATGACGCGTTTTTACCGGCCGCACCTAAAAAGCCCCGGTCCATCGACCGGGGCTTCGGGGTATCTTTTCAAAGCTGCTTACAGCAAGCCTTTGCGGCGCAGCTCTTCTTCGTCGCGCAGGGCCTGCTCATGACGGCGGCGGATGCTCTCCGGGTCGTCGTCGGGGAGTTGCGCATAGGGCTGGTGGCTTGCGGGCACCTCCTCGGCGCTGTGCCGCGGCACCGGCTGCTGTTGCTGGTCGCCGGCGCGGGGCGGCTGGCCGCTGTTGCTGTTGTGCGAAGGCCGCTGCATGTAATGCTTGTCGTTGAAGTGGTCGTGCTCGTAAAACGTATTGCCAAGGTCGCTGTCGGCATCGTGGCTGCCCTGTGCGCTGAAGTTGCGCCCGAATACGTTGCTGATGTCGAGCTCGGAGCGCGCGCCGAGGTGGGCCTTGTCGTAGCGCGGCAGGGCGCGGAGCTGGTAGGGCGTTACGCCGTGGAGCACCACGCAGTCGTCGGCCGCATGCAGTTGCGCAAACCCGATCGGCACCATTACGGTACGCTTCTCGAGCTGCAGGATCTTATTGTCGCTGAGCGCCACCACCATGTAGCGTACGCGCTGGGCCGTGGTATCGATCACCAGCTCGTGCACTTTGCCCAGCTTGTGGCCGGAGCCGTCCACTACTTCCCAGCCCATGATGTTGGGCTGGCCTTTTGCCATCTCGAAATCGGAGCCCCGTAGTTCGACGAGGCGCTTTTTAGTACTTGCCATAACGTATATTTTTTATGCGAAGCCGCAGCTCATGGATTCGTGGTCGTACCTGTGGTGGTGGTAGTGGTGGTGGTCGTCGTATCGCCCACCGGCGCTGCGCTGGCCGCGCCCTGCTGGTTGCGCCACAAGAGGTAGCCGATAATGCCAAGGATGATGAGGGCCAGCAGGATCCAGGGGAGTGCCGACTTCTTTTTGCGTTGCACGAGCAGTTCTGCCATAGCTTCTTCTTTAAAGGATCACCAATTCGTTTACCCGCAAAGAAGTATAAATTCTATGCCAGAGGAGGAAGTGATGGCTTATGTAGGGGGAAGGCGTTGAAAGTCAAAAGTCAACATTCAAAAGCGCTTTCACGGCCCTTGTTTCCGGGGTGTGCCGCCAGCCGGCTTTTGGGCAAGCTAATCGACCGACCATCTCTGCGATTTTAGAGGGCACATTTACGCAAACGGCTTTTGAGGAGCAAGGGTTTGGAGCCGGCTATTTCTTCCTGAGCAGGAACTGTACTGCCTTTTCGATTGCGGCATCACGGCCGTTTTGCGGTGTTGGGATCGGGACGGGGCGAAAGCGCTCGCGCGGGGTGCCATCTACATGGTACAGGCGCTCGGCGGGAAAGCTGTAGCCGATACGCGAATGTGGGAGCTCGTAGGAGTAGATGCTGCCCAGGAGCCCGGCCATCGGCGAACCCAGCACGGTGGCGCGGCGCAGGCCGTCGAGGCCGATGGCAAGGCCCTCCCCCATACTGCCCGTCCACGGGCCAACGAGCACCGCTACCGGGGCCGTGTAGGTTTTTCCGCGCGGAGATACAAGCTCCACCCAGCTGCGCTTCACGCCCCAGCGGGCTTCCTCCGTGGGCCACTCGTGCTTCTGGTAAAAACCCTCCTTGAGGATGAGCCTCCCCATGATGGCGCGGGCCACGGTGGTATTGCCGCCGCTGGGCGTTTCGCGCAGGTCGAGCACGAGGCCGCGCGTATCCAGGAGCCCATTGAGCACCGAGTCGAAAGCCGGGATCAGGTCGTTGTTGCCCAGGCTGTTGGCGATGCGGATATAGCCGATGCCGGAAGGGAGGCGCCGTGCCTCGATGGGCCCGCTGTATCGGTAGGTGCCGATGTTGCCATGCGCATCGGGCTCCAGCTCCAGCTCTTTTCCATCGCGGCGCACGGTGAACCGGCGGGATACGTTGTGCGTGCCGGCGAGCAGCACCTGCAGGGCGTAGTCGGCAGCGGCGCTGTCGGGCCTGCCCAGGTGGCGGGGCAACAGGTGCTGCACTGCCCCGGGGAGCGGGCGCCCGTTCACGGCCACGAGTTCGTCGCCCGGGCGCAGCCCCGCTTTTTCGGCGCCGTAGCCGCGCCGTACCTCCAGTACAACCGCCCGGTTGCCGCGGAAGGCAGCATGCAGGTCGGCGCCCGTGGGCACGAGGCGGTACGAGTCGCCGGTGTTGGTGTTGAGCGCCGCGTGGTGGTCGTAGAGCTCGCGGAGGGCGCGCTCGAGGAAGAGCGTGAAGCCCCAGCGGTGCCGCACGGTGTCGAGCTCGTTGCGGAAGCACGTGCCCATCGCCTCCCAGTCGGTGGCCTTCCGGTCCCAGTAGGCATAGTGGTCGCGCACCGTTTTCCAGAAGGCGTCGAAGTCGGCAGCGACCTCCTGTTGCGTCAGCGGCTGTGCGTGCCCGCATAGCGCGGCGAGCAGCAGGAGTGGTAAAAGGCGTATGCGCTTCATGGGGGCTTGTAGGTTAAAGCTAAGCGTTGTTTGATGGTTGCAGTTCACTTGCTCGACAAAGTAGTCGGCCGCAGGCGGCCTTGTGGACGCGGCGGCGCAACGACGCGACGGTGAAATGCGATCTGGAATTTTCAATATTGAAGTTTCGCTGCGCCGCCACACGCCGCGCCGCCGCGTGAAAACGGGCCGCCTGCGGCCCTGTTGTCCCCGGATACGTCAAACGATCATCTATAAGAGCAACAGGCGACAGGCGGCAAAAAAAACCTCCGCGCAAAAGCGCAGAGGGACTTGCCTATGAGAAAATATCGGGAGCATACGCCGCAGCCCTGCAAAGCACTTCTGCTAACAGCGCTCCGGGGTAGCGGCGTACCCGTATTATTACTGGTATTCGAAGGTCATGGTCACGTTGCCCTGCGTGGCAGTCAGCGGGTAGCCGGCGGCATCGTAGGTGTAGGTGGTGGTCAGCGTGGTGTCGAACATGGTGCCGGGGAAGTCGAAGGCGGCGCTGAGGTTGTCGCGCTGCGCATAGAGCTGCATCGAGAAGCCGGCCTGGTCGAGTACCCACTTACTTACCTGCGGGAAGGGCGAGCGCTTGTTGCCCCAGGTGAAGGTGGCGGCATACAGGTCGGGCGTGGCGGATACGGAGCTCACAAGCTCGCCGTTGCCGTCGTAGGTAAGGGCGAAGTCTTCTTCCGTGCCGTCGGACATAACGAGGTGGATGGCCGTCACGCGGTTGCCGGTCACCGTGTAGGTCAGCGCGTCGTCTTCGATGAGCGTGTTGCCGCCGCCCGTGATCTGCCAGCTCTTGAAGGTGGCTGTAGCGGGCTTGTTGTTGACGTAGCTGTAGGAATAGATGTTGTGGAAGTTGGCCTCGGTCTCGTCCACTTCGATGAGGTTGCCCGCATTGTCGTAGGTGAACTCGGCATGCTCCGTCCCGGTGTTGCTGGTGTAGCCGTTGAGGCGCTTGCTGGCCGCGTCGTAGCTGTAGGTGAACACGGTGGACTGGCCGTTCTCGGTACGCGTCATCTTCTTGAGGATGCGTGTGGTGGTGCCGGGCTGGTTGGTGTTTTCGTCGGTGTCTTTTTTGCAGGAGGCCAGCGAAAGGGCTGCGCAGGCAGCGGCAGCAAGCATCAGTTGCTTCATGTTGAACAGGATTGTATGGTGTTTTAATAGCCCGGTGTTTTTCATGGTATGCGGGCCTTTCGGATGCAATGTTCGTAAGCTCCGCGCGCGCTGCAAACCGTATCTGTACTGAGTTGCGCAAATGCGTGCATGGAGTGCGCCAACGCTGCGACAGACATCGGAGGATGTTTTCCGGTAGCTGCCGGTTTTTCTGCTGATCGTATAAATACGGTGGTGGGATAGCGCGCGTTGGCAATAAAAAAAGACGCGGCAACCCGCGTCTTGTCTTGCTATGGCGATATAGCGTTTTCAGAATTTCGTCTGCAGGCCGATCCCCGCCAGCGACTTCAGCTGCAATGCCGGCCGGTTCTTGCCCGGACCGAACACCCTTGCGTCGTCGTCGTAGATGAGGTCCACGTTCCAGGTGGCTGCCAGTACCTTCCAGAGGCGTACCGACAACTGGTTGGTGAGGAACACGTCTACGTTGCCCGGGCGGTGGCGGTAGTTGCTGAACAGGTCGAGTCGTCCTTTATAATTGACGGCCTCGCTGAGGCTCTTCCAGTAGTTGATCGTGGCGAAGGCGCCGACTTCGAGGGCGCTGTGGCGGCCCGGCTCCACGCCATAGAGCCCCTTGGCGGCGAGCGAATCGTCTTTTACGATGATCCACCGCGCGGTGGCCGGCGATACATAGATCGAGAGGTGCTTCGTGGGTTTGTAGTCAATGCCCACCGAGGTGAGCACATAGGCCGGTGCCAGGAAGTTGGAGGCGAGGCTGCGGCTGCCTTCGGTGTAGGTGTAGCCGCGGAGCAGCTGCGTGCGGAAGTTGAGCAGGGTGGCCAGGTTCATCTTCGGCGTCAGCACATAGCCGTATTTCGAGAGCAGGTCGATGCGGTCGTCGTTCTTGCGGCTGCCGAGCGAGGAGGTGCGTACGAAGCCGAAGTTTAAGTCGGCGGTATTGTCCCACTGGTGCCGCGGGCTCCGGAAGAAGGAGAAGAGGCTGAGCGAGGTATTGATGGCCAGGGAGAACTCGTCGCCGCCGGCCGCCCAGTTGTTGAGCGTGCCCTGTGCGAAGTTGAGGTTGTAGATGCCGCCCTGCTTCAGGCTGCGTACCGTATCGGTTTCTACGGTGCTTGCTTTTTCCGATGATCTCTTCAGCCCGGCCACCGTCGGGTCCTGGGCGGATGCGGTAAGGGTCAGCAGCAGCGCGGCGCCGCCGGCCAATAGGGTTCGTGGGTTCATGCGCCTGCAAGATAATGCGTCAGCAGGTGAGCGGGTGAGCGGGTGAGCGGGTGAGCGGGTGAGCGGGTGAAAAGATGGACCCAGTAAGTTAAGCTACTGCCGGAAACGACCCAATTACCATTAGACAAATAGACCAATAGACAACCACCAAGCGATCCAGCCGGAAACGAGTTTCAGCCCTTCCGCTTTTTCGCCGGCGGCGTGATGGCGGCGTGGGCGCATTCGAGGGCGCCCGAGAGCAGCTCGGGGTGCACGCGGTCGAGCAGGGCATGCGTCCAGCCCTGGCGGCCCCAGGCATTGGGCACCGGGAACATCGCGGCCGGGTCGTGGAGGCAGAAGATGTCCTGCTCTTCGCGCGGCAGCTTGATCGTTACCCGCCCGGCTTCAGGCACCATGGTAGCGTAGATCTTTCCGTGCACGCGGAAGGAGGTCTTTTCCTGATGCGGCTCCTCGGTGCTGCCGGGGAGTGCGAGCGCCATGCGGCGAAAATCGTCAGGCGTCATAGATGCAGTTTTGAATCGATAGAAGTGGGCTCGGGTGATGAGCTTCTTTAACCTGCCGGGAACGTCAAAAGAAGGTTATTGCCGTCAGACTTCTTCCCTCACGCCTGAGGCTTCACGCCTGACGCCAACCGGCGGACCTGTTCATTTAGAAACGATTTTTAGAAGATCCAGCGGAGAAAGGTGATGAAGCCGATGACCGCGGAGAAGAGGAATACGAGCACTCCGAGCCACACACCGTATTTGACGAGCTGCTGCTTCCAGAAGGGCTGCGGCCGCGCCGGCTCCTCGTGCGAGGCCACCGGCTCCTGCCATTGCTCGAGGTAGTAGGGCCGGAACTCGCCGCTGCTGGCCAGCGTGCTGCCGGTAAGGGGGATCTGCGCGTTGTCGGAAGGCGACTGGTAGTCCAGCGTAAGCGAAGCCTGGAGCAGCTCGCGCGCAAAGAGCCGGAGGCCCTCCTGGTTGGCGCGGATAAAGCCGTTGGGCTCCTGTGCAAAATAGAATTCGAGGCGGGCGGAGTCACCGCCGTCGGCGGGACGAAGTTGCTGGATGATGTCCTGGAGACTGTCGCGGTTCATAAGCGATCGGTTATGCCGGTAAGATAGGACACCGGCCGCGCAGGTGCCGCCCGAAGCGCGGAAAATTTTCTGAAGCCGCCCGTAGATATACGGACTTACTTCCGGTCCAGCACGGCTTCGATGGTGGCGCGGTCCCAGTAGCGCACCTCGAAATGGGGGTCCCCGGGAAGGAGGATGTATTGTCCCGAAGGCAGGATGAGGGCCGAGGTGCCGCAAGTGGCACGCTTGCGGAACAGGAGGGCCCGCAGGTAGCCGTCGTCTGTTTTAATGGTACTGTCGAAGGATTTCAGCTTGTTGAACCTCTTGCCGGGCTCCCGCAGCTCAATAAAGCTCGCCCCGGTGCGGGCGGCACGCATATCCGCCATGCGGCGCTGTTTGTTGGCGACGAAGGAGCGGTTGTGTTCATTGCCCTGCTCGTCGAGCCGGTTCCAGCACGACTCCCGGTTGAAATCGAATTTGAGGAAGAGGGTGTCGCGCAGCGGCCCATCGGAATAGCGGGTCAGGTGCTGCTTCAGCGAGTCAAATGCCGCCGGTGTCAATTGCCCTGTCGTCGCCTTCCGGGTGTCGAAGGTTTTTTGGGCACGGAGGGGCTGCAGCGGCAGCAGCAAAAGCAGGAGCAGAGCAGGCTTCATGGCTATTTGGAGACGGGTCAGTTTCTGTTTTCGGCATACGGGAGCAGGAGCGCGATCATGGCCTCGTTCTCCTGGATGATGGCGTGGTCGAGGGGGCTTTTGCCGCGCTGGTCGCGCAGCTCCAGCGAGGCGCCGCGGCGGAGCAGCTCCTGGGCGATGGGGCCGTGGCCGAAGGTGGCGGCGAAGGTGAGGGCGGTGGCGCCGTTGCCGTTGCGGGCGTTGACGTCGGCGCCCCGCTCGAGCAGCTCGGTGGCGAGGGCCGCATAGCCTTTGAAGCAGGCCCCCATGAGGGCGGTGTTGCCGGCGGCGTCGCGGGCGTCGGGGGCCGCGCCGCGTCGGAGCAGCAGGCGGGCGGTGTCGGCCGCGTCGTTGTACACGGCGATGATGAGCGGGGTAAAGCCGCGGGCGTCGGCGGCGTCGAGGAGCGCGGGGTCGGTGTCGATGAGGGTCTCGACGGCAGCCGCGTCGTTGCGGCGGCAGGCATCAAACAGGTCGGCGATAAGCGCAGGATTCATGATCGGGCGTTGAGCCTTAAAGATCGGTCAGCGGAGAGAAAGCACGCGGATTTTTATGATCTTTTACGATGGACGCCGATGCCGGCCCAAACCCGCAGGATACGCCTTTGCGCACCCGTGCCGGATGAAGAGCTGCTGCCTTGCCGCGCACCAGCGCACACTAATGCGTCGCTGCGGGATAGCTTGCCTTCTGCGGTTCTCCGGTTCCTTGTTCCCTGTTCGTCTGTTCTTCTTCCTCTTCCACGATGGTCTTGATCTGTGCGAGGATGGGGTTCCAGCCCTCGCCGTTGTTGTAGACGTCGCGGTAGCGGCGCGCGCCGTCGGCGGCGCCCTCGAAGCCGCCCTGCGTCACGGTGAGGACGGTCTGGCCCGAGGAGGTCTCGCGCAGGTCGAAGCTGACGACGAGGTGGTTCTCGGGGATGTCGGGGTAGGCGGCGTTGGGGTCGATCACGGTGTACCGGAGATGGGTATAGGGCTCGTAGGCGAGCACGGTGCCCTTCACCGGCACGTAGGGATTGCCCTCGTGCATCATTTCCCAGAGCAGGGGCGAGCCCGGCTTCCAGTCGGACACGGTGGCGCAGCCGAACATATACTTACGGGTCTGATCGGGGTTCACCAGGGCATCCCACACGCGTGCGGCGGGTGCATCGAAGGTGATGGTGTTGCGTACCAGCAGGGGTTCCATGGTTGTTCAATAGGTTTGGTGGATTAAAGTTAGGCCAACGGGCAAACAATGCCAAGGCGGAGCCGGTTAATTGCTGAGCTGCAAGGTAAAGCACTTAGGTAATGTGCGAATGGGGTAATGTGCTAATGGGGTAATGAAGAAAAAAGACGCAGATTTCCGAAGAGGCTGTTTGAGTTAGCTTATGAGCCGGCTAGGCTGCAAGCGGCCTGTTTCACGCGGCGACGCAGCGGGTGGCGGCGCAGCGAAGTACCTACGTGCTGACAATTCTCCCTTGCATTTCATCGTCGCGCAGTCGCGTAGTTGTCCCGCCGAGGCAGGATGCCAAGGCCGCTTGCGGCCGACGTTCCAGAGCTTTCGGGATGCACATTAATTCAAACAGCCTCTAAGATTTATATGATGGGCGCAGATGCGTTGACAGGAGCACGCAAATGTTCATTTCGTCTTTTTATCTACGATGTTCGGGTACGATTTACAAAAGATGTATCGTCAACGTCCGTACTGCCGGCAAGCGTAGTTCATTGCCCGGGAGTCACCCCTCCCTCCTGGGGAGGGGCTGGGGGAGGGGTCAGGAAGTCGCCGTCGATGATGAGCAGCCGGGCGCCGCCTTCGGTAACGGAGCGGTGCGACGAAGCGTCGTCCGAAACGATATAGCTGTCGCCGGCCTGCAGGGTGTGCGCGGAACCGTCCTCCATTTCCGACACGAAGCTGCCCTCGAGGCAGTGCACGATATGGCCCTTTTGGCACCAGTGGTCGGCGCGGTAGCCAGGGCTGTACGTCACGAGGCGTACCCGGAGCCCGGGGAATTGCAACGTGCGCCAGGAAGCGGTGCCGCTGTCGCCGGGATGGAATTCCTCGTGTACCTGTGTCCAGTCGATGGTCTGAAAGGGGAGGTGCATGGTTTGTAGTTTTACGGTTACTGCGTGCAGCTGAACGCAGCGCCAATGCGACGGAGTTCTTTCCATGTAGGATCGCCGAAGGCATGGGGCGCGGCGGCAACCAGCAGGGCTGTGCGGCCCTGAGCGGTGCAGGGCTGCACCTGCACGGTGAGGCGCAGCGTTACCGGCTCGAGCGACTGGTAGTCGAGCAGGCGCACGCTGCCTTCATAGGCTTCGGGCTCGCCGGGCACCGTCTTTGTCTTTTTGATCGTTACGGTAGTGGCGATCATCTTGTCGGCCGGCAGCGTCTTGTCGCGCATGTTCACGGCCACCAGCCCGTCGTAATACGCCTTGAAGTATTGCTGCAGGCGGGCTGCATCCACCGCGGGCGCTCCCTCGAGCCACCACAGGTAGGTATACGCCCAGTACTGCCCGCTCTTCGGGCTGGCAAAGCCGGGCGCGAAGCGGATGTCTTCGACGCCCTTCAGCGGGAGGTCGGGTGCGAAGGACGCCGGCAACGCAAAGCGCTCCGTGCCCCAGCCGGCGGGTGCCGCGAAGAAGAAGGGCGCCTTCCACGTATGCGGGTCAAAGATGCCCAGGAGGTTCTTGATCCAGTGGATGCAATCCACCTCGTCCACGATCGAGAGGGCGTTGGCACTGCGCAGCCCGCGGCTGTTATGGGCGGCGGTCTTTGCCGTAACGAGTTCGGCATCGCGGTTGCCGCCGGCACGCAGGCGGCGCAGGAGCTCGGTGGCGTCGGGCAGGTGCGTGTCGAACAGACTATTACCGCGCTCCTGCAGTTGCCACGTGATATCGTCATCGTAATACAGGCGCAGCGGCGTTTTCTGCAGGGCGCGCTCGTTACCGGTGCTATCAACCGCAGTACGGAACGGCGTGAGCGCCGCCCATTGCGCCGGCCGGTCCGACGGCGTTCCGTGCTCCGCGGTCATGAGCTCCGTCAGGTAGCGCGCATCGCCGGCACCGGGCCCGCCGTTGCGCACCTGGCGGTCGATCCAGCGCCAGAGCCCGAAGAGGTCCACGGGGCTATCGACCGTAAACACGCCTTGTGGCCGCAGCAGTGCCGGGCGCTCCGCGGCGAGCCCGGTATAACGCAGCACGGCCGGACCTGCATAGTCGTGACCGGCAAGCACGAAGCTGCGCCCGTCGGCGCCGAAGCGGCGCGCGGCATCGCGGAGGATCGCGTCGATACGCTGCACCGTAACGCTGTCGGCATAGGGCTTTTGCTTCAGGGAGAAATACACCGTGAGCAGGTCGTTGGCGCTCGCCACGTTGTGCAGTTTCGTTTCGGGCAGCACCGATTCGGGCGCCGTGAACGATACGGCCAGGGCGAGCACGCCGCGGACGGTGCCGGAGCGGGGCCGCACGGCGAGGTAATAGCCGTCGGTGCTGTCGGCGGGGTCGAACACGACCTTCTCGGTGTTCTGTGCAGATGCAGCGGGCGCGAGCAGAACGAGCAACAGGCAGCGAAGCAGGGTGCGCATGGGCAGGAGGGTTAGGTGTATGCAAGCTAACCGAATCGCCCGGTTTCTGTACGGGACGCTTCATGGGCGGGGAACAACAGTGGATGCACCGTCGGTTTCCTGCACCGGGCTGCACGGGAGCAAGGCGCGTTTTGCGCCGCAACGTCCCGAAAGGCGGCTTCGTCCCGCTGAAACGGCGGTTAGCATAAAAAGCGGCCAACACGCTTCCAAACGAGGCAACTTCGTACCGCGGCCGCGCACCTCCAAACTATCAACTGCGCTCCCGCACCTCAAACCACAAACTTCAAACTGCCTGCCTGCCGTTCATCAGGCCCTTAACGATAATTAACCCAGATTCACGTCAAGTGCGAATACCTTCGTAGAAGATAAACCAAAGCTTATGAAACAATTTTTACTTTTCGTCGGCCTCCTGCTCTCCCTCGCCGCCGCCGCCCAGAAGCCCGGCACCGTAAAGGGCTCCCTGCTCGACGGCACGGCGACCTCCGGCCGCCACCCGCTCGACGAGGCCACGGTAACGGTGATGGAGTCGAAAGACTCCTCGCTCGTGTCGTTCGCGCTCACCTCCAACAGCGGCTACTTCGAGATCAAGGGCCTTGCCCCCGGCGACTACTACCTGCTCGTGACCTACCAGGGCTTCGCGACGCTGAAGAAGTCGTTCAGCGTTACCGCCGAGAAGCCGGTAGCCGACCTCGGCGACGTATCGATGACCACCGCCTACAAAACGCTCGACAACGTGGTGGTGACCGACGTGGCGCCCATCAAGGTAAAGGGCGATACCGTGGAATACAATGCCGGCTCCTTTAAGACGAAGCCGAACGCCAACGTGGAGGACCTGCTCAAGAAGCTCCCGGGCGTGCAGGTGGAGCGCGACGGCACCGTGAAGGCCCAGGGCGAGAACGTACAGAAAGTATACGTCGATGGTAAGGAGTTCTTCGGCAACGACCCCAAGCTCGCCACCAAGAACCTCTCGGCCGACATGGTGGAGAGTGTGCAGGTGTACGACGATATGAGCGACCAGGCCAAGTTCTCCAAGATCGACGACGGCTCGCGCGCCAAGGCCCTCAACATCAAGCTGAAGAAAGACAAGAAGAACGGACTCTTCGGCCGGGCGATGGCCGCCTACGGCACCAACGACCGCTACGACGCGACGCTCTCGCTGAACCGCTTCAAGGGCAATACGCAGGTGTCGGTGATCGGCGCCGCCAACAACGTGAACAAGCAGGGCTTTTCCTTCAACGACGTCATCGGCGCCATGGGCGGCTTCGGCGGCATGATGCGCGGCGGCGGCGAGGGCGGCGGCGGCATGATGGGCGGCATGGGCGGCGGCCAGATGATGATGGGCTCGCGCACCGGCGGCGGTTCCGGCAGTGCGGTACCGGGCATGTCGTCCAACTCGGGCGGCATCGCGCGCTCCCTCTCCGGCGGCGTCAACTACCGCGACGTGTGGAGCCCGAAGCTCGACGTCACCAGCTCGCTCTTCTACTCCAACACTCGAACCAATACGATGCGGCAGGTGCGCAACCAGTCGCTCTTTAACCTGGCCGGCTACGACTCCACGGCCATCACCAACTCGCGCAACAACGGGGTGCGCGACAACGAGAACCTGCGCTTCAACATGCGCCTCGAGTGGCGGATCGACTCGATGAACAGCCTGCTCTACACGCCCGCCATCACGCTGCAGCACTCCGACAGCTATAGCGAAGACACGGCACTCACCACGGCCATCTCGGGTACGAAGCCCGAAGCGCTCGCCCTCTCGTCGCGCAACATCAACGAGAGCGTGCGCGACGGGCACAGCATCAACCAGAACCTGCTGTGGCGCCATCGGTTCGGCCGCGCGGGCCGCACCCTCACCGTGGGCTGGACCAACACGCTCAACAACTCCGACGGCAGCGGCTCCGTGTATGCCCCAACCACCTATTACAAAGGCAGCGGTTCCGGCTTCTCCATCGTGCAGGACCAGCAGGCGCAACAGAAGACGCGCGCGCACAACAACCTGCTCAGCGCCTCCTATACCGAGCCCATCGGCCGCAACAAGATCCTCGAATTCAACTACGCCTATACGCACAACTACTCCGAGTCGGACCGCAAGACGATGCTGTACAATCCTTCCACCAAGCAGCACGACATCGTGAGCCGCCCGCAGACGAACTACTTCGAGAATACGTACACCGCGCATCGTGCCGGCGCCAACTTCCGCCTGCAGCAGCGCAAATACAACTTCCAGGTGGGTATGGGCGCGCAGGTGGGCGAGCTCGCCACGCACAGCATCAAGGCGATGGGCAACAAGGACACCTCGGTGACGCTCAATTATGTGAACCTGTTCCCGACAGCCAACTTCCAGTACAGCTTCAGCCGCAGCAAGAACCTGCGCGTGACCTATCGCGGCCGCACCAATCAGCCCAGCATCGCGCAGCTGCAGGATGCGCCCGACTTCAGCAACCCGCTGCAGGTGACCACCGGCAACCCGGGGCTCGGCCAGGAGTTCGTGAACACGTTCAATGCCAACTTCAACACCTTCCAGTTCCTGACCTTCAAGTACTACGCGATCAACCTCAACGTGACGCAGACGAGTAACAAGATCGTGAACGCGGTGGACAGCCTCAAGCTGAATCCCAACGACTCGATCCCGCGCCAGCTGCTCCGCCCCGAGAACGTGCAGGGCGCCTATACGGCCTCGCTCTTCTTCGCCTACGGCGCGCCCATCAAAGCGCTCAAGGGCCTGAACGTGACCGCCAACACGATGGGCCTCTACAACCGCGACGTGAGCCTGCTTTACAAGGTGCGCTCCTTCAACCACACGCTCGTGCTCACGCAGACCCTCGGCCTCAACTACAACTACAAGGAGAAGCTCGACCTCGGCATCAGCGGCTCGCTGGCCTATAACAAGGTGACCTACGGCAGCCAGCCTTCGCTTAACAACGACTACCTGACGCAGACCTACTCGGCCGACATCACGTGGACGCTGCCGAAGAATTTCCTGATCGCCACCGACTTCGACTACTTCGTGAACACGGGCCGCGCCGAGGGCTTCAACCAGAAGATCCCGATGTGGAACGCCTCGGTGGGCAAGCAGTTCCTGAAAGGCAAGCAGGCCGAGATCCGCTTCTCGGTGAACGACCTGCTGAACCAGAACCAGAGCATCACCCGCAACACGGGCATCAACTACGTGGAAGACGTGCAGACCAACGTGCTGCGCCGCTTCTTCACCGTGTCGCTCACCTACAACCTCAACCGGATGGCCGGCAAGAACATGTTCTCGATGCCGCGCCAGCTGGAGCGGGGCACGCGGAATATGCGGATCGGGATGTGACCCTTCGACAGGCTCTGGTTCACAAAGGCCTGTCACCGTGAGCTTGTTGAACGGCGGGAATCGGCAATCGGCAATCGGGAATCGGGAATCGGCGCCCGGATGTTTTATAGGTATTGAAAAGCAAAAGCGACGGAAACCCGTCGCTTTTGCTTTTTACCGGTGCGCTCTTCAACTGATGAGCTGTTCGGCCCGAATTTGAGGCTCCTTTGCCGATTCCCGATTCCCGATTGCCGTACACAGACCCACTTTCGTCGACACATGGCGAATTGATGACGCAACTCTGGTGATATTAACTAATTTTATCAGCCATTAACAAAAGTTCAAACTAACTATTGTGAGAAAGATTACGTTCCTCGTGCTGGCCCTTAGCCTGGGCCTGCTTACCGCTCAGGCTCAGCAGTCGGGGCGCCACCAGCGCCGCTGCGCCACCACCGAAGCGCTCAGCAAGAACCGCCAGACCGCCGAGTACCAGGCTGCCCGCGCCCGCGTGCTGGCCAGCAACATCACGGCCCGCACCTCCGCCCTCAACGGACCGGTAACGATCCCCGTGGTGGTGCACGTGGTGCTGCCCAACCCGTACATGATCACGGAGGCGCACATCGACTACCTGCTCAACCAGCTCAACGAAAGCTTCTCCGGCCTCAATGCCGACAGCACCAACGGCGTTCCCTTCTACGGCGTACGTGGCCACTCGCTGCTCCGCTTTACCCGCGCCCGCCGCACGCCCTCCGGCGGCGCCACCACCGGCATCGAGCGCCGCGTCGGCACCGGCGTCATCGCCGAAGACACGTACCAGCCCGTGAAGCACGCCTCCGAAGGCGGCCTCGACCCCTGGGACGTAACGAAGTATTACAACATCTGGGTCACCGACCCGGGTGCCTCCGGCATCCTGGGCATCGCCCCCTCGATCGGCGTCGGCAACCAGACCGAGACCCTCAACAGTGATGTGGGTATCGACGGCGTCGTGATCGACTACCGCTGCTTCTCCAATGCCTGCTACGCCTATACCGAATACAATATGGCCCGCACCGTGGTGCACGAGATCGGCCACAACTTCGGCCTGTACCACAGCTTCTCCGGCTGCAATGCCGGCGACGACTTCATGCAGCCCGACCAGGCCATCCCCGCGAGCCTCACCGGCGCCGCGGCCGACGACACCCCGGGCCTCGACGACTTCACCAGCGGCTGTCCCACCGGCATCGTCGCCAGCGCCTGCACGGCGCCGACATCGGTCATGTACCAGAACTACATGGACTACACCAACGACGCCTGCTATTCGATGTTCACCAAGAGCCAGGTGGCGCGCATGCACTGGATCCTCGAGAACCTGCGCCCGGGCTACCTCACCACTACCGGCGCTACCCCGCCCGCTACGGTGCCCACCCTCGACGCGGCTGCCGGCATGATCGTGAACCCCGGCGGCTCCGAGTTCAACGGTGCCGGCTGCACGCTCACCACCTACGGAAAGCCCAGCTGCCCCGGCGCCTTCCAGCCCAAGCTGCTCATCGTGAACAACGGCAGCAGCACCCTCACCTCGATCACCGCTTCGGTACAGCTCAACAGCGGTACGCCCGTTACGCAGACCTTCACCGGCCTCAACATCCCGACCGGCGGCACGTATGTGGCTACGCTGCCTGCGGTGACCCTGGCCCTCGGCGCCAACCAGCTCAACTTCACTACGTCGGCACCCAACGGCGGCACCGACGCAGTAGCGGCCAACAACAACATCAGCACCACCGTTACGATCAACGCGCCCACGGCCGCCCCGCTGACCGACGGCCTCGAGGGGGCTACGTTCCCGACCGCGAACTGGGTGATCAATAACTACAACGGCGATACCACCTGGGCCCGCCGCTCGCCCGGCCGTACCGGCACCTACTCGTTGTTCATCAACAACTACGACAACGAGAACGCCGAGACCTACGACGACTTCAGCTCGATCCCGGTCAACCTTGCCGCCGGCGCCGACTCGCTCGTGATCGGCTTCGACCTCGCCCACAAGCGCTACCCGTCGGCCGCCAACTACGACTCCCTGTTCGTGCTCCTGAGCAACGACTGCGGCATGAGCTACGGATTCGTTTACCGCAAGGGCGGCATCAGCCTGACCACCGCTGGCTCCTCCAACGCTCCCTACCTGACGCCCGTTGCCACCGACTGGCGCTACGAGCGCATCTCCCTGCCGGCCGCCACTGTGGGCTCCAGCAAGGTGATGGTGACCTTCCGCAACATGAACCGCTTCGGCAACAACATCTTCCTCGACAACATCAGCATCACCTCCGCCTGCCGCACCACCACTATCGGCACGCAGCCTGCGGCCCAGACCGTATGCGCCGGCACCGGTGCCTCGTTCAGCGTAGGTGCTACCGGCACCGGTGTGACCTACCAGTGGAAGAAGGACGGCGCCAACATCACCGGTGCCACCTCGGCCACCTACGCCATCGCCTCCGCGGCCACGAGCCAGGCTGGCCTGTACACGGTGGAGGTGACCAACGCGTGCGGCGTAACGACGACCTCTGCGGGCGCGCAGCTGACGGTGAACACCGGCGGCTCCTGCTCCGCTACGGCCGTGTCGAACCTGAACCCTGAGCTCTCCTCCGTGGTGCTGATGCCCAACGCCGTGCGTGCGGCCGCGACCCTGCGGGTGCAGGCGCTGCGTGCCCAGCGCATCGACTGGACCATCGTTGACGCCCAGGGCCGCGTGGTGCGCGGCTTCGCACAGGCAGTAAGCGCCGGCCAGAACGACATCCGCGTGGATGTGCGCGGCCTCTCCGGCGGCACGTACCAGCTGATCGGTACCAACTCCAAAGGAAAGACCACCGTGGTGAAGTTCGTACGCCTCTAACGGCTCCACAACCGAATACGAAAGGCCGCTCCGGATGGAGCGGCCTTTTTCGTTGTCCGTAGTCGGAGACTACAGACAACGGTGCTTCGCAGCATAGTGTCTTTTGCGTGCTCCGCGCCTTTGCGCCTAACACAGAATCTTTGCGTAGCCTGTCCCGCCAAAGGCGGTAAAACCCGCTTGCCGCTTTATGAACAGCAGTCCGCTTTTGGACGGCCAGCTCGAGGTCCGCTTTCCTATCGGTATCAAGCACTAAAAAAGGCCGCTCATTTCGGAGACGGCCTTTAACCACTTAGTGTATGGTGCGGTGAAAACGATCGTCGGATCATCGCACTTATTTGCGTTTACGCAGGGTGGCGGAAGTCGGCGGAACGGTGGTCCGGCCGAAGAGCAGCACACCCAGGATCGATTTCAGCGAAGGGATCGGGTTCAGCGAGGGCTTGTAATAAGCTTCATACGACTTGATCTCCGTGCGCACATCTGCAATTGCCTTGTTTTTCATGTAGGACGTATTAGGGTAAACAATGTAAGATTCGGAAGTTACGTGTTTTTTGTGGATAAATGCTCAGAAATTGTTAATTTCTACTGTATTTTGGACCGAAATATCCGATCCGCTTATGAAGTACCATCCACTTGCCGCCCTTGCCGGCGCCTTCCTGCTCTCTTTGTCCGCCATCGCCCAAAACCGTACCAGTTCTGACGTTTCGCCCTCTTTTCGCGGCGACGTACAGAAAGTAGTGGCCGATTTCGCCCATGGCTTTTCCTCGATCCGCGGCCGTCAGCTGGATCACGATCCGCAGACCATCGAATATGCTTCGCTTGTGCGCCCGGAAGGCAGCAAGGAAACGTCCATCACGCAATACAGCGCCCATGGCAAGCCCGTATACAGCTGGCAAACCGTGCTGCTGCGCACCGAAGACTATGCCGACGCCGCGAAGAAATACAAGTGGGCCTTCGGTGAGCTGAAAGGCATGAACGTGCGCTACGTGGTGGATCAATACACCCTCGAGGGCAAACTCGACAAGCCCGACGAGAGCCGAAATTTCGCGTCGTCCGAGCTGCGCCTCGCCCACCCGCCCGAGCCGCTCCGCAAGCTCAAGGTGCGCGTGCAGCTGCAATATGAAATGCCCGAGTGGAAGGTCAGCATCATGGTCTTCGAGCAGGAGAAGGAAGACGATGAAATGGCAGAACATATGGATTGAATAAAAGGACGCTCCGGGCGTCCTTTTTTAATGGGGTAATGGGAGAATGGGGTGATGGGGTAATGAGGTTCAGATGAGTTCAGAGAGGTCCCGGCGCTTCGCTCCGAAACTTTGGAGGGGATGCAGGCCGGAGCGCCTGCAGTCAGAAGGGTTAAGGATCGCGAAGGCGCAGAATAATCTGGACGCGAAGGAAGCAAAGGGCGCAATGTATCGTCCTCAAAGTGCAAAAGGTTTTTTCTCCTGCATACTTTCCGCTCGTCGTAGGCAAAGCGTCCCGCGACGCGGCACATGCGCGAAGGGCTCACTACAGATTGCAGCAGCTCCTTAGCACTGATGGCGTAAACCACAACAACGCGCCATCGGTCTCCATCGCAGCCCATGTTTATCGTTCTCAGGCACGATGCCGCACCAGCAACAATGGTGAGTACAGTAGCGGAGTGCCTCCGCGCATGTCCCGCCCTGCGGGACGCTCCGCTTACGAAAGGCAGAAGGCAACGAAAGAAAAGAAAGCATTTTGCGTCAACGCAAACAACACGGCGTCCTTCTTCTTCTCCTCCGCGTTCAAATGTCCCTCCGCATCTCTGCGTTTAATGTGCGGCTTCGCGCTTGGGTTCACCCCACGAAAAAGCCGTCGCACCGCGACGGCTTTTCATTATCCCATTACCCCATTATCCCATCACCCCATTCGCTCTAATTCTGTATCCGGATCTGGGCGCCGGCGGGCATGTTCTTACGCATCTCCTCCATGAGGCGGTCGCGCTCCTTTTCGTATTGGGCCTGGGTGTAACGCTTGCCTTTGGGCTCACGGATCTGCGCAACCGAAACCTTCGGCGAGATCTCGACGGCCTTGTACACGGTGCGGCCGTTGTTGACGTCCACCTCGAGGATAACGCCCGGCAGCTGGCCCTGGTATTCGCCGGGGCCCACCGTAACGGGGATGTCGGTGCTGAACCAGGCCACGATGGTCGACGTGTCGGCTACGGGTGTGCGCTTCATCTCGCCGCCGGCTTCCATGCTGATGGCCATGCGGGTGCCGATGCGCTGGGCCACGGCCTTCTGGGCGTTGTGGCCGAGTATCGTCTTCGATTCGCCGGTGATCTTCCAGGGCAGGCGGCGGACGCTGTCGGTAACCACGAACTCGGCGTCAAACAGCTCGCGCTTTTCCACGCGCTCGCTCTTGTCGATGTTGGTGTAGATCTCATCGTTGCCGCCGGCCATGCGGAACACACCCACATTGCCGCCGGAGCCCTGCGCTACGATGTCGCCGTTGCCGCCGTCGGCCTTCGGCAGCACGCGCCACAGCGACTGGTTGTTGGCATACAGCAATTCGAAGTTGTCGGTGCGGGCAGCCGGGAAGCGCGCGGCGATCTCGGGGTCCATATTGGCGGGGCGGCGCATCTGCATCGTGCGCTCATACACAATAGTGCCTTCCTTCTTCTGGGCGCCGGCGGTGCCGGTTACAAGAAGGCAGATCGGGAGTATCCATTTTTTCATGATCGGTGGTTTACTGGTTTATTTGTTTACTGGTTTATTCGTTGATGGTATCGTGTTGCGGTGCTGCTGTTCTTGTGGTCTGGAGCCGTCGCCCGTGCGCTCCTGGTTGCTCCCCTGATCGATGTGCAGACACCGGCGCGGCACGCTATTACGAAACATTTCGTCAAAAATAATCCGGTCATTCGAATGCCGTGGTTAAGCAGCGTTGGAACTACGTTAATTTAGGTTAAGCACCGGGTGAACGGTGGATTATATGGATAGCTTTGCCGGGATGCAGCGACTGTTCCAACATATCCGTTGGGTGCCCCTGATGATGGTGCTTACGATCCTGGGCATTGCGGGATTCCAGTATTACTGGCTGAAGAAAGCGTACGAGCGCGAGCGCCATGGCCTCGAGCGCAACACCAATTTCACGTTCCGCGAGTCGGTGCACCTGCTGCAGGCGTCAAAGCTGAAGCTCGATCGCGCCGTACCCGATTCAACGGGACGCCTCATCATCCGCGGCATCGACGAAAAGCCCATCAAGGTGCGCCTGCGTACCGACAACAAGATGGCCGGCATGGTGCAGGTGCTCAACGAGCGCATCCTGAAGGAGCGCCGCAGCGACTCCCTGGGCCGCGGGCGCACCATCATCATCGAAGAGCGCACACATCCCGACAGCACCGGCCAGGAGCGCCGCCGCCGCTTCCGCCAGCGCGACCGCCTCATGCAGTTCTTTTACGAGACCGAAACACCGCAGGATTCCGTGCGGGTGCAGGAGCTGAGCACGCTCTTTGAGCGCCGCCTGAAACAGCAGAACATCGATGTGCCGTATGCCGTGAAGCGACTGCCCGCTGCCCGCACCGACGACGAGGCCTTCAACCGCGTCACCATCGGGTTTAAGAATCCCATCACCTACGAGCTCACCCTCGGCAACACCTTTCCCTACCTCGCCGGCAAGATCCTGGGCATCATCGTCATGTCGGTGTTCCTCGTGCTGTTCACCATCGTGTCGTTCACGGTGCTGTACCGCAACCTGCTGCGCCAGCGCCGCCTTGCCGATATCAAGAACGAATTCATCTCCAACATCACCCACGAGCTCAAGACGCCCATCGCCACCGTGAGCGTGGCCATCGAGGCTCTCCGCTCCTTCAACGCCGCGCTCGATCCGAAGAAATCGCAGGAGTACCTCGACATCTCGGCCAACGAGCTGCAGCGCTTATCGCTGCTCGTAGACAAGGTGCTGAAGCTGTCGATGTTCGAGAAGCGGGAGGTGGAGCTCAAGTACGAGGCCCTCGACATGCAGGCCCTCGTGGCCGAGGTCACCACCTCGCTGCGGCTCCAGTTCGAGCGCCGCGGGGCTACCGTAGAAGTACATAGCGAAGGCGATACGGCGCTCCGGGGCGACCGCCTCAACCTCGTAAGCGTCATCTTCAACCTCGTCGACAATGCGCTGAAGTACAGCCCGGATACGCCGCAGGTTGCCATCCGCATCCGCGGCGGTGCCGAACAGGTGACGCTCGAAGTGGCCGACGGCGGTATCGGCGTTCCGGCGGAATACCGCACCCGTATCTTTGAGAAGTTCTTCCGCGTACCTACCGGCAATGTGCACAACGCGAAAGGCTACGGCCTCGGCCTCAGCTACGTGGCCCACGTAGTGGCGCGCCACAAGGGCCGCATCCACGTGGAGCCCAACACGCCCGCCGGCAGCCGCTTTATCATCACGCTCCCCAAACAGCCCGCATGAAGCCCCCCCGCATCCTCTATGTGGAAGACGAGATCTTCCTTGCCAAGATCGTAAGCGAAACCCTGCAGGGCCGCGGCTTCGACGTGGTGCTCGAGTCCGACGGCGGCAAGGCCGTGCAGCGCTTCGAGGAAGCAAAGCCCGACGTGTGCCTGCTCGACATCATGCTGCCCAACAAGGACGGCTTCGACATTGCCGACGCCATCCGCGACCGCGACACCGAGGTGCCCATCATCTTCCTGAGCGCGAAGTCGGAGTCGGGCGACGTGGTGAACGGCTTCAAGATCGGCGCCAACGACTATATCCGCAAGCCCTTCAGCATGGAGGAGCTCATTGTGCGGATCGAAAATGTGCTGCGCCACCCGGTAGGCGTTGCGGAGCCGGAGGACCTGAAGTTCGGCGCCTATACCTTCAACCCGAAGCGGCAGACGCTCCTGCATCCGAATGAGCAGCGCAAGCTCTCCTACCGCGAGAGCGAGCTCCTGCGCCTCCTCTACCAGAACCGCAACGACGTGGTGGAGCGCCGCGAGATCCTCAACCTGCTCTGGGGCTCCGATTCCTTCTTCAACAGCCGCAACCTCGACGTCTACATCACGAAGCTGCGCAACTACCTCAAGGGCGATCCCACCATCGAGATCATCACCATCAAAGGCATCGGGTACCGCTTTGTGATCGGTTGACCTCTCCCCCGGCCCCTCTCCGGGGGAGAGGGGTGACTCAGGTGGTACTTTCTTTCTCGAAGCCACCATTTTTCGTTGGGGAAAACACCGCTTTTCGGCGGAAAAATCTCATTGATAGAGGGGTAAATGCACATGGATGCGGAGGCTGCCTGTCGTCACTTTACCGGATGGACAACAGTAAGGAGCAACGGCGCTGCTATCATTCCCCCGAACCATTGTACCGTTGGGTAGCCGGCTTTGCAAAAGAGCACCGGCGAAGTCCGACGCCGGCCGAGAAGGTGCTCTGGGACTCGCTGCGCAACCGGCAGTTAGCTGGCTTTAAGTTTCGGCGCCAGCACGTGATTGATCGCTATGTCGTTGATTTCGTTTGCCTGGAATCGAAGCTTGTAGTGGAAGCCGATGGCCCTGTCCATGATCGTCCGGAACAGCAGGAATGGGACCTGCTCCGCACGGAAAAGCTTCGACAGTTGGACTTCGAAGTTCTTCGCTTCCCGAATGAAGCCATCCTTTGCTCCCTCTCATCTGTGCTGGAAACTATCCGGCAACACCTCAGGAAGAAGCTTGATTAGCATAACTGCCACCACCTGTAAAGAAACTACCCGAAAGTCACCCCTCTCCCCCGGAGAGGGGCCGGGGGTGAGGCCGGGCACAGCTTTTATACCACTGCCCGCATGATCGCACCACGGTTGCGCCGTTGGCGCCGCTTTATCTTCTGGGGCCTCGGCCTCCTGCTGCTGCTCCTGGGCGGCTTGTGGTATGCCGGCGAATACTATGTAGGCCCCCTCCTGCGCGAGCGCCTCGAGGTACTCATCGTGCGCGGCTCCGACTCGCTCTACCGCTACGACGTAGGCAAGCTCGACGCCAGCCTCTTCGGCGGCTCCGTGGAGATCGACGAGCTCAACGTGCGCGTCGACAGCAACCGCTACCGCCAGCTCGAGGCCGCCCGCCAGCTGCCGCCGCTCACCTTCGAGGTGAAGATGCACCACGGGCACCTGCGGAAGGTCAACGTGTTTGGGCTGCTCTTCGGTAAAAAGGTGGAGGTGGGCGAGCTCTTTACCAGCGATGCCCAGGTGGAGCTGAGCCGCCATACACGCGACGAGCGTGCCGAGCGCGCAAGCAGCGCTTCTGTGCCGCTCTGGCGCGCCATCCGCCCCAGCATGAACTCCATCCAGCTGCACGAGCTGCGCCTCGAGGGCATCCGCTTCAAGTACGCCTATGCCGATACGGCTGAAGCGCAGCAGATCAAGTTCGATACCTGTAACGTGCGTGTGCGGGACATCAAGGTGGATTCCGCAACCGCGGCCGACGGCACCCGCATCGGCTATGCCCGCGTGTTCACCCTGCACCTCAGCGACCTCAAGTTCCGCAGCGCCGACTCGGCCACCAAGTTCAAAGCGAAGTGGATCGACTACTCCTCCGAAGGACGCCGCCTCACCATCGACTCCTTCAAGCTGCAGCCCACAAGGAAAGACAAGGAGAGCTTCTACGCCCACCACGGCACCCAGCGCGATATGACCGTGATCGAGTTCGGCCGCCTCGCCTTCGAGGGCTTTCAGCTTGAGCGCTTTCTCAACGCCAACTCCGTTGTGGCCGACTCCCTCGTGATCCTGGGTCCGAAGATCTCCATCTACAACGACAAGACGCTGCCGCCCTCCCTCGAAGGCAAGATGGGCCGCTACCCGCACCAGTTCCTGCAGCGCTCGGCCTTCGGCATCAAGCTGAAGCACCTGGCGCTCCGCGACCTCGAGTTGAGCTATACCGAAAAGGGCGAGAAGACAGGCCGTGAAGGCACGCTGCTGCTGGAGGGTATTCAGCTGGCGGCGTCCAACATCAGCAATTTTCCCGACGACATCAAGCGCGACAGCCTCCTGCGGGTACGCGCCAGCGGGCGGCTCCTAGGCAGCGCCATCGAAACGAAGATGGACTTTCACCTCAACTCGGGCGAAGGCCGCTTCGATATGGAAGGCCGTATCGGGGCCATGTCGGCCGCACAGCTCAACACCGTATCCGAGCCGCTCGGCAATGCCCGCATCCGCTCGCTGAACCTGCAGGAGCTGCAGTTCTTCCTCCACGGCGACGAATACACCGCGCGCGGAGAGGTGCGCATGCGCTACCGCAACCTGGCCGTAGAACTACAGAAGGAAGATGAGGCCACAGGCCTCCTGAAAACACGCGTCTTTCTCAACAAGCTGCTCAACAAGTACACGCTCCGCCACGACAACCCCGACGCCTCCGGCCGCGAGATGCGGGCCACCCAGGTACAGCAGTCGCGCCTCATGACGCAGGCCTTCTTCGGTCTCGTCTGGAAGTCGATCTTCAGCGGCATGCAAACGATCATGACCAATGCCGGAACGGAGTATTAGGAGAATGTGCTAATGGAATAATGTGCTACCGGGGTGATAAAGAGAAGGAATGTGGTCCCGAAGCTTCGGGACCACATTCCTTCTCTCATCATCCGCGATCATCGTATCGAATCAGTTTCATCCGCGTTCCTTCTCTCGGTTATGCCGCATCTTTATCCCATGATCTACCTCGCCGACCGCATCTTCGACGGCTACGAGTGGCGCAATGAAGCGCTTTGGACGGAAGCCGGGACCGTAACCGCATTCGTGCCGCCCGACGCGCTTCCCGAAGGCGTGCCGGTGCGGCGCCTCAACGGCGCCATCGTGCCCGCCTTTCTCGACCTGCAGGTGTATGGCGCCGGCGGCCGCCTGTTCGCGGCCTATCCCGACGTCGAATCCCTGCGTGTGCTCGAAGCGGAATGCCGGCGGGGAGGCGCGGCGCTTGCGCTGCCTACGGTGGCTACCAACACGCCCGATGTGGTACGGGATTGCCTGCATGCCTTTCGCGCTTATAAAGAAGCCGGCGGCAGCTTCCTGCCCGGCCTGCACCTCGAAGGCCCGTGGATCCACCCGAAGCGGCGCGGCGCCCATATCGAAGCCTGCATCCACCCGCCTACTTTGGACGAAGTAACATCCCTGCTGTCTGAGGGCCGCGGCCTGATCCGGATGATCACGCTCGCCCCGGAGCGGTGCGACCGCGCACTCATCCACCTGCTCCTGCAGGAAGGCATCGTGCTGTCGGCCGGCCACAGCGACGCCACCTTCGAAGAAGCCAGCGCTGCCTTCGATGGCGGCATCGGCGCGGTCACGCATCTCTACAATGCCATGAGCCCGCTGCAACACCGCGCACCCGGGTTGGTAGGCGCCGCCTTCCTGCACCCCTCCGTGCGGGCAAGCATCATCCCCGACGGACTGCACGTGTCGTGGGAGGCGGTGCGCATCGCGAAAAAACAAATGGGGGAACGGCTGTTTGCCATCACCGACGCGGTTACGGAAACCGGCATCGGCGCCTATCCGCATACGCTCAACGTGGATCACTATACTTCAGGTGGTACGCTGAGCGGCTCCGCGCTCACGATGCATGCCGCTTTCTTTAACCTCGTACACCGCGCCGGCATCGCGCCGGAAGAGGCGCTGCGGATGTGCGGGCGCTACCCCGCCGAAGTTCTGGGGGTGGGGCAGGAGCGGGGCGTACTCGCGCCGGGGAGCCGTGCCGACCTGTTGCTGCTGGATGAAACCTGGAATCTCGTGGAGGTGCTGTCGCCGGATGCGGTGTAGGGGGCAGAAAAAACGAAAGCCGCCCCGGAGGGCGGCCATTCATTGAAAGATGCAGGGAACTGCGTCTCTTGTATTTCTACGGTTCTTGTTTCGTAAGGGAGGGTGAAGCCTTAGCGTACAGGATAGTAGGTAACTTTTTCTTCCCGACGGCGGCGGGCGCTCTGGACGAACCAGGAGATCGTGAAGGTCGGGATGATGTCGGTACCCGGCAGCAGCTCTTCCAGGAAGGAGAACGCACCACCGAAGACACCCACCTTACCACCGAACATCCGGTAGTAGATCATGGCCGACACGGGGGCCCACACCAGGTCGAGGAGCTCGCCCAGCACCGGCACGGTAAAGGTAGCATAGCCGAGCAGGTCCATCACGATGCACAGGCCGAGCGAGGGCAGCGGGCGTTGTACCGGCTGTTGAGGCGCCTTTCGGGCAGGAAGCAACCATCGTTTCATGTTAGCGACATTGCAGTTTTTTCCGCAACCCCCTTTCCGCGCAAAGCACAAGCCACCGGTTGTTAAAGGCCGGGCTTTCACAAAACATTACAGGGGATCTCAGATGTCAGATCTCGGATCTGTGATCTGGTCCAAGTGGCGCAGTTTCTATAGTCTTAAGCCAGCATAATGCGATAGCGGCGCTTATATACCAATCAACTTGACGTGCGTCAGCCATACCTCCGAGATCCCAGATCCTCTTGTGCGTCAGCCAGATCTCCGATCCGCGATCCCAGATCTGAGCTCCCCTGTGGCATGCTGGTTGGAGCAAGGGAGGGATGGCAGCAACAAAAGGCGCGCAAGTTCGGATCGGCACATCGGGCTGGAGCTACAAGCACTGGAGGGAGTTGTTTTATCCGAAAGGGGTCAAAACGGCAGACTGGCTGTCGTTTTATGCGGCGCATTTTGACACGGCCGAGATCAACCGGAGCTTTTACAGCCTGCCGAAGCCGGAGGTGATCGCGCAGTGGGCCGCCACGGTGCCGCCGGGCTTCGTGTTTTGCCCGAAGCTGAGCCGCTACATCACGCATATGAAAAAGCTCCGCGATACCGCCGAGCCGCTGCAGCGCTTCTTCGACACCTTTGCCCCCCTGCCGCCGGAGCAAACAGGACCGGTGCTGGCCCAGCTGCCACCGATGCTGCCCTTCCGGGAGGCGACCGCTGCGGAATTCTACGAGCGCCTCCGCCGCGACTGGGCGCCCTACCGCTTCGTGATCGAGGTGCGCCACGAAAGCTGGCTGGCAGACACCAGTCTTGCGCTGATGGAGACCTACGGCATCGGCTTCGTGATCTCCCAATCCGGCGGTCATTTTCCCTATGCCGAAGCCGTTACGTCAAATGACGTGTACCTGCGCTTTCATGGTCCGGAAGCCCTTTATGCCTCGCGGTATACCGACGCGCAGCTACACTACTACGCGGAGCGCTGCCGCGAATGGGCGGCTGCCGGCCGCCGCGTCTGGGCCTACTTTAACAACGACATCCATGGGTATGCCTTCGGCGATGCGCAGCGCCTCAGGAAGCAGATCTCAGATCTGTGATCTAGGATCTCAGATCTGTTCCCGTGCGAGCTTTTCCTTTCGTTTTGCATGAGCGTTCGGGTTGCAGAATTCCGTAGGGGATGCGGCACCAAAGAAGATCACAGATCTGCGATTAAAAAAGCAGCCCGGTGTTCGGGGGGAACATCCGGGCGTGCGGGATTCGGGTCGGCAAAAACGGGCGTTGGGCCTTCGGAGGAAAGGGGTCAGAGGTCGTCATCCTCGTCCTCGTCGTCGAGATCGTCGTTGGCATCGAGCACGAGGTCGTCGTCGTTGAGGTCTTCGTCGATATCGTCATCGATCTCCACGTCGGCCACTTCTTCGAGGTCCGCGTCGTCGAGCTCGTCCTCGTCGCCGAGGATGAGGTCGTCGCTTTCGTCGTCGTCCTCCAGATCCTCATCGTCGTCGACGGGGAAAACGGCAACCGGCGACAGGAGCAGTTCGTCTGTGGCCAGCAGGGCGTGCCCGTTGTGGCCGGCGTGAGAGGGGGTGGCTTTTTTCATTGCATACGTTTAGCGGGAGCACGCAAAAAAGGCGTGCCACCGGGTGGCATATCCGAAACACGCTCCCCGTGGGCATCGCCGTTTTCCGCAGCTTTGGTATGTGGAAAGAAACGAACCAACGCGAAAGGCGTTTGAAGGGGAAAAAGGGTTTTTGAACCGCCAAGAAAGAAGGGGCTAAGGGTTTCGCTAAGGAGAGACTTTGTCTGTTGGTCTATTTGTCTATTGGTAACAGGTTGTTCCGATGTAACATAACAAATCGTACTAAAAAAATCTTACCTGTATCAGAAGCTGGCAGATATGGAACCGAAGCAATAGAAGCGATCATCCGCGCTAATCGTATTGGATACGTGACCCCCGAAGCTTCGGGGTGCGTTCCTTCTCTGCCTGCCCGTCATTATTGCCATGGCTCAATCGAAAGTTTTCTCCAAAGGGCAGGCGGGGCTCCTGCGGTGCCGCAGACTTGAGCATATTCCAAATCAAAGGCCGCGAGTCAGCGCAGACTTTCTTAGCGAATACCTTAGCGGCTTCGCTTCTTGGCGGTAAATATCTCTTATTCAGCTTCCTCCGCCTTCAACAGCAGATCACTATAAGACTCCGACACGTACTCATCCGCTTGTATCCCGAAGAACGCGGCCCACTCGGTGCATTGCTCCCTGAGTCGTTCGATGCCGATGGAGCCGTCGCTGTCGATGGCTTCTACCTCAACGAAGGTGCCGAGCGCGGCCACGCGGTCGAAGTGGATCTTGACGTTATCGACGAAATAGATGCGGCGGCGCTTTTCGACCACCACCTTGATGCCGAGGGCGGTGGTGAGGGCCGCCTTCAGGTGCGGGCTCGGCTCGTGGTTGTAGAGGATGACGTCGCTCTGCTTGGCGCCGGCGATGTTGTGCCGCACGTAGTGGATGAGCGAGTTCTCGATGTTGCCTTCGCGGAGCTTCAGCCGCCCGTGCGCTACCTGGAAGTAGGTGTCGGTCTGGGCGTCTTCGCCGGCATAGCGCGGGGCTTTGGCCTGAAGCGATGCCTCCAGCTCGTCGAGGCGCGCGGTTCGTGCTTTAAATTCGTAGTTCAGGTGCATAAGAGCCCGCAAGAACGGCACTATTTTTTAAACCTCCCCCTCAAAAAACGACCGCATGAAGCAACTGCCCCTTCTTTTCGCCGCTACCCTCTTCCTGGGCCTCGGCTCCTGCGTCTCCTCGCGCAAATACAAGGACGCGCTTGCCCGCGAGCAGGCCCTCACCGAGCAGGCCGCCCGCCTCAGCAGCAACATCAACGAACTCAATACGCAGGTATCCGGGCTCAACACGCAGGTGGCCAATTGCAGCACCCGCGTCACCGACCTTCAGGGCGAGAACGCGCGCCTCATCGGGCAGGTGGATGCCGCCGGCAAGAACGCCGCCGAGCTCGGCCGCCTCGCCAACATGACCCAGCAGCAGCTGGCCGACGAGCGGGCCCGCCTCGCCAAAATGCAGCAGCTGATGGAGCAGCAGCGCCAGGCGGTGGAAGACCTGCGGCAGAAGATGTCGCGCGCGCTCGGCAACTTCAAGTCCGACGAGCTGACGGTGTCGGTGCGCAACGGTAAGGTCTATGTGAGCCTGCAGGAGAGCCTGCTCTTTCCGTCGGGCTCGGCGGAAGTGAACCCGCGTGGTAAGGAAGCGCTCGGCAAGCTCGCCACCGCCCTCAACGCCAACGCCGACATCGGTGTGCTGATCGAGGGGCATACCGACTCCATCCCGATCCGCGGCCGCTACGAAGACAACTGGTCGCTCTCGGTGGCGCGCTCCACCTCCATCGTCCGCATCCTCACCGATACGTACAAGATGGACCCGCTGCGCGTCACGGCTTCGGGCCGCAGCCAGTACGAGCCCGTAGATACGAACACCACCGCCGAGGGCCGCGCCCGCAACCGCCGCACCGAGATCATCCTGGCCCCGAAGCTCGACGAGCTCATGCGGCTGCTGGAAACGCCCGCGCCGGGAGCGGCGGGTGGAAGTACGGGATCAAAGTAGGTGTTCGCTGCGCTCACCGTTTTACGCACTACCTTTTTCCCGCCGCAAGCGGCTGGCAGTCATCAAAGGGGTACGCGGGTTTCGCGCGGAGACGCAAAGGCGCCAAGACGCAGTAATCTATGTATGTATCCGCCGTGCCGCTGTGTCGCCGTGCCGCCGTGTGAACGTCCTGCCGCAGGCAGGACCATCACTTTGCGTGCTCCGCGTCTCCGCGCGAAACCCGCATGCTGCTTTTGGAAAAGGTAGGCCGCCTGCGGCCGGATAAAAGCAAAAACAAAAAGTCCCGCCAAATGGCGGGACCTTTCTATTTCGAGCGTGTCAGGATCAGGAGTTCAGCAGCTTCGAGCCGTGGATATAGGTCTGCGAGGGATGGTAGATGAACAGCGCCGTGCCGTTCTTGATCATATTGATCACCGTGGCCGACTGCGCTTGCGGAACGGCGGGGCAACCGAAGGAGCGACCCATGAAGGCGGCGTCGGCGCGGCTGGAGCCGATGTACTCGGCGCCATGCACCACTACAGCGCGCGACTCGGCGTTGCTGTTGAAGCCTTCTTCCTGGCCGGCGAGGCGCAGCGACAGGCCGTGCTTGCCGAAATAAGTGCCCTTGGTGACATAGAAGCCCAGGCTGCTCTGCAGCGACTCATGACGGTTGGAGAAGCGCTCGGCATACTGGAGGCCGGAGTTCTTGCCGTGGGCTACATAGGTATTGTACAGCACCTGCTTGTTCCTGACATCCAGGATATACATGCGCTTTTTGGAAGAGGGCTGGGAGAAGTCGATCACCGTCAGGATGGCGTCGTTGGGTACGGCGCCCTGCTCCTGGAGCTCCTGGAAGCCTTTCCAGGCATATTTCATCGCGTCGAAGGAAAGACCAAGGCGATCCAGCTCCAGCGAATGGTAGAGCTCGGCGGCAGCAGCTTCGGCAGTGGGGGCAGCCTCGGTAACCGTGGCCAGTGAATCGCCGGGGGCGGTGGCGTTGGCGATGCCGGCGCTGATGGTGGTGGCGCTACGGCTTCCGGCTTTGATCACAGGCACAACGGCAAACGACACACCGAGGCACAGGAGGAGGGGCAGGAGGGTTTTTTTCATGGTCAGCGAGGGGTTTTTCCAGGTGATTGGTCCCGCTGCTTGCGCAACGAGAACACGAATGTACACTACCCAACCCGCTTGCCGAAAGAAACACATGGTGTTTATGTGTAACTTAACATCGATGTTAAAGTGCTGAAAAACAAATCACTACATATTAAAAGTGGCATGCCCGGCAGTAAGGAATTTCCTTACTTTACCCGCCTCATTTCGCGGCGTTTGCTCAAAAATTCGTTGCCATAGATACGCAACAGGAGGATGAACATACTGATGAGCAGGGGGCCAAATATGAGGCCAATAAAACCGAACAATTGCACCCCCGCAATCACCCCGAAAATGGTCACCAGCGGGTGTATATCGCCCAGTTTCTTGTTTAAAATGAGGCGCACGAGGTTGTCGACAAGCCCGATGAACCCGATGCCCCAGATGGCCATGGCGATGCCTTTGCCGGTGTCGCCCTTCGCAAACAGCATGATCGTCAGCGGTATATACACGAGCCCGGAGCCTACCACCGGCAGCATGGCCGTGATGCAGGTGGCGGCAAACCAGAGCCAGGGCTCGTCGATGCCGATGATGAGGTACCCGATGAGCCCCACGAGGCCCTGGATAAAGGCGATGAGCGGGATGCCGATCGTATTGGCCACCACCATCGTGCGGAGCTCGTTGCCCAGAAGCTCTACGTTGCCGTCTTTGAGCGGGATGTATTCATAGAGCGCATCTTCCATCCGGCGCCCGTAAATGAGCATGTAGTAAAGCATGAAATACATGGTGCTGATAAGCGCCAGCGTATCGAGCGTGATGCCGAGCACTTTGGGCAGGAGGCGGGTGAGGAAGGGCCCGAGCTGGTTGATCGCATCGGGGCTGACGAGGTTATAGCCGATCCCCTTGCTGAGGCGCAGGCTCATCCGCTTCAGTGCTTCGAGCAGTTCGTTGGAATGCTCTACGGCATAGGAGATCTTGGCATAGAGGATATTGCCGAGGATACCGATGGGTACGAGGATCACGAAGAAGGAGAGCAGCATCAGGATCCAGGCTGCCTGACCGGGCTTCCAGCCGCGCCGCTCCACGAGGTAGAGCATCCGCCCCCGCATGATCACGTAGAGCGTGGTGGCGCCGAGCAGGGCCGGGAAGAAGAACCAGAGCTCCCGCATCAGCACGATGCCCAGGAAGAGGATGAACAGGATAAAGGCTACCTGCCGGATCATGTTCGAATCCAGCGTATTATTGGGCGTCGGGTTGCTCGGGGCGGTCATGGAGGGAAATCTAAGATGTCAGATGTGATGATGTCGGATCTATGGGTCAGTGCAGCCGGAGTGATCGTCGAAAGACAAATAGCTACCTGCGCACACCGGAGCTTTTGCAAAACACATTCCCGCCACAAAAAAGGAGCGCAACGCGCCCCTTTTTTGGATCTCAGATCTCGGATCGGTGATCTCGGATCTGCCTTTGGTGGAACATTCCTGGCGGCATCGGTACCTTCTCCAAAAGGCATCAAAGCCATTTCGGAAAGATCCAGAAAGCGTGCGTCAGCAATAGATCTCACATCCACGACCGCCGATCTCAGATCTCGGATCGGTGATCTCGGATCTGCCTTTGGTGGAACATTCCTGACGGCATCGGTACCGTCTCCAAAAGGTATCAAGGCCATTTCGGAAAGATCCAGAAAGCGTGCGTCAGCAATAGATCTCACATCCACGATCACCGATCTCAGATCTCGGATCGGTGATCTCAGAGCTGTTTCGGTCCGGTCAGTCTGATTGCTTTCAATGAGCAAAGCAATTGACCATGTATTGGTTACGAATGAATCAGCACAATCGGCGTCAGCAAAAGATCACACATCCGAGATTGCCGATCTGAGATCTCCCCCGCGTGCGTCAGCTATCGATCCCAGATCCGAGATCACCGATCTGAGATCCCTTCGGCGTGCGTCAGCCTAAATCTGAAATCCGAGATCACCCATCTGAAATCCAGATCCCAGATCCGAGATCACCGATCTGAGATCCCTTCGGCGTGCGTCAGCCTAAATCTGAAATCTGAAATCAGCCATCTGAAATCCAGATCCCAGATCCGAGATCACCGATCTGAGATCCCTTCGGCGTGCGTCAGCCTAAATCTGAAATCTGAAATCAGCCATCTGAAATCCAGATCCCAGATCCGAGATCACCGATCTGAGATCCCTTCGGCGTGCGTCAGCCTAAATCTGAAATCCGAGATCACCCATCTGAAATCCAGATCCCAGATCCGAGATCACCGATCTGAGATCACACCTTGACTTGTTTCCATTTGCCTTTGCGGAACACGGCCAGCGATACGAAGTTGATCGCCGTTTCGGCCACCGGGATGGCGATGAACACGCCGGTAGGTCCCATCCCCAGCGGCTTGGCCAGCAGCCAGGCCAGCGGGATCTGGAAAAGCCAGAAGCCGAAGAAGTTGATCACCGTTGGCGTCTTGGTGTCGCCCGCCCCGTTGAAGGAGTTCACGAGCACCATGCCCATGCCATAGAAGATATAGCCCAGGGCGATGATGCGCAGGGCCTGCACCGCGGTCTCGGTGACCGCCGGCTCGGTGGTGAAGACGGCAATCAGGGGGCGCGTCGCCAGCAGGAAGATCAGAGATACCGTGCCCATGAACACCATGTTGTACTTGACCGTTTTCCATACGGCGGCTTCGGCACGCGCGGGGTTGTTGGCGCCCAGGTTCTGTCCCACCAGCGTGGCCGCGGCATTCGAGATGCCCCAGGCCGGCAGGATGAAGAAGACGACGAGGCGGATGGCGATCTGGTAGCCGGCGGAGGCGTTGTGCCCACCGGTTTCGGCTACGAGGCGCGTGAGGAACACCCAGCTGCACGACGCGATGATGAACTGCAGCGTAGCCGGCCAGGCCACAGAAAGCACGCTGCGGATGAGGGGCCACTCGGCCTTTACTTTGGCGGCAGTGAGCTTCACCACGCCCCGCCCGCCGAAGAGGTGCCAGAGCTGGTAGCACACGCCGATGCCGCGGCCGATGGTCGTTGCCAGCGCGGCGCCGGTAAGGCCCATGGCCGGGATGGGACCGAGGCCGCGGATGAGCACCGGGCAGAGAATGATGTTGCACACGTTGGCCAGCACGAGGCTCTTCATGGCCACCGAGGCGTCGCCCGCGCCGCGGAAGATGCCGTTGATGAGGAAGAGCATCATGATGAAGGTGCTGCTGCCCATCATGATCCGGGTGTAGGGGGTGCCGATGCGGATCGTTTCCGGCTCGGCGCCCATCAGCCCGAGGATCTGCGGCGCCAGCGCCAGGCCGGCGATGCTCACCAAAATGCTTACTGCCAGGCCTACGAGCACTACCTGCATGGCGGTGTCGGCCGCGCCGGCGGCGTTCTTCTCGCCCACGCGCCGGGCCACCAGCGCGGTGCCGGCCATGGAGCCGCCGATGGCGAGCGAATAGATGATGGTGAGTACCGATTCGGTGAGGCCCACGGTGGAGATGGCGTGCGGGCCGAGCTTGGCAACGAAGAACAGGTCCACGAGCGCGAACACGCTCTCCATGCCCATCTCGATGATCATGGGAATGGCCAGCAGCACTACGGCGCGGCGCAGGCTGCCCTGGGTGAAGTCCTGGTGCTCGCCGAGCAGGGCGCGGCCGATCGTTTGTAAAATGGATACCGTCTTATTCGAAGAAAGGGTCTTCGTAGTCATGGGAAAGAACGAATTGAAGTAAAGGAATAGGCCACGCGGGCAGGGCGCCGGTGGCGGATGGGTTGGTCGGGAGGCGGTGGAGGCAGGGAACGGGATGCGTTACGCGCTGCCCCCGGGTCAAAACTTCATATTCGTTGCTTGTGGAGGAACAAATGTATTCGTTCTTTCCGAAAATCAAAACGGGCTTAGTGGAGGAACTGCAGGTAGCGGTCGATGAACTGCTCTTTCTCGCGGCGGCGGTACTGCATCACGAAGCGGGGGTGTGGGAGTGGGGCGATACGATCGAACCAGCCGAAGCGCTCGTTGAGCTTCGACAGGTACTTGAAATTCTTGTCTTCGCCGATGCAGCCACACGCGCTGCGGTCTACGGGCAGGCGCAGCTGCGTTTCGATGCTCTCGATGATGAAGGGCTCCACGGCGGCAAGCAGCGCCGGGTCGTCGTAGTAGTTGATGTTCTTGCCGCCCTTCACGAAGCCGAGCGGGCACACAGAGCCTATGAAGTGCCGCCCGAAGAAGGCCTCCGGGCCGCCGTAAGCCGCGATGAGGTCGTAGATGAATTCGGCCGAGAGCTCGCTTTGCGACTTGAAGGGATGCGGGATACTGAGCACTTCGGTGAGCTGCTTCGGTGCCGTGAAGTTGACGCCGGTGACGCCCGCGCCGAAGCGCCCGGGGTTGATGCCGAGCAGGAGGCGCCGCTCGTTCCGGTCGTTGTAGTATTTGTCGAGAAAGGCCTTGACGACTTTGCGTACCTCAGGCTGCCGCTGCGGGAAGAGCCACGCCACGTGGTTGGGTAGCTCACCCGGGGTGAAGTGGGTATAGAAGTGATAGAGTTGCTGTGCCCAGGTCTTCATAGAGTAAAAATACGGGTGGCGCGGAACGGCGCATCCCGCCGCTGAATGATTGCGGTTTACGATCGGCGCCATTTCCTGGTTGGTCGCCGCAAGCGGCTGGCATTCTTCAACGTTCGACGTGGGCTTCTCGCGGAGACGCTAAGACGCAGTTATTCGTCGGTTCCTTTTACACCTGGCGGAGTGGTCGGTGCAGGACGTCATTGCGAGACAGCAGGCGCCGCAGGCAGCCTGCAACGAAGCAATCTCCCCCGTTACGCTTGAGGCAAAAACCAAGGAGCCCGCTGACTACCGACAACACCGCGTCCAAGACTTCCGCTTTCAAACACCCTGCGTAACGGCCAGTTGCGAACACTCCGCGTAACGCCGGAGATTGCTTCGCTGCGCTCGCAATGACGCAGGGTCCGCAATGATGGTCATGGTGTCAATCAAGGTTTCTTTGCGTACTCCGCGTCTTAGCGTCTCCGCGTGAAACCCGCATGCCGCTTTGAGAAAAGCGAGCCGCTTGCGGCGATAAAAAAGTATCGCCGTGCCGCTGTGCCTCCGTGCCGCCGTGCACATGGCCGCATGCGGCCTCTGCGGCCATCACCCCAACCCCTTCGCCCTTCTCCGCCACGCAATGAACTGCCACACCACCTCGGCGCTCGCGAGCGTACACAGCGCAAAGAGCAGCGGCTTCAGCGAGCCGCCTTCATCCATAAAAGCGGCGCTCAGCGCCACGAAATACACCACGAAGGGGAGCGCCGCCATCACGACGAGGCCCGGTACGCCGAGCGGGATGCGGAAGGGGCGCTCGCGGTGGGGCTCCCGGATGCGGAACCGGATCAGGGCCACGTACTCGAGCAGCAGCGCCGCGCCGTACAGCGTGATGTCGATCACCAGCAGCTCGCCGAAGTCCCAGAAGATCATCCCGCTCACTACTGCCGAGCAGCACAATACCGACAGCCACGGCGATCCGTACTTCGGGTGCAGCGCGTGCAGCCTGGCGGGCAGCAGCCCGTCGTCCGACATCGCCTTGGGGATGCGCGATACCGACAGCAGCACCGCCGAATACAGTCCCAGCATGGACGCAAGACCGCCCACCGCGATCACCGAGCCGAGCCAACGCCCGCCCACCAGCGCACCCAACGCGGGGAAGCCCTGCTTCTCGAGGTCGGCGCCGTTCATACCTGCGGTCATGGCGATCAGCAGGGCCACGGCATAGATGGCGATCACGGCCACGAACGCGATGGCGATGGAGAGCAGGTAGGCCCGCACCGGCTTGCGTACCTCGTCGGCATAGGTCGTCACATTGTCCCAGCCGATGAAGTTCCACATCACCGTGTAGAGCCCGAGGCCGATGGCCGTATAACTACTGCCCTGCAGCGTTTGCGCGGGCACCGTGAGGCTGCCGTATTTCCAGACCGTGTACCCAAGCAGCACGCCAAAGGCGCCCAGCACGGCGCTGCTCAGCACGATGGAGAAGCGGCCCACCTGCACGATGCCGAGGATGTTGATACCCGCGGAGATCCAGATGATGGCGAGACAGATCGGGATCTTGTATGCGTCAATGCCCGGGAAGAAAAAGGCGAGGTACGACACGAACAGCACGGGGTAGATGGCGAGGTCGGCGAAGGTGTAGAGCCAGCTCCACCAGCCTTCATAGAATCCGGCGCGGAGGCCGAGCGCCGTTTTCACCCACTTGTAATAGCCGCCGCTCACGGGCATCATCGAGTTGAGCTCCAGCACGGTGAGAATGGTGGGAATGTCCCAGAGGATCGGCGTCACGAGCAGGAGCAGGAGTGCCGCGCTGGTGCCGGCCTGCGCCAGCAGCGGCTCGAGCCCGTAAGGCCCGCCGGACACGGTGAGAAAAATAACGGCAGCCAGCTGCAGCGGGCGCAGCTTGGCAGAAGCAGCAGGTTGAGGCATGCTGCAAAATAATGGGGTAATGGGAGGATGGGGTAATGGGGGAATAGGAAAAACACAGAAAAGTGTGAGGAAAATCACATGGTTCGATTGATGGGCAAACTCAATTTCAGTGCAAAAAATGGAAGAACTTACACCCTATCAA
Organism: Flaviaestuariibacter amylovorans; assembly: GCF_039541815.1. Lineage (NCBI taxonomy): Bacteria > Pseudomonadati > Bacteroidota > Chitinophagia > Chitinophagales > Chitinophagaceae > Flaviaestuariibacter > Flaviaestuariibacter amylovorans. Next base: position 214,392 of record NZ_BAABGY010000011.1, read on the forward strand.
CCCGATAACCCCTTGTTGAACCTCAGCTTTGACTTCGCTGTGGCTGTCATCGCATTTTGTAAGGAGCTACGTGCGATCCGCGAATTTGAGATGTCGCATCAATTATTTAAGAGTGGCACATCTATTCATGCGCAAATCCGCGAAGCGCAGCATCCTGCAAGTCGGGCAGATTTTGTCAACAAACTGAAGACCGGACAGAAAGAAGCATGCGAAACGGAAGGCTGGCTATTTATGTGTCTCTATGCCCCCGGCTATCCCGACCCACGCACACTTCTTCATCGGTTAGACCCGATACAGAGATTGCTAACCAGCAGCATCGAAACTGCTAGGCGCAATAACAGCAGCAAATGATTTACGCTAATTCTCCCATCACCCCATTACCCCATCACCCCATTACTCCATTACCCCATTACCCCATTACCCCATTCTCCCATTATTTCCTTGTCCATCGCCACTCGTTCACACGTGGGTCGCTTTCGATCTTTGCTTCCACTTCATCCGGCAATTGTGGAAAGAAATCGAGGCCGGTCATGGCTTCCACCTGGTCGATGGGAACGGCGAAGGAGCGGAGGGTGGCGGCCGAGGGCTCATTGCGGAGCAGGAAGCCGATGCCCCGCGTGCCCCCGCGGCCGTAGAGCAGCACCACTTTGTAGAAGCGCTCCGGCACCGCCACGCTGTTGGGGCCGATGCGGCGCAGGCCCTCTTCGAGTATGGGGCCGGTGGCGATGTAGACGCTGTCGTAGGCCGTGGCCCAGAAGCGCACGAGCTCCTCGAGGCGCTTCCACACACCACGGTTGAAGGCGGGCACCTGCGGACTCATATTGCTGTAATAAAAGGAGGCGCTCATCGCATCGGCACTGTACGACAGGTCTTCGGCGGGGGCGAGGTGGCCGCGGTCGTAGCCCGAGCCTTCGTAGTCGGCGTTGGTAGCGGTGCCGCTGCGCACGTCGGGGTCGGGGCGGAAGTTGTTGCTGCGCCGCGTGTTGGGTGCCGCCACCTCGGCCGCCGTGAGGAGGTAGGCCACCCAGGCCGCCTGCCCGGCGGCGTCGCGGTAGCCGAGGGTATAGCCTTCGTGGGCCACGAGCTCGTCGCCAGGCTGCGGCGTGGGCACTTCGAGTCGCTGCAGCGCGGGAGGCGCGGGCGACGTGCTGGCGCTGCCGGTATGGCTGCCCGTGGTTTCGGCATTACCCGCGGGGTCGTTGCGCTGGCGGCGGCATACGAACAGGAAGACCACCAGCGCCAGCAGCAGCAGGATCACGAGGAGCAGGAGGCCATTGGAAGAAGAGCGACGGGAGGAGGAGCGCATGTACAACAGGTTCGGGGGTTGAAGATAGGGAGAAGCAACCGGCGCTGGCCCGTTTTGCCGTCCCGGAGCAAGTGGGGCGCTGACGGCAGAGCTCCTGCGCGAACACGTTTTGAAAATACCGCATTTCATTTCGCGTCCTTCCTTTTTTTGACTACCTTACGAGAAGCATCCCCGGAGTGCGGAAACGAAGCAGCGTGGGAGCGGGATGCGGTTTCGGTGAGGGCGTAATCTAACACTTGCTATAAAACACACACCTTATGAACCGTATCTTTTATGTACTCGCCCTGGCGCTAGTTGGCGCAGGGCTCGCTTCCTGTAATTCCGAAAAAGCACCCAAGGCCGTGGCCACCGAATTCGTAGAGCAGCTCTACGGCCTCAACTGGACAGAAGCCGCAGCCCTGAGCGACCCGGCGGCACAAGGGCTCATCGACAAAAGCCGCGACGAGCTGTCGCAGCGCACCGCACTCGAGCAGGAGAAGGCGCACCGCAAAAGCGCTTCGGTGGCTACCCTCTTCGACGTGGCTTCGCTCACCGAGGAAACGGCCGGCGACATCAGCACCGTCAAGAACGGCACCCTGCGCCTGCCGCTCCGGAAGGTGGACGGACAGTGGAAGGTAGTGCCCGACGCCGAGCTGGTGGATGCCCTCGTCAACCATCCCTATTACCTCGATCTCGTGCAGCAGTCGTGGCAGCAACTGCAGGCGGAGTACGACAAGCGCACCATCATCGCCCGCGACCTCGTGACCTCGCGCCTCAACAGCGGTGACCAGAGTGCCGAAGTGAAGGCCCTCGCCACTGCCGTACAGGAATGCGCCGCCGCCAAAGCCGGCACCGCCGCCGAGCGCACCGATTACCTCGCGCGCCAGCGCAAGCTTGAAGCCCTGCTCGACAAGGGCCTGCAGCCCACCCTCACGGCAGCAAGCGACCTCTCGCTCAACTATATCGTACAGCTCACCAATGCGCAGGACCGTATCCGCGAGCTGGGCAAGACCTACACCGACGCGGCCCGCAAGGCCCGCTCGCGCGACTACCCGCCGACGCCCTGATCTTTCATCGTTTTTTAGGATATGCCCCACCCGCAGCCGCGAGTGGGGCATAATTTTTTCAGTGGAACCGCCGCGTCCGGCGCCGCGCTACCTTTGCGGGCACCTGGGCCATAAGCGACCATTATGAACATTCATTTCTCCTGTATCATTAAAGCCGGCAACCGCCAGCGTGAGTTCAACCTGCGGCTCCTGCCTGCCGGCGAAGACACCCGCTACGAGGTAGACGTACCCGACGACCGCGGACAGCGGATCTATTTTCATATGCAGCGGAGCCCCGAAGGGCAGTGGCGTGCGTCGGCCCCCGGCCTGCCCGAGTGGGTGCAGCAGGCCGAGCCCGGGCTCGATACCGCGATCCGGGAGCACCAGGGGACGTGAGGCGGGAACCGGCAATCGGCAATCGGCAATGAGCCCGCTTGTTGGATGCTACTCCAAGTCAACATCGATGCTATAATACCAAAGGCCGCAAAGAGGATTCTTTGCGGCCTTTGCTGTTTGTTCCGTGCCGGTTGAAAAGATTATACACCAGACGATGCAGGACCTGCCGACTACCTGCTCGAAGGCTTGACTGCCGATTCCCGACTCCCGATTGCCGATTGCCGATTGCCGATTGCCGATTCCCGATCACCGCCTCCGCACCAGCACCAGCGCGTTCCGCCGTGCGTCGGTATGCGCCGTGATGCGGTACTGGCGGCCACCGGCATCGATCACCACCAGGGCGCTGTTGGGCGGGATGCGGCCCTCGTTGTGGGCGATGAGCGTGACTGCCTGCGCCGAGGCGGTGTCGGCCAGGGCAATGCGGAACACGATGGGCTCAGGGCGCACCGCCTGGTGATCGGCCACCACGCGGTCGTTGTGCAGGATGCTCACCGTATCGCCATCGAACACCCCGTTGTCGAATACCCGGATCGTGATCTCCGGCGCATCGGTATCGATCACCTGCATGGTGTCGGTGCGCCGCGCGCTGCGGAGGGCCAGCAGGGCGGCCGTGCTGTCGGGAAGGATGGGGGGCGCGGCCGCTGCGGGCGTGGGCTCGGGAGCGGTCATCACTGCCACGGGAGTTTCTGTTGCTGCTACTGCCGGCGGATCGGATGTGCGGGCCGCGGCGGCGATGGCGTTCCGCATAAATACGGTACTGTCTGCCTGCCGGCTGCTGCGCGAGAGGGTCACCGAAATGCCCGCCCCGAAGCTAAGTGCCTGCATCAGCGCGCCGCGGGCGTGCGCCGAGCCGGTGAGCCATTCACGTCCGCCGCTGGCGGAGTAGTAAAGCACGAACGACGATTGCGAATGGTCGAAGGTTTTGCGGATCACGCCCTGCCCGCTTCCTTTGAGGCGCTGCTTCGAAACGTCGAAGGAGCCTTCGAAATTGACCTGGCAAAACCCGCCGCCGCTCTCGTCGTAGGTATAGCCCACGTACTTATCGCCCGCGCGCACGAGCACCATCTTCACATAGCGCATGCCGATGGAGCCGCGGCCTTCCCAGGTCCCGGAAAGGTCCTGGGCGGTAGCCTGGCTGGAAAGCATCAGGGTCAACAAGAAGATGAGGAGGCGCATTGGAAAAGGTTTAGGAGGTTTAGGAGGTTTAGGGGGTTTAGGAGGTTTAGGGGGTTTAGGAGGTTTAGGAAGTTCAGGAAATTCTTGGGTTGGCGGCGGTGAAAGGCTATCGTGGACGACCGGTTTTTAAGTTATGTCGGCCTTCCGGTAACCAACCTTCTAAACCTCCTAAACCCCCTGAACCTTATTCAGGTTCATACCGGATCCGGAGCACGGCATTCTGCTGGAGGTCGGTGCTGGCCGTGAGCGAGTAGCGCTGTCCGTCGGCTTCGAGCAGGAGTGAGGCGGTGTTGGGGGGGATGCGGCCTACGTTATGGGCGAGGAACACGATCTCGTTGGGGCCCTCGTCGAGGGTGAGTGTAAGGGTCTGGGGCTGCACGGTAACGAGGCGCTGGCGCACGAGCACGCGGTTGTTGTGCAGGATGCTCACGGTATCGCCGTCGGGCTGTCCGTTGTCGAACACGTGGAGCGTAACGGTGCGGGTGCGTACGGCCACTTCCCGGAGCACGGTGCTGCGCCGGTCGTTCCGCAGGGCGAGCAGGGCGGGCGGCGCCGTCGGGGCCGCTGCTTTCGGGGGTGGGGCGGCCGGCGTTGCCGTCACCGGCTCGGTGCGTGCCGGAAGCTGGGTGGCCGGCTTTGGCGGGAGCGCGCGCTTCGGGGGCTCGGTGCGGGGCCGGGCGGCGGCGGTCGTATTCCGTTTCGGCGGCGCGAGGCGGGCCGCGGCGGCGCGTGGTGGCGGCGCCGGCTTTGCCGCGGGCTTTGCGGTAGGTTGCGGCGTGCGCACAACGGGCGCCGGTGGCTGGGGCAGGAAGGTGCGCATATAGGCCGTGGTGTCGAAGCGGCGGGTGATGCGCCGTAGTTCTACGGGGCCGGCGTCGAAGTCGAGGAAGTCAAAGAGGGGCTTGGGGGCGCCTTTCGTGTGCTCGGTGCCTTTGAGCTCGTCGGCGCTGCTGCCTTTGCTGAAGCGGAGCTCGAAGGTGCATTCCACGTGGGAGCCGCGGCGGGCGATCATGCCGTCGCCGGAGCCTTTGAGGGTGCGTGTGTCGGGGTCGTAGGTGCCTCTGAAGTTGACGTGGCACCAGCCGCCGGCGGGGTCGGTATCGTAAGTATAGCCGATGTATTCATCGCCCACCTTCACGATCACGAGCCGCATGTAATTGCCCTCCTCGGTGCCTTCCCAGGTGCCGGTCAGGTCCTGGGCACGGAGGATGCTGCCGAGCAAAACGAACAGGAACAAAAAGAGGGAGCGCATGGAGGAGCGGGTGTTTGTGAAAAGATACGAAAAGGAGCCCATCCCCCGACCCCTTCCCAAAGGAAAGGGGAGCGTCTTCAAAGGAATCGGCTTCTCACTTTTCCCGCGGGCTGGCCCCTGTGCTGCTGGGTGCAACCTGTGCCTGTGGTTAGTTGGTCAAATTGAAGGGGAGGATTGACACAGTCTGGAATCAATCCGGCTTTGCTCACCCGCTCACCCGCTCACCCGCCGCAACAACTCCTCCTTATACGTACTCCCGATCGGCAGCTCGCGTCCCGCCAGCGCCACGAAGTTCCGCTCGATGTGCCCGATCTTGTCGAGCGCGATGATATACGATTTATGGATCCGTACGAAGCGATCGGCAGGCAAAACTTCCTCCAGGCGCCGCATGGGCTCGAGGCTCAGGAGCTTGCCGCCCCCTGTTGTATGCACGGCCACGTAATCGCGCAGCGCTTCCACGTACAGGATCTCGTTCAGCGCGATGCGCACCAGCTTGTATTCACTTTTCAGAAAAATATGATCGGGCCGCGCCGGCTCCGAAGCTTTTGCCGGAGTGGCTGGCGTCTTCACTTTGGCGATGGCCTTCGCGAAGCGCTCCGGCGACACCGGCTTCAGCAGGTAGTCGACGATATTGTATTCGTAGCCGTCGAGGGCGTAGTCGGGATAGGCCGTGCTGAGGATGAAGCGGCAGCCGTCGCCCGCGATCTTGAGGAACTGCAATCCCGTGAGTTCCGGCATCTGCACGTCGAGCAGCATCAGGTCGACGCCGCCCGCCTGCACGAGGCGCAGCGCAACGTAGGGATCGGTGCCGGCCCATACGAGCGCGAGGCCTTCCGTGCGCTGCACGTAGTCGGAGAGCAGCTCAATGGCCAGGGGCTCGTCGTCGAGGATGGCTACGCGGAGGTTCATGCGGGCGTTTTACTCAGGTGCAAGGTTACGCGGAAATGTCCATCCGTGGCGTCGATATCGAGCCGGTGCCTGCCGGGATACAGCAGCTCGAGACGGCGCCGCACGTTCTCCAGGCCGATGCCGCCGGCAGCGTCTTTTTGCTGCCGGCCGATCTGGTTCGCCGATACGAAGCGCAGCTCCCGCTCGCCTGCCTCCACACGCAGGGTCAGCGGGCGACCCGCGCCGAAGTCGCCGTGTTTAAACGCGTTTTCCACGAAGGCGATGAGCAGGTAGGGCGGGAGCTGCCATTCGTCGAGCGCGCCCGCCGCTTCGGCTTCCACGGCTACCCCGCCCTCGTAGCGCAGCTGCTGCAGGGCAATGAAGTGCTGTACGTACTCCCACTCGGTACGCAGCGGCAGGGCCTCCTTTTTCTCATAGAGCATATAGCGCATCAGCTCGCTCAGCTTCAGGATGGCCTCGGGCGCCTTCGGCGAGCCTTTGTAGGAGAGGGCGTAGATGTTGTTGAGCGAGTTGAAGAGAAAGTGCGGCTGGATCTGCGAGCGGAGAAAGGCCAGCTCGGCGTCGCGGCTTTGTGCCTGCAGCTCCTGCTGTCGCTTGCGCGCGCCCGAGGCCTCGTCAACAAAAAACACAAAGGCGCCCAGCCCGATATAGAGCAACGCGTAATACACGTTGTCGAGGAAGTAAAAGACAAAGGCGGTGTTCTTTCCGTAGTTGCGGTAGCCGAAGAGGGCGGGGTAAAGCGTTTCCTCGATGCCATAGCGGAGCAATACGAAGCCGGGTACCAGGGCCAGCAGCCCGGCGGCCAGGAGGACATAGCGGCCGGTGGTGTACCAGCGGCGGAGCACGAGCCGTGTCAGCAGCAGCGTGGCGAGGATATAAACGAGCTGCGACAGGTGGAAAAGCCCCAGCACGTCTGCGAGGCGCAGCCCCCTTTTGTACTTCAGAAGTGTCAGCACGTCGAGGCCCCAGATGAGGAGGAAGAGGAGCGCGGCATAGGTCCAGGTGAGCTGCTTTCGGGTCATGGAATGAAGATAGGACAGCCGGGTTGCGGGGGCGGGGCGGTTCTGCAAACGGCCCTTTTTTGTCTGTGAATGCAAAGGTCGCCGCGGCCCGCCGTTGGCAGGGGAGAAGACGCTGTTTGCCGATCGCATTTTCGGGCCGTTGCCGGCCGGTGCACTTTCGTCAAAACGAACGCTCATGAAAAGCTATTACGCTTCCCTGCTCGCATTGTTCCTGCTGGCCGGTACCGCCGGCGCCCAAAAAATAAACTGGAAAAAGCTCGACGCGCTGCAGCCCGACTCCGTGCTCCGTACCGGAGAGCGCCCACCCACCAAGGTGCTGCTGCTCGGCACCTTTCATTTCAACTATCCCAACCTCGACGGCCACAAGACCGACTCGTCGAAATTCATCGATGTGCTGTCGCCTGTGCGGCAGCGGGAGCTCGAGGAGCTGGCCGGTGTCATTGCGCGCTTCCGGCCCACGCGGATCTATATCGAGTCGTCGCGGCAAGCCTACCACGACTCGCTTTTCGCGGCCTATCGTGCCGGCAGGTACACCCTCGGCCGCAACGAGATCTACCAGGTGGGCTATCGTGTGGCCAGGCAGCACAACCTTCCGGGGGTATACGCGGTGGATGCCGGCAACCTGATGATGGACTACCGCAAGTCCATACGGAAGATCGACAGCCTGTGGAACTACAACGTGCCGGTGGACACGCTGCGCGACCGCTATTGGGGCGCCCGCTACAAAGCCTATTACACGGCCGGCGACTCGGTGCAAGCGACGCTCACGCTGCTCGAGAATTTTCTGGTGATGGCGCAGCCGGCGGTGCTGCGGCGGATGCACGGGGCCTACCTCACCTCCGGCTTCAACACACAGGGTACCGACGGTCCCGACCTGCTTTCGATCTGGTGGTACAACCGCAACCTGCGCATCTTCAACCGCATCCTGCAAACAAAGCCCACGGGCGAAGACCGGATCCTCGTGCTGTTCGGCAACGGGCATATGCCGATCCTGAAGCATTGTTTCGAGTCGTCGCCGGAGTTCGAGGTTGTAGAACTACGGGCACTGACCCATCCCCGGCCCTTCCCAAAGGGAAGGGAGTGACCCATCCCCGGCCCCTTCCCGAGGGGAAGGGAGTGACCCATCCCCGGCCCCTTCCCGAGGGGAAGGGAGTGACCCATCCCCCGACCCCTTCCCGAGGGGAAGGGGTCGGGGGATGGGTCAAGGGCACTCCTCCGGTTTGGGGAAGGCCGTACCGTCTTTATTGATTCAGCAGTTTCCCTGGACGGGAGATTAGCCTGCGTTTAGCGTTTCGAGGATCGTATCCAAAACTGCATCCAATCGCTCCAGCACGGCATCGTTCCAAAACCGGATGACGCGGAAGCCATTCGCTTCGAGGAACTCCGTACGGTCTTCGTCGTATCGCTGCTGCGATGGCGCCAGGTGAATGTCGCCATCTACTTCCACGATCAGTTTGCGCTTGAGGCATACGAAATCGACGATGTAATTCCCAATGACGTGCTGCCGCCTGAATTTGTAGCCCGCGAGCCGCTTCCCCTTCAAGGCTTTCCATAGAACGGATTCCGCCTTCGTGGGCTTCCGTCGGTGCTCGAGGGCGAAACCGATCCGGGGTCGGTATTGCTGCGGCGTCGCATGATGGTACCCGTAATGTTGCGGTGGCATTTTCATGCACCGAATCAACGACAGCTTAGGGGCGTAGCAAGGTGAAAAACCTCATTGAAATCTGGGAAAAAACCCATCCCCGGCCCATCCCCCGGCCCCTTCCCAAGAGGAAGGGGCCGGGGGATGGGTCACGAAAAAAGGGACGCACACCGTGCGTCCCTTTTGTATTCCGTTGTGGCTCCGTGTCGTTGTGCCGCCGTAGCCTGTCCCGCCAACGGCGGGATGAAACCTTACGAAGCCGCTTGCTGCGACGACTGCTGGCTGCGCTGTCCGCCGCCACCGCCGCCACGCTGGGCACGGCCTTCGCCGCTGCGGGCACGATGACCACCGCTGCGGGCGCCACCGTTGCCGCTGCTCCCGCCTTGGCTGCGCTGTCCGCCACCGCGGTTGCGGCCACCGCCGCCGCCACGTCCACCACGTCCGCCTTGCGGCTTCGGTGCGGCATCGCCGGCAACGGGCGCGCTCTTGTCTTCGTACGGGTGCGCGATCACGGGGATCTGCTTGTTAATGAGCTTCTGGATGTCTTTGAGGTAAGCGCGCTCCTCGCCGTTCACGAACGACAGGGCGATACCGCTCGCACCCGCGCGGCCGGTGCGGCCGATGCGGTGCACGTAGCTCTCGGGAATGTTCGGCAGGTCGTAGTTGATGACGTGCGTCAGGGCATCCACATCGATGCCGCGCGCGGCGATATCGGTGGCCACCAGCACTTTCAGCTTGCCTTCCTTGAACGAGGCCAGCGCGTTCTGACGTGCGCCCTGGCTCTTGTCGCCGTGGATGGCGTCGGCACGGATGCCGGCCTTCTTCAGGTTCTTGGCGAGCTTGTCGGCGCCGTGCTTCGTACGGGCGAAGACGAGCGTACGCGCGATCTTTTGCTCCGTGAGGATATGCACCAGCAGGTCCATCTTGTCCTTGCCGTTGACGTAGTAGACCGACTGGTCCACGGTTTCGGCAGTGGAGGATACCGGGGCCACTTCCACGCGCTCGGGCTTGTAGAGGATGGTCTGGGCAAGCTCCGTTACTTCTTTCGGCATCGTGGCCGAGAAGAAGAGCGTCTGGCGGTCGTCGGGAAGCACGCGGATCACCTTTTTCACGTCATGGATAAAGCCCATGTCGAGCATGCGGTCGGCCTCGTCGAGTACGAAGATCTCGAGGTAGTCGAGGTGTACGTAGCCCTGGTTCATGAGGTCGAGGAGGCGGCCCGGCGTGGCGATGAGGATGTCGGTGCCGATGCGGAGGCTCTGCACCTGCGGCACCTGCGATACGCCACCGAAGATCACCTCGTGCTTGAGGCCCGTGTGGCGGCCGTAGGCAGCGAAGGAGTCGCCGATCTGCGCCGCGAGCTCGCGCGTAGGCGTCAGGATCAGCGTGCGGATGTGCTTGTAGCCTTTCTGGTTGCGGTTGTCTTCGTGCAGGATGTCGAGGATCGGCAGGGCGAAGGCGGCCGTTTTACCGGTGCCGGTCTGCGCGAGTCCGATGAGATCGTAGCCTTTGAGAACGATAGGAATGGATTGTGCCTGGATGGGCGTAGGCGTAGTGTAGCCTTCGGTTGCCAGGGCCTTTAAAATAGGCTCCGACAGACCCAGTTGTTCGAATGTCATTGTTTCAATTAACGGTTAAATAAGGTGGACCGCGGCGAAGCATCAGTGGCAACATGCCAGGAGCTGCGCGACCTTACTTGCTAGATGGGAACCGGTATTTCGGAGAGCTCCGATTAGGGATCAAGTCAGCGAGAGGGCGATCCGGGAAAGAATAAAGGTAGGCGTTTATTTGTGAATAAGTTGGTAAACGCCCCAGAAGGCCGCGCTGCTACTACCGGGGCGCTTGTGAAAAACCCCTATGGACGGGCTTTTGGCGAAAAATTTTGACTTGCCTGGTTTTATATTATTTAAATTTGGAATGCAAACCCGGGCCGTAAGGCCTACTTGTTTCACCCTGACCCCTCTCTGTCACATATGCATTCTAACCTCCCTGTTCAGCACCTGATGCTGGTCGACGACGACACCGATGCCTGCCTTCTTTTTGAGCGGGCGCTCCGTAAAGTTTCTCCGCAGATCTGGTTTACCGCCCTCCACAGCGGTGAGGCCCTTTCCGATCACCTGCCGCAATCGCTGCCCGAGCTCCTCTTCCTGGACCTGACCCTTCCCGGAAAAAGCGGGCTCGACTGCCTCTCCGAGCTGCGCCGCCATCCCCGCTTCGAAAAGATGCGGATCGTGGTGTACAGCGCCTCGGTGCGCATGTCGGACATTTCCGAGGCCTACGCGCGCGGCGCCGACCTGTTCATCGTAAAGCCCTTCAGCCAGAGCCACCTCGTGAATGCCCTCGAGCATGTGCTGCGGATGGATTGGAAGGAATCCCTGCGCAACCGCTATTTCATTAACAACCAGTTTGTACCGTTTACCGCCGTTTCCGGTGCCGCCGTGGCCTGAGTCTGCCGCCGTCTGCCCCGGCTTCGACCGTGCGAATTGAGCATTTGGACGTAAACGGGACTAAGAGTAATCCCGTGCTTTTATCTTTGTGTTCCAACATTGGCCCCCGCATGCTCCACAATTCTGCTGGCGCGGCGGGGGCCTCCGGAACACCCTATGTGGCAACAACGCACAACCATTGAAAAAGTATTGCTGGTCGACGACGACGCCGACGACCAGTTTCTCTTCGGCGAAGCCCTCCGCGAGGCTGCGCCCGGCGTGCGCCTCGAAAGTGCCGGCGATGCCGACGGCATGCAGCAGGTGCTGGCGCGCTACCTCCCCGACCTCATCTTTCTCGACGTCCGTTTGCCCGGCGCAAGCGGCTTCGATTGCCTTGCCCGGCTGGCGGCCCATCCTATTTACCGCACGATCCCCGTGGTGATGTATTCGAGCTCGCCCGACGAGCTGGACGTGGTGCGGGCCTACGCCGGCGGCGCTCACCTCTTCTTCCGCAAGCCGGCCCTGTTCGACCTCCTCGTTGCCGGCATCCGCAAGGTGCTCTTCCTCGACTGGATGCAACCGCACCGCATCCGCAAGCGCCACCGCATCGGGGGCAGGCTGCTGGTGTTCAATACGGGTTGGGGTTCGTGATCCACCCCCGGCCCCTCCCAAAAGGAGGGGAGACCAACTCATTGCAAGTTCTCTGGTCGCAGTGGCATCCCGAAGGGATGCGCGCTCGGTAGCCCGGCATGCAATGCCGGGATAACGGTGTCGATAATGAACATCCACGTCAGCATCCCGGAGGGATGCGCGTTTCCAAAGAAGCTGGCACCATCAGGGTGCTCAAGGGAAGGAAGGACATTACCCATCCCCATCTACCGCGGGATACCATGGGTCATCGTTCGCTTGCCTGACCCTTCCGCAATCCCATTAACGAGCACCCCTACGGGGTGCGGTTTCCTTAAATCAAAACGTCTTTCTACCAAGCGCGCACCCCTACGGGGTGCAAGACCAGCATGTCGTTGATTTTACCTTTTTGCGTAACGCACCTTTGACGGTAACGCGCATCCCTCCGGGATGCTGACGTGGTTTCTGACCATCGACGCCATTACCCCGGCATTTCATGCCGGGCTGTCAAGCGCGCATCCCTCCGGGATGCTTTGGCGTCAAAGGTGCTCTGCCGGTTTTGGCAATCATAATACCTATCCGGCCTTTCGGAAGCGATCTGCTCACGCCTGACGCCTCACGACGCACTCCGGATACGCCCACCGCTCACCCGCTCACCCGCTCACCCGCTCACCCGCTCACCCGCTCACCCCAATTGCTTACCTTCCTCCCATGATCCACCACGGCTTTCCCGACCTCCACTGGCTGAAGCGCAAGATCGACGAGCGCTTCCGGAGCCGTACCGGGTGGAACGACATTCCCCTCGAGGCGGAAGGCTTTCCGAGCGTGGTGATCCGGGCCTCGTCGCGCGAAGCCTGGCGCCCCGACATCGCCGGGCCGATCTCGCTGTTCCTGAACCTGCGCGGCCGCAGCCGCTGCGGCGTGGACGGCCGGATACAGGAAGTGCCCGAAGAATACTTTTTCCTGAGCAACCGCTTTCAGCCCTACACCCTCGAGATCGACAGCCGCCAGCCCGTGGAGACCTTCAACATCCACATCGGCGAGGCCTTCTCCGAAGGCGTGCTGAGCGCCCTGCTCACACCGGCCGATACCATCCTCAACAACGGCCCGCAGCAAAAGGCCGTAACCGTAGCCTTTCAAAACCGGCTCTACCGGCGAGATGCCGCCTTTGAGTCGCTCGTACAGGACCTGCAGTCCGCCGACGAACCCGGCGGCGTCAACCGCCCCCGTTTCGAGGAAGCCCTCACCGGCCTGCTCCACTACCTGCTCGCGCAGCACCGCGATACGCTGGAGCAGCTGCATCGCCTGCCGGCGCTCAAGACGGTCACCCGCATCGAGGTCTACAAGCGGCTGTCTGCCTCGCTCGATTACCTGCACAGCACGGGCGATGCCGACGGCGAGATGCTCGCCCGCATCGCCTGCCTCTCCCGGTTCCATTACCTGCGCCTCTTCCGCCAGGCCTACGGCTGCACGCCGTACCAGTATGCGCAGCGCCTCCGCCTCGAAAAGGCCTGCCAGCTCCTGCGCCACAGCGACCTTTCGGTGGCCGACATCGGCTTCGCCCTCGGCTTCGAAAACCCGCAGTCGTTCAGCCGCCTCTTCGCCCAGCGGCACCGCCTGTACCCGGCACAGTACCGCGCCGCCGCGAAATAGCAATTTTGGTGATGGCACGCAGCGGCCGGCCGGGCCACCTTTGTGGTATAAACTCCTTGTTATGCAACCAACGATACTTCCTGCCTTGCTCATGAGCGCCATCACGGCCGCAGTGGTACTCCTGATTCTTCGCGGCGCCGGAGCTGCCCTTCCCCGCACCGGTCTCCCGGCCGAAGCGCAGCGCGGCCTCCGCAACCGCGTCTTCGGCGTCGTTGCCGGCTGGCTATTGCTGGTCGGTGGGCTCGGCGCGCTCGGCGTCTTCGATGTGCCCGGCCTGCCGCCGCGGCCCATGATCGCTATGGTGCTGGGCACCGCCGGCGTGCTCTTCGCTTCGTTCAGCGCCGGCGGGCGTGCCCTGCTGCGGGCCGTTCCCCTTCATGCGCTCGTTTACCTCCAGGCCTTCCGCATCGCCGTGGAGCTGGTGCTCTGGATGGGTTACCAGCGCGGCATCATCCCGGAGGCCATGAGCTTCGAAGGCCGCAACTGGGACCTGCTGATCGGACTCGCCGCGCTGCCTGCCGGCTACCTCGTACAACGCGGCGGCACAACGGCGCGCGTGGCGCACGTCGCCTTCAACGTGCTGGGGCTCGTTTCGCTGGGCAACATCGCCATTGTGGCCACGCAGCATATGCCCGGGCAGGTGCCGTCGGGTACGGTGAGCATGGCCGTCGTGGGCACCTTCCCCTTCGTGTACCTGCCGGCCGTGCTGGTGCTGGTAGCGCTGGCGGGACACCTGTTGTCGCTGCGACAGCTGGCGCTGGCCCGGCGTTCACAGGCCCTGGCGGCCGTAGAAATACAGAAGGAGCGGGCGCTGGCCTAACGATACCCGACATCTTCGATGTAGGAGCTTTTGATAGCGGAAACTTCGTCGTTGGCCTATATCGCTACTGGAGTTCAGCCGCACAGAGTCACCCCGCTCCTTTGGGAAGGGCAGGGTGTCATAATCATATTATTCTTAATATCTTGCAGGCCAATTCGCGCTTATGCTCACCCTGCTGCCCGTGCTTTCCTGCGTCCTCAGCCTCCTCGCCATTATCCTGATCCTCGTGTTCCGGCCCCGGCCGTTGAGCGGTGCATCCCTCGACGCGCCTTTCCAGGCACACTTCGACCGCCTTACGCAATACCTCCGCGCCGACTTCAAGGCCGGGCGCGAGGAAGCGGCTGCCCTTGCCGCGCAGAACCGCCAGGAGCTCCTGGGCGCCCTGCAGCAGTTCCGCACCGAGCTGTCCACCACCCTGGGCCACCTCACCGAGCAGCAGCGCAGCGCCCTCGACCGCTCGCTCCGCAACTTCGCCGAGCGCTTCGCCGAGAATGTAGACGGCATGAAGGCCTTGCAGGCGCAGAAGCTCGACGAGCTGCAGGCGCGCCAGCAGCAGCTCGTGGAAAGCACCGAGAAGAAGCTCGACCAGATGCGCGAAACGGTGGAGGAGAAGCTGCAGAAGACCCTCAACGAGCGCCTCGGCCACTCGTTTGAGCTGGTGAGCCGGCAGCTCGAGAGCGTGCAGAAAGGACTCGGCGAGATGCAGACGCTGGCGCAGGATGTGGGCGGCCTCAAGAAGGTGCTGAGCAACGTGAAGATGCGCGGCGGCTTCGGCGAGGTGCAACTGCAGATGCTGCTCGAGAACATCCTCGCGCCGGAGCAGTACGAGGCCAATGTGGCCACGAAGAAAGGCTCGGCGGAGCGAGTGGAGTTTGCCGTGAAGTTCCCCAACCGTGAGGCGGACCGCGAGTACGTATGGCTGCCCATCGACGCCAAGTTCCCGAAGGATGCCTATGAGCACCTGCAGAACGCGTACGATGCGGGCGATGCCGCCGCTATCGAGGCCGCACAGAAGAACCTCGAAACGGTGATCAAGCGGATGGCGAAGGACATCTGCGAGAAATACCTCGACGCGCCCAACACCACCAACTTCGGCATCCTCTTCCTGCCCTTCGAGGGGCTCTTCGCCGAGGTGGTGCGCAAGGCTTCCCTGCTCGAGGAGCTGCAGCGCGACTGCCACGTGGTGGTCACCGGCCCCACCACGCTCGCCGTCATCCTCAACTCGCTGCAAATGGGCTTCCGCACCCTGGCCATCCAGAAGCGCTCCTCCGAGGTGTGGCAGGTGCTGGGCACGGTCAAGAAGGAGTTCAACACCTTTGGCGCCCTGCTCGAGAAAGCACAGAATAACATCCAGACCGGCCTCAACCAACTCGAAGACGTGGTGGGCGTGCGCACGCGCGCCATCCAGCGCAAGCTGAAGAGCGTGGAGGTGTTGCACGACGAGCCGGTGAAGGAGCTGGCCGCCGGACGTGTGGAGGAGGAGGAGGAGTAAAAGTTGGCATCAGTAATTCTACAAGTATCCAACAGCGCAGATCCTGTTATTACGAGCCCTGCTTCCACCCGGCGTTGCGAGGTGCCGCCGGTCATTGCGAGCGCAGCGAAGCAATCTCCACAACTTTCGGAGTGTATCGATAGCGGCAATTGCCAAACACCCCGCGTAACGGAGGGGATTGTCCCGAGGCTTCGGGACGCTTCGCTCGCAATGACGTTTTTGTGCTCCGCGTATTTGCGTCTTCTCGTAAAACCCTCGCGGTGCTTTGAAGAATGCCAGCCGCTTCGGCCTCATGGCGCTACAATCCCTACCGGTCAGGCTGAACCCAAAAAAGTAATCGCTGTGTCGCCGTGCCTCCATGCCGCCGTGTGAATTTGTCCGGCCGCAGGCGCCACCAGGTCTTTGCGTTCCCCGCGTCTTAGCGCCTCCGCGTGAAACCCGGATTCTTCTTTAGGAAAGACCAGCCCCTTGCGGCGGACCCTTCTAACAGGTAACCTTCTTTGGAAACTACGGCCCTCCCTGTCAGGAAGAAATCGACTTATCGATCTGACCCCGAAGCCCCTATCTTGCGCCGATGGTGCAACACAGCGAAACCATCGATACATCCGGCCTCGACGCAAATGCCGCGCTGGCCCTCGTACACGGCACTTTTCAGCAACTCGGCTGGACGGTACAATTCATCGATGCTGACCGCTATAGCGGCTTCACCAAAAAGACCTGGGGCCAGCCCGTGGACCTCATCACCGTTCGTGCCCTTCCCGCTGCGCTCGAAGTGACCAGCGCACTCCCGAATGCCGCGCTCGACCGGAAGCAAACCAACGCGAAGAAGGTGCAGCAGTTCCTGGCCGCCTGGGCTGGCGTGAGCGGCTCCGCCACCGACGCGCAGCGCAGCGAATGGAGCGCCTTTGTTGCCGACGTGCAGCAGCGCACCGCGGCCGCCATCGAGGCCGAGAAGCAGGAGGCCGCCGCCCTCGACGCCGTGATGCCCGAAAAAGAAAAGGGGGCCATCACCACGATCGGAATCGCCGGCGTCAACGTACTTGTATTTATACTGATGTGGATCGGCGGCGTCGGATTCTTCGAGCCGGCGGGCGAAGGCCTCCTGCGCTGGGGCGCCAATTTTCCGCCCTACACGCTCGACGGGCAAGCGTGGCGGCTCCTTACCTGCATCTTCGTGCACGTGGGCGTCGTGCACCTGGTCATGAATATGTACGCGCTCTTTCTGGTCGGCACCATCCTCGAGCCGATGCTGGGCTGGAAACGTTATCTCGCCGCCTACCTCGCCACCGGCCTGCTGGCCTCGCTCACGAGCCTCTGGTGGCACCCTGTGCCGCGCCTTGCCGCCGGCGCCTCGGGCGCCATCATGGGACTGTTCGGTGTTTTCGTAGCCCTGCTCACCACGAAGCTCGTGCCGCCGCGCACACGCGCCTCGCTGCTGCGCGGCTTCCTGGTGTACATCGGCATCACCCTGCTGTACGGGCTCAAGCAGGGCGTCGACAATGCCGCGCACCTCGGCGGCGTGTTGAGTGGCTTTGTACTCGGCTATGCATTCCTGCCTTTCCTGAAGCCGGAGCGCCGTCGCTCGCCCGTGCCGGTGCTGGTGGCGGCGCTGCTGTCGGTCGGCATCTGCCTTTATTACCTCTACAGGCATCCCTACGATACCCGCGCCTTCGAGCGTGCCGACAAGGTTGTGAGCGCACACCGCGTAAAGGCCCTCAACCTGCCCGACAGCCTCGGCGGCAGCGACTACGCGAACCTGCTCGCGACGCAAGCGCTTCCCGAATGGAAGGCTGCCGAGCAGGAGCTGAAGGTGGCTGCCGGCTACCGCCTGCTGCCCTACCAGCAGCAGCGCCGCTCCTTGCTGAACCGCTACGTGCAACTGCGCCTCCGCGAAACCGAGTTGCTGATACGGATGAACCGCGGCGACTCCACCGCCAATGCGCCCTTCGCACAGGTGAGCGCGGAACTCAACAGCATCCTGGAAGCGTTGTCGGGGCAAGCAAAATAGGGCGTTCAAGAGATCGGGACTTTTCGGAATCTTAGTTAAACAACCGGCAAGCGGGCACGCTCCTTGTGCCGTTTCGAAAAACAAGACCAATGGAACCGAATACAAAGACGCTGGAGTTGGAGATTGAATACGAATTCGACGCACCGGCAGATGCGCTGTACCGCGCCTGGACGGAAGAAGAAGCATTACGGCAATGGTGGCGCCCGATGGGCAACGAGCTCGTGCGCCTCACCAACGAGATAGAGCCGGGCGGCCGCGTGGAGTACGAGTTTCAGACAACGGAGGGAGCCCATGCG
Organism: Flaviaestuariibacter amylovorans; assembly: GCF_039541815.1. Lineage (NCBI taxonomy): Bacteria > Pseudomonadati > Bacteroidota > Chitinophagia > Chitinophagales > Chitinophagaceae > Flaviaestuariibacter > Flaviaestuariibacter amylovorans. The sequence goes on from NZ_BAABGY010000011.1 coordinate 232,442, forward strand.
TTCACCATCCGCGGAACCTATAAAGAAGTGGAGCCCGGCCGCCGCCTGGTGTACAGCTGGGATTGGGAGCTCCCGACCAACCAGCCGGAGGACGCCTCCTTTGTGCTGCACGTTTCTTTCCAGGAAGCCGGCAAAGGCAGCCGCCTGCAGGTTCGGCAGGAGCAATTCAAAAGCGAGGAGACCGTGCAGCCCCACCGCGAAGGCTGGGAACAGGGACTGCAATCGCTGGCGCGCTATCTGGAGCAGAACCGGTGAGCGGGTGAGCACGTCAGCACGTCAGCGGGTGAGCAAGTGAGCGGGTGAGCACGTCAGCAAATGAGCAGATTAGCTTTACGCGGCTGACAGCCAGTAATAAACGAACGGATGCCTTTGGCATCCGTTCGTCGTTTTCGGGTTGCGCGCTCACTCATTCACCCGCTCACCCGCTCACTCGCTCACATGTTCACCCGCTCACCCGATCACCCGCTCACGAATCCAGCCCATAAATATCCTCGCGGAAGTGCAGCAACCCGTCGCCATCCACCCAGGCGGTGAGGTAGGTAAGCGACACGGGGATGGGCTTTGCGAGGTTCACCCGCTGCTCGTTGCCGGAGTACATGGCCTTGTGGATCTTCTCGGCGGTCCACGAAGGATCGTTGCGCAACACGTATTGGGCGAGCTTTTCGGGCTCGGCAAGGCGGATGCAGCCGTGTGAGAAGGCGCGCTTGCGCAACGCAAAGAGCGACTTCGCCGGCGTATCGTGGAAATAGATGTTGTGGTCGTTGGGGAACACGAACTTGACGCGGCCGAGCGAATTCTTCGGGCCGGGCAGCTGGCGGATCTTGGGCAGGCCGCCCTCCTCGCCCTCGATCACGTAGTTGTGGCGCCACAGGTACTCGCGGCGCCCGCGCATCGCCGGCAGGATCTCGTTCTTCACGATGCTTGGCGGCACATTCCACGAGGGGCTGAACACGAGGTGCGTCATCTGGTCGTTGAACAGCACCGTCTTGTTCGACTCGGAGCCCACCACGATGTTCATGTCGAAGGCGTGGCGGCCGTTGTCGTATACATGGAGCTTGAACTCCGGAACGTTGGCGATGAAGTGCATGCCTTCGGCGGCGGGCTCGGGCAGGGAGCGGGCGCGCTCCAGGTTGGCCTGCAGCTGCGCGATGCGCCGGCTCACGGGCACGTTCAGCTCCTTAAGCAGCGCGGCATCCACCACGCCGCTGGGGGTAAAGCCGAAGCGTTGCTGCACCCGCTTCACGGCGGCCAGCAGGGCCTCGTCGAAGGTGTCGCCCAAGGCATCGGCGGCGAGGTCGCCGGTGGCCTGCAGGCGCTGGCGCAGCGCCGTTACGGCAGGGCCGCTATCGCCTTTGGAAATGAATTTCTTGGTAGCCTTGATGGTGGGCCACCCGCCGGCGCGCTCGATCTCCTGGTAGCGCGCGAGGTGCGACTGCAGCAAGGGTAATTGGGGATGCGGTGCGGCAAAGGCCAGGGCCGGCAGCAGGGCGCAGCACAGCCAGAGGAGGAGGCGGACCATGCGGGGTCCGTGGTGGGAGGTTGCTTTCATAACTCACTGTTTCAATCACTTCCGCAACGGGTGGGAATTATTACGGTAAAAACAAGAACGGGGCCAACTCCGCCGGAGCGCGCCGCGCGCCGGCGGAGTTTCGGGGTCCCGGGCGCTCTTACCGGAAAAGCAGGTGCGGAGGAAGGCAAGCTCCCCCATTTCGGGTAGGCCCGGGCTGCCTGTGGCGCCCAGGAAAGGTCTGGGGAACGCTGGCTACCCGGATTGGGGTATTTCTACAGTCGGCGTCCTTCCCGGGTGCTAAATCGATTAGCAAAAACAGGGGTTAAAATATAGTGGAAATACGGTTGTTTCAGACGGTAAAACGGGCTTGCTTTGTGTCATCACTGCAACTGACCCGTAGGGCTCGCAACCAAAACCAACCCGCATCAACCCTTTTCCGATACCAACCTTGTTGCCGGCTCGTCGACAGACGAAGCCGGCTTTTTTCTTTTCCTGTAACCGCGCATCCGTTCGCGTGCCGGACCCTACAAGCTCATCTGGAAATGCCGTAGCTTAACGCAAACGATCTGCTATGAAAGGAGTGTTCTGCCTCGAAGGATTCTGGTACGGCGACCATCGCGATAAAACGTCCGTGGCCCCGCTGCTCGAGCTCCTGCACCGCTACAGCGATATGCCGTTCATTCATCACCGCTGCGCCACCCTCGACGAGTTCCGGTACTCACTCTCCCGCTGGAAAACAAAGGCGTTCCAGCGCCGCTACCCGATCCTCTACATCTCCTTCCACGGCGAGCCGGGCATGGTGCTGATCGGCGACACCCGCATCGACCTGCCGGAACTCGGCGAGCTGCTGGGCAACAAGTGCGAGCGCACCGTGATCCATTTCGGTTGTTGCTCTACGTTAAACTACGACAAGCGCCTGCTGCAGAACTTCATGGAGCGCACGCGCTGCCTTGCGGTGCTGGGCTACAAGGAAGATGTGGAATGGCTGCCTTCCAGCGCCTTCGAGATCCTGCTGCTCGACAACCTCTCCCGCTTCCCCTTCGATTCGAAAGGCATGAAGGACTTCGGCACCGAGATCTTCGACATGTACGGCGCGCATGCGCGGCGGCTCGACTTCCGCTTCGTGGCCAACGAGCGGGAGCACTTCCCGCGCCGCCGGAAGCAGGTGCGGGCGGAATAATCGGTCAGGGCGCCTGCACCGCCCCGCCTGGCGCAATTATTATGCACCTAGCGCCAAATCATCGTACATGAAAAGCATCTTTACCCGCCTCCTGCTGGTGCTCCTCTGCACCGGCCTTTTTGTGCCTGAATCCTTCGCCATTGTGCCGCCCGCGGCCACGGCCTCGGTGGAGCCCGACCCGGCCACCGTGAAGAAGGCGCTGACCGAGTTCCGCAACCTGCCCCGCAAGGAGCGCAAAGCGCGTATCAAGGAAAGCCGCAAGGCCGTGAAGGACTACGTAAAGGCTGAGCGCGCCGCCGGCCGTGCCCCGAAGGCCTCCAAGGTAGTACAGGTCATCTTTGCCATCCTGGTGCCGCCGCTGGGCGTGTACCTGCACGAGGGCGAGATCAACAACCGCTTCTGGATCTCCCTCATCCTGACGCTGCTGTTCTTCATCCCGGGGATGATCTATGCGCTGGTGATCGTGCTCGGCGACGAGTGATCCGGTCTGCAAACGAATGGCGCACGCATCCGGAAGGGTGCGTGCGTTTTTTTGCGCGGCGCATTTACCTGAAATAGTCTCTGAATCGACCCTCTGTGATTTGCCGTCAGCCGTGAGCAGAATGTTGCTGCTGTCCGACATCCTTCCTCACGCCTGACGCCTCACGCCTCACGATCCCCGGGGCGCCGCTGAACCGGAAACAACGGTTAATTTTCCTCCCTAATCTTTTGCCCATGAACGTACTTGCCCTTTCTTCTTCGCGCGTGGCCGATGGTGGCTACCTCGAGGCCGCCCGTGGTCCCATCCGGGAGCTGCTGGGCGATGGTCCCTGCCGCGTGGCCTTTGTGCCCTTTGCCGCCGTGGACCGCGACTATGCCGCCTATGCCGACACGGTGCGCCGGGGCCTCGACGGACTACCCTATACGATCGAGGTGGTGGAGCACGACAACGGGGCCGACGTGCTCGGGCGCTGCAACGCCGTGATGGTGGGTGGCGGCAACACGTTCAAGCTCCTGCACGACCTGTATGAAGCCGGGCTCATGGCCACGATCCGCGACAAAGTCGCAGGCGGCGCCCCCTATATCGGCTGGAGCGCAGGCGCCAACCTTACGGGCGCCTCGATCCGCACCACCAACGACATGCCCATCATCGAGCCCGAAAGCTTCCGCGCCTTCGGCTTCCTGCCCTTCCAGCTCAACCCGCACTATGCGAATCACAATCCGCCGGGATTTCATGGCGAAACCCGCGACCAGCGCCTCTCCGAATTCGTGCTGCTGCATCCCGGCGTGCCGGTGATCGGGATCCCCGAAGGAAGCTGGCTGCTGCGCCGCGGCAACAACCTGCGTTATGAAGGAACGGCCGACGCAACGCGTTTTGATAACGTCAACGGCTCCGTGCAAAAAAGCAGCATCGCGCCCGGCACCGAGCTCAGTGCCTTGCTGGCCCTTTAGGACATAAAAAATCCGGGGCGTCCGCACCGGATGTTGATTGCTTCAATAAAAAAAAGACACGCACCAGTGGGAGCGACCGACCAGGAACGACAGCCGGCGCTTTGGCCGGCATCCCGGCCGGCTTGGTCTCGTCGGGACCCAATTACCAATAAACTAATAGACGAATAAACAAATAAACCCCTCCCTCAGGGAAGTACCGGTCCATAGAGGAGGTCGCCGCCGCGACGGCCTTCGGGGTAGAGAATGTCGGCCGCGGTCTCGTAGCCTTCGTTGGAGATCGACTGCAGCATCCGGTGGGTCTTCTTCCTCCGCCACAGGTGCGCCAGCAGCGCGGCGGCAGTGCCGGCGACGAGGCCCAGGGCGATCATTTTGTATCCTTTTTTCATTTCCTCGAATGATACAAAAAATAAACCACCCTGCGGCGGCGGCTTGTTAAGAACAGGATGGGTAAACCGGTACGGAGCGCAGCGCGGCCCCGGCCACAAACAAAAAGAGGTAGAACGTAAGTTCAACCTCTTTCTGAATGAATTATCCATGTCTGCGATCAAGAACCCGTTCGGCTCAGCTGCGTGATTTGGCGCTCTCGGTTCGGGTTGGAAATGAATCCGGTTCGGGAGAGGCCAGAAGCAGCGGTGAGATGACCGCTTACGTAAGTATATATTTCGAATAGCGTGCCAAAAAGCTACCGCCCCATGGCCCGCCTCCCGGCAAAAAGGCCGGTAAAGAGGCGCCAGGGCGGTGGGCAGGCGCAGTTTTCCGGTGCCGCCTGACCGTAAAAAGAAGACATCCGGCGATGGTATTAGTAAAATAAACAATAAGCACCGGGGCGGCTGTGGAAAAACCGGGATATTTGTGCCCATTTCCAAGACTCATGCGTAAAGTACTGCTTATGTGTGCGCTGCTGGCCTCCGGGCTGTGGGGCGCGGCGCAACAACTGATTGTGAACGAGGTGTCGCAGGGACCCAGCGGCAACGGCCCGAACGGTACCGAGCGGGCCTATGCCGAGCTGCTGGTGGTGGGCACCCGCACCTGCACCGACAGCACCCTCGACCTCCGCGGCTGGATCCTCGACGACAACAACGGCTGGGTGAAGAGCGGCGCCGGAACCGGCATCGCCCCGGGCGCCCTCCGCTTTGCCAACGTGGCCGCCTGGCAAAAGGTACCCTACGGGTCGATCATCCTCGTGTACAACGACAACGACAAGAACTCGTCCATCACCCTCCCCAACGACCCTACCGACGCCAACCGCGACTACGTATATGTGGTGCCGGCCTCGTCGAGCCTGATGGAGCGCCACCTCACCGTGCCGTCGCCTCCCTCCATCACGCCTGCCGGCTACTCCAATACGGGCTGGGCCCAGGGCACGCCCGCAGACGCCTGGAGCACCGCCGCCCTCCGCAACGACGGCGACGCCATCCTCACCGTCAACCCCGCCGCGCCCAACGTGGCCGCCTTCTCGTTTGCCTACGGCGACCTGGGCCCCGGCGCCACGGCAACGGTGATCGTTCCGGATATGCTCGGCGGCAAGAACTACTTCCTCACCGACGCCAACTACACGCAGGCGGCCTCCTGGCAGCAAGGCGACGTGGGCGTGAACGAAACGCCCGGCGCGCCCAACGGCGGCGCCAACACGACCTGGATCAACAGCATGCGCGTGCAGGTGCCCGGCGCCTCGGTAGGCCCCATCAGCGGCAACCCCACGCCCTGCGTCGGCACCAACACCCAGCTTACCAACGCCACGCCCGGCGGCACCTGGACCTCCTCGAACCCCGCCGTGGCGACCGTGAACGCCACTACGGGTATGGTAACGCTCTGGACTCCCGGTACCGCGGTGATCACGTATACCGTCACGTCCGGGGGCTGCAGCGCGAGCGCAACCTTCACCATCACCAGCACGCTCGTGTCCCCTCCGGGCACCATCAGCGGCGGACCCGGTGTTTGCGTAGGTCAACAGACGCCCTTCACGGTCAGCTTCCCGATTCCTGTCACGGGCGGCACCTGGAACATTGTAGACCCCAGCATCGCCACCGTGAACCCGGTTACCGGCGTGGTAACGGGTGTCGCGCCCGGCACCACTACCCTTATCTACACCGCGCCCGGACCCATTGTCTGCGGCTACTTCGCCAGCACCCCCATCGTGGTGTCGGCTACTCCTGCGATCGGGCTCATCACCGGCGCCAACATCTGCCTCATGCCCGGGCAAACAATGATCCTGAGCAATTCGGCACCCGGCGGCACCTGGACCAGCAGCGACCCGGGCATCGCCACCGTTGATGCTGCTGCCGGTGTCGTCAATGGCAACAACTTCGGTTCAACGACGATCACCTACACCGTCACCAACGGCACCTGCACCCGCTCGGTCACCCGCGTGGTGCACGTAGGCATGCCGGGCGGCACCGTGACCGGTGGTCCCGGCGTATGCGTGGGCGCTACCACCACCTATACCAGCAACGCACAGTCCGGCGGCACCTGGAGCTCCTCGAACCCCGCCATCGCCACCGTGAACCCCAGCACAGGCGTCGTTAGCGGCGTGGCTGTGGGCACAGCCAATATCATTTATACGTTCGGTACGGGTCCCTGCGCCGGCACGGCACAGGCCCCGGTCACGGTTACCGCGGGCGGCAATGCCGGCACCGTAACCGGAGGGCCGGGCGTGTGCACGGGCGCTACCGTCACTTTTAGCAGCAACGGTACTCCGGGCGGCACCTGGTCATCGGGCAACCCCGCCATCGCAACGGTGAACCCGGCCACCGGCGTCGTCACCGGCGTAGCGGCGGGCTCGGCTACCATCACCTATACGGTAGGCACCGGCGCCTGCGCCGTTACGGCGAGCGCCCCCGTTACCGTGGAGCAAACCCCCGTCGTGGCGCCCATCACCGGGGGCAATACCCTATGCTTCAATACGAACCTGATGCTCCAGTCGGCCACGCCCGGCGGCACCTGGACCACGTCCAACCCCGCCGTGGCCAACTTCGTCGGCACGCCGAACAACATTGCCACCATTGCCGGTCTTTCGCCCGGCACCTCGGTCATCACGTACCGGGTAGTCAATGGTAACTGCACCGCGGAACAATCCATCACCGTCACCGTCAACCCGCTGCCGGTGGCTTCTCCGCTGATCGCCGGCCCCTCGGCGGTGTGTATCGGCAACAGCATCACCCTGAGCGGCACCCCTCCTGGCGGCAGCTGGTCGGTTACCAATGGCTCGTTCGCTACCATCACGCAGGCTGGTGTGCTCACCGGTGTGGCCGTCGGCACCGTAGCGGTTCAATACCGCATCACGGAGAACGGCTGTTCGGTAGGCGTCAACCATTTCGTGAACGTGAATGCGCCCCCGGTGCTCCAGCCCACCACGGGCACCAACCTGGTATGCGTGGGCGGCACCGTAACCCTGACCAACCCCGCGGTGAACGGCTCCGGCACCTGGAGCAGCTCCAACCCGGCGCTGACGACGCTGGTACCCAGCATCGTACTCGGCGGCCCCTCCACGGTGCTCGTCACCGCCCTGGGCCCCGGCACCGTCACCATCAACTTCACCGTGACCCAGAACGGCTGTAGTACTACGGTTCCCTTCCAGCTCACGATCAACCCGTCGCCCGCGGTAGCGCCCATCACCGGTAATAATACGGTATGCCTCGGCGCCACTACGCCCTTCGCCAGCGCCACACCCGGTGGCACCTGGTCGTCGTCGAACCCGGCTATCGCCCCCATCAGCGCCTCCGGCGTTATCACCGGCGTCGCCGTGGGCACGGCCGATATCACCTATACGGTCACCTCCGGTGGCTGCACGGGCACTGCCACCAAGAGCATCAGCGTATCGCCCCTGCCGGTGCTGAACCCGAACACCGGCAACCCCAACGTGTGCGTGGGCAGCAGCACTACTCTCTTGAATTCCTCGGGCGTCGGCGTCAGCACCTGGACGAGCAGCAACCCCGCCGTGGCTACGGTGGTTGGCGGCGTGGTAACCGGCGTGAGCGCCGGCACGGCCACCATCACCTACTCCGTGCTGAGTGCCGAGGGCTGCACCGCTTCCGTCAGCACCATCGTTACGGTTACGGCAGCCGGCGCGCTCGGACCCATCCTCGGCGGCGGCCCGCTCTGCTCCGGTGCCACCACCACGCTTACGCACGGCACTCCCGGCGGCACCTGGTCGTCGTCGAACACCGCGGTGGCCACGGTATCGGCCACGGGTGTGGTCACCGGTATTGCTACGGGCACGGCCACCATCACTTATACGATCGCCGCCAACCCCTGCGCGGGCACGGCCACTACTAGCATTAACGTGCAATCCACGCCGGCACCGGCTGCCATAACCGGTAATACGTCGCTTTGCATCGGCGGCACGACCACACTCGCCAGCGCCACCCCCGGTGGCACCTGGAGCAGCCAGAATGCCGCGATCGCCACGGTAAATCCCACGACCGGCGTCGTAACCGGCATCGCTACCGGCATCACCCAGATCACCTATACCGTGACCACCAACGGGTGCACCGGGGTAACGAACGTCAACTTGTCGGTGGGCACCACGATAGACCCGATCACCGGCAATACTTCGCTTTGCGTTGGCGGAACCAGCGCCCTTGCCATCACCAATCCCGGCGGCACGTGGACCAGTAGCAACACGGGCGTGGCCACGATCTCCGCCACCGGCGTCGTAACCGCTCTCAGCGCCGGCACCACTACCATTACGTATACGATCAACAATGGCGGCTGCATCGGCACCCGCACCGCAACCGTGACGGTGGCTTCCTGCGTGCGCGACGTATTCGTGCCCAACTATTTCACGCCGAACAACGACGGCCGCAACGATGTGCTGTATATCTACGGTACGGTGATCCAGTCCCTCGACTTCCGCATCTTCAACCAGTGGGGCGGGCAGGTGTTCGCCACCACCGATAAAGGCCGCGGCTGGGACGGCACCGCCTCCGGCAAAGCGCAGCCCGTGGGCGTTTATATGTATGCCGCGCAGGTGACGCTCACCAACGGCGAAAAGATCACCCTCAAAGGCTCCATCAACCTGATCCGCTAACAGCATGAAAAAGCTCCTGATCCTCCTTCTTTCCGGTTCCTCCCTTGCGGCGCAAGCCCAGGTGGAGCCGCACTTCTCGCAGTACTACGTGTACCCGATGTGGCTCAACCCCGCGCTCGCCGGCACTTCGGAAAATGCCTACCGCGTGTCGGGCCTCTACCGCAACCAGTGGGCCGGCATCAGCACGCCGTTTTCCACCTTCGGGGTGTCGGGCGATTTCAGCGCCGGCAATAACGTGGGCCTCGGCGCCAACATCATGCGGCAGACCGCCGGCACCGGCGGCTATACTTATACCACCGGGATGTTGTCGTTCTCCTGGAACGGCATCCGCTGGGGCGCCGACGCGCGCCACCAACTGGGCCTCGGCCTGCAGGCGGGCTTCCTCAACCGCCGCTTCGACCCGAGCAAGTTCCAGGGCGGCGACCAGTGGCAGGCCGGTGTCGGCTTCAACCCCACGCTTCCTACCACCGACCCGCTTACCCGTAGTGCGGCGGGCGCCTTCGACGTGGGTGCGGGCATTGCGTACGTGAATTCGGCCGCAGACGCCAACGTGAACCCCTTTGGCGGCATTTCGGCAGCGCACCTCACGCAGCCCCAGGACCCCTTTATCGTATCGGGTGAGGCGAAGCGGCTGCCCGTGCGCCTCACGGTGCATGGCGGCGCGCGCGTGCGCGTGTCGGACAACGCCTTCATCGTGCCCAACCTCCTGTTCATGCAGCAGGGAACGGCCCGCGAGATCATGGCCGGCGGCTATGCGCAGCTCCGCGTGAACGAGACCACCGACTTCATGGTCGGCGCCAACTACCGCCTGGAGGATGCCGTGTCGCCCTATGCCGGCGTGCTGTTCGGCAATATGATGATCGGGCTGTCGTATGACGTCAATACGTCGCGGCTCGGGAAGATGGCCCGGGGCGCCAATGCCTTCGAGCTCTCGCTGACGCTGCTGGGCAAGCGGGGCGAGTCGATGGACTACTTCAAATGCCCGCGCTTCTGATCGAATCAACGAAAGCTTCTTCCCTTATGTCACGAGTTTCTCTTACCGTTCTCCTGCTGGCCGCTGCCGGCGTTGCGGCGGCGCAAAGCAGCGCCGACCTGCGCCTCGCCGACCGGTTGTACAGCGATGGCGATCACTATAACGCCGCACTGCGCTACGAGCAGTACCTGGGCTTCCGTAGGTCTACGGCCGTACGCTTCGCTCCCTATTCGCCGCAGCGCACCGGTGGTGCCGCGGCGCCCGACAGCAACGCCCGTGGCCGCGCGCTGAGCCGGCTTGCCGAATGCTACTACCTCCTCAACGATCATGCGAAGGCCGCCGGCTACTATGCACAGGCCGCTGCAGCGGGCACCACCAGCCCTGCCGACCAGCTGCGCTATGCCGTGAGCCTGCGGGCAACGGGGCGCAGCGCCGAGGCTACACCCTTGCTCCTGAGGCTGGGACGTTCCGGGGCACCCGAGGCTGCCGCAGCGACCCTCGAGCTGCAGCGGATCGACTTTGCCCGGGCCCAGGAGCGGAACCCCGAGGCCGCGCGCTTCCAGGTTGCGAAAATGAAAGGCGCCGCCAACAGCGGCAGCGGCAACTATGCGGCAGCGGTTGCCAACGGGACGCTCTATTTCACTTCCAGCCGGCGCACCGACAGCGGCCGCGCCAAGGGCCCGGCATTGAACCACCTGTTTGAAGCAGCGGTTTCCGACACGGCCGCCGCGCGGCAACTGCCGGTATCCGTACCGGGCGCCACCGATGTGGGGCTTGCGGCGTTTACGGCCGACGGACGCCGTGCCTATTTCACCGCCTGGAGCCGCCAGGAAGGACGCAGCGTAGCCGCTATCTACACCAGCAGCCTCGCCAACGGTCAGTGGAGCGCGCCCGTAAAGCTGAATGCGCAGGTCAACCTGCCGGGTACGTCCAACGCGCAGCCCTGTATCGTGGAAACGACGGGCAAATCGCTGCTCTTCTTCAGCTCCGACCGCCCCGGCGGGGTGGGGGGCTACGACCTCTGGTATGCGCCGGTGGATGATGCCAACCATGAATATGGCGCGCACAATGCCGGGGCCCAGCTCAATACGGCGGGCGATGAAGGCGCGCCCTTCTATCACCGCGCGAGCGCCACCTTCGTGTACGCCAGCAACGGCCTGCCCGGCATGGGTGGCTTCGACCTCTATGGCGTGCTGACGCAGCTGACCGGGAAAACGCCCGCCTTCATCGGGAACCCGCGCAACCTCGGTGCGCCGGTGAACTCGGTGCGCGACGACTCGTATTTCTACAGTACGTCTCCCGACTCGCTGTTCCGTGATGCCTATTTCAGCTCGGATCGCGCGTCGGACTGTTGCCTGGAGCTCTATACGGTTTCGAAAGACTACACGCCGAAGGTGTACAAACGCTTTGTTACCGGCACGATCACGAAGTGTGGCGCCGGTACACCGCTGGCGGCGGCGGTGGCAGCCGGTACGCGCACGGTGGCTGCCGGCAGCAACGGTACGTACCACCTCGAGCTGGACGCAGCGCAGGAAGGTGCCCTGAGCCTCACCGCTTCACTGAACGGCTACGGCCCCGGCGCGGCCACCCTGCAGGTGCCGCCTGCATCGGGCGATACCACCTATGTGGTGGATATCTGTCTACCGGCCCGGGAGCGTGCCTGGCAGCCCATTCTTTTCGACTTCGACAAGGATACGCTTACGGTGCTGGCGCAGCAACAGCTTGATCTTGTGTTCGGCGACCTCAAAGAGGACCCGTCGCTGCGCGTGCAGGTTGGTGGCTATACCGACGGCAAAGGCGGTGAGCCCTACAACGACGCCCTCGCGCAACGCCGCGCGCAGGCCGTGCGCGACTACTTGTGGAAGAAAGGTATCGATGCTTCCCGCCTCGAGGTCAAAGGCTTTGGTGAATGCTGCCCCGTGGCGCCCGAGCGCACCGCCGACGGCACCGATGCACCTGCCGCCCGCCGCATCAACCGACGTGTAGAGTTGAGGGTTTATTAGTTTATTGGTTTATTGGTCTATTGGTCTATTGGTAAGGGTTCGTTTCTGTGGTGCTTTTCTGACAGGAGTGAGTCTTTTCTTAACGGGAAATGAATACAGCCGCTGCCTCGGGAATTATTCCGGCAGCGGCTTTTTCTATCCGGCAGTGTGAATTGTGGAGCGAGTTTGTGGATGTGTTTGTGGAATCGTGTTCGCAACGTCTGGGCGAGAAGATCCTCGCCGACGGTTGTAGAAATACAAACGCCCCTTCAGCGGAAGGGGCGTTTGCATAAGCTGAGAAAGCGTCATTGTTTCCGACAATGAAAGAGATGAGCATCTGTTGCGTACCGGAGCCAGTTAGCGTATGCTTGCCTGGCTCCTGCACAAAGTATATGGGTATCGGTTGCGCTCGTTAAGCCTCCTTACCGAAAGGATTGCCCTGCCGTACGTAGGGACGCCACAAGCGGAAACCTTACTAATAAACAAATAGACTAATAGACCAATAAACTAATTACCCCCGGTAGCTGGCGCGCATCGAAGGGATGTTCATCGAGGGGCAGCCTTCGCTGGAGCGGTAGGAGCTACGGAAGCAGGAAGAGAACGTGGTGAGGGAGAGGAGCAGGATCCAGGTGAGGGGATTGCGGATGATGGACGTAGAGGCCTGGGTGTTTTTAGACGGTTTCATGGTTTTGAGTATGATTAGGTTAACAACTGCTTACCTAATTGCATGCACCGTGCCAAAATGTTAATTGGGGAATTCCGCCCCTACCGCAGGCCCTCCGAAAGCTCCCGGAGCCGCGCCCCCAGCAGCTTTTGCTGATCGCGGCAGAGTGCCGCCTCCTCGAACCGGTGCGCCTCCACAAGTTGCGTCTTCTGCTCCTCCAGCTCGCGGATGCGGGTTTTTACCCGCACGATCTCGCGCCCCAGGTTGTGGCGCCGCACGAGCCACCGGAGCAGGAAGGCATCGGCCAGCGCGCCCACACCCAGGAGCCCGGCCGTGCACAGCCAGAGGCGCGCCGTTCGGTGCTTGCCCAGGTAGCGGCGGTGCCAGCCCAGCAGCCCGAAGAGCCCGAGGCCCCAGCGGAGGTACGCTCCGCGCACCGATCTATGGCGTTGCACCGTCATGTTCCCAAAGCTAGTGGCTCCGGCCAACCCCACAGCGAGCACGCACCACGCCCCGGTTATCAACAGGGTTCCCCGTGCCCGCCGGCCCTGCATCCCGCAGCCGTCAACTTTTTTTGTACACAAAAAGACCTGGCGCCCGCCACCGGTTGAACCGATTTGGAATCGTTGCCCGTGAATCGTTTATATATGCAAATGCACCTGCATGCGAAAGGGCGGCCGTCATCCCGTTGCCGGCACGCGCGCATAATTTCTTTAACAACGCTTAAACTTCGAAGGCAGGCACCGGTCTGTATCTGCATTAACGACTAAAACAACGACTATGAAAGTACGCGTCCTCACCTTCGCCGTCCTGTCGCTTGCACTCGCGGTAACTTCCTGTAAGAAAGATGCAAAAGACGATGATGACTCCAACACCGTAGATCTCGAAACACGCGTCACGGCACATGCCGACGACCAGAGCCGCATCTCCAACGAGCTTGACGCCGTAGACAACGACGTCAACACCTACATCGAAGAAACCAGCGCCTTTGGCCGCGAGCAGAACGTGATGGCGCCGCCCTGCAATACCACCGTTACCTTCGACTCTACCCAGGCACTGCGCCGCATGACCATCACCTTCAACGGGAACAACTGCGCCAACACGCACTCCCGCACCGGCACCATCGTGGCCACCATCCCCATGCAGCAGCGCTGGCGCGACTCGGGCGCCGTGATCACCGAAACGATCAACAACCTGCGCATCACCCGCCTCTCCGACAACAAGAGCATCAGCGTCAACGGCACGCGCACCCTCACCAACGCCTCGGGTGGCCGCATCCCCAACCTCTACCTCCCCGGACCGGGCCACCGCAATTCGATCCGCCACCGCATCAACGGCAACATGACCGTCGCCTTCGACAACAACACGCAGCGCCAGTGGAGCGTAGCCCGCCAGCGCGAATTCACCCGCGCACCGCAGGATAGCCTCGTGATCACGGTTACCGGCACGCATACCGACGGACAGACCACGGGCATCTCCGAGTGGGGCACCAACCGCTTCGGCGCCGCCTTCTCGACGCAGATCGTAGAGCCGCTGAAGTTCAACCAGGGCTGCGGGTTCCGCCTCGGCGCCGGCAAGGTGCAGCACAACGTGGTAGGCGCCAACACGGTGGTCACCTTCGGCCTCAATGCACAGGGTAACCCCACGGGCTGCCCCGGTGCCAACCCTTACTATTTCAAAGCAGTGTGGACGGGCGCCAACGGCAACACGCAGACCGTGATCCGCCCGTACTTCTAAGCATTCAAAAAGCGCATTGTCGGAACAATGCTTCTCGGAGCGGGTCGCCACGGGCGACCCGCTTTTTTATGCAGGGCGCTACCGGAAGCCGGCAGCGGAGGACTTATCTTGCTGTAATGAAAACGACATTCCTGCTTCCGGCTGCGCTGTTGCTCGCGCTTGCGTCCGGCGCGCAGCAGAAGGCGCTCAGCCTCGAGGATGCCCTCGTGCGCAACCGCAGTACGCTCGCACCCGCCAGCCTCCGCGGGCTGCAGTTCATCCACGGCACCGATCAGTATGCCTATCTCAAGGGCAGTGGCAGCAGTGCCGAATGGGTGCGCGGCTCCTTCAAGGGCGGCGAGCAGTCGCTGATCACTTTAGCCAGCCTGAACGACGCGCTGCGCCGCACCGGTTGCGATACGTTCGCCACGATGCCCGACATCCGCTTCGACCGCCCCGGTGGCTGGTTCCTCAGCAGCGAGCGCGGGCGCTTCCGCTGGGACCCCGTGAAGAGCTCCTTCGACACACTGGTGCCGCAAAAGCTGTCGGGAAAGGAAGTGCTGGAAGAAAGCGGCGGCGGCTATACCGCTTATGTGGACGGCCACAACCTGTACGTGAGCGACGGCCGCACCGCAAAGGCCATTACGGCCGACGGCAGCGCCAACATCGTGTACGGTTCCGCCGTGCACCGCAACGAGTTCGGCATCAGCAAGGGCACCTTCTGGAGCCCCGACGGGAAGCAGCTCGCCTTTTACCGGATGGACCAAAGCATGGTGCGCGATTACCCGATCATCGACTGGGCGGCTACACCCGCAAAGGTGAACCTCGTAAAATACCCGATGGCCGGCGATGCGAGTCACCACGTCAGCGTGGGCGTGTACCATGCCGCGACTGGTGATCTTGTATTTCTACAAACGGGCGCACCGCTCGAGCAATACCTCACCAACATCGCCTGGAGCCCCGACGGGCGCTACGTCTATATCGCGGTGGTCAACCGCGGGCAGGACCACATGCGCCTCAACCAGTACGATGCCGCTACAGGCGCCTTCGTCAAGACCCTCTTCGAGGAGCGCGATACCCGCTACGTGGAGCCGCTGGCACCCATGGCCTTCGTGAAGGGGAAGCCGGGGCAGTTCGTATGGCAAAGCAACCGGGACGGCTACAACCACCTGTATTTATACGATACGTCGGGGCGCCTCATCCGGCAACTAACGAAAGGTCCCTGGGAAGTGCTCGAGCTGAAGGGCTTCGATGCAAAAGGAGAGGCGCTGTTCTACACCAGCACGGAAGTGTCGCCCCTGTGCCGCAACCTGTATCGCCTCGACCTCCGCACCGGAGCTGCGAAGGGGCTTACGCCCGGTGTTGCCGTACACGCAGCGCAGGTGAGCAGCAGCGGCGCCTTCGTGCTCGACTCCTATAGCAGCCCGGCACAGCCGCGCACGGTACGCCTCCTTGACGTGGCCTCCGGGAAGGAGAAGGTGCTCTTCGCCGCTCCCGACCCGCTTGCCGGCTATGCGCTGGGCACGATGCGCATCGGCACCATCAGCGCCGACGACGGTACGCCGCTCTACACACGCACCTACCTGCCCGCGGGCTTCGACAGCACCAGGAAGTATCCCGTGGTGGTGTACTGGTACGGCGGGCCGCATGCGCAGCTCATCACCGCCGGCTACAACGGCGGCGCCGGTGATTATTGGTTCCAGTATATGGCAGGGCAGGGCTACCTCGTGTTCTCGCTCGACACACGCGGCTCCGACAACCGCGGCCGTGCCTTCGAGTCGGTGATCCACCGGCGCACCGGTGCCGCGCAGGTGCAGGATATGGACCGCGCCGTAACGCACCTGCGGTCCCTGCCCTACGTAGATGCCCGCAACATGGCGCTCTTCGGGTGGAGCTACGGCGGCTATCTCACGATCCAGTACCTGCAGCAGCGCCCGGGCACCTTCAAGGCGGGCATCGCCGGTGGGCCGGTCACCGACTGGCGCCTCTACGAGATCATGTACGGCGAGCGGTATATGGATACGCCGCAGGAGAACCCGGAGGGCTATGCCGCCACCGATCTCACTAAGACGGTCGATCGGCTGAAGGACAAGCTCCTCCTCATTCACGGCCTGCAGGACGATGTGGTGGTGCAGCAGCACTCGGTGCGCTTCGTGCGCGCGGCCATCGATAAAGGGGTGCAGGTGGATTACATGATCTACCCCGGGCATGCGCATAACGTGCTGGGCCGCGACCGCGCCCACCTGTACGGCAAGGTGACCGACTATATACGGCAGCAGCTGCGGTAGGAATTTGTTGGAAGTATGTTGTTTGGGTTCGACGTGGCTCCGGACCGTAATCCGGCTTCGGACCAGGGCACGTTGAACAACGGGGCGGTCCGCTTGGGCCGTCCCGTTGCTTTTACTAGCTTTAGCGCACCAAACGTTATTGCTATGAGATCGATCCTGATCGCCGGCGCCCTGCTGGCCGCACCCGCCGCTTTCGGCCAGAAGACCATCTCCATCGACTCGGCCGCCGCCTATGCCGGCCAGCACGTGCAGTTCTGCGCGCCGCCGGCCTCTTCCCGTTATTTCGTACAGATGGACGGAAAGCCGACGCTCCTGTTCTTCGGTAAGCCCTACCCCAACCATGTGCTTTCGGTGGTGATCTGGGAGAAGGACCGGAAGAATTTCAGCCAGCCCGTTGAGCTGCTGTTCGGCGCGGGCATGGGACCTGTGTGCGTCAACGGCACCGTGAAAATGGTGGAAGGCCGCCCACAGATCGAGGTGACCAGCCCGAAAGGCATCGGCATCAAGGAAGAGGAGGAAGAGCAGGAATAGCGAATATCGAACATGGAACCGTAAAGACGCATTCACATGCGTCTCCTGCGTCCGGATGTAACCGACCGGGAAGAGGTTCCGCCACGGGTCAGGCCACGCGCCGGATATAGACGCGCTCCGGCAGGTCGCCGAATACGAACAGGGTAACATCGCAAAGCCAGAGCTCCTGGTCGATGCGGCGGCCTTCAAAGGCTTCCATCACATAATCGCCGCCGCCGGTTTCGGGGGCGCACACCCGCAGCAGCCGCAGCTCGTCGGCGCCCTCGAAGGGTGCTGCATCGATATCGAGGGTTACCTGGTCGTGCCCGGCGGCGATCATGTCGAGCAGGGTGTCGGCGCCGGCCACCATGGCAAGATCGGCCTTGCTGCCGCCCTGGGCGATATACTCGGGCAGGTCGATGTACCATCCTCCGAACTGGCGAATAAAGGTGTGTCGCTGCATGACGGGTCGGTTTACGAAGGACGCTCAGGCGCGCCCGGTGTCCTGCTCATCTTCCGGAGTATAGCCATCGCGCTGCTGCACCTCGGTGCCGCGGTCGCGGAGGCTGCGGTCGCCGGTATCCTGGCTGCCGTGGTAGGGGTGCGTGTCGGTGGAGCCGTTGCCGTGTACGCGCTGGTCCTGCTCGAGCTGCTCATTGCTGAGGAAGCCGCCCTTGTTCTCCTTCTTGTTCATGTGCAAGGTTTTGAAGAACCGCGTAAAAACAATGCCATACTCAGCGTGCGCGCGCATTGCGGCAGAGCAGGCTGTGCGGAAGCTCCTGTATTTATACGGCCTGGTGCTGGAGCTCCTGCGCCATCACGTACAGGGTGCCCGCCATCGCTTCCATCTCGCGGTAGTCGATGCTCTTCACGAAGCAGGCGTAGGCGCCGTAGGAGCGGAGCGTTTCCTCGAGGATGGGCAGCATGCCGGTAGAGTAAACCACCACCGGTATCGCCTGCAGGCTTTCCTCGCGCTTGAGGCGCAGCAGCAGCTCGCCGCCGTTGATGATGGGCATGTTGAAGTCGAGCACGATCAGCGTCGGCAGGTGGTCGGGGTTGCCGATGGAGAGCATGTGGCGGTAAAACTGATCGCTCGAGGCAAATATCGTTGCCTGGCAGCCGGGGATCGCTGCAAAGGCCTGCTTGAACAGGTGCCGGTCGTCGGCGTCGTCCTCTACGATGTAGATAAGGGGCTTGGTATGGCTCATGGGTACCCTAATTTACAAAGGCCCTGCAATTTATTGGCAGGCCGCGACATTTCCGGGCAAAAAAAGAAGGGACGCACCGGTAACGCGCAGCCGCACGACAATGCAGGGCGCCCGGCATTGGCTCCGGCCGTATTGCCTTATCTTTATTGACTCCATGAGGCCCACCATTATGCCGGAACCATCCACTCCCACGCCTGCCATCCCTGAGTTTCTTACCGGCGGCGGCGAACTTGGTCAACGAATCCGCGACTTCGACTGGGCCAGCACGCCCCTGGGCCCGGTGACCTCCTGGCCGCAAAGCCTGCGCACCTGCGTCCGCATCATGCTCAGCTCGCGGCAACCCATCTGGATCGGCTGGGGACGCGCGCTCATCAAGCTCTATAACGATCCTTATAAAGCCATCGTCGGCGGAAAGCACCCCTGGGCCCTCGGCCTGCCGGCCTCCGAGGTGTGGAAGGAGATCTGGGACGCCATCGACCCGATGCTCCGCACCGTGATGGAAAACGACGAAGGCACCTACGTGGAGTCGCAACTGCTCATCATGGAGCGCAACGGCTACCCCGAAGAAACCTATTACACCTTCTCCTATACGCCCATCCCCGGCGATGGCGGCGGCACGGCCGGCATGATCTGCGCCAATACCGACGACACCGACCGCATCATCAGCGAGCGGCAGCTCCGGACGCTGACGGGCCTCGGCAAGTCGCTCACCGACTGCTACACCGACAGCGACGTGATCGGGCGCACCCTGGATACGCTGCGGCAAAACCCGCAGGACTTTCCCTATGCCGTATTCTACCGCAGCGAAGGCCCGGTGCTGCGCTTCACCGGCGCCACGGTTCCGGAGGAGGAGCTGTCGGCACTCCTGCGTGCGGTTGCCTCCGGCGACACCGGTCTGCTGGGCGATGGATTGCGGGAAGCGCTGGCCGCGCGCACGCCGGTACTTGTAGAGGGCCTCGCCGACAGCTGGGGGGCGCTCCCCGTGGGTGCCTGGCCCGTGGCTTCCGGAAAGGTGCTGCTGCTGCCCATCCTCTCGGCCGGCAACACGGAGCCCTATGGCTTCCTGCTCGTCGGCTTCAACCCGTATCGCCTGCTCGACGAAGCCTACCGCGGCTTCTTCAGCCTGCTGTCCGACCAGGTGGCCACATCGTTTGCCGACGTGCACCGCCTCGACGAGGAGCGCCGCCGTGCTGCCGCCCTTGCCGAGCTCAACCGCGCAAAAACGACCTTCTTCTCCAATATCTCGCACGAGTTCCGCACGCCGCTGACCCTGCTGCTGGGCCCCGTCGAAGACGCGCTCAACGACCCCTTCACCATTCCGGAGAACCGGGCACGGCTGGAGGTGGCTTACCGCAACGCACTACGGATGCAGAAGCTCGTGAACACGCTCCTTGACTTCTCGCGCATCGAAGCGGGGCGCCTCGAGGGCACCTTTTCGAAGGTCGACATCTGTGCCTACACCAGCGAGCTGGCCTCCTCGTTCCGCTCGGCCATCGAGCGCGCCGGCATGGAGCTGCGCTTCGAGTGCGGGCCCGTCAACAGCGAGGTATACGTGGATGTGGACCTGTGGGAAAAGATCATCCTCAACCTGCTTTCCAATGCCTTCAAATACAGCAACGCCGGCGCCATCGGCGTACAGTTGCGCCAGATCGGCGCCGAGCTCGAAGTGACCGTCTGGGATACCGGCATCGGCATCCCCGAAAGCGAGCACGCCCGCATCTTCGACCGCTTTCACCGCATCGAGAGCCGCGGCGGCCGGAGCCAGGAAGGTACCGGCATCGGCCTTGCCCTCGTGCGCGAGCTCGTGCACCTGCATGGCGGGAACATCCGTGTGGAGAGCGTCGTGGGCAAAGGCACGGCCTTCATCATCACCCTGCCTACCGGCAAGGAGCACCTGCCCGCCGATAAGCTGAGCACTGCACCTGAGGTGCCCTCCGGCGCTGCGGCCTATGTGCAGGAAGCGCTCCGCTGGATTCCCGGCGCCGCCGAGGTGGAAGCCCCCGCCCGCAGCAGCACCCCCGAGCATACCGTGCTGCTGGCCGATGACAACGCCGACATGCGCAGCTACGTGGCGCGCCTCCTCTCCGGCTCGTTCGAGGTGGTTACCGCTGCTGATGGTGAAGAAGCCTTTCAGAAAATGCTGGAGCGGAAGCCCGACCTCCTGCTTTCCGACATCATGATGCCGCGGCTCGACGGCTTCGGCCTCCTGCAGCAGGTGCGGGCCCATCCGCAGCTCCGCGACGTGCCCGTGATCCTGCTCTCGGCCCGGGCCGGGGAGGAGGCCAAGATCGAAGGGCTCGATGCCGGCGCCGACGATTACCTCGTCAAGCCCTTCTCGGCCCGCGAGCTCATCGCCCGCGTGGAAGGCAATATCCGCATCGCCCGCAGCCGCCGTGCCGCCGAGCGCAACCTGCGCCGCATCATCCGCCAATCGCCCGTGGCCATGAACATGTTCCGGGGTCCGGAGATGTTGATCGACCTCGCCAACAACAAGGCGCTGGAGATCTGGGGGCGCAAGCGGGAAGACGTGATCGGCCGTCCGGCGCTCGACGTATTTCCCGAGCTGGTGGACCAGGGCTTCGGGGCCATCCTCGACGACGTGTATCAGACCGGGAAGCCTTTTGTCGCCAACGAGATGCCGGTGCACCTGCAGCGCAATGGCGAAGCCGTCACCGTGTACCTCAATTTCATTTACGAGGCCCTGCGCAACGACGAGGGTGATATCGACGGGATCGTAGCCGTGGGCATCGATGTATCGGAGCAGGTCATTGCGCGGCAGCATATCGAGGAAAGCCAGCGCAGCCTCAACGAGCTCGCCAACGCAGTGCCCCAGCTTGTGTGGGTGGCCGACCCCGCGGGCAACGTACTCTATTACAACGACCGCGTGCAGGAGTTCGCCGGTGCGGAGCGCCGCCCCGACGGCAGCTGGTCGTGGAAAGGGCTCGTGCACCCCGACGACCAGGTCGCCACCGAAGCCGCCTGGGCCGAGGCGGTGCGCACGGGCGACGTATACCAGGCCGAGCACCGCATCGGCACCCGCGATGGCCAGTACCGCTGGTTCCTGAGCCGCGGCGTGCCGCAGAAGGACGCGGACGGCAACGTGATCAAATGGTTCGGCTCGGCCACCGACGTGCACAGCGCACGCGAGCAGTCGGCCGTGCTCGAGGCCGAGGTAGCGCGCCGCACCCGCGAGCTGCAGGAGCTCAACGCCACGCTGCAGCAGTCGAACAACGACCTCCAGCAGTTTGCGCACGTGGCCTCCCACGACCTGAAGGAGCCGCTGCGCAAGGTGAAGACCTTTGCGGGCCGCCTTGCCGACGACCCCGACACGCAGTTCTCCGACAAGGGCCGGCTCTATCTCTCCAAGGTGCATTCGGCGGCCAACCGGATGTACGCGATGATCGAAGGCGTGCTCAACTACTCGATGATCAATGCCACCGAGCAGGAGCCTGCCCCGGTAGACCTCAACGTGGTGATCCGCAGCATCGAGACCGACCTGGAGCTTCCCATAACGCAGAAGGCCGCGCAACTCCGGGTGTCGCTACTGCCGCTCGTAGAGGGCGCGCAGGTGCTGCTCTACCAGCTGTTTTACAACCTCGTGAACAACTCGCTCAAGTTTGCCCGCGCCGGCGTGCCGCCTCTCATCGAGGTAAGCGCCCGCACCCTGGAGGAAGCCGGGAAGGAGCTGGTAGAAATACGGTACGCCGACAACGGCATCGGCTTCGACGCCGAGCAGGGCGCGCAGATCTTCAACGCCTTCTCGCGCCTCAATTCCAAGGACCAGTACGAGGGCACCGGCCTCGGCCTTTCGCTCTGCCAGCGCATCGCGCAGCGGCACGGCGGCCGCATCTCGGCCACCGGTGTGCGCGGAGGCGGCGCCACCTTCACCATCGTGCTGCCCGTGAAGCAGGAGCAGCGTGTGTTGTGACCTCTCCCCCGGCCCACCCCCGGCCCCTCCCCAAGGGAGGGGTGACTTTATGCTACCTAACTACGGCATCTACGTTTCTTCATTCGAAGAAACTAACCACGTTAAGGATGGCAGGGCTTTTAGTTGTAGTGCGTGTTTCCTATTTCTGAAATGCTTTGCCATTCAGAATGGCTGATGATGTTCGTATTTGCACGGGTACATTTTATAATGCAAGCACGTTGGTACATAGAACGCTGAAAATTATCGTTTGAGCGAAGATCGCCGGTAGAAATGCGAGTCGAGAGCATTCTCCTCTTCGGCGGAGATGAAGAGGCGGGTTCCATCGTACCACCTATCTTATAGAAGAGTCAGCAGCAGCGGAAGTAACGAAAGAAAAGCGCATCGGCGCCGATCGTATGTATCATACAACCCCGAAGCCTCGGGGCCGCGTTCCTTCTCTATCATTACCCCATTACCCCATTAGCACATTGCTACAATAGTCCCATCGCGTGGTTGAACTCCTCCTTGTAGGAGCGGCTCACCTTGAGGGCAGCGCGGTTGCGGAGCTCGAGCTTGTATTCGCCGTTGAAGTGGGCCTCGATGCCAGCGATGTATTCGGTGTGCACGATGGTGGAGCGGTGGATGCGCACGAAGCGCGCCGGGTCGAGCTTTTTCTGCACCTCGGAGATGGAGCAGCCTAGCAGGTGTGCGCCCTCGGCGGTGACGGCCTTGCAGTAATTGCCCGCCGCCTCAATGTAGTAGATGTCTTTCACGTTGATGATGCGGAGGCGCGGGCCGCTGCGGCAGGTGATGCGTTCCAGCGGGCCCGAGGGTTTCGCCGCGGGATACTGCTCCAGCAAGCGCTGCACGGGCGCATCGGTGCGGCCGGCATGCATGCGCCGCAGCCGCGCTGCCGCCTGCGCGAAGCGCTCCTCGTCGAACGGCTTCAGCAGGTAGTCGACGGCGCTCGCCTCGAAGGCATGCAGCGCATACTGATCGTAGGCAGTGGTGAAGACGACGAGGAAGGCATCCGGCTCGTCGAGTGCGGCCAGTAGCTCAATGCCGCTTTTGCCGGGCATCTGCACGTCGAGAAAGAGTACCTGCGGCTGCAGGCGGGGCAGGGCTTCGAGGGCGCTGTCGGCATTCGCGAACTCGCCCAGCAGCTCGAAGGAGCCGTCGCTCTCGATGTACTTGCGCAGCAGGCGCCGCGCATGCAGTTCGTCGTCTACCAGGATGCAGGTCAGCTTTTCCATCAGGCAGGAAGTATAAAGGTGGCTTCGGTGCCGGCAACGGGGCGCGCGCAGATCGAGAAGCGGGCGTTGCTGCCGTAATAATTCAGGATACGCTTGTGTACGTTGGAGAGGCCGATGCGGGGCTCGCCGCCGGCCTTCGGTGCGAAGCCGTGGCCGTCGTCGCGGATGGAGATGCGGCAGCCTTCGCCGTCGCGGCTGACGGCGATCTCGAGGAGGCCTTCCTCGCGGTTGCTGAAGGCATGGTGGAAGGCGTTCTCCACCACGGGTTGCAGCAGGAGGGGCGGCACGGCAAAGCCGCCGCATTCAGCGTCGACGTCGAAGCGGACGTCGATGCCTTCGCCGAAGCGGAGCTGCTGCAGCTGCACGTAGTTGCGCAGGTTGTCGAGCTCCTCCTGCAGGGTGATGCTGTTGCGGTTGCTGTATTGCAGCACGTTGCGCAGCAGGGTGCTGAGGCGCACGAGCATGGACGACGCCTGCTTCACCTCGCCCTGCTCGATGAGGGAGATGATGGCGTGGTGGGCGTTGAAGAGGAAGTGCGGGCGGATCTGCATGTTGAGGAACTGCAGCTTCAGCTCGTTGAGCTCGGCCAGCAACCTCGATTGCTCCAGCTCCCTTTGCTTGCGCTCATGCTGCGCGCGCAGGAAGTAGGCAAAGCCCTTGATGGCGATATACACCAGCAGGTAGTAGTTGAGGCGGGTAAGATAGGCGTTGGTGACGAGGCGGAGAAAGCGCTCATGGTTATTGGCCTGGGCGGCGCCGCTGAGGCGGCAGGTTTGCTCCATGTAAAGGAAGGAAACGCCTGTTTCCACCACGTAGGAAAGCGCGAAAAAGCAAAAGGCGAGACCGCACTCCTTCAGCACGAAGGCCGTGTCGAAGCGCGGGATGTCTTTCCTGACCAGCAGGATGTAGCGGAGCAGGTACACCGATACGATGGTCCAGAGGGTGAAGCGCCATACCGAGGGCATGTATTCGCACCACTGGTTGGGCACGAGGTAGGTGCGGGCAACATATTGCTGCAGCAGGTTGGAGGCGGCAAAGAGCACCCAGAACAGGAGGAGCCCGTTGCGGAAGCGGCGATAGATGGTGCTGATCTCCTGGTGTGCCATGATACCTGCAAAAGTAGTCCGGCCGGCGCAAACCGCGCAGGGGGCGGCACACGGCTCACCCGCCCCGGGCACGCTTCGTCCGGAGAGGGGGCGCCGACGGTCACGCTTTACCCGGCGGGCGCACGCTTCGTCAGGCAGGGTGCGGGCGGCAATACCGGGGCCGCTACTTTCGGAAAAATTAATCGTCATGAAAAAGATCACCCTCTCCCTCCTCGCCGCGGGCATGGCCCTCGCCTCCGTTGCCGCCGTCCAGAACGATCCCGGTAAGAAGGACAAAAAGAAAGACAAGACCGAGTGCTCCAAGAAATGCACCCAGAAGAAAGAGTGCAAGAAAGCATGAGGAAAAGCAGCCGGGAGGCTGCTTTTTTAATGGGGTAATGGGAGAATGGGGTAATGGGAGAATGGGGGAGTGGGGTGTTGTGGGTACTGTTCTATTGGGTAGCGGGACCGATGAGGGCGTTCCGGAACCGGGGCGGCAGGCTCCGGGTTTTCGGGGGAAGGGTAGGGCCGGAGCAAGGGTGTGGGAATGTCTTTTCCGGGCCAAAGCTGCGTGTCCGGCGGCTGCTTCCTGGGGGGCAAGTACCACCCTTGACGACGGGAACCGGCCCCTTTTCCGGGTGAAATGGTCCGGAAAAAAGGGTCATGAATAAGGTATTTTCCGCTGGAAACGAGCGGAGTGCCGTATTTTAACAGGATCTAAAGCATCAAAACTGGGTGGATTGCTTAGCTTTAGCCCCTTCCGGCCCTGTTCTTCAGGTGTCCTAAACAATAAGCTCCGAATATGACAAACGAAGAAATACAGACATTCTTGTCCAAACACCCCAACGACAGCTATGTAAAGATCTCCTTCAAAAAGCGCGACGCCATCTATGGCCTGTTCATCAAGGACCGCGATTTCGGCGACCTGAGTTCGAAGAACTTCTGGCGTATCGTGACCCGCACGAACTTCGACGCGTATAAGAAGTCGAAAGACATGAACTTGTCGCGCATCTTCCACGGCTCCGACTTCCAGAAGCTGAGCCTGCTGAAAGAAGAATTCTAGCAAACCTGCCGG
Organism: Flaviaestuariibacter amylovorans; assembly: GCF_039541815.1. Classification (NCBI taxonomy): domain Bacteria; kingdom Pseudomonadati; phylum Bacteroidota; class Chitinophagia; order Chitinophagales; family Chitinophagaceae; genus Flaviaestuariibacter; species Flaviaestuariibacter amylovorans. The sequence continues at coordinate 258,253 of NZ_BAABGY010000011.1, forward strand.
CCCGGCCGGACGCATGATACAAAAGGCTGCCCTCCCGGGTGGCCTTTTTACATCAGGCGGGGCGCGGCGTCTTCCTGCGGGCGCCCTTCATCACGTATTCCCGGTGCTTCAGTCCCCACTGGTAGAGCTGTTCTACCAGCGGCTGCATCGTGCGGCCATGTTCGGTGAGCTCGTATTCCACCGTTATGGGCAGGGTATCATACACGGTGCGCGACACGAGCCCATGCTCCTCGAGCTCCTTCAGCTCCTTGGAGAGCATCTTGGGCGAGATGCCCTCGATCTTGCGGTGCAGCTCGCGGAAGCGGATATGCCCGAAGGTGAGGCCGATGATGATCGGGATCTTCCATTTGCCGCTCAGCACGTCGAGCGCGTCGCGCACCGGCAGCAGGCGCTGGGTGCATTCTTTAGGGTTGTGCGTTTCGGGCATGACGGGTGCTTTTGCTTTTGCCATGATGGTTTCCTCCGGTATACCGGTTACTTCTGGTAAACCGGTATACAAAGGTATACTGGTACCAAATAGTTACCAACCTGCCGGTAGGTTTGTGGAAACATTTTTTATGAAAAAGATCCGCATTGCTCATTGGGCGGCCACCGGCCTCTTCGCGCTCGCCATGGCGTTCAGCGCCTTCCTCTACTTCTCCTCCAGCCCCGACCTCGTCGCCGGCATGCAGCACCTGGGCTATCCCCGCTACCTGCTCGGCATCCTGGGCACCGCCAAAGCCCTCGGCGTGCTTGCCCTCCTGCAAACGCGCCTAGCCACGCTCCGCGAGTGGGCCTATGCCGGCTTCACCATCAACCTCATCGGCGCCGCCTGGTCGCACGCCGCCTCCGGCGACCCGCTCGCGCCCCCGATGTTCGTACTGGCGGCCCTTCTCGCCACCTCCTATGGCACCTGGAAATGGGGGCAGCGCGGCGCACCCCGGAAAGCTACCGGCCTCAACACCCGCTTTGCATGATCTCAGATCGGTGATCGCAGATCTGAGATCTTCGGGCCTGCGTCAACAATAGGTCAGCGATCACAAATCTGAGATCTATATGAGTGTGTGAGTAATACATCCCAAATCTTCATCGCGCGTCAGCAACAGATCTGAGATCCGAGATCACAGATCTGAGATCCCCCACGTGCGTCAGCCATAAATCTGAAATCAAACATCTGAAATCTGAGATCACCGATCCGCGATCACAGATCTGACATCCCTTACATCTCCTCTCCGAGGCAGCCCAGCTTGCGCAGCCGCGACAGCACCGCGCCCTTGTTGCGGCCGAAGTGGCGCGCGAGGTCGCTGAGCGACACCCCGCGGTGAAAGAGCTTGCGCAGCTCGTCGTCGGTTTCGGCGGTCCAGGCGGCAGCGCTGTTCTTATAGGCGAGGCGCTCCTCCATGAACGACACGGGCTCCTTGCCCGGGCGGCGGTAGCGCCCTTTGTCCCAGGACGGCGCTTTGGGGGCGGCCTCCACCGGCGGCGGCGGTGGCGCCACTACCTTGATCTGCGGTGCGGGCGTATAGTTCTTCGGGAGCATCGCCTCCGGCACATGCAGCCAGTACCTGGTGCGGGTGAGGGCTACATACAGGAGGTTGATCTCTTCGAATATCCTGGCGGCGTTTGCCTTCTTGTCGGCCGCGAGGCGCTCCGCTTTCGCTTCGGTGAAGAAGTCGGCCGCGAGGTGCACGGTGTCGTACTCCATGCCCTTGGCGCGGTGCACGGTGGAGAAGATCATTTCGGCAGTGCCGCGCTCGCCGTCGCCCACATGCTTCGCCTTGAGCGACTTCAGCAGGTCAAAGATCTCGTTGCCGTACTCTTTCACGATCTCCACCAGCGTGGAGAGGCTCGCGTCCTCGGTCTTCTCGATGTATTCCTCCAGCTCGTCGAGGTCTTTCATGCCTTTGAGGAGCGGGTCGCGGATCTTGTCGTGCTTGCCGTTCGACAGGTAGAGCACATCGTACAGCGAGGCGCCCTCGTCGGCATAGGTGTAGGAGTTGATGTTGCCCTCGAAGTAAATACGCTTGACGTCGCGGTTGTCGGTGATGAAGCGGATGGCCTGCAGCAGGAGGCCCAGGTTGCTGCGGGCGATGGTGGCGCAGGACTTGCCGTCAGCCGCCCGCTTGCTGCCGCCTTTGATGTCGACGAGCGGCATGTCGCCGAAGTAGCCTTTCCAGGAAAGCACCGATACGGCCAGCGACGCGATCGGCGGACCGAAGCGGAACGAGGTGGAGAGGGTATAGGTCGGGAAGTCGACGCCATCGAGCGCGTTGACCGCGTGGCGCCACCCGTAGATCTGCTGGTGCGTATCGCCGACGATGAGCTTGGTGGCACGCTGCCGGAGGAACACGTCGAGCATGGCGGGAGAGGCGTCCTGTCCCTCGTCGAAAAGAATATAGTCGTAATCGAGCTGCGGCTCCTTGAGCTGGAACTTCTTGAGGTAGAAGTCATGGGTACACTCGATGAGGCCCTTGTCCATTTTCGCGAGCAGCATGCGGGTGCCGTGCTCGATCTGGGCGTAGTGGGTGCGCACGAAGCTGCGGGCCTTTTCTTCCTGCACGAGGTCGGTGTAATTGAGGTCCTGCACGCGGCGCGCGTCGGAGTTGCAGAAGAAGGCCACGAACTTGCCCACGTGGTTGGCGAGGATGTGGGCGCCGTGCTTCTCGCCGGCGGCGTTGAGCCCGAGCAGGCCGGCGAGCTCGCGGGTGGCGTAGCCGGTGGCGCGCACGCGGTAGCCCTGCGCGGGCACCACGTGGCGGAAGGCCAGCGAGTGGGCCGTTTCCACGCGCACGTTGTGGAGGCCGAGGGCGGCGAATCGTGCTTCTGCCTCGGTGCGCACGGTGCGGTTGAAGGCGAGGTAGAGGATTCTTGCGCCGGCCGGGCGCGAGGCGGCATACTGGATGAGTGTGGTGGTCTTGCCCGAGCCGGCCACTGCGTTGATCTTGAGGTTGCCGGGCGCGGATAGGATGGCTTGCTGCTCGGGGGTAGGCGTAAAGGCGGGTGCGGGCATAGGAGCGGCAAAGGTAGGACGAGGGATCTGCGCATGTCGGATCTTTGGATCTCGGATCTCAGGCATAGTGAGGATTTTCGGTATACGCACGGAAAGCGAAAGGAGCCGTTGGTAAGTGGGTGCTGCACCTCAATGCGGAACGCGCACCCTTCAACAAAGGCGGACTACCAAGGAAATGCCTGCCGCGGGCGGTTACCGGTGGCGCATCCGGCGAAGGGCATTACCCAAACCCCATTACTCCATCCACCCTCCCTCGACAAGCTCGGGACGATAAGTGTCTTTTGTCAGGCTGAGCCTGTCGAAGCCACCCCATCCGCACATGCGCCTTTCTCCCGCAGCCACCAGTCCTGGTAAATGCGGTCGAGCTCAGCTTCCGCGGAGGGGTTGAAGAGGTCGTGGAAGCACTGGCTCAGCGTGATGCCGTCCAGGTCCACGAAAGTGCAGGCATTGTCCACGATATCGTGCTGCGGGCGAAAGAGGGGCCCGTTGTCATCGTCGATGAAATCGAGGTAGAAGCAGCGGCTGTGGCCGTCGCTGCCGGAAGCATCGTTGAAGGTAAGCTCCACCTGTACCCAATCTGCGGTCTGCGACAAGAGGAGGGAGCGCAGGTCGGGTGCGATCCAGCTGCCCCAGCGCCGCTTCAGCGCCGGCAGGAGCTCGAGGGCCTGTTTTTCTTCCAGTGCGGTCATAGTGTCGGTTGATTGATGAGGAATGCTCCGAAGTTCCGGCCGCCGGTTGCGCCGTTCCAAAGGTTTTTCACCCCGTTTTCCTGTTTTTATTCCCGGAAAATCCGGTGAATTTCCTGCTTCAAATATGCTAAAAAATTTAGTATTTCTGGTATGGTCTTGGTATTATTTCTTTCAAATCGAAGCATATGAACAAGAAAAATAATCCGCGCGCCGACGAAACCCCGCGCAGCAATACCATCAAGGATCCCGACCAGTGGACCACCGGCGACGAGCAGATGACCGGCGCCCAGCGCTCCTACCTCAGTACCCTGTCGCAGGAAGCCGGCGAGGAGGCCGAAGAAGACCTCACCAAGGCCGAGGCATCCAAGAAGATCGACGAGCTGCAGGACAAGACCGGGCGAGGAAAGTAAAGACGGATTCATAGGCGTCTCCCCCGGCTGAAAAAGGAAGTAAAGACGCATTCCTATGCGTCTCCTCCGGCCGAACAAGGAACAGAGAACAAGGAACAGGGAATAAGGAACAGAGAACATAGAGCATGGAAAACCAGAGACGCACGGTGTGCGTCTTTTTTATTTCCGGCAGGTGAAAACGGACACCATCGGGCCGCTACCCATACCGGGCAGTCCTCGGCTTGCTGATCTATTTGTGGAGTCAATCCAGCTTCAGAGGGCAAGGGAATTACAACGGCGGATAGCGCCATTAGCACATTAACACTTTAGCACATCAGCACATTCCCTCCTCGTTCATCGTCATTTTCGACCATTGGGCCGGATGCCGGCCGGCGGAAGCGTTTCGGCTGCCTTATTTTGGGGTATGTACGCTTCTTTCCGAAAACCCGCTTTCCTGCCGCTGCTCTTCCTGGCTGGTGCCGTGCAGGCACAGGAGGGCCCCGTAACCGTGGAGGTGCGCGAGGGCTCCGGCCCGCTGGCGGCCGCTACCGTGGAGGTGCTGTCGGCCCGCGACTCGGCCCTCGTCAAGGTCGGCGTCACCGATGCGCGCGGCGCTGTGAGCTTTCCCCGGCTGCCGGCCGCCCCGCTGTTCCTGCGCGTGTCGCACGCCGGCTTCAGCACCTACCGCTCTGCCCCCTTCACACCCACTGGCGGCGCCTCCCTCCCGGTGGTGCGCCTGCAGCCGGCATCAGGTACCCTGGCCGGCGTTACCGTGGCGTCGCGGCGCCCCTTCGTGGAGCAGAAGCCGGGTAAGACGATCGTGAACCTGGAGAGCAGCATCTCGGCGGTGGGTACCTCGGTGGCCGAAGCGCTCGAGCGCCTGCCTGGTGTATCGATGGACCGCAACGGGAGCATCGCCCTCAAGGGACGTCCCGGCGTGGCCGTGTACATCGACGGCAAGGCCACCAACCTGTCGGGCGCCGAGCTCGCCACCCTGCTGCAGGGCATGAGCGCTTCGGGCATCAGCCAGATCGAGCTCATGGACCAGCCGCCGGCACGCTATGAGGCCGCGGGTGGCGCGGGCGTCATCAACATCATTACGAAAAAGACAAAGCAAAGCGGTTTCAACGGCTCGCTCTCCACCGCCCTCACGCAGGGCCGCTACCCGAAGTCCAACAACAACGCCCAGCTCGCCTGGCGCGGCGGCCGCTGGAGCATCTCCACCAACTACAGCCTCAACGCGGCCCGTAATTATACGGATATCGAGGCGCTGCGCACCTACTATGCAGCCGACGGTAAAACGGTCGTGGCCCGCTACGATCAGCCGAGCCGGCAACGGGGCCGCAACACCGTGCACAGCCTGCGCACCGCCATCGACTATACGCTGAACAAGCGCACCACGCTCGGCCTCACGCTCAACGGTATCACCGTGCGCCGCAAGGGCACTTCGCGCAACGAAGCCTTTTGGGAAGGCAGCACCGGGGCCGATTCGGCCGTGCTGCATACCGACGGCAGCAATGCCAACCGCTGGCGCAACGGCGGCGCGGGACTCAGCCTCCGCCATAATATCAGCGCCACGCGCCAGCTATCGGTGGACCTCGACGGGCAGTGGTACCGCATGCGCGGCGACCAGCTCGTGGAGAACAGCGCCGTGGGCACGGGTACCTTCGAGGGTCTTCGCTCCGAGGCGCCGGGCAAGCTGCGCATCCTCTCGGCCCGCGTCGACTGGAGCGCCCGCACAAAGCGCTGGAGCCTTGAGACCGGCGCCCGCTGGTCCGATATCCGCACCGACAACGAGGTGCTGTTCGACCGCCGTACCGAGAGCGTGCCCTGGAGCCAGGACCTCGGGCGGAGCAACCACTTCCTCTACCACGAGCGCATCGGGGCGCTGTATGGCTCCGCCGAGCACAGCATGGGCAAATGGACGATCCAGGGCGGTCTCCGCTTCGAGGGCACGGCCTACGACGCGCGCCAGCTGGGCAATGCGCAGGTGAAGGACTCTTCGTTCTCGCGCAGCTACGCCAGCCTGTTCCCGACCCTGTTCGTGACCTGGAATGCCGACAGCAGCCATACCTGGACCTTCTCGGCCGGTCGCCGCATCGATCGCCCGCCCTTTCAAAAGCTGAATCCATTTACCGCCATCATCAACGCGTATACGGTACAGCGCGGCAACCCCTACTTCCGTCCGCAATACAGCTGGAACACGGAGCTCACGCATGTGTACAAGGGCTGGCTCATTACCGGCGTCGGCTACAGTATTACTACCGATTACTTTGCGCAACTGTTCCCGGTGGATCCCGGCGGACTCGTGGTATATACCGAGGGCAATCTCGGCAAGCTGCAGGTGCTGAGCGCCAATGTCGGCGTGCAGCGCTCGCCAACCAAATGGTGGAGCCTCAACACGAGCCTGCTGGTGCAGCACAAGATCCAGGAGGGCTTCGTGGAGCGTGACTATACCGCGCGCATCACGCAGGCCACGCTCAACATGACCAACAGCTTCCGCTTTGGCAAGGGCTGGTCGGCGGAGCTTGGCGGGCAGTACATCACGCGTAGCCAGGTCGACATCCAGGAGGTGCTGGACCCTTCGGGGCAGCTGTCGGTGGGTGTTGCGAAGTCGATCCTGAAGGGCCAGGGCACCCTGCGCCTCGCCGGCCGCGACCTCTTTCACACACAATGGATCAAAGGCGACACGTTCTTCAAGGGCGTGCACGAGTGGTTCAAGGTGTCGCGCGATACGCGGGTAGTGGCGCTGGCCTTCCAGTGGCGCTTCGGCAAAGCCTTCAAGCAAAGCAAGCGCACGCAGGTAGAAGAGATGCAACGCGTGGGAAACGGGTAGGGAACAATAGAACAAGGAACAGGGAATGTTGAATGTCGAATCGTGTAGACTCAACCAGCCCACGGCTTCAGCCGTGGGTTTTCGATTTATACCCAGCCCATGGCTTTAGCCATGGGGACAAGGAATAATTGAACAAGGAACAGGGAACAAAGAACAAAAAAAGAGACGCACACGTGCGTCTCTTTTCATTTGCGGTTTATTGTCCATAGCCGAAGCCGCCGGGGTGTTCTCTTTTCGGCTCGTCGGCGGGCTTGCCGTAGTTGATGGGCGGGATGTGCGTGGGCGCTGTCGGTTCTTCGGGCGGAGCGGGTGCTGCGGCAGCTGCAGGGGGCTCGGGGGCAGGTGACGGTATTTCTACGGTCGCGGGCGCATCCGCTTTTACTTCGGGTGCCAGCGCCGCCGGCTTCTCGGTGGGCGTTACGCGGCCGTGCTCCAGCATCTTCGGGAAGTCGTGATAGGTCTTGTTGGCGGCGGTGCCGTGGGCGCTGAAGACCTCGGTGCCGTCGTACACGGTATGGGCGCCGATGTAGTTGGTGGACAGGCCCATCAGCTTTTTCTGGATGATGGGGCGGCGGATGAGCACGGCGCGGGCCGACTCGAGCAGCGCGGTGGCTTTCGTCCAGGCATCGGCATCGGTGCTGTCGCCGAGCGGGTTCTTGATGGTGGTGAGGCCCAGCAGGCTTTGCTCGGGGTTGCGGGCATATACGCCGAATTCGATGTGGCCGCGGAAGGCCGTATCGGCCAGGCTGATGGAAGAGAGCAGGCCACCGGCCTCGTTGGCATAGAAAGAAGCATGCAGGTCTTTCTGGTAAAGAAGAGACAGGTTGTTGAATTGCTGGAAGTAGCCAAAGAGGTCGTTCGCCGCACCGGCTTCGGTCTTCCCGAATACGATCACGATGTCGAGCTCGGGGTTGTGCTGGTGGGTGGCGAGCAGGCGGCGGAAGTGCTCGTCGAGCGCGAGGGTGGGCAGGAGCAGGAGGATGCTCTTCTTCGCGTGCAGGAACACGGCGTTGAGGCGCTCTTCAAGTTCAAACCGGGTCAGGAATTCGGCCATGAGGGGTGTTTGGTTTAGGGCGGTAAATTATCGAAAAGCGGGCGGATTCGGCGCGGGGTAGTGGGCACGTTTTGCAGGGTGGCCGGCGCATGCGCCTCTCTTTCCCTAAAGCGGCACGCGGGTTTCTCGCGGAGACGCCAAGGCGCGGAGCACGCAGAGGATTCCTGCCTACGGCATACTTGTTTTACCCAGCAGTACGGCGGCGCAGCGGCACGGCGCATCTTGTTGGCAACCCAACTGCACCCTTCAAACTGCCCAAACACAGCCTTGTCCGGCATTTCCGGTTATCCTATCTTCGCTGCCTATGTCGCAACAACGTCCCGCCGAAACGGCTATCAACCTGCAGCTGAAAGGCCTGGAGATCCTCCACGCCTCCTGCAACGTGCCTGAGAACCCCCAGGTTTCCATGGCCAACTTCCATTTCAACATCAACCTCGACCACAAGGCCGAATTCTCGCAGAACCTCCTGGCCGTCATCGTGAGCGTAGAAGTACGTTCCGAAGACCAGCAGCAGGTGTTCGGTGCCCTCGTGCTGAGCAATATCTTCAGCATCGAGAACATCGACACCGTAGTGGGCATCGATCCCGAGAACGGTCAGCTGCAGATCCCGCAGGTGCTCGCCGAGCTCCTCGCCACGCAGTCGATCGCAACGGCGCGCGGCACCCTGTTCGGTATGTTCAAGGGTACCTTCATGCACCACGCCTTCCTGCCGATCATCGACACGCGCTCCTTCCAGCCGCAGCCGCAGCAGTAAGGAAGCAAAGACGGATACGAAATGGAAAGACGCAGCCACTGCGTCTTTTTTGTTCGCGCTTGTAAGGCGTTCAGTAGAGAGGAAGAGTTTTCTTACCGCTAAGAAAAGAAGAAGCTAAGGCCCTTCGGCAAGCTCAGGGTGACAAGGGACGCTAAGAGGCTGTCGATTGGTCTATTTGTCTATTAGTAAGAGGCGACTCTGTTGAGCCGTCTTCACGGTAGCCGGCGTCACGCTGATGCACCGTAACCGTACTCTCTGTTGCAGGCACTTCGCTATTGGATGCGACGCATCATGATGCGTCGTTGCGATGCTTCGGATCAAGTTTAGGGTGCCGGCATCGATTGTGTTCCAAAGCCAGCGGGAGTACCCTCCGGCACCACTGCCCTGTAGATCTGACATCATCACCTCTGACATCTGACATCCCCTCACACCGGTAGCTCCACGCGCAGCGTGCAGCCCGCGCCGGGCGCGCTGTCGCAGGTGGCGGCGCCGGCGAGGCTCTCCACGCGCGTGCGGATGTTGGAGAGGCCGATGCCACCCCCACGCTCGCCGGGGTCGAAGCCACAGCCGTTGTCGGAAACGAGCACCAGCAGCCGTTCGCCGGTAAAGCCGAAGGAGACGCTCACGCGCGTGGCCTGCGCGTGCTTGAGCACGTTGGTGAGTCCCTCCTGCAGAATGCGGTACACCGCCAGGTGGATGGTGCCGTCGACCTCGAGCTGCTCGATGGCCTCCGTGTCGAGCGCCACCTGTATTTTCCCGGTGGCGGCCACCGCATCGGTGAGCTCGCGTACCGACTCCTCGAGGCGGATCTTGCCGAGCGAGGGCGCCGAGAGGCGCTTCGACAGGCTGCGGATAGCGGTGATGGATTCCTGCAGGAGGCGGATCGAGCGCTGCGTGAGCTCGTCGCGGTCGCCGATGCCGGAAAGGCACAGCTCCTGGTACAGCTTCACGGTGGTGAGCACCTGATTGACGTTGTCGTGCAGCTCCTGGCTCACGGCCGAGCGCTCGGCCTCCTGCGCCTCGATCACGGCGGCGGTGGTGCGCTTGCGCTGCTCCTCCAGCTCCTGCTCGAGCTGCTTGCGCGCGGTAATGTCTTTACGGATGCTGAAATACAGCTCCACGGCTCCGTCGGCATCGAAGAGCGGCTGCACGTGCATTTCCGACCAGAAGGGCTCGCCGTTCTTTTTGTAGTTGAGCACTTCGACGCGGAAGGGCTGTGCCTTCCGGTACTGCTCACGGATAAAGGCATGAAGCTCGGGGTCGCCGGCGGGGCCTTCGAGCACGGAGGCCGGCGTACGTCCCAGCATCTCTTCGAGGGTATAGCCGGTCATGCGGGTGAAGGCCGCGTTCACCCAGGTCGTTTTGCGGTCGGGGGTGATGATCACGACGCCGTCTTCCATCTCGGTGGCGATCATCGAGAGCAGGCGCAGCTCCTCCTCGCGGCGGCGTCGGCCGGTGATGTCGGTCATCATCATGAAGTAATACAGCACGGCCCCTTCGGCATCGTGCACGGGCTGGGCGCTGCATTCGGTGATGATCTCGGCGCCGTCCTTATTGTAGTTCACGAACTCGCCCACGAACTCATGACCCGCCTCAAGCGCGTTGCGGAAAGCGCGCATCTGCGCTTCGTCGGTGCGGGGGCCGGCGAGCAGCTCGCTGGTGCGGCGCCCGAGGGCTTCTTCCTCGGTGAACCCGAACAGCTTGGTATACGCTCCGTTGATCCAGGTAACGCGGAAGGCGGTATCGAGCAACGACACGGCATTGGTGGTTTGCCGGGCGATGAGCGAGAGCATCCGGAGCTCCTCCTCGCTGCGCTTCTGCTCGGAGATGTCGCGGAAGAACACCGAGATCTTCTGCACGGCCACGTAGGCATGCAGCTCCATCCACCGACGCGTGAAGGGCGAAAAGATGATGCGGTGCACCGGTGTAGGGTCGGCCGCAAGCCGGCGGAAGATGCCGGCGTATTCTGATTCCTCGAAGCCGGAATAGAGTTCCGGGAACAATTGTCCGAGCGCGGCGCTGCGCGGGATGCCCGTCATGCGCTCGGCCTCCTTGTTCCAGTAGAGGATGCGGCCTTCGAGATCGGTGGTGATGAAGCCGTCGTTCATCTGCTCGAGCACGGCCACCATGGAGGCATGCTGGTTGCGGAGCTGCTCGCCATAGCTGCGGCGCTCCAGTTCGGCGCGGCGCTTCTCAGTGATGTCGTTCAGCTTGCCTACCATGCGCAGCGCGGCGCCCGATCCATCGCGCACGATGTGCCCGAGCTCGTGCACGATAAAGTAGTTGCCGTCTTTTTTGCGCAGGCGGTAGGTGGCTTCCCATACCGATGCGGATTCGTTGGCCAGCACTGCCCTCAGCTTGCGGGTGGTTTCCGCGAAGTTGGCCGGGTGCAGGGCTTCTTCCCACTGGGCGGTGGTGCGCAGCTCGTCGGGGTGGTAGCCGAAGATGCGGTGGAGGCCATCGCCCCACTGCAGCTCGTCGGTCATGAGGTCCCAGTCGTAGATGGCGTCGCTCTTGGCGGCGAGGGCGAAGCGCTCGTGCGAGCGGCGCAGCTCCTCCTCGGTGGCTTTTTGCTGCGTGGTGTCGCGGAAGAAAATGGAGAGGCCGGTGGAGGAGGGGTGTGCGTCGACGCTGAACCATTTGCCGAACACGTCGAGCCATACTTCGAAATGCACCGGCCGGTGGGTGCGGATGGCCTCGTGGTACTGCTCGTAGCAGGCGGAGTCGCGCACCGACGGGAAGCTCTCCCAAAGGTTGCGGCCGATATAATCCGCCACGTTGATGCCAAGCATGCTCTGCACGCGCGGGTTGGCATACTGGATCACCCATTGGTGGTCGACCGAGAAGAAGCCGTCGGCGATCCGCCCGAGCATCTCCTGCATCTGGTGGTGCTGGCGGCGGATCTCGGTGTCGAGCTGCGAGCGGAGGCGCTCCTTCTCGAGCTTCTCGGAGGCGTCCTTGGCGATGCAGAACATCGTTTGCCCGGCTTCGTCCCAGCGCGCCGACCAGAGGATGGGGATGATGGCTCCGTCCTTACGCCGGTAGCGGTTCTGGAAGTCGGTCATATCGGTGCCGCTCATGATGGCCGTAGCCGCGGCAACGGTGAGGGCATGGTCTTCCGGGATCACGTAGTCCATATAGGCCCTGCCGATGAGTTCCTCGGGCGCGTAGCCCCATACCTGCAGGGAAGCCCGGCTCACCAGCACGAAGCGGCCGTCGCCGTCGATGGAGCAGATAACGTCCGGCGACGAGTCGAACAGCTGCTGGAGCTGGCTCGGGGTGGGATAGCGGGGAGCGGTATCCGGGTGGGCGGACGGAAAGAGGGGGCTTTGCATCGGATGTGGAAAGTCTTGAAAGGTACAAAACCCGGCGGAGCGGCCTTCAGAAAGGCTTCGTAAAACTACTACCGCTCCGGGAGAAGACTTAACCAGGGCTAGGCAGATACCCTGATCAGAAAGGCTGTGCAGGGCACGGATTGCCTCAGCCGGCATCCCTTATATTCTGTTTGAATCAGCGATCTTTCTGCCTGTCTGGCCGTGCAAGCACGGCATGCGGGGCTTTCGCCCCTTTTCACCCCGAAGCTTCGGGAGCGCCGTCGCGATAAGGCCGCTTGGGGCCGACAATTCCGGTCTTCCCGAAAGCACATGCACTCGAACAGCGGCTGAGGCTATCAGGGCCACCGGGGCGGACGCTCCATGTTACCTTTTCATTAATTAACTGTTACCGGAAGCTCATGCGGGTTTTGGCAGGCCCCGGGGCCTAGTTTTGCGGCGATTAATTTTCCATGAACAAATTGTTACGCACCCTCGGATGCACCCTCGGCCTTGTAGCTTCAACGGTTTTGCCCGCCACCGCGCAGAAAGACAGCGCCGCCGGCCAGAAGCCATCAAAGTGGTTCGACAAGATCTCGATCCGCGGCTATATGCAGGTGCGCTATAACCGCCTGCTCGAGACGAACCCGCAGCTGAAGTGCGACCAGTGCGACCGCTCCATCGGTGAGGACGGCGGGCTCTTCGTGCGGCGGATGCGGGTCATCATCTTCGGACAGGTGAGCGAGCGGGTGTATTTCTACGTGCAGCCCGACTTCGCCTCCTCGGTGGGCACCACCCAGCACATCGGGCAGATCCGCGACATGTACATCGACCTCGGCCTGGATAAGAAGAACGAGTACCGCCTCCGCCTGGGGCAGAGCAAGATCCCCTTCGGCTTCGAGAACATGCAGTCGAGCCAGAACCGCATGCCCCTCGACCGTGCCGACGCGCTCAACAGCGCCCTCTCCAACGAGCGGGACCTGGCGGCCCTCTTTTACTGGGCGCCCCGGAAGATCCGCGACCGCTTCTCCGAGCTCGTAAGCGAGGGGTATAAGGGCTCGGGCGATTACGGCGTGGTGGGCTTTGGTGTGTTCAACGGGCAAACCGCCAACCGCCCCGAGCAGAACGATCAGCTGCACGTGGTGGGCCGCGTGGCTTACCCCTTTGCCGTGGGCAACCAGATCATCGAGCCGGCGCTCCAGGCCTATACAGGCCGCTACGTGGTGACGGCCGACCAGCTTTCGGCGGGCGTAAAGGTGCGCCCCGGCGGCGAGTACACCGACGAGCGCGTGGCCGCCACCTTCGTGCTTTACCCGCGGCCGTTCGGCATCCACGCCGAGTACAACGTGGGCCGGGGCCCCGAGTTCAACCCGGTTACGGACTCCATCGAGACGCGCCGCCTCGAAGGCGGCTACGTGACCCTGCACTACATGCTGAAGGCGGGCAAGCAGTTCTTCTTCCCCTTTGTGCGCGGCCAGTATTACTCGGGCGGTAAGAAGTTCGAGACCGATGCCCGTAGTTATACGGTGCGCGACCTCGAGATCGGCCTGGAGTGGCAGCCGATGAAGAACTTCGAATTCGTGGCCGAGTACATGATCTCCGATCGCCGCTTCGAAGATTTCCGCAAGCAGCATAACCGGCAGCGCGGCAACCTGCTGCGCCTGCAGGCACAGTTGAATTTTTAGCCCACCCCACCCCCGGCCCCTCCCCGGGAGGGAGGGGAGTTAGAGATCCCGCTTATTCGGGCGATTGGTGAAAACGATTGGTCATCGTTCGCCGCGCTGGTGTTTTTACGCACCACGTACCAAACTAATACGCGCCCACTTTATCGTACAAACAAATCATACCGCTTATTTCGCACAGTGAAGACATCGGCCGTTTTTCGTATATCCGCGTTGATCGTATCAATCATAAAAATCTGCGTTCCTTCTCTCCTTCGGCGCGGGTTCGGCCTGCTGCATAGCCGTGCTGTCGCTTCATCGTACCAACAAATCATACTGCTTGTCCCGGACAGTGAAGTCATTGGCCTTTTTCTCTGTATCCGCGCTCATCGTATAGATCATAACCATCTGCGTTCTTTCTCTCCCCGCGAAGCCCGGCGGCAACACGCTGCATTTAATTAACAGGGCGTGCGGCATTTAAAGCCTACCTTCACCCTGCAATCATTTGAGCCTCGCAACCAGTCCGGTTTAATTATCCTGCCTGCGCACTTTAGTTACGCTTTACTCCTTGCCTTCCTCAGATCCTCTTCATCTATAAAGGTCAAGGAAATGAACATCTACATTGTGAACTTAAGCCCGGGCACCAGCGATGCTGCGCTCGCCGCGCATTTTTCCCCCTACGGCACCGTGGTCTTCTGCCGCGTCATCATCGACAAATACACCGGCCTGCCGAAGGGCTACGGGTTTGTGGAGATGGCCGATACCGAAGCCCTGGCAGCGATCGCCGCGCTCGACAACAGCGTGCTTGGCGGCCAGCCGATCCGGGTGATGGAGGCGCGTCCCAAAGAGCTCGGCGCCGGCAGCCCCGCTCCCCGCCGCGCCGGCTGACGCATTTCGTACGGGCGCCCCTTGTGCGTCCCCTTCTTTTTTCGGTACTTGCCGGTATGGTCACCTGCCTGCTCTTCGATTTCGACGGCACCCTCGTGGATTCGCGCGACGTCTTTATCCGCACCTACAACAGCCTTGCGGCCGCGCACGGCTTCCTGCCCATCGACCAGCACAACCTCGACGCATTGCGTGCCCTGCCCATGCGGCAGCGCTTCCGCGCGCTCGGGGTGCCGCTGTGGAAGCTGCCGCTCCTGTCGCGCCGCTTCCTGCGGGAATACCGCGCCGCGCTCGGCGGCGTTCGCCTTCAGCCCGGCATCGCCGACCTGCTGCACACGCTTGCCGCGGGGCCGGCGCACCTCGCCATCCTTTCTTCCAACCGCGCCGACACCATCCGCCACTTCCTGCAGGCGCAGGGCCTTGCCGGCATCACCGACATCCACGGCACGCGCCGCCTCTTCGGCAAGGGGCGGGCGCTGAAGCAGTTCCTGCGCGCGCAGCGCCTGCAGCCTTCCGAGGTGCTGTATGTGTGCGACGAGCTCCGCGACGTGGAAGCCTGCGCCGAAGCCGGCATCCGGGCCGTGTGGGTAAGCTGGGGTTATGATACCGAGGCGGCGGTTGCCGTTGGTGCGCCTGCTTATGCCGTACACACAGCCGGGGAGTTGCTGACGCTGCTCCAGGCACTCATTGCAGATCCCGTTGCCCGCCCCGCGTAATGAAGAACACGGATAGTACGGATTGGACGGAGCGTTACGAATCGATCCGTCTTTATCTGCCGCATCCGTTTGATCCGCGTTCCTCGTCTTCCCGAAGGAGCCTTACTTCCGGATCGCCGACAACCATTGACCCTGCAGCGCAGCCGGTGATTGGTTCAAAGTAGTGGCAAGTGCCCCGTCGGTATCGGGCGCATCATACAATTTCAGCAACCCGTTTTTCCCAAGCAGCTCCGCCAGAAAGGAGACAAAAGAAGTGCCCGCGATGTAGAATTTGCGGCGCTGCTCCGTGCTGGTGAACGATGGAATGCCGTTGCGCGGAACGAGTGACAGCACGGCATCACGGTCGGGGTCGTTGTGCAGGGCTGCGGCCAGCGTATGCGCGTCTTCATTACCCGCGCTGCCGTAGAAGGCGGTATGTCCCGCGCCAAGCTGCGCTGCCACCTGCTGCGCTACCCATTCGGCGGTGCCTTCGCGGAGCCACAGGGAGTGGAAGTCGCGGAGCACGAGGTGGGTGGTTTCGTGGAGGTAGGGCACGGTGCCGTCGGCGAGGCGCTTTGCCGAAAAGAAGATGTAGGGAAGACGCGGGCCTTCGTTGTGCTGGTAGCCGTTGTAGACATGCGATACGGTGGTGGCGCGCGACACGAAGTACTCGATGCGTGCCTGCCCGTACCCCGCACTGTCGAAGCGGCGGCCGGTGAAGGATTCGATGGCTTCGATGCCGCGCTCGAGCTCGCGGAGGAAGGCGGCGACGACGGGTTCCTTTGCTTCGTTGGGGTGGTACCAGACGATGGCGCGGGTCCCTTCGATCTTTTTACCGGAGGCGCGCAGCTGCTGCACGATGCTGCTGTCGGGCGCATCGCGCCGGGCGTGGAGGGAGCTGAGGGAGGTTAGGAGCAGGAGGCACAGGAAGAGCGGTTTCATATCGGTTGATTTCCCGCAAAGCTGCTGCAACCCGCGCCCGGAGCGGGTTAATGCACCTGTGTAAAACGTGAACGAAGGTTAATGCGGGCACCAGTTGCGGTAATCCGTCGATGAATTGTAGCCTTCCGTGGGAAGGCGGAAGAAGGAGAAGAAGGGATTTTTACCGCTAAGAAAAGAAGAGGCTAAGGGTTTCGCTAAGAGAGGGTCTATTGGTCTATTCGTTTATTGGTAATAGATCGTTTCGGCAGACCCTATCGTACCAACAAGTCATACGTGCGGCAGACTTGCCTACGCGACGGTGATGAAAGCTGCCATCCGCGTTCATCGTACACATCCAAATCAGCTGCGTTTCTTCGCTCCGCGCCCAACGCTATCCTACCCACAAATCATCCTTGCTGCACACATGCCGGGGTGGGACCCAAGCGCTTTAAGCTATTATCCGCGCTCATCGTATCAAATCCGTTAGATCCGTGTTCCTTCTTTCCGCGCCTTACCCTATCGTACCAACAGATCTTACGTACGGCAAATATGCCAACGCGGAGGTGATGCAAGCAACCCTCCGCGTTCATCGTATACATCATAGTGATCTGCGTTCCTTCTCTATTCCATATTCCACGCTAAAGGCCCCTATCGCTACCGGCGTCAGCCACATCTGAGATCCCAGATCCTACATCTGAGATCACGACAGCGGGTTAGGCGGAGGCGGTGGTCCGCCGGCCGGTTTGGATTTGTCTTCCGGAAGGGGCACGAAGGTATCGTTGTCGTTGGGGGGCAGCAGGATGCGGCCTTCCTTCCAGTCGTGCTTGGCCTGCTCGATGCGCTCGCGGCGGGAGGACACGAAGTTCCACCAGATGAAGCGGTCGCCGAGGGGCGCGCCGCCGAGGAGCAGGAGGGTGGCGCCCGTAGAAGTACGGAGGGCGGGGTCTTCGTCTTTTTCGAACACGATCATCTGCCCGATGCCGTAGGTAACGTGCTTGATCTCGACGGTTCCCCTGGCGATGTACAGGGCGCGCTCCTCGTGGCCCTGCGGAAGGCCGAAGGTGGTGCCGGGCTGCAGCACGGCGTGGATATAGAACAGCGGCGAGTGCGTTTTGACGCCGTTGCGCAGGCCATAGGCGTCGCCGGCGATGAGGCGCATCCAGAGCCCGCCCTCGGTGAACACGGGCAGCTCCGCTTCCGAATAATTGGCAAAGGAAGGCGCGGCCTCCTCGTCCTGCTCCGGGAGGGCCACCCAGGTCTGGATCATTTCGAGGGCGCCGCCGGCGAGGGCCGCGGGGTCTTCGAAGCGCTCGGAGTGGGCGATGCCGGAGCCGGCCGTCATCCAGTTGACCTCGCCGGGGCGGATCACCTGCTGCACGCCGAGGGAGTCGCGGTGCGTGACGGAGCCGCCGAAGAGATAGGATACGGTGGAGAGGCCGATGTGGGGGTGGGGCAGCACGTCGAGCTCGCTTACGACGCGGGGCGGCTCGGCCACGGGGCCGGCATGATCCATGAAGATGAAGGGGCCCACCATGCGGCGCTGGCGGAAGGGGAGGATGCGGCGCACGGCGAGGCCATGGCCGAGGGCAGCGTTGCGGGCGTCGATGACGAGCATAGGAAGGAGTTGAAGGCTCAAGGTACGGGCGGGGAAGGTTTTGTAGGGTTTTGGAGGTTTTGGGGGTTGGCGCCAACCAGCTCACGGCTTCAGCCGTGGGTGTTCGATTTACAACCAGCCCACACTTTAGTCGTGGGTTTTCGATTTACGACCAGCCCACGGCTTTAGCCGTGGGGCACGGGAACGGGAAACGGGATACCGGGAACGGAACGTGGGGTACGGGGAACAAGGAAACGGGAACGACCCGCGTTCTTTAGTCACCAGGTACGAGGCGCGGAGTGAGCGCCCTTTGAGTCGTGTCTTCGGAAGACGTCCCCTCGGCCATAAGAAATGGTACTCGCTTTTAGTCGGGCGACGACGGTGCTTGCTTACCGGCGTCCCGTGCTTCCCCATCGAACCGATCCCGTTGCAGCCCCGCAGCCGGAGAGCCTACCCTGCTCCCAATCGGCAGGGCGTCGCCCGGTGCTCCCGGCGGGATGCTGCGCAACGGTAAGCGGAGGCGGGAAGGGGGTGAACACCGCCGGGTACCGACGTGCGCCGGCCAGTAAGGACCTTTCCTCAACAGATACTACGCCTTGCGCCGGTGAAATTCAGCGCCCTGAATTTTAATTTATATCTTGTTCGTCGCCGAAATCAAAACTAACTGCCCATGAAAAAGTATTACATCATCGATGGCCAAGAGCAGAAGGGCCCCTTTTCCGTCGACGAATTGAAAGCGCTTACTGTAAACCGGGATACTTATGTTTGGTATGAAGGAGCAGACGGCTGGTCGAAAGCTGGTGCACTTGATGAGTTAGGAGAGGTATTCAGAACGCCTCCTCCATTCACGGGCACAAAAATAGAATCACCAA
The DNA here is from genome assembly GCF_039541815.1 of Flaviaestuariibacter amylovorans. Classification (NCBI taxonomy): domain Bacteria; kingdom Pseudomonadati; phylum Bacteroidota; class Chitinophagia; order Chitinophagales; family Chitinophagaceae; genus Flaviaestuariibacter; species Flaviaestuariibacter amylovorans. The sequence goes on from NZ_BAABGY010000011.1 coordinate 276,903, forward strand.
TTACGCCGCCGCCTTTCTCAAGGTCAGATTCTGCGCCGATAGAGCAGGTTCCTGTAATCAGGGGCTCCAAAAACAATATTGCCTTTATTCCTATTGGAATAGGCGCGATAGTAGTGCTGGCGCTTGTATTCCTTTATATCAACGGCAGGCAGGAAACAGCTTTAGTTCAATCACAGATCTCGCAGATGCAAGCGGATGAAAGTCAAAAAGAACAAGAGCGGCGACAAAAGGAAGAAGAGAAAAAGCGTGCGCTGGAGGAATTGACACGAAAAAATAGAAACTACCGGAATAATTGGACTACCTATTTTACAGCTACACGTAGTGAATATAGATATAGTGCCTTGGGAGGCATATATGGCTTAAAAGTCATTTTTCAGAATAATTCGGAATACATGGCAGACGAGATGGTGGCTACCGTTACCTATATCAAGGCCAATGGAGGAGTTTGGGATCGTGTGGATATACCCGTTACCAATGTTCCCGCTTATAGTGAAAAAACTGTTTCCGTGCCAGATGTAGAGCGTGGGACATCCGTTCAGGTTGACATAAAAAGAATCAGCAGCAAGAAATTACATATCTATGTTGGTGACAACTATTATAGCGGCAACCCTGAAGATCCGTATTTCGCTAAATAGTCAAAAGAGTGCCTGTGGTACAGAAAAGCGCACGTAAGCTTTGGACGAGAGATGAGTTGATCTTAGCAATAAACTTGTATTGCAAGCTCCCGTTTGGAAAGATGCATCATCGGAACCCGGAGGTCATCGCCCTCGCCCATCTGGTTGAGCGTACGCCCGGATCGGTAGCATTCAAGCTGGCCAATTTCGCTTCCTTTGATCCCACCCTTCGTGCCCGCGGGATAAAAGGAGCTGCCAATGCAGGCAGGTTGGATCAAAAAGTTTGGAACGAGTTTTACTCAAATTGGACTGAGCTGGCTTTTGAGAGCGAACTGAGGCTGGCCAACAAGAAACAGACAGCAGTTGAAGAGCTTATCGAAGAAAGCGAGTTATTGCAATTTCCGGTAGGAAGAACCAAGGAGCAGTTGGTAAAAGTTCGGATAAATCAGGCGTTTTTCAGAAAGGCAGTGATTAGTGCCTACAACGGTACTTGCTGTATCACAGGTCTCAAGCAAAATGAGCTTTTGGTGGCGGGGCACATACGGCCTTGGGGAGTTGATGAAGCGAACAGAATCAACCCCTCCAATGGAATTGCGATAAACTATTTGCACGACCGGGCCTTCGAAAACGGTCTGATAACGATCACTCCGGACTTTCACATTCGCGTATCTCCGATACTATTGAAACAGCAAGACGATACTGTCAAAAAGTATTTTCATAAGTATGATGGCAGCCTGATGCACCTTCCTTCACGGTTTTTACCTGACCCCCAGTTTCTTAAATACCATAACGATGAGCGATTTAGGGCCTGACACGAGCGCGGTTCTTTTGCCTTTTCACAGCCGGCTTGCGATAGACCGCCTCATGCTGGTATTCAAGGATACCACTAACTCGTACAAGTTTTATTGGTTGCGCGCTATACTGCAGCTGACCCGTAACACGCGTGCGAGCGCTTTTACCTGGGAGGAGCTCACTCAGGAGATGTTTGCACAAGTCTGGTACCCGTTGACCTATTACAAGCTGTCGTTTGGTAAGAAAGACGGGTTTATAAAGATCGCAGAACAACTTCCGGCACATCTCAAGATCAACAATGCGCCCGGAGCACCCTCTGTCATTCGGCAAGTAGAAACTTTATTATCGGCGCAGGAAAAGGAGCGCTTTTATGCTGCGGTGTTGAGCCTGACGAATTATGTGCCGTTTCGTTTCCTGCGTCCCTTCTTCCAGGAAGAAATTGCCAAGGTCAAGGATCATGACGTCAACCGGGCGATAGCTGCTTGCGCATCACGGGCAGCTAGGGGGAGCTCTCATTTAGCTCCCTACCACTTTACGTCTGCCGGTATCGTTTTGCATAGCGAATGGAGGGATTATTTTCTGGAGAACCTTGGCTTGTTGGACGCATTTATTAACTGGCACCTTACTCGTTTCCTTCAACGAAACAACCCAAATATCATTGGGATCTCTCAAAAGCTGTTCAAGCCGGAAAAGCGAAACCTGGAGCGCAGCAGGAAGGCCTGGACACTCTTCAGGACTGAGAGTGAGTCCTGTGCCTGCATTTATTCTAATGCACCTTTGCCAGCGAATTTTTCTTTGGACCACTTTGTGCCCTGGTCATTTGTCGTTCACGACCTTAACTGGAACCTTGCTTCAGTGGGAAAAGAAGTCAACTCAGCAAAAAATGATGCACTTCCTGCCGAAGTTTACTTGGGCGAATTCGCTGAGCTGCAGCACCAGTTCTATAGATTTACCCGGCAGGCCCGTCCCGACGACCTGATCCTGGAGGACTATGCCTTGTTGTTCAATGATGACCTAAATGAAATCGACACAATGCCGGCCGAACTGTTTAAGGGGAGGCTTTGTGACAGTATCAAACCAATGATTCAAATTGCTCAAAATGCCGGATTTCGAAGTGGGTGGACCTACGCTTAAGCCAACCTGTCCTTTTTGTCAGTTGGCGAACGAGAGGAAAATCGTCCTGGAGAACGATGAAGCTTTTGTAATAGAAGATGGCTTCGCTGTTTCGTTAGGCCACATGCTCGTCATTCCAAAACGTCATTCAGAGCATTATTTTAAGTTACTGCCTTCGGAAAAAGCCGCCGTGTGGAATTTAGTTGACGATGCGGTTGCTCTGGCAAGAGAACGTTATCAGCCCGACGGTTTCAATGTCGGCTTTAATGTGATGGCGGCAGGAGGACAGACTGTTTTTCACACGCATGTGCATATCATTCCGCGCTATCACGGTGACGTTGATTTGCCGGCGGGCGGCATCCGACATGTAATACCTGGTAAAGGATCCTATTAACGATTCAGACAAACCGTCTTTGCAAGCGGACACAGGAGCCAATTCAATTAGCTATTCGGCTCACAAGATCCCATTATCCTGAGCCGATTAACCGCCCCAATCGGCTCACGGCGCCTGCACCAGCCCCTTCCACTCCGGGTGCCGCTCCAGCCACACCTTCACATACGGGCAATACACCACCACCGGCATTCCCTCGGCCTTTGCATATTCAAACGCATGCAGCGCCAGCGCCGCGGCAATGCCCCGCCCGCCGAGCGCATCGGGAACGCCGGTGTGCATGAGCATGATGTTGCCGCCATGTAGCCGGTACTCGAGCACGGCCAGCTCGCCGTCGAGCTCGATCTCAAACCGTAGGTTTTGCGTGTTGTTGCGGATGTTCATGCCGGAAAGGTAGGGAGGATCCGGAGCCGATGGAATAAGCGCACTGGGCCATAGCCCAACACTGCCGCCACCCCCGCTACCGCCCGCAAACAGCCGTTGGCCGTCGCTTTTATTTAATTCCGGGAAAAGGCGCCGGGAAGGCGTTCCCGTAGAAACCCGGACCCATTGTTGTGGCAAGAACCGCGTACGGACGCTCATTTTCGGGAACCTCCTTATTGCCCAACCCTATGCGAAACCCCAAGCCATCGTTATCCCTGCCCGGATTCCTCACCGACGGCGAAATGGGCCGCACCATCGCCGCCCGCGACTGGTCGAGATCGCCCCTGGGCCCCCTCGACTACTGGCCCGAATCCCTGCGCAGCGCCCTCTCCCTGCTGCTGCCGTCCAACGAGCCGATGGCGCTCGCCTGGGGGCCGCACTTCACCCTGCTCTATAACGACAGCTACCGCATGCTCTGCGGCGACGGGCACGCGCGCACCCTCGGGCACGACTTCCGCCGCTGCCACCCGCCCGGCTGGCCGGGCATAGGGCCGGCGTTTAGGCGCGCCGCCCGCGGCGAAGCGTCCTCCATCGAAAACCAGCGCCTGTTCTTCGACCACAATGGCTATCCCGAAGAGTGCTTCTTCACCTTCTCGTTCAGCCCCGTGCCGGGCGCCGACGGCTCGGTGGCCGGCGTGCTGGTGCAGGTGCTCAGCCAAACGGCCAAGCTGCTGGCGGTGCGCCGCTGCAGCGCCCTGCGCGCCCTCGCCAGCCGCAACGGCGAAGCCCACAGCGTGGAGGCCGCCCTGAGCCTCGCCGCCCTCACCCTCGCGCCCTTCGACCTCGACCTGCCCTTCCTGCTGCTCTACCGCGCCCACGAGGGCGGCAACCGGCTCGTGGCCCATGCCGGCTTTACCGAGGACCACGCCGGACATACCGTTCCGCCCCAGGTGGCCGAAGACGCCGACTGGCCCTTCGAAAACGCCGTGCGCACGGGCACGCCCTTCGAGGTGCTGGTAGGGGACCGCCTCGGCGCCGTGCCGGTAGGTCCCTACCCCGAGGCGCCGCAACGCGCCTTCATCCTGCCCATCACCCCTCCCGGGTACACCGGGCCGGCGGCATTCGCCGTAGCGGGCGTGTCGCCGCGCCTCACCCTCAACGAAGCCTACCTCGCTTTTTACGAGCTGCTGTCGGTAGCCCTCACCGCCTTTCTCGCCTACACCGAAGACCGCGCCGCCGGAGAGGCCCGCGCCAAAGCGCAGCTCCAGGCCTACTGGGAGCACTTCCGCCAGATGGCTGCCGCCGTGCAAAAGAGCGAGGAGCTCTTCCGGGGGCTCGCCGACCAGGTGCCGGTGGTGGTGTTCATGACCGCACCCGACAACGCCACCTACTGGAATAAATTCTGGCTCGAATTTACCGGGCTCAGCGCCGTGGAGTCGCACGCCAAAGGCTGGCGCGTGGCGGCCCACCCCGACGATGTGGCCGGCGCCATTGCCGCCTACAATAACGCAGTGGCCTGCCACGCGTCCGTGACCCACGAGCTGCGCCTGCGCCGGCACGACGGTGTGTACCGCTGGTTCCAGTTTACCGTGGCGCCACGCTACTCGGCCGACGGATCGCTGTCGGGCTACTCAGGCATCGCCGTGGATGTTACCGAGCGACGCGACGCCGCCAGCCTGCTCGAATCGCTGGTGCGCGACCGCACCGCCGAACTACGACGCTCCAACGAAGACCTGCAGCAGTTTGCGCACGTCACCTCGCACGACCTCAAGGAGCCGACCCGCAAGATCAAGACCTTCGCAGGCATGCTCGACGACGACCCGGAAACGCGGCTGTCGGAGCGCGGGCGGATCTGCCTCGCGAAGATCAGGAGCGCCACCGACCGTATGTTCATGATGATCAACGGGGTGCTTTCCTATTCGTCCATCAAGGAGTCGGAGCCCGACCGGGAGGCAGTGCCGCTGGAGGCCCTGCTGTCGGCGATCCGCGAAGACCTCGAAGTAGCGATCGCGGACAAGCGCGCGCGCATCATCAGCCACGCCCTGCCGGTGCTGCTGGGTTCGCCGGTGCTGCTGTACCAGCTGTTCTTCAACCTGCTCAACAACGCGCTGAAGTTTGCCCGCGAAGACGGCACGCCCGTCATCGAGCTGAGCAGCCAGCCCGACGCCCTTCCCGGCTGGACGCGCATCGAGGTGCGCGACAACGGCATCGGCTTCGACCAGCATTATGCCGAGCATATATTCGAAACGTTTACCCGCCTGCATTCGAAGGATCATTACGAAGGCACGGGGCTGGGCCTCGCGCTGTGCCGCAAGATCGTGCAGCGGCATGGCGGGCATATCTCGGCACAGGGAGCCGCGGGGCAAGGGGCGGTGTTTGTGCTGGTGCTTCCCACCAGCCCCGGCCCCCTGTCCCCCGGAGGGGGAACTTAGGTTGGTCGTTTCTTCCGGTAGCCGAAGCAGGCGCGAGAAAGGAAAGGGTGCCGCATTACGGCTGGCGCCCATGCAAAAAGGCCCCCACGAAGGGAGCCCAATTGCTCATTGCTGAGGCGGCTACCATTCATGCCGCACAAGGTGTCTTCTTCACAGGTTAGCCGAATCCCGGAGGGCCGGGAGTAGCGCGGTGTTACCCGCTTGCTACGTCTGTTATAATAGCAATTCCGTGCCGAAACGTTTGCGTTTCACCGATTGGGGAAGCGGCGTCGGATCGTTGTCGGGAGGCGGCAATACGGGGCGTCGCTTGCCGGTTGTTGTGGACGTCGCATTTCGCCGCACATAAAGAAGGGGGCAGGCTTCTACAACCCGGTTCCACAATTAGCTCCTTCGACACCCTTCGACGGGCTCAGGGTGTCCTTCGACAGGCTCAGGATGACGGGCTTTGTCGTGCGCTCGCAATGAGCGACACTCTGCGTAACGCAGGAGATTGCTTCGCTGCGCCCGCCATGACGGGCACTCCGCGTAGCAGACTATTTCCTGCGCCTTGGCGTCTTGGCGTGAAACCCGCGCCGAACTGTGATGACTGCCAGCCGCTTGCGGCGGGAAGCACCAGCAAGTAAGTTGCCTTATCCGCGGAACTTCCGCGGGATCGGCTTCAGTACCAGCTTCTGGATGGCGAACACCTTGGAGGGGATCGACGTGGAGTCGTTGAGGTCGTGGAACTTGGCGTTCATGATCCAGACGTCGTCGCCGGCCGCGGTGGCCGTGGAGGGATGCGTGAAGCGGTCGGTGAGAAAGGTGGTGCCCGTCAGCTTCGCCGAGGCCCAGTTGTCGTCGGTCGTCATGCGGAAGATCTTGTCGGCGCCGCCGTTCACCACCAGGATCAGGTTGTTGGGGTCTTTGAGCAGGAGGCCGTCGCCGTTCACCGAGTACATGTCGCTCTTCACCTTCGTGACGTTGTCGGGGTTGTTCACATCCACCTTGAAGATGACGCCGTGGGCCGTGCTGCTGACCAGCAGGAAGCCGCCGGGGTGCCACACGATGCCGTTGAGGCCGATGCCCACCGTCTCGAACAGCTTGTGCTTCGAGAACACCGAGGGCTTGCCGGCCGCGTCCACCTTGATGATAGCGTCGCCATACGAATCGGTCAGGAAGATGTTGCCTTTGTCGTCGAAGGTGAGGTCGTTGGCGAAGTGCTTGCCGGGGAACAGGTTGCTGAGGTCCACATCCGAGAGACGGCGGCCCGAGGTGAGGTCGATCGAGATGAGGCGCGACATCTTGTAACGCGTGTCGGGGGCCGTAAATCTACTGTAGTTGGCGTCGGCGGCGCACACGAAGAGGCGCTTGCCGTCGGGGTGGATCTTCATGCCGTAGGTCGACTTCAGCGTGGAGTCGGCATGGAGCACCGTATAAGCACCGTCGGGGGTTACGCGGCCAATGGCGCCGGTGCGGGCGGAGGATACATAATAGACGTTGGCCGCTCCATCGTACGCGATGCCCTCCGGGTAGAGGTCGGGCGCGGTGAAGTTGATGCGCTGCGTGGGCCGCACGGGAACGCAGGAGGCCAGCAGGAGCGCGCAGAAAGCGGATATATAGAAGTTACGCATGATCATTTCTTGGGTTTGATGGCATAAATGACCCCGTTGGCATCGTCGCTCAGGAACACGACGCCGCTCGGGGCGATGAAAAGACCGGTAGGGCGGCCGAAGCGCATGCGGCGGCGGAAGAGCGGGAAGCCGCGGCGCAGGAAGCCGGTGAGGAAGTCGGAGGCGCCCACGGCTACGCCGTTCTCGAAGTGCACGCGCTGCACGGTGAAGCCGACGGGCTTGCTGCGGTTCCAGGAGCCATGCCAGGCCACGAGGCCGTCGCCGGTGTAGCCCGCCGGTGCCTGTACGCCATTACTGAAGAACTTGAAGTCGATCGGCGCCATGTGCGCGGGGAACTCATACACCGAAGGCTCGGTGCTCTTCGCCCATTCTTCCTTGGTATCGCCGGGCGGGTCGTCTTTCACCCGGTCAACCTCGCGCTTGCCGTATACGAAGGGAAAGCCGTAGTTGCCGCCTCTCACGATGCGGTTGGCCTCTTCGGGCGGCCATTTGTTGCCCTTGCCGTCACCGCCGTTGTCGATGCCCCACATCTCGCCGGTCTGCGGGTGAAAGTCAAAGCCGATAGTGTTGCGGAGGCCGGTAGCATAAATCGTGCGCTTCCAGGTCTTCGGATCTACCTGCAGTATGGCCGCCACCTCGGGGTCCATCTCCTTGCAGTCGTTGCAGAGGGTGCCCACGGTGATGTAAAGCATCCCGTCGGGCCCGAAGGCGATGGTGCGGTTGGGGTGCTGGCCACCGGAGGGCAGGTCGTTGATGAGCACCTCCTTGCCTTCGAGCATCCCGTCGGGGCGGATCTTGTAGCGGCGCAGCTCGTAGTTGCTGCACAGGTAGAGGTAGCCGTCGCGGCTCGTGAGGCCGTGCACGGTGCGGAACATATACTCCGCGATCTTCACTTCCTCGAACACGTTGTCGCCGTCGGCGTCGCGGAGCAGCAGCACGTCGTTGGCATCGCGGCGCGTCACGTACATGTCGCCGTTGGGCATGCGGTGCATCATGCGCACCTTGCCGAGGCCGGCGGCGGCGATGGACACCTCCCAGCCTTCGGCGGGCTTGAGGAGCTTCACCATGGGGGGCAGGAAGTCGAGGTGCTCGGCATACTTGGCCACGAAGACGTTCTTTTTCTTATGGCGGGGCGGCACCCCGCGCTGGGCATCCGCGGCCAGGGCTGCAAAGAGCAGCAGGACCGATAGCCATTTTCTGAGCTGAAACATGAGGGATAAGGTTTGCCCGCAGGGCTGCAATTACCGGGCTCCGTAATAGTACGGCCTTCAGCCTCTGCTGTGGTGCCCCGATGGGGCATGGGTAGAGTATGGCACGCGGAAAGCGCGGAACACGCGGAAGGATTTTTTTTCTTTTGGTAGACGAGTTGCCCGGTACGCCGTCACTCCGCTGTTGCGGATGCCCTATGCACAATGGACTATAAAAGTGCAGGCAGCTTGCTGTATGAAGTTTTGTGTGAAAACGCAGAAGAATGCCTCTTCATAGAGACAGGGGCGCCAGGCGCCCCCTTTTCGCGTTTTATACCGGAAGGTACCACCCTGATTCTGCCTCGTTTTTTAGAACGAAAGTTGCACCTGCAGCACTTGCACTTGCGGCAACGTTGCCATCGTAATAATCGCTCAAACAGCCAACAAATACCTTCCGCGTGTTCTGCGCATTCTGCGTGCCCCTTCCCTACAGCCGCGTATGGCCTTCTTATTGTGCGGTGTTGCACACAAACAAAATCAGCTATGTTCTACCACGTTCAGTCGCTTATCAACGAGATCGTTGCCGATGAGCCGGATCCTTCGGCCGCCAATGCCCTGCAGGAAGGCCTCGGCGGGCAGTTCGGCGAGATGCGCACCATGATGCAGTACCTGTTCCAGAGCTTCAACTTCCGCGGCGACGCAAAGCCCTACCTCGACCTCATCCAGGGCGTAGGCGTGGAGGAGATCTCGCACGTCGAGCTCATCTCCAAGACCATCTCCACCCTGCTCGACGGCTCGCCGCGCTACCAGGGTAAGAAGTTCGAAACACCGGGCAAGGGCGGCGCCGAATCGATGGCCATGGCCAAGGAGCAGCAGAACCCCCACCACTTCATCGTGGGCGCGCAGGGCGCCCTGCCGGTCGACGCCGCGCACAATCCCTGGAACGGCTCCTGGGTGCACGATCATGGCAACCTGGTGCTCAACCTGATGGACAACCTCGTGCTCGAGGCCACGGGGCGCCTGCAGAAATGCCGCATCTACCAGATGTCGGCCAACAAAACGCTGCGCAATACGGTAGCCTTTCTCATCGTGCGCGACGAGGCGCACCAGGCCGCCTTCGGAAAGGCACTCGAAAGCCTCGGCGTCAACTGGTCGAAGGTGCTGCCGGTGCCGAAGTTCGACTCCACGCAATGGCCCGAGGTGAAGCGCCTCATGGACCTCGGCATCCACCGCGAGCAATACACCTTCCGCCTCGACGGCTCCGACATGGGCGCGATCTTCAGCGGCGCGGCGCCTTTCAACGACGGCACCGAGGTGGTCACGAAGACCGAGCCCGACCGCAGCTTCCCGATCCCCACGGCGCCCGAGCGCCCCGAGGAGTTCGCGCCCGGCCTCGACCCCGAGCTGCAGGCCCTCGCCGATGCGCTCACGGAGTTCAAGGAAGGCATGGCGAAGAAGGCGGATGCGAAGAAGCCGGCTTCGAAGAGTGCGAAAAAGAAGTAGGCCCGGCCCCAGCGCTACGCGCGCAACCTTCGCCTTCGCTCGGTTGACCCCGTAGGGGGAACTTAGGTCGGGTATTTCTTGCGTTAGCAGTGATGCCTACAGCAATAAAAGCCCTGGCGCTCTTTGGCGCCAGGGCTTTCTTTTTTGAAGGCAGCTGCGCGCTGGCAATTGCAATTATCGCGGGTGCTCCGGATCATTTAAGCGATAAAACAGTTAGTGGGCAGCGTCAGGAGCGCGCAAGTCGTTGAGCACTAGGCACAAACATTTTTAAATGCTCGCTTGCAGCATACCGGCATGTGCGTAAGGGAACACAGATGATACGGATGCTACGAATAAAAAACGGATCGATACTTCCGTACCGATCCGCTCCATCTGTTCTATCCGTGTTCTTTGTCTTTACTTGAACGCTTCCTTATTGACCACAGGGCCCATCACGAAGCGAAGCGTGCCGCCCTGCACCAGGTCGGCGTGGCGGATAAAGGGGCGCGTGAGGCGCTTGCCGTTGAGCGTCACCGACTGCACGTACACGTTCTGCGCGCTTTGATGCGCCGCTTCGATGCGCAGCGTTTTGCCACCGAGGCGGAGCGTAGCGGATTGCACCAGCGGCGATCCGATGGCGTACTCGCCGGAGCCGGGCGTCACGGGGTAGAAGCCAAGGGCCGAGAAGAGGTACCACGCACTCATCTGCCCGCAGTCGTCGTTGCCGCCAAGGCCGCCGGGCTCGGGGCGGTACATGCGCGGCAGGATATGACGCACCCGTTCCTGCGTCTTCCAGGGCGCGCCGGTCCAGTTGTACAAATACGGTACGTGGTGCGAAGGCTCCTTGCCGTGCACGTAGTTGCCGATGATGCCGTCGCGCGAGATGTCCTCGGTCTTTTCGAAATACTTGTCGGGCAGCTCCATCGTAAAAAGCGAGTCGAGGTGGGCCGTAAAGAGCTCCGGGCCGCCCAGGAGACCGATCATTGCTTCGGGCGCGTGCGGCACATAGAGGCTGTAGTTCCAGGCATTGCCCTCGATGTAGCCGCGCTGGTGCGTGTTGAGCACGTCGAACTCCTTGAGGAAGGAGCCGTCGCTCATGCGCGGGCGCATGAAGCCGGTGGACGCATCCCACACGTTGCGGTACGACGCTGCGCGCTTGCTGAACTCGTTATAGATGTCGGTGCGTCCGAGCTTCCTGGCGAGCTGCGCGATGCACCAGTCGTCGTAGGCATACTCGAGTGTTTTCGACACGGAGGAGCCACTCTTGTCTTCGGGCACATAGCCGTACTGCATATAGGGACCGAGGCCTTCGTACTGCCGGTTGCGGGCGGTAGTGACGCAGGCTTCGAGCGCAGCCTTCGGGTCGATGCCCGGCGCGCCTTTCAGCACGGCATCCACGAGTACCGGTACGGCGTGGTAGCCGATCATGCACCAGTTCTCGTTGGCATGGTGGCTCCACACGGGCAGCATCTTATGGGCACTCTGGCGGTAATGCGCGAGCATGGAGCGCACCATGTCGGCGTTGCGCTGAGGCTGCAGCAGCGTATAGAGCGGGTGCAGCGCGCGGTAGGTGTCCCAGAGCGAGAAGGTCGTGTAGTTCGTAAATCCTGTGGCTGTATGCACTTCCTGGTCGAGCCCGCGGTAGCGCCCGTCCACGTCGCTGTAGACCGTGGTGCCGATATAGGCGTGGTACAGTGCCGTATAGAAGTTGATGCGGTCGGCCGGCTCGATGGTCTGCACATCCACGGCGCCGAGTACCTTGTTCCACTGCTGCTGTCCTTCGTTCTTCACGCGGTCGAAGCTCCAGTGCGGCACCTCGGCCCGGAGGTTGCGCAGCGCGCCTTGTGCGCTCACGGGCGAGAGGGCCACCTTCACCAGCAGCTGCTCGCCGTCGCGCGCGTCGAAGTCGAAGTGGGCGCGGAGCTGGCGGGCGATGAGCTCGCGGAAGTTCTGGCGGGTGTTGAACTTGCCCCAGAAACCGCGGTAGGTTTCCTTGTCGCCGCCGGTGTTGTAGCCGAAGCTTTTGAACGGCTTCGAGAAGGCGATGGCGAAGTACTGCGTGCGCGTTTTGGCCCAGCCGGCCGTCTGGCGGAAGCCCGTGATCAGCGAGTCGTTCTCGACGCGCACGAAGGTCCACACGTTCTTCTGCGCGTGGTTGTAGATGCCGTGCACGAGGTCGAGGATGACGTGGGCGTCGCCGCCTTTGCGGAAGGTATAGCGGTGCATGCCCACGCGGGTGGAGGCGGTGAGCTCAGCGTCGATGTCATGGTCCTGCAGCAGGGCGCGGTAGTAAGCGGGGGCGGCGCGCTCGTCGGTATGAGCATAGGCGGAGCGGAAGCCGGAGGCGGGATCGTCGGCGGTGCCGGGGTTGAGCTGCAGCGGCCCGAGGGTGGGCATCAGCAGCACGTCGCCGAGGTCGGAGTGGCCGGTGCCGGAGAAGTGGGTGTGCGAGAAGCCGACGATCGTGCGGTCGCTGTACTGGTAGCCCGCACAGTATTTATACACATCGGGCACGTACTTGCCGTTCACCTCGTACGGAATGGTGTCTGTGTCGGGCGAGAGCTGCACCATCCCAAAAGGCACCGTGGCGCCGGGGTAGGTATGGCCCATGCGGTGCGTGCCGATGAGGGGGTTCACGAAGGAAGCATGGTTGGTGGTCTGGGCGCTGGTGCCCAGCGACAGCAGCAGGGCAACGGGGAGTAACTTGAGGGACATGGCTCAAAGCTACGGGGAGGGGCACGCGGAATGCGCAGAAAACGCGGAAGAGATATTTATTCCAGGATGTATAATCTTTACGATTGCTGCATTTCTGCGGATGAAGGTGCTGCGGGTTCATTATTCATTCTAAAGGCGGGTGCAGACTGCGGGTGGGACAGTTTTGGATGAAACGCGGAATGGGCGCCAAGGCCGCCCCGCCGGGTTCCGCTTCTGCGTTTTATCCAAGCAACGTCGGGCAGTGTAAAGACGCAGCTTTTGTAGCCCACTTCAAATAAAGCACTCCGAGCAACACACTGACGAGAATCGAAGGAACTCCGCCAGATAAAGAAAAAAAGCTTCCGCGTCTTCCGCGTATTCCGCGTGCCTCACCGCGACGTAGTCGGTGGGTGGGGCAGGCTCGGATGAAGCGTGGAAAAGGAAACAAACGGTAGCAAGACGCTTCATCCGGAGCACATTCCGCGTTTTATCCCAAACAGGTCGGGCAGCGTAAGGTTGCCACTTTTATAAGCCACTACGCATAAATCATTCCCAACAACACGCTGACGAGAGCCAAAGTAACTCCTCCACCAAAAGAAAAAAATCTTCCGCGTCTTCCGCGCTTTCTGCGTGCCACCCTCACGGGGCGCCTAGGCCTTTCACGTCGGTGCGTTTGGGGCCGCCGAAGCCGAAGTTGAGCGATAAGAGCGACACGAGTGTCTGAAGCGGGTTGGTGATGGGGGCGAACTTGTTGCCTAACTGATAGGTGAGGGCAATACCATCGGTAACGCGATAGGTGAAGGAGCCGATGTACTGGAAGTCGGAGCGCGACTCTTTGCGGTACAGCCGGTTGCCATTCGCATCCGTGCCCGCTTCTACCTCGGTGCCGCTGGCGCGGCCCACGCCTTCGAGCTGGAAGGAGAGCTTGCGGAAATTGCCGTTGAGCGCGATGCCGTAATCCAGATTGTTGGTGAACACCGGCGTGCCGGGGAAGAAACGGCTATAGTACCCGCGGTCGAGGCGCTCGTAACGGAACACGCCGAGCAGCTTGAGCCAGCGGGCGCCCTTGTCGAAGTGATAGCTGGGCGTGATCCACAAGGAGTGTTTCGGTGCGAAGGAATATTCGAAGTCGTTGTTCGGAAAGCTGACCATGCCTGCATAGGCAAGGTCGATCGAGAAGCCGTAGCGGTTCCGGATATAGTCCTGGTAGCGGTCCACCACGCCCGCCACGCCGGCGTAGGTGTCGAGCGACGCATAGAATTGGTCCACGAAGTTGTCGCGGTCGTTCTTCAGGTCGGCCGTCACTTCGGTGCGTGCCTTGCTGATCATCGCGGCGGCCGTGGCGCCCGGGTTCGCGATCTTCAGGCTCCGGAGCCGTGTTTCTACGATGGGCTGCATCAGTTGCAGGAAGGCGTTCTTGTTGTTGGCCGTGTCGGCGATCGTTTCCGCATACACTTTGATGCCCGCCGAGAGCCGCTGCAGCAGGGCGAGCGAATCGGCATATGCTTTCAATTCCTTCTTGTCGTTCTGGTCGGCGAAGTGGATCGAGGTGCGCCAGCCAATGCCGACCGCCGCCGTGGCATCGTTGCCACTGAGGGCGAAGCCGGGTGTGGTGGCGATGGAGAAGGACGAGTTGCGCGTGAACTGACGGCCCGGCGCCGCAAAGAGGTACTCCTGCAACGACAGGCCCCGGTCTTTTGCCCAGTAAGGACTGAACTCGAGCGCGAAGTCGGAAGGCAGGCCGAAGCCGCCGGAGCCGTTCCGGAAGTTGGAATAGAGGGCCGTTTCGAGAGCGGTATACGACTTCGGCTGCAGGATGGCGCTGGGCTGCACGCCGATGGCATAGGCGGCCGGCGACGTGGGCGCCTTAATAGGATCGAGCTTGTCGCTTTGCTGCGCAGCGGCGGGTGCCGCGGCCAGCAGCAACAAGAGGAAGGGATGCGTTCTCATAAGGCCTGGGGGAATTTGATAAAGAGCACGATGTATACGGAGTCGGCATCGGTCTTGGGGTTGCGGTGCTCCTGCAGGAGCGTGTCGTTGAGAAAATACTGCACGGCGATCTCGTCTTCCTCGGGAACGAGGTTCACGATGTCGGAGAAGGAAACCGTAGTGTCACCGCGAAGGGCACTGCCCTTGCCGAGCGATACGGATCCCTCGTCGGCGAGCTCGGGGTCGTTGGGCCCGGGCACGTTGATGACGGTGTGGCCGGTATTGCCGGACGAAACGAACCTGATGGTAAGCGTCACGTCTTCGTTGTCGTTGACGGGAAAGGAGAGGTCGCGGTAGCGGTATACCTTGGACATGAGCAGGGCTTTGGTGGAAGCGCTAAGCTAATAAGGGGAGCGCGGCGTGGCAAGCGGGCGGCCGGCGTTGCGCCGCACCCTGCCCTGTTCCCGTACCCGGCACGGCTCAAAAGCGCTTGAGGCTGAGCGCGTTACACACAGGGGCCGGCCGCTGCAAAATATAAGGCCGCAGGCGATTTAAAAATTTGGTGAAAACACGGTAAAAAATGGGGCTTGTCCCATCTGCTCCTATCGGAAAGTGCGACGGTAAAGGTACTCCGTCCCGGTACCCGGCGCTGTCCCGTGTTTATATGTGTTTGGCAACAAAAAAGGACCCGGGCGGGTCCTTTCGTTCGATGAAACGTGTTGGTGATTATTTGCGCGATGCCGAGTAGGGCCACGCCGAAGGCTGTGTGCCGCGCACCTTGTTGGGCTGTGCGCTCATCTGGAAGTCGATCGTGCCGCCGCGCCGAAGGTCGCCGTGCTCCAGCCAGTTCAGCGGATGGACCTTGCCGTTGCGGCGAACGCTTTCCACGTAGTAATTCGCGGAGCTGTTGGCGGGAGATGAGATCTCGAGGCGCTTCCCGTTCTCCAGCGTTACGGTCATCTTTTTGAAGAGCGGCGTCCCGATCGCGTACTGCGTGGAGCCGGGGCACACCGGGTAAAAGCCCATCGCCGAGAAGAGGTACCAGGCCGAGGTCTGCCCATTGTCCTCGTCGCCGCAATAGCCGTCGGGCGTCGGCTTGTAGAGACGGTCCATGGCCTGGCGCACCCAGTACTGCGTTTTCCAGGGCTGCCCGGCCCAGTCGTATAAATACAGCATGTGCTGGATCGGCTGGTTGCCGTGCGCGTACTGGCCCATGTTCATGATCTGCATCTCGCGGATCTCGTGGATCACCGAGCCGTAGTAGCTCTCGTCGTACACCGGCGGCAGGGTAAATACGGAGTCGAGCATGGCTACGAACGCGTCGTTGCCGCCCATGGCGCGCTTGAGCCCCTCGATGTCGTGGAAGACGCTCCAGGTGTAGTGCCAGCTGTTGCCTTCCGTGAACGCATCACCCCACTTGAACGGGTTGAACGGCGACTGGAAGGTTCCGTCCTTCTTCTTGCCGCGCATCAGCTTGATGGTGGAGTCGAAGAGGTGGCGCCAGTTGGTGGAGCGCTGCGTATACAGGTCGATCTCGGACTGCGGGCGCTTCAGGGCTTTGGCGAGCTGGGCGATGCACCAATCATCGTAGGCATACTCTAACGTGCGGGCGGCGCTCTCGTTGATGCCGGCGTCGGTGGGCACATAGCCGATCGAAGTATAGTACGGTGCGCCGCGGCGGCCGACGGCATCCATGGGTCCCTCGTTGTTGGCGCCTTTGAGCAGGGCGGCGTAAAGCGAGTCGATGTTGTAGCCGCGCAGGCCTTTGATATACGCGTCGGCCACCACGGAGGCGGAGTTGTTGCCGATCATGATGTTGGCATATCCCGGCGAGCTCCATTCGGGCAGCCAGCCGCCTTCGGCATAATCGTTGGCGAGGCCTTCCTGCATCTCCTTGTTGATGGACGGGTACACGAGGTTGAGGAAGGGATAGAGCGCGCGGAAGGTGTCCCAGAACCCGGTGCCGCCGAACATGCGGCCAGGGAGCACCTTGCCGTTGTAGGGGCTGTAGTGCACGATCCTGCCCGCAGCATCGTATTCATACAATCGCTGCGGGAACTGCACGGCGCGGTAGAGGCAGGAGTAGAAGGTGCGCACCTGCTCCGGCGATCCGCCTTCCACGCTGAGGCGGCCGAGCACGTCGTTCCAGGTGCGTTTGCCTTTCGCTTTCGTGGTCTCAAAATCATCCTTGCCGAGCTCGCGCTGCAGGTTGATGCGGGCCTGCTCTTCGGAGATGAAGGAGGAGGCGACGCGCGCGGTGACCACTTCGCCCTTGTGCGTGCGGAAGCCGACGATGCCGCCGGCGTGGTGGGCGGTGATGAGCAACGAGTCGCGCACGAGCGTGCTGTCGTGCCAGCCGTAGGCCAGCGTAAAGGGCTTGTCGAACTGGATCACGAAGTAGTTGCGGAAGTTGGGCAGGGTGCCGCGGCTGTAGCGGCTGCTGTAGCCGCTGATGGTGCGGGCCGCCGGGTCGATGCGTACCTGCGAGCCGCGGTCGAAGGCGTCTACCACGATGAAGGCGGAGTCGGTCTTCGGGAAGGTGAAGCGGAACTGCGCCGCCCGCTCGGTGGGCGCGATCTCGGTGCTGACGTCGGCATCGGCGAGGTACACACTGTAGTAATACGGTTTCGCCACTTCGGCCTTGTGCGAGAACCAGGAGGCGCGGTCGTCCTGCCGGAACCGGAGCCTGCCGGTGACGGGCATGATCGAGAACTGGCCGTAGTCGTTCATCCAGGGCGAGGGCTGGTGCGTTTGCTTGAAGCCGCGGATGCGGTCGGCGGTGTACTGGTATTGCCAGCCGTTGCCCATGGTGCCGGTCTGCGGCGTCCAGAAGTTCATGCCCCACGGGAGGCCGATGGCGGGGTAGGTGTTGCCGTTGGAGAGGGAGGGCTTCGAGTCGGTGCCCATCAGCGGGTTCACCCACTCTACGGGGTCGGTCACTTTTTGAACGAGCTGCGCCTGCGTGGTGGTGGCTGCGAGCAGGCCAAGGGCCAGGGTTATCTTTCGGATCATGGGGAGGAAGGTAACATGAAGATTAGGTTTTGAAGGGTTTTGGAAGGTTTTGAAACCTTTTGGAAGGTTTTTTTTAGTGCGGACTCCGGGTTGGGAAAACCTGCTCCGGCTGCCTCCCACGCCCGGGCCTACCCGAAAATGCAGGGCAAGCGCCTGGCGCAGGCCCCCCCGGTAAAATATCCACATGTGCGCAAATACCCGCCATACCGGCACCCCATTTGCTAAAATATTTAGTAATCTTGCCCTGCATATGCTCCTGACGAACGAGAAAGCCGATATCATCACCCGCCTCCGCCAGGAGGTGCTGCAGCTGCAAGGCTTCAAGGCCCCGCTGACGCACCTGCTCGACGATACCGGTCTCGGGCGCATCAACGCGGCCTTCCCCAACGGCGTGTTCCCGCGCGCGGCGCTCCACGAGTTCGTATGTGCGGCACCGGAAGAGGCCGCGGCAGCCACGGCATTCGTGGCGGGGCTGCTCTCGGCCTTCATGCGGCGCGGTGGCGCGGCCCTCTGGGTGGGCACCGGGCGCCGCATCTTCCCGCCCGCGCTCCGCGCCTTCGGCCTCCGCCCCGAGCAGGTCATCTTCCTCGACCTGAAAAAGGAAAAGGACGTGACCTGGGCCCTCACGGAAGCCCTCCGCTGCAGCGCCCTGTCGGCCGTGGTGGGCGAGCTGTCCGAGCTTTCCTTTACCGACAGCCGCCGCTTCCAGCTCGCCATCGAAGCGAGCGGCGTGCCCTGCTTCGCGCTGCGCCGCAGGCTTCCGGCTACGGCTACTACCGCGGTGGCGCGCTGGCGCGTGCGCCCGCTGGCGAGCCGCACCGAGGAAGGGCTGCCCGGCCTCGGTGCGCCGCGCTGGGAAGTGCAACTCCTGAAGGTGCGCAACGGCACACCGGGCACCTGGGAGCTCGAATGGGCCGGCGGACGCTTCCGCCACACACCGAAGCTCGCTGCCGTGCCTGCGGCCCAAACAAAAACCGGTTAACGATGGGCGCCCGCTTTCTCTCCATATGGTTCCCGCACCTCGTTACCGACTGGCACGTGCGCAAGCAGCCGCAGCTGCGCGACGTCGCCTTTGTGCTGAAGGCAGCCGTGCACAACCGCTCCGTGGTAACGGCGGCCTGTCCGCGTGCAACG
The DNA here is from genome assembly GCF_039541815.1 of Flaviaestuariibacter amylovorans. NCBI lineage: Bacteria > Pseudomonadati > Bacteroidota > Chitinophagia > Chitinophagales > Chitinophagaceae > Flaviaestuariibacter > Flaviaestuariibacter amylovorans. Next base: position 295,656 of record NZ_BAABGY010000011.1, read on the forward strand.
GCCGGGGGCATACGCGCCGGCACCGTGCTGGCCGATGCCCGCGCGCTGATGCCCGGGTTGCAGGTGCTCGACGACAAGCCCGGCCTCGGGGCCCAGCTCCTCGACCGCATCGCCGAGTGGTGCATCCGCTTCACGCCGGTAGCCGCCCCCGATGGGCCGGCGGGCATCCTCCTCGACGCCACGGGCTGCGCGCACCTGTGGGGTGGGGAAGACGCATACGTAGCCGACATCGTGCGCCGCCTCTCCGACCGTGGTTATACGGTACGCGCCGCGATGGCCGATACCGTAGGCGCCGCCTGGGCGATGGCCCGCTATGGCAAAGAGGCCGTAGTGGAGCCGGGGCAGCACGGGCGGGCGCTCCTCCCGCTCCCGGTGACCGCGCTCCGCCTCGACCCTGAAAGCGGTACGCGCCTCCACAAGCTGGGCCTCCGGTTGATCAGGGATCTCGTGGTCATCCCGCGGCCGGCGCTGCGCCGGCGCTTCGGCGACGCGCTCCTGCAGCGCCTGCGGCAGGCCCTGGGCGAGGAAGTAGAAATACTGGTGCCGGTCTGTCCCATCGCGCCCTACCAGGAGCGCCTGCCCTGCCTCGAGCCCATCGTGACGCGCACCGGCATCGAGATCGCGCTGCAGCGCTTGCTGGAAGTATTGTGCACCCGCCTGCGCGCGGAGGGCAAAGGGCTGCGCACCGCCGTCTTCCGCGGCTACCGGATGGACGGCGGCACCGCCGGCATCGAGATCGCCACGGGCCGGCCCGCGCAGCACGAGGAGCACCTTTTTCACCTCTTCAGCCTCAAGCTCGAAACGATGGCGCCGGGTACGGGCATCGAGCTTTTTCTGCTCGAAGCCACGCAGGTGGAGGACCAGGACGCAGTACAGTCGGCGCTCTGGAGCGCGGGTGGCGGCCTCCTCGACCCGCAGCTCTCGGAGCTGCTCGACCGCCTCGCGGGCAAGCTCGGCGCGGGCAGCCTCCACCGCTTCCTGCCGGCAGAGCACTACTGGCCCGAGCGCTGCTATGTACCGGCGTCGGGTCTCACCGATACGCCCGCCTCGGAGTGGAAGGTAGACCGCCCGCGGCCACTGCAGCTGCTGTCGCCGCCGGAGCGCATCGAGGTAACGGCGCCCGTGCCCGACTACCCGCCGATGCTCTTTCGCTACCGCGGCGTGCTCCACCAGGTGGTCAAGGCCGACGGTCCCGAGCGCATCGAGCCCGAGTGGTGGATCCGCGAGGGCCCCCACCGCGACTACTACTGCGTGGAAGACGAGGCGGGGAGGCGGTACTGGCTGTTCCGGTCGGGGCACTATACGCCGGAGCGTACGGAGCAGTGGTACCTGCATGGGCTTTTCGCATGACCATGCTCCGGTCTTCCTTCGACAAGCTCAGGATGACAAGGAGGGCAGTGTCTTCTTCGCCTATTCACGACGACAAGGAGGGCCGTGTTCGATAGGAGAGAGTCGCTAAGGCGGATACTATTGATGATCAAAAGGAAGGTTATGAGACATGATTACTACGTCTATATCCTTGTTTGTAGTGATGGTGCTTACTACACAGGGTTTACCAATGATATCGAGCGCAGGCTGACGGAGCATGAGGAAGGATTGAACTGGGAGTGCTTCACTTATTCACGAAGGCCTCTGGTGCTTAAATACGTAGAGCGCTTCAATGATGTGGAGGCAGCGATAAAGCGGGAAAAGCAATTGAAGGGATGGTCAAGAGCAAAGAAGGAAGCACTGATGCAGCAAGATATGCAACGGTTACAAACTCTTTCGAAAAGCCGTTCTGCTCAGGTCAATCCTCCGGAAAGCTCCGGGTAAGGATACAAGCTCCGGAAAGTGGGAGGCAAGTTATCGTGAAAGGGCTGGTGCCAGGGTAAAGCGCCCGGTTCATCCTGGCATTAACCATACCATGCTCTTTCGGGACTTGGCTCGATCACGTATACAACACTGCACACCGGGTCATCCAAAACTGTGGAAAGCCACCCACCTCCTTGTCATCCTGAGCTTCTCAAATAAGACGCTGATCTCCTTGTCATCCTGAGCTTGTCGAAGGAAGACCGGAGCACGGACCGATGCCCATCATGTACACGGAACTACAATCCACCACGAATTTCTCCTTCCTCCGCGGGGCGTCCCACCCCGAGGAGCTCGTGCAACACGCGCGGGCCCTCGGCTACGACAGCCTCGCCATTACCGACCGCAATACATTGGCGGGCGTGGTGCGTGCCCATGCGGCCGGGCGCAAGCATGGGGTGCGCATCATCCCCGGCTGCCGCCTCGACCTGCTCGATGGCCCGTCGCTGCTGGCGCTGCCGGTGAACGGGGGCGGCTGGGCGCGGCTCTGCGCCCTGCTCTCGCTCGGCAACGGGCGCGCCGAGAAGGGAGCGTGCCACCTCTATAAGGAAGACGTGCGCGCACACGGCGAGGGGCTGCACTTCATTGCCCTCCCGCCGGAGGCATTGGATGCCGCCTTTCAATTCGATGCCACTTTCGAAAGGGACCTGTATTTCTACAGGGAGGCGTTCGGCAGCCGCCTTTCGCTGGCCGCCACGCGCCGCTACAACGGCGACGATGCCAAGCAGCTGCACCGCCTCGCGCAGCTGTCGCGCCGCACCGGCGTGCCCCTTGTGGCCACCAACGACGTGCACTACCACGAGCCGGCGCGGCGGCCCCTGCAGGACGTGCTCACCTGTATCCGCGAGAAGTGCACGATCCAGACGGCGGGCTACCGCCTGCTGCCCAACGCGGAGCGCTACCTGAAGCCGGCCCGCGAGATGGCGCGCCTGTTCATGCACTACCCCGAGGCCCTGGAACGAGCGGGGGTCATCGCTGCGGAATGCCGCTTCTCGCTCGACGAGCTGCAATACGAGTACCCCGAGGAGATCACCTCGGAAGGACGCACGCCGCAGGAAGAGCTGACCTACCTGGCTTGGAAGGGAGCGGAAGAGATCTTCGGTACACCCATACCGGACAAAACGGCGGCGGCCATCAAATACGAGCTGAAGTTCATCGGGGAGGTCAACTACGCGCCCTATTTCCTGACGGTCTACGATATCGTGCGCTTTGCGCGGAGCCGCGGCATCCTGTGCCAGGGGCGCGGGTCCGCGGCCAACAGCACCGTGTGCTTCTGCCTCGGCATCACCTCGGTGAACCCCGAGAAGTTCGACCTGCTGTTCGAGCGCTTCATCTCCGCGGCGCGCGCCGAGCCGCCCGACATCGACGTCGACTTCGAGCACGAGCGACGCGAGGAGGTGATCCAGTATATCTACGAGAAGTACGGGCGCGACCGCGCCGCCATTGTGGCCACCGTAACGCAGGTGCATGGCCGCGGCGCCATCCGCGACGTGGGCCGCGCCATGGGCCTCTCGCTCGACGCCGTGGGCAAGCTCGCCGGTGTGCTGAGCCACCACTACAGCGACGAGCCCATCGACCCTGAGGCCGTGCGTGCCACCGGCATGGACCCCGACGAGCCGCACCTGCGCAAGGTGCTGGAGCTGACGGCGCAATACATCGGCTTCCCGCGCCAGCTGGGTCAGCATACCGGCGGCTTCGTGATCACGCGCGGCAAGCTCACGGAGCTGTGTCCCGTGCTCCATGCGCGGATGCCGGGCCGCACCTGCATCGAGTGGAACAAGGACGACATCGAAACCCTCGGCTTCCTCAAGATCGACGTGCTGGCGCTGGGCATGCTCACCTGCATCCGCAAGGCCTTCGATCTGTTGGAGCGGCATTACGGCATCAAGCACACGCTCGCCTCCATTCCGCACGACGAGAAGCTGCCGGAAGTACAGCGGGTGTATGATATGATCTGCGCGGCCGACACGATCGGCGTGTTCCAGATCGAGAGCCGGGCACAGCAAAGCATGCTGCCGCGCCTGCGGCCGCGGGAGTTCTATGATCTCGTGATCGAGGTGGCCATCGTGCGGCCGGGACCGATCCAGGGCGATATGGTGCACCCGTACCTGCGGCGGCGCAACGGCCAGGAAGAGGAAAGCTATCCCACGCAGGAGCTCTACGAGGTGCTGAAGCGGACGAAGGGCGTGCCGCTCTTCCAGGAGCAGGCCATGAAGATCGCCATCGTGGCCGCCGGCTTTACGCCGGCCGAAGCCGACGGCCTCCGCCGCTCGATGGCCACCTTCAAGTTCAAGGGCGTGGTGAGCGAGTGGCGCGACAAGCTCGTGAGCGGCATGATGCAAAAGGGCTACACGCAGGAATACGCCGAGCGCGTGTTCAAGCAGCTCGAGGGCTTCGGCTCCTACGGCTTTCCCGAAAGCCATGCGGCCTCCTTTGCGCTGCTGGTGTGGGTGAGCTGCTGGCTCAAGTGCTACCACCCGGACGTCTTCGCCGCGGCCATCCTCAACTCGCAGCCCATGGGCTTCTACCAGCCCGCGCAGCTCGTGCAGGACGCGCAGCGCCATGGCGTAGAAATACTGCCGGTGGATGTGAACTATTCCGATTGGGACCATGACCTTCCCACCCCCAGCCCCTCCCAGAGGGAGGGGGGAGCGATTCTACTCCGATCTTCCGGCGACACTGCTGCTCTCCCCCTTCCTCCTGGGAAGGGGGGCGGGGGGATGGGTGGGGTGAGGCTAGGCCTCCGCCTCATCTCGGGTTTCCGCGAGGAAGACGCGCGCCTCCTCGTAGCGAAACGCACGCGACCCTATACCTCCATCAACGACCTCCGCGACGCGGGCCTCTCCGATGCTGCCCTCGAGCGCCTCGCCGATGCCGACGCCTTCCGCTCCCTCGGCCTCGACCGCCGGCAGGCGCTCTGGGAGGTGAGCACGAAAGACCGCCCGCAGGCCCTGTTCGAAGGACAGGTGGCGCCCGACGCGGTGGGCGAGGCCGTGCAGCTGCCGCTGCTGCTCGAGTCGGAGCACGTGGTGCAGGACTACAACACGCAGGGCCTCTCGCTGAAAGCGCATCCCCTGCACTTCCTGCGTTCCGAGCTCGACCGGGGCCGCTGCACCCGCGCCGCCGACCTCGTGACGCTGCCCCACGGGGCGCCCGTGCGCGTGGCCGGCCTCGTGCTCGTGCGGCAGCGCCCCGGCACCGCCAAGGGCGTGTGGTTCATGACCATCGAAGACGAGACCGGCACCGCCAACCTCGTACTCTTCCCGCAGGTAGTAGACCTGTTCCGGCAACGGATCGTGAACGCCCGCCTCTTCGTGGCCGATGGCACCGTGCAGCGCGAGGGGATCGTAGTGCATGTGATCGTGAAGAAAGGGTGGGACGGGAGTAAGCTGCTGCGGAAGTTGCTGCCTTCTTCGGAGGCGGAACAAGGAGACGCCCTCCCTCCCGGGGAGGCGATAGGGATGGGGGTGCTGTCGCGCGCCGATGAAGCGAAGACGAGTATGGAAGACCAGCGGAAAGCGAGGGAGCTGGGGAGGAGCCGCGACTTCCGCTAGCGCGCAATGATCACCTTTGAAACCTTTGAGCGCTTTATTCGGGCGGCACGGGCAGGACCTGTGCGCCCACTGCCGCATCCCGCGCCTTTCCTATCTTTAAGACCGGCCTCTTTAACCCCGACCGCATGACGCGCCTCCTGCTCTACTTCTTCCTGCTCCTTCCTGCCCTCGGAAGCACCCAGTCGCTCTTCATCCGCAACGTCACCGTGGTGGATGTGATCAGGGGCGTCAACCGCCCGGGCCAATCGGTGCTCGTCCGGGAGGGTGTCATCCGCGCCATTGGCCCCAGGTTGCGGGTGCCGGCCGGCATTCCGGTGGTTGACGGCGCCGGCCGCTACCTCGCGCCGGGCTACACCGACTTCAACGCCTCCGTGCTCAACTACGAGGCGCAGGGCGAGCCCGCGCTCCTCCTGCTGCTGGCCAACGGCGTAACTTCCGTGCGCGACCTCCAGCCCAACGTACCCGCAGGCTTCGGGGCCCGCCTCCGCGGCGAGCTCGCCGCTGGCCGCCCCGGCCCCCGCCTCTACCTCGTGAGCCCGCTCATCACCACCCGCGGCCGCCGCGACGCCAAGGTCGTGGTGACCACCCCCGCCGAGGGGCGCGCCGCCGTGGATGCCGCCGTGGCCGATGGGGCCGACGTCATCAAGGTCGATTACACGCTCGCTCCCGACGTGCTGGCAGCGGTAACGCAGCAGGCACAGCAGCACCGGCGCCGCGTGGTGGGTGGCTTCACCACGCCCTTCGACTCCGCCGCACTCGCCGGCGTCGACGCCATCGACCATGCCTCCGACCTGCGCCGCACCAACACCGTGGGCCGCGCCCGCTACTTCGCCTTCTACCGCGCCGACAGCAGCCGCGTGGTGCCGCGCGTCGAATTCTACAACCGCCTGCTCCCGTCGCTCGGGCCGCTCGATACGTTCTGCTTCCGGCGCACGATCGCCACCCTGCGGCGCGAAGACTGCTGGCTCGTGCTAAACCATGCTTCCTATATGCCCTCGGTAGCGCGCTTCGAGGCCGGCGATACGACGCGTGCCCGCTACCGCCCCGCCCGCCGGGCCGCCGCCCTGCAAAAAGCCCTGGCCGACAACGAGCAGATTGCGACGCTCGCACGCTACAAGAACACGGTGGAGATCGACGAGATCCGCTGGGCGCAGGAGCTGGGCCTCGGCCTGCTTTACGGAACACAGACCGCCGATTACCTTACACCGGGCTTTACGCTGCACGACGGTTTCTACTGGATGCAGGCGGCGGGTTTCCGCCCCATCGACATCCTGCGCAGCGCCAGCATCAACCCTGCCCGCTTTCTGGGCAAGACGCGCAGCGCAGGCTCCGTCGACACCGGCAAGGCGGCCGACCTCGTGTTGCTCGATGCCGACCCGCTTGCCGATATCGGCAATGCCCGCAGGATCCGCGCCGTGATCGTGGGCGGTGTGCTCTACGACCGCGCTCGGCTCGATGAACTGCTGGCCGAAGCGGCGCGGCGCGCGCGGTAACCGGCGCGGTGATCCCAGATCCAGGATCGCGGATCTGTGATGTAGCGCTGACGCACAATGGATCTCAGATCTCGGACTCACCCCGCGTGCGTCAGCCATAAATCTGAAATCACACATCTGAAATCTCCCGGCGTGCGTCAGCAATAGATCCCAGATCCGAAATCACAGACCTGAGATCTCCCCGGCATCCCCCAAGCGATGTACCTTTGCAACGCATGTCCCGCTATTTCGAAAAGACCGGTCGCCTCATCGCCGGGGTGCTCCTCTTTTGCGGGCTCCTCCTCACCCTCATCTGGGCAGGCATCGTGCGGCAGCTGGCGCAAGAAAAGCGCGCCCACATTGAAGCGGCGGTGGCCCACAACGCCAACCTTGCCGTGTCGCTCGAGCAGTATGCCGTGCGCACCATCCGCAATGCCGACGCCCTGCTCCAGCTCGTGCGCCTCGAGTACGCCCGCAGCGGAGATGCCATCGACCTGCCGCGCCTCCTTGCCGCCGGCGTCATCGACACGCAGAACGTAAGCGGCGTGGCCATCATCGACACCGGCGGACGGCTCCTCCGGCACAACATCCTCCGCTACAACGAAAAGGCCCATACCTTCTCCGATCGCGAGTATTTCACCTGGCACCGCCTGCGCGAGCAGGGTCTTTACCTGAGCACGCCCTTCCTGTCGCGCACGCTCAGCAAGACCGCGGTGGCCCTCAGCCGCCGCATCTCGCGCCCCGACGGGTCGTTCGGGGGCGTAGTGGTGGTGCAGCTGGAGCCGCATGCCTTCCTGCGCTTCTACAGCAACGCCTCGCTCCGCGACAACGACCTCATCTCGCTCATTGCGCCCAACGGCATCACCTATGCGCGCCGCAAAGGCCGCCGCGAGAGCTGGGGCGAAGACATTTCCAAAAGCCCGCTCTTCGGCCACGTGGCCCGGCGCCCCATCGGCCACTACTTTGCCCGCGACGCCATCCACGGCATCCCCACCTGGTTTGCTTACCGCCGCCTTGCCGATTACCCCGTGATCGCCACCGTGGGGGCTTCCGAGAGCGACATCCTTGCCGAGCACCACGCCACCGCCCGCCGCGAGTACCGCTTCGGCAGCATCATCACCGTGCTCGTGCTGCTCTTCGGGTCGCTGGTGGTCATCGTGCTGCTGCAGCGCAGGCGCAGCCTCGAGCGTATCCGCGCCAGCGAGCGCCGCCTCGTGGAGGAGGAGGAACGCTACCAGCAGCAGCTCACCAAGCAGATCATCGGGGCGCAGGAGCAGGAGCGCGAAGCCATCGGCCGCGAGCTGCACGACAACGTCAACCAGGTACTCACCTCCGTAAAGCTCTACCTCGATATGGCGGTTGCCGAGCCGCCGCAGGCCCCGACGCTGCTGCCCCGCGCCATCCGCCACGTGCAGGACTGCATCAGCGAGATCCGCAACCTCTCGCGCGCGCTCTCGGCGCCGACGCTGGGCACCCGCTCGCTCGTGGATTCCATCAACGCCCTCATAGACATGGTGACCTCCTCGTCGGGGCTGCCCGTCCGCTTCACCCACCAGCACTACCGTACCCTGCTGCCGAAGGAGCAGAAGCTCGCCTTTTACCGCATCCTGCAGGAGGCGCTCAACAACGTGGTGCGGCATTCGGGCGCCACCGAAGTACAGATCGACCTGGCGCAGTCGGAGCAGCATACCACCCTTACGGTGCGCGACAACGGCACCGGCTTCGACCCGCGTGCCGGCGGGAGCGGCGTCGGGCTCTCCAACATCCGCAGCCGCGCCCGCGTGCTCGGCGGCTCCACGCGTGTGGAAACAAAGCCCGGCGCGGGCACCACACTGACCGTGAAACTCCCACTGCCTTAGCGGATCTCAGATCGGTGATCGCGGATCTGTGATCTGGATTTCAGATGTGTGGTTTCAGATTTCAGATTTATGGTCGGCGCACGCCGGGGAAGATCAGATCTGTGATCTCAGATCCGAAGTGGACGCGTCGGGCTGGTCCGAAACCAAGGATCCGCGCTCCGTGATTGTCATGCAGGAACACCCAATCCCAAATCAAAAATCTTAAATCCGGGATCCAACGGGCGATAGCAACAAATCTGAAATCTGAAATTCCTCCGGCGTCAGCCAAAGATCTGAGATCACCGATCCGCGATCTGAGATCAAAAAAAGCCCCGCTAGGGGCTTTACTCAGGCTTCGTCACGGCGCTGCTCTTCTTCGGAGCCGCTGGGCGGAATGGGGTCCTCGCGGTCCGACTTCTCGCCCTGGTGCTCGATCTTGTGCATCAGCGAGGAAAGTGGGCCTTCCATGTGCTCCTGCGGGTCGGTCGTGTGCAGGGTCTCCGGGTCGGGACCCAGGGGCGTCTTGGGCTCCTGCTGGCCGGGATTGTTGGGGTTGTTTTGTGCGTTCATAGCCCATACCGGTGCAACGGACGTGCCACGGGGAGGATGGTTTATTTGTCTACTGGTCTATTTGTTTATTGGTAAACTGAAAGACGCACGGGTACGCCCAGCCCGGCCAGGGTACATAACGGACACTTTCGTTTTATGGTCGATGAGCAGCAGCGGGGCGTGCGGTAACCAGCCCCTGAAGACGGTCCCTCTATTTACCAATAGACCAATAGACGAATAAACCAATAAACGATTTCCCTACTTCTTCTTTCTGCGCTTGATCTTCTTCAGCCAGGTGAATACGTTGAGTCCGGGCACCGTGGCGATCTGGCCCCTGTGTACGGCGGCCTCCGCCTGTGCGCGCATCGTAGCGTTGACCGCTTCGGAGCCGGAGGGTGGTGTCGTCTTGCGGAGCATCGCCAGGTCAATGGCACTGAGCCCGCTCATGGCAGCGCGCACGGAGTCGGGCTTCACCGGCGCTTTGAGGAAGTCGCGCCCAAACTGCGCCGGCGTCGGGCGCTGGCCTACCGACACGGTCGGGAGAAGGTTGCTGCGCGCCGGCAGCGCCGCCATCGCAACCCAGTTGCCGTCCGCTGCCGTGGCGGGCACTACGAGTTGCAGGGCTTCGTGGCCTACGTGCGTGACCAGCAGTGTGTCGCCGGCGTTGGTGTATAGGAAGAAGCGGCCGTCGGGGTCGGCCTGTGCGATCGTGCCGCGCTTCCGGCTGCTGATGCTGGCGCCGGCGAGCGGCTGCATCGTGGCTTTGGCCAGCACTACGCCCGAGGCACTGCGTGTGGGGACGGCTTCCTGTGCGGAGGCCTTGCGTGCGGCCAGGAGCAGGCAGGAGCCCAGGAGGCAGTTCCGGACGGAGGCGGGGCGCATGGGCGGTTGGTTGAGAAGGCCAAGCTACCGGGTATGCGCCGGGCAGAAAAGCGGGGCTGTGCTTGTTGGAAAAACTTTAACGTGCGGGCAACGGGAGCCCTGGCCCGTCAGTGGGGGGCGCGCTTCATGCAGCGGTCCTGAACGCGTGCGGCAACGTACCGGCTGGCGGCCGCCGTCTTTGACCCGGGGAGCACCGTTCGCGGCCGGTACGGATCAGGGCGTAATGATCCCGTTTTTTATGGCGAACAAAACCAGTCCTACCCTGCTCTTGAGCTCGAGCTTTTCGAAGAGTCCGTCGCGATAGCCGTCTATGGTGCGCGGGCTGAGGTGCATCTGGTCGGCGATCTCCTTGTAGGTCAGTTCGCTGCAGGCCAGCTTCAGGAATTCAAGCTCGCGCTTGCTCAGGCTGAACAGGTCGTGTGGAAACGGTTTGTCGCTGTCGTCGAAGTGGTTGATGGTGTAGATGAGCCTGCCCGATACGAGCTCCGAGTGATAAAAGCCTTTCTGGTACACCGCCGTCAGTGCCTGGTGGAGCTCTGCGGGTTCGGAGTCCTTGAGAATATAGCCCTTCGCCCCGGATTTGATCATCCGGATGATCGCTTTCTCGTCGTCGTACATCGATAGGGCCAGCACTTTGATGGAAGGATGATTCGTCCGGAGCCAGGCAGTGGTTTCGTAGCCGTCCATTTGCGGCATATTGATATCCATCAGCACAATGTCGGGCAAGGCCGAAGGGTTCAGCTGGCTGATCAGGCTCTTGCCATGATCCGCCTGGAAAAGCACGTCGTAGCCGATCGACTTCAGGTGGTCTGCCAGCCCGTTGCGCAGCAAAATATGGTCGTCTGCTAAAGCAACTTTTACGCTCATACTAGTTGGTTGGAAGGATAACGCGGACCTCGGTTCCGGAGGCTGCGCTGGTGAAGGAAAAAGTGCCGCCTATGATCTCTGAGCGGCTTTTCATGTTCAGCAGGCCGGTGCCGCCCGGCTGATCGGCGGCGGGTGCCCGGACTGCGCCTTTGCCGTTATCGGCTACCGAAGTGCACACGCTGTTTTCGCCGTAGGAAAGGCTGACGACGATGCGGCTCGCTTCGGAATGTTTGATGCTGTTGTTCAACGCTTCCTGTACGATCCGGAACAGAATGAGTTCTTTTTGCGGATCCAGCGATACCGGCTGACCGGTGATTTCCAGGGACGTCGTAAAGACACCGGCGCGGCCGATCAGGGCAAGCTCCGACTCGACGGCTTTCAGCAGCCCGCCGCTCAGCACGGCATCGCTATTGAGCGTTCGCGAAAGCCCCCGGAGGTCTACGATGGCTTTGCTCACGAGGTCCTTGGTGGTGCCCAGTTTTTCGGCTCCTTCATGTCCTTCCCTTGTGCCGATCGTGTTGAGATGCAGCTTGGCAAGGCTGAGGGTCTGGCCGATGTTGTCGTGGATTTCCTGGGCGATGTGCTTCAGGGTCTGCTCCTGGATCTCGATGCGGGTATGCAGCAGTTCCTGGTTGAACTGTTGGCGTATCGCGTTTTTCTCTTCCACGTGTCTCCGCTGGCGCTGCTTGTACTTGATAACCGACACGATGACGATGACCGCCAGGAGCAGTAGCAGGAGACTTGCCAGGATGATCATGATAACGACCTCGTCGAACCGGTCCGCCATAAGGTGGCTGTTAAGAAGCTGAAGTACAAGATATAATTAAACAGCATATTCACCCAGTCTTTGATGGCGAGCGCCCGGGCGGAGGAAAGACTCTTGAGGTAATTATAGCTTCCGTTGACGAGGAGGATACCCGCATGCACAAAGAGCAGCCCGGTGCAGATCCAGAACATATTGTGCTCGAAGATACGTTTGCCGCTCTCGGCGGGGATCGTGAGCAGGTAAAAAAGACTCAGCAGGATCAGGAAAAAGCTTTCGATCGAGTATTGCACCGACGGGTATACGGAAACGGGGATCCGGGTGAGGGACAAGGTGATGGCGACGGCGGCGTAGATCGTAAACAGCGCAAGCGGGGCCAGCCTTGCCCTGCCGCCCGGTAGGTTCCGGGAGAACAGGAGGCAGAAAAACAGGAAGTCCAGGATCTCGTAAACATGGTACACGAAGTAGTAGGGGCGCTTCTGCTGAATGAGGTATTCAACATAGACTTCCGTACACAGCGATACCGGCAGCAGCACAAAGAGTGGCCGCAGCTCCCTCTTTTCCCTGTAGCGCAGCATGCCGGCTACGCTACAGAGAAAGATGAGGAAGTAATAGACAAGGAATTTAGGATCGATGCCCATCGGGTCAGACGCCGAATTTGTGCTTGATGAGCATGTCGGTGACGTCACCCGGATTGCCGGTAAATCCTTCCCCGGATTTTCTAGCGAGCTTCTCCTTGAAGGCGCGAAGGGTGATCCCGTGGCCCTGCTCGGAGCCGGGCGGCGGCGCGGCGCTGGCGGGCACAAAGGACTCAAGGAACATCTCTTCCCCGATGAGCGTGCCGTCGCCGGAGATTCCGAATGCCACCAGCGTGTCCCTTTCGTTGAAGCGGCACAGGCTGAAGCGGATGCCCTCGCAGCCATTCTGCGAAAGGATCTGGAGGAGCGCCTGCTTATCGAATTCCACGGCGATGATCTTGTCGCCCTTCTCCTCGTTGTCCCAATCCGCTTTGAGGAGGTCCTGGATCATTTCCCGGGCAGCCCAGGGCGTTACGTAGGTCGTCTGGCTCGTGGCCGGCTTCAATGTATCGAACGTGAATTCGAATGTCCCTCCCGATTTCAGAAGGGTAGGGCCACCTTTACCCGTGTTGTCGATATACGTGTCGGTCAACATTCTTCTCTTAGGCATAAATACAGTTTTGGTGATGAATGGATCAAAAATAGGCTTCCGGTTCCAGAACCCGGGCTCTGGATTACACGGTTCTGGTACCGTGTTTTCACGGTGCATTTCCGGGTCATTGAACGCTTGGCCCGGAGCTGCCCGGGCACACATCTTTGTGCGTCACCGGAGTGATGCGCCTGCCAGCCTGCCGATCCGGGTACCGTTGTACTTCCTGCCGACGCGTGGTACGAACAACAGCCTCGCCGGCATCAACGGCGGCATCAGCCCCGGCTACCTGACCCCGACGGCGAACATGGCCTCCTTCAGCGACGGCTTCGCCTTCGAGCTGTTTGTGGGGCTGCCATTCGGCGTCTTCTAGCGGCACCGCGAAAGAGTGGTGCCGGCGAAGCCTGTGATGAGCAGCAAGGCCGTGGTCCGGAAGCGGCACGGCCTTTGTCTGTTTTTTTCCATACCCCTTTCCCCCCTCGTAATCGCCTCAGCCATGAACAGCATCCTTTCCGACCAGCAGCTCATCCAGTCTATCCGTACTGCACGGGAAACCTATACCCGGTTGCTTGCCGCCGGTGGCCCTTACGACGAGCTGCTCCGCATCTGCACCGAGCTCACCGTCCTCCAGCGCGAATGGAACGGCCGCCTCGCCCGGCGCGTGCTGGAGCGCGCCGCCTGACCCCCTCCAAAATCTAACATTTCGTTGCCTGAAAGGGCCCGTTTTGTGTCGTAACTTGATGTGTGGCCGCGGCACCCCGCCGGCCCCGAAAAGGAGTAGATTATGAAACGCCTGTTATCGATCTTGTTTACCCTCACCCTTTCTACCGCCGCGTTTGCGCAGCGCTATACCCCCACGCAACGGCGGGAAGACCGGCTTGACGAGGCCAACAACGTACGGCTCTTCCGTGCGGTGGACGGTACCTATTTCGATTTTGAAAACGATGCCGCCACGCAAAGCGCCGTCAGTTACCTCAATGTGCTCGACTGGCTGCAGGGCCGCGTAGCGGGCCTCCAGCTGTACCGCGTGCGCGGCGTGCCGGTGCCTTTCCTCCGCAACCAGCCCGCTTCCATCTTCATAGACGAGATCGCCATGGACCCTTCGGTGCTCAACCTGATCCCGGTGCAGGACATCGCCCTCGTGAAGGTGATGCGGTCGCCGGTGATGGTGGGTGCGCGCACCCTGCCGGGCGGCGCCATCGCGATCTATACGAAGAACGGAGAAGAAGAAGAGGAAACCCCGGAGGCGCGCTAAGGCCTGCCGGAACTTTTTTACCGAAAAGACCCGCTGGGTCTTTTTTTTATGCGCGGCTCACACCCACTCCGAGTTGGGGTGCTTGCAGGCTTTCCAGTACTGCACGATCATCCCGATGAGCTTCTTGATGCGCGTCATGTCGTGGGGCTTCTCGAAAAAACCCTGCGACATCTCCTTGTAGGCCTCGTTCACGGCGTCGCGGTCGGCAGTGGTGGTGAAGAAAACGAAGGGGATCGCCTTGCGCTTCAGGGTTTCGTTTCCGTTGATCATCCGCTTGAGCTCGGCGCCGTTCATGCCGGGCAGGTTCATGTCGGAGAAGATGAGGAAGGGCTGCGACTCCATTTTGAGCAGGTAGGCAATGGCGTCCGGACAGTTGGTGAAGTAGACGCGGGGGTTGGGTACTTCCAGCTCGCGGAAGGCCTGCTCGAGCAGCTCCTGGTCGTCGGTATCGTCTTCGATCACAAGAATGGGTCCTGAGCGTGACATGCCCTCCCTGCTTAAAATAATTGAGCCAAGGTAGATGCCGGGCGGCTGCCGCGGGGAAAATGCGCTGCCCCGTTTCGCGGGCCGCGGATTTTCAATATCTTTTCGAGGCGCCGCCCCGGCGCTCCTGCCAGAACCCCAAACTGCCCGTATGACGCTGCGGCCTCCGATCGCTTTGCTCCAGGTACTCCTGCTGTGCCTCCTGCCCCTCCGCCCGGCCGCACAGTCGGTGATCGAGCATTACCGTCTTTTCACTGTACGCGACGGGCTGCCGTCCAACGAGGTATACCGCCTGCATGAGGACAATTACGGCTATCTCTGGGTCGGTACCTCTCATGGCCTCGCACGCTTCAACGGGGCCTCCTTCCAGAACTTCACCGGCTTTGGCTCGGGGCTGCCCATCACGGTGTGCACGGAGCTGATCCAGCCCAACGACTCCCTCCTGCTCGCGGGCACGCTTTCGGGGATCGCCGTCTATAACCTGAAGCGCAACCGCTTCGAGAACGAGCGGATCACCGATACCGTTCTGGCGCTCGGGTCGGCCTACACCGTCACTTGCTTTGCCCGGCTGCCGGGAAAGCAGCTACTCGTTGGGGCGGCCCGGTGGGTGGCCGTGCTCGATGAGCACCTGCGCGTGGTGCGGAAAAAGGAGCTCGGCCGGCCCGAGGGCTTCTTCTTCCGCAACGCGGTATTTCTCGACCGGGATTCGACGCGCCTGCTCGCCGGGCCGGCGCTGCTGGAGCTGGATACCCGGACCCTTACCTACGGAACTCCGGCACAATTTCCGAGAAGCCTCAACAGCCCATACAATACGGTTCTTCAGGCCTTGAACCGCCTTGGCCCCGACCAGTATTTATACAGCTTCTGGAGCGAAGGGTACAGTGTGTACGATGCGCAGAAGAAGGTCGAGAAGAAGTTCAACATCACGTCCGCTGCGGGAGGCGACTACAACAACCTGCGCGACGTGTATCGGGACCGCCGTGACAGCAACCTCTATTGGATGGGAAGCGGCTCGGGCGTGGTGCAGCTGCGCCTGCCGGAGCTGAAGCACACGTTGTATACCTTCCAGCAGCGGGGCGAGTATAACCGCGAGCTCAATTACTGCACCCAGGTGCTGCAAGACAACAACGGCAGCACCTGGGTGGCCAGCCGGGGCGGGCTCGTGCGCATCGGGCGCAATGTATCGGCCTTCGAGCCCCTCGGCACCTTCCGGTTCTTCAAGGAAGGCACGGGCAAGCTGATTGAGTATACCGGAGCGGTAGGAGACCGGCAGGGGCGGCTCTGGATCGGCACTTATGGAGAAGGGCTCTACGAGGCCACTGCCGAAGGAAAATACCTTCGCCGCTTCAAAGAGCCGAACACGGCGCTTGGCCACCTGGTGCAGAACATGCGGGTGTTCAACGACACCCTCTACGCCGCCACGTTTTTCAAGGGTCTGTTCTACTACGACGAGCGGGCGAAGAATTTCCGGCACCCACCCTTCCTTCCGCAGAAATACAAGGACACGGTGAGCTACCTGTTGCATTTCGACCGCTGGGGACGCGGCTGGACAAGCCTGAACCGCGAGCTTTCGGTTACGGATATGCGCACCCGGCAGTTCCGCGTGGTGCAGCGCCGCGGCGACAGCAGCGGGATACCGCGCACGCCCGCCCATGTGGCCGACGGCCCCGGCCGCGACATGTGGTTTGCGCTGGGCGGCTGGCACGGAGGGCTGTACCGCTGGGACGACCGGCAGCAACGCTTTTTCAACGAGCCCGTGGTGTTGAGTGGGATCACTCAGAAGCGCCTTATCATCCACCAGCTCGTCTTCGATACGGTGAGCCAGGACCTCTGGATTGCCACCTACGAGCACGGCCTCCTACGGCGCGATGCGCGCTCCGGCCGGTTCGTGGCTTATACCCAGGGGCTGAAAAGCCCGGCCATCAACGCACTGGCGATGGATGCCGCAGGCAACCTGTGGGCCGGCACCATCTATGGGCTCTCGGTGCTGGTGAAAGGCGAGCACAGCTTCCGCACCTTCACTACCGACGACGGGCTGCCGGTCAACTATATCGTCTCCATCGCCTTCCCGTTCCAGGAACGGAAGGAGCGCCTGCTGGTGATGATGCAGGACCAGCTTTGCTGGGTGAACACGGCACACCTGCTGGCCGCCCAGCAGCCGGTAAAGACCTATATCGAGGCGGTGCTCGTCGACAATGAACCCGTGCTCGACCGCGAGCGCTTCACCTTCGACCACAAGCATTTCCGGTTCCGATTCAGCGGCGTCAACCTCAATAACAGCGAGGAGAACCGCTACGCCTACCTGCTCGAAGGGCACGACAAGACCTGGATCATGAACAGCCGCTCACCTTTTGCCGACTACTCGGGACTGAAGCCCGGGCGCTACACCTTCCGCGTAAAGACGGCCAACGGCCAGGGCGTCTGGTCGGAGCCGGCCGCGTATACGTTCGTGATCACGGCGCCATTCTGGGAAACGGGGTGGTTCTACACGTTGGCGGTACTGCTCCTGGCGGGCAGCATCTATGCCCTCTACGGCTACCAGTTGAGCAAGGCCATCGCCCTGTATCATATCCGCAGCCGCATCTCCAAGGACCTGCACGACGAGGTAGGCTCCACGCTCTCTTCGATTTCGCTGATGAACGAGATGGCGGTGCGCAGCCCCGAGCCGAGGCAGCTGCAGCGCCGCATTGCCGAAAGCCTCGCCTCGGTGCAGAATGCCATGAGCGACATCGTGTGGATGGTGAACCCGAAGAACGACGAGCTGCAGAACCTGCAGCTGCGCTTCGGCGAGGTAGCCGCCCAGCTGCTGGAGCCGAAGGGCATCAGCTATACGCTCGACTTCCCCACCGACAGCGGCCTGCGCATCCCTATGGAAAAGCGGCGCGACGTGTTCCTCATTTACAAGGAGTGCCTCAACAACATCGTGAAATACTCGGGTGCCACGGAGGTCGGCATCGAAGTGCGGCACGGCCGGAAGGGCGTACTGCTGACGGTGACCGACAATGGCCGCGGCTTCGACCCGGACAGGCCGTATTCGGGCAATGGGCTCGCCAACATGCGGGCCCGCGCGGTGCAGCTGGGTGGCAGCATCCGCTGGGAAACCGGCGCGGGCTCCGGCACGAAGGTGTCGCTCTGGTTTGCATAGCGGGCCACATGGTAGCAATGTACCATCGGCAAACCGCCGGTTCAGAATAACTTTGAGCAAATGCCCCCTTTGATCCGACTGGCCATCTTCGAGGATAACGACGAGCTGCGGCGCAACCTGGCGCTCTTCCTGAACTGGGACGAGGCCATCGAGGTCGTGGGCCAGTTCGCCAACGCCGTCGACATCGAGGCGCACATCGCGGCTGCCTGTCCCGACGTGGTGCTGATGGACATTGACATGCCCGGCGCCAACGGCATCGAGGGCATTGCCCGGCTGCGCAAGGTAGCGCCATCGATCCAGGTGATGATGCTGACCGTGTTCGAGGACGACGACAACATCTTCGCCGCCATCCGTGCCGGCGCCAATGGCTACCTGCTCAAGAAAACGCCTCCCGCAGAAATACTGGAAGCCGTGAAGGAGCTGCACGCCGGCGGCTCGCCCATGAGCGGCTCCATTGCCCGCCGCGTGCTCCGGCACTTCCAGCCCGCGCCCGCCGAGCCGGGGCCCGCGCTCACCGCCCGCGAGCAGGAGATCCTCGGCCTGCTGGTGCGCGGTAACTCGTACAAGATGATCGCCGCGGCCGTTGGCATCAGTCCCAACACGGTGCGCAACCACATTCACAAGATCTACGAGAAGCTGCACGTTAATTCCGCCACCGAAGCGGCCTACAAGGCACTGGGCTCCACCGGCGGGAGTCCGCGCCGTTAGCGCCTGCGCTCCCTGCGCGCCGTGTTTTCCGGCTCCCGTATTTGTACGGTACAGGCTGCTTGCGCATACCCCTGTGGTCACCCTCCGTAGTAGGAATCTACCATTGCCCGGGAGCGGCCGGGAGCCAAACTTTGTATCCGTCCGCAAGGATGTCCCACCTCTGAAAAGCGCTCCCTCTTCCGCTTTGTTAACCCAAATCAACTGTATATGAACAGAATCCTTTTGCTGCTGGCGCTGGTATGTACCGGGGTCACCGTTTCCGCCCAGCCCGGCACCCCGCTGCGCTTCGGTACCCGTGGCGTGGCGCGGCTCGACAACGGCAACAATACCGGGGCGCCGGCATTCGCGCACCTCGCCAACGCGATCGCTTATAGTCCTGACGGCAAGTTGTACACCACCGCCGAGATCAATGCCAACGGCGTCATCGCCCGGTGGAACGCCGACGGCACGCTCGATGTCACCTACGGCAACAACGGCTATTCCGAGGCCGTGCGTATGAATTTCCCGAAGGGCTACCTGCAGGCCGATGGAAAGATGATCATGGCGGGTTACTGCAACTCGGGCCTCAGCTCCCTGGAGTTTGCCGTGGCGCGCTTCAACCCCGACGGCCGGCTGGACCGCAGCTTTGGCAACGGGGGGATGGTGGCCACCTCCCTCAGCAACACCATCGACTGGATCTGGGACGGCCTCGTACAGCCCGACGGCAAGTTCCTGGCGGCCGGCAGCGCCAACGAGAACAATGCCGGCCTCGGCGACTTCGCCCTCGCCCGCTATCTCCATAACGGAAGCCTCGACCCGAATTTCGGCTCCGGCGGCAAGGTGGTCTTTTCCATTGGCGCCGGTAGCGACCGCATCTACGGCATCACGCGCCAGCCCGATGGCAAGATCCTCGCCACCGGGTTCTCCGTATCCGCCGGCAACAACGTGGACTTCGTGCTTGCCCGCTTCCTCTCCAACGGCGCGCCGGATACGAGCTTCAACGGCACCGGCTACCGCGTGCTCAACGCCGCAGGCGAGCAGGCCGGCGAAACGATCGCCGTACAAGACGATGGGAAGATCCTCGTGGGCGGCTATTCCCACAACGGCACGCACTGGGAGGCGACGGTGTGGCGCTTTCATGCCGACGGCTCCACCGACAACGGCTTCAACGGCAGCGGTAAGTCGGTGCTGCCCTTCCCGGCGGTGGATGCAGAGCTCGTGAGCCTGCGCCTGCAACCGGATGGAAAGATCATCGGGGTGGCCGATGTGGCCACTACGTCTGCGAATCACGATATCGGTCTTTTCCGCCTTCAGGCCAATGGCACTACCGACAACAGCTTCAATGGCACCGGCGTGCGTGTGGTATCGAATCCCAACGAAGAGCGCTTCAACCTTACGAGCCGCAACATGCTGCTGCAGCCCGACGGCCGGGTGGTGACGTTCGGGTTTGAATACGTCGGCACCCCGTCGTCGACAGCACGCACGCAGATGGAGTTGCGCCGCTTCAACGACGACGGCAGTAACGACAACAGCTTCGGCAGCAGCGGCAAGGCTACCGCATTCGTGAACCAGGGCACCACGCGCTTTCAATCCAACGTGGTGCGCCAGCCCGATGGCAAGCTGCTCGTGGCCGGCCTCTGGAACGGCTCCGCCACCACTGCCATCAACAACGATTTCCTGGTAGCCCGCTACCTGCGCAACGGCAGTCCCGACAGCAGCTTCGGCACCAACGGGCGTGTGGTGTATACGTTTGGATCCCTTACCGAGTCGGCCAACGCGATCCTGCTGCAGCCCGACGGAAAGATCGTGGTGGGCGGCACGGCCAATGTAACGGCCACCAACACCGATTTCGCCCTGGTGCGCCTCCAGGCCAACGGCTCGGTCGACAACAGCTTCGGCTCCGGGGGCAAGCTGCTGGTCAGCTTCAACTCGAATGTGGAAACCATCAATACCCTGGCCCTGCAGCCGGACGGCAAGATCCTCGCGGGCGGCTTTGCGGGTTTCCCCGGCGTTACCGGCAACGACATAGCGATCGCGCGGATCAACCCGAACGGCACGCTCGATAACAGCTTCGGCACCAGTGGTAAGTTCCTGCGTGCCCACAGCTCCGGCACAGGCGCCGATGCCGTGAGCACGCTGGCGCTGCAGCCCGACGGAAAGATCCTCGTAGGGGGCACCTACACTGCCGGATTTCAGAAGGGCGCATTGCTCCGGCTCACCGCCGCGGGGGCGATGGACAACAGCTTCAACGGCACGGGCTGGGTGGCCCTCGGCTGGAGCAGCGCGCCGCCGGAGTTCGTGAACGGCATCCTCCCGCTTTCCGACGGCAGGATTGTGGTGGGCGGCTACGTGAACGGTAATTCATCGCTGGGGATCATTGCCCAGATGGCGGCGGCCCGCCTCAACGCTGATGGCTCTTTCGATAATACCTTCAACGGCACCGGCAAGACGATGTTCACCAGTGGTGGCAAGCCCTCGCAAACGGCCGCGATCGCGCTGCAGGCCGACGGGAAGTATGTGCTGGGCGGGCAGTCGTTCCGCGAGTTCTCGAACTCCGTATTTACGCTGGCCCGGCTGCTTCCGAACGGCACCCTCGATCCTGAGTTCAACGGCGGCTCGCTGCTCGTAAAGGCAGCCGACGGCGACCAGACGATGCGCGGCATGGTGCTGCACAACAACGAGGCATACGTGGCCGGCTTCGGCAACCACCCGGGCCCGGTGGGGGTGATCGCCGGCGTGTCGCTGGGCGCCCTCGACCTGCCGGTAGTGGTGTCGGTGAATGGTGGCACCTACTGTGCCGGCAGTACGATGACGATCCAATACAAGACCTTCCAGCCGTTCAACGCGGGCAATACGTTCACGGTGCACTTGTCGGATGCGGCCGGCTCCTTTGCGGCGCCGCTCGCGCTGCGCACGGTGAGCGATACGGGGTCGGGCACTACGTATGCCCTGATCCCGGCCGCTGTTCCCAACGGCGATGGCTACCGCGTCCGGATCGTGGCTTCGGATCCCGCCTATACCAGTGCCGACAACGGCACCGACATCCGGATCAACGCGCAGGCGACCGTGAACCCGGTGGGCAACCCGGTTTATTGCGCGGGTGTGGCGACGGCTCCGGTGTCGTTTACCGGAACGGGTGACTCCTATACCTGGACGAATAGTAATCCAGCGATCGGGCTGCCGGCCTCCGGCACGGGCGATCTGCCTTCGTTTACCACGGTGAACGGCGGCATGCAGCCGGAGTACGCGATGATCGAGGTAACACCGGTGACGGCTGCCGGCTGCACGGCAAAGCCGGCCACCTTCCGCATCGCCGTGTTCGCGGTGCCTGCTGTGGATGCCGTTGCGGACCAGTTCCTGTGCCGGGGCAATGCGAGCGCGCCTGTGACCTTCTCCGGGCCGGTGAGCGGCACGCGCTACTATTGGCAGAACTCCTCGACACAGACCGGCCTTGCTGCCCTGCGCGGTGTCGGCAGCGTGCCTTCCTTCGTTGCGGCGAACCCGACGGCGGGCCCCATCGCTTCTACGATCACGGTAACGCCAGTGGGTCCGGGCAAATGCCCCGGCGCGCCGGTGACCTATCAATATGGGGTGGGCAA
Organism: Flaviaestuariibacter amylovorans; assembly: GCF_039541815.1. NCBI lineage: Bacteria > Pseudomonadati > Bacteroidota > Chitinophagia > Chitinophagales > Chitinophagaceae > Flaviaestuariibacter > Flaviaestuariibacter amylovorans. Next base: position 317,765 of record NZ_BAABGY010000011.1, read on the forward strand.
TTGCATCACGGCCACAGGCGGCGGTGGCAGCGACGCCGGCAATGCGCGCACCGCTACGCTGCAGGTGAGTCCCAACCCCGCCCGCGATCTCGTGCGCCTCACCTTCACCGGGGCTGCGGGCCGGCACACCGTAGATGTACGGGACGAGTACGGTACGGTCCTGATCGCGCCACGCGCCTTCACGGGACCGGTGATGACGCTTAACCTCGGTATCCTCCGCCCCGGCGCCTATTATGTGCGGGTGCTGGAAGGCAGTACGGGTGCGGTGTACTACCGGAAGGTGGTGAAGCTATAGGGCTCGTTACTGGTTATAGTAAGCCCCGGCATTTGGCCGGGGCTTTTTCTTTTTCATGGAAGGTTTGGGTAGGACGTAATATCGGGTGCTATTGGCAAGAAAACGGTGCATTGCAAGGCGCCGGATGCTGGCAAAGTGCCGAACGGAATCGTGGTCTTTTTGGAATGGTTCACTGCCTCTTTAGCAATAGACCTGGTGTAAAAAGCGGCCGTTGCGCATTTTTGGTTAGTCACGATTCACCCGTTTGAAGGCTGAAACGGCCACATTGCGCGGGCCATCGCCGATATGCAGCTGGTTAGGTCGGACGAAAGCCCACAGCAATCCTACTCCATGTCGGCGCAGATCCGCCAGGAACTAAACGATTCCTACGACATCCTGCAAGCGACGTAAAAGGTGGGTTAGATATTACACCCTGGCTGGAATGGACTCTCGGGTGCCTGGACCGTGCGCTGCTCGCCACGAATGGCCTGCTGGCGCATGTGTTGATGAAGGCTAAATTTTGAGAGCTGTATTCGGGAGCTGCATTGAGTGAACGCCAGCGACTGATAGTGGACCGGATGCTGAATGGTATAGAAGGCAACAGGACCTCTTCCAAGTGGGCAAAGATGGCGAAGTGCTCGCAGGATACGGCAGGTAGGGATATCCAGGACCTGATGGTAAAGGGGCTTTTGGCAAAGGAGGATGCGGGCGGAGCACGAGTTATGTGCTGGTAACCGGAAAATGAAAAAGCCGCACTGTTTGTGCGGCTTTCAGCTCCCCTTATTGACCAAAGATGCAGCTTTTTAGAGCTCTATGAATTGGTACCTAATTGGAAAACAAATAGTTAGATTCTTCAAATTTGCTGGAGCTTGGCTGCCAGGAAAGTCAATCCTCTCTTAATTTAGCGTATGTAATAGTCCGGTCGAGTAATTTGAGGAAATGTATATTCCTCCAATTACTACCAATCTGGGTTTGGGCAGTCCTTGGGCGACCCGTCATCATCCAGCTGTATCAAACGGTTTCTTTTACCTGTTGAATGTAATTCCCTAAGTTTAGAGGAAAAGTGCATTGCGACATTTTTGTCCGCTTTTGAGAGGGGGGATTTGCTGGCCATAATCATCTTGTATTCTACCATGTAGGACGAAAAAGGTTCTGTTTCACTCATCCTTTTCAGATACATCATCTCAGCATTAAAATCTTCAATGGCCTGAATTGCTTCCATTTCCAAGCGATAAAGAGTTTCAATGTCAATATTTTGGCGGTGACTTTGGTAGAATTTTTCTAGCTCTTCTTCTATAGCATGTAGGCGATCCTCAGTTACGGGGCCACGAACATCAGCTAATATTCGCACGACGATGAAATCTTCATGAAGAAAATCGGGGCGCAAGTTGACAAATGGAATTGAACATAGAATTGAGTCCAGATTGTTTTCAAATTCATCATCATAAAGCGAGCAGACGACTGACGCTATCTTTCGCGAAAGCAACTTTCTGCGTTCTAACGCTAGTTTTTCCTCTTTCGAAATTCGGCCACGCATTCCAAAACTTAATGGTTTTTTTGGCGGAAACTTAGATGTAGAATTAAACGCTGAATACTTTTGAGATCCAGTTCTTTTTGATCTCCTTGGTGTATGTTAAGAATGTTATCCCGTTATTTTGATGCATTCCTGTTTGTGTAAATTCCAGCGATTCTAGTAATCTTTTAGCTCCTATATTTTGGGCCTGAACTTTTCCATATACTGTGCACTTTTCATAGCTTTTCTTCAGAAAGTCTATAATCGCTCGATAAGCCTCCTTCGTGTATCCTTGTCTCCAGAACTCCGTTCTTGTATCACCTTGAATTTCAAAAGTCTGGTTTCCGTCATTATATAGGATCCGCACACCAATCAATTTCCCATCCGCTTTTCGTTCGATTCCCCACATTATCTTCTCTTTGGACCTAAAAGCATTAGTCTGTCCCGAGATATATTGTCCTAATGCCTCGACAGAATAATAGTGTTTTGACTGGAAGGCTTGAGTATCTGGTGAATTATATAATTCGTAAAGTGATGCAAGATCTCGATTCTCCAAGGGCCTGAGTGCAAGTCTCTTAGTTTGAATTACTGGATAATCAGACGAAAAAATGTCCATGGGGAGAGTTTGAATCTAATATAATTCAATTATGAATGAGAGACTGTCGAAAGCGGGAACCATTTGGAAAACAATGGTTTAGTTTATTCAAATTTACAGGACGTTTATTTATTGAAATGACAATGAGAAATTCCAGCTATATCGTAATTTGTATGAACTAATTCTTTATTTCTATGAGTTATAGAACCCCTGAGCCTATCGTAATTCCCGATAGTCTCTGTGAAGGATGGTTTATTTCTCAAGATTTCGACTTTTTCGACCCCAATGACAAAGGTTGTATTCTCCAATACGTCAGGAAGCAAATTGAATATTGGAAACGGGGAAATACCTTGCGGGTACACAAGATTTCGAGCCTCAAGCACGTGTTAATTCAAGTTGAGAAAGCCAATGATATTAGTAGGAGGCGGAGGAAGTATATTTCTGAAGATTTAGAATCACCCGAATATACTCTTCAGGATGGAAACTTTGTTATTGTTTCTGATCAAAATGACTCTCGAAGAGAAAGGTATTCCGGAGATATGGATGATGAAGACTATATACGGTCTATAGAAAATGGATCTGGTGAAGCGTTAGGATATGGGGATTAATAAGGAAGATTCGAGAAGAAGTATGGCTTGATTCAATCAAGCAGTTACAATAATAAAAGTCTTATCCAAAAAAGGTTTGAAGTCGTATACAACTTCAAACTTTATACGTGCTCCCCTTATTGACGATAGATGCAGCATTGATAGGTTGTCCGGACTAATAACTATTTGGACGACAATGTCTTAGTTTCTTCAAATTTGAGGGAGGTAGAAGCTTTGGTAAATTGAGTGTCTCATCCCAATTGTAGACTGTTTGGTCAATTGATTTTATTTGGTCACATTTAATCTACTACATCCAGTAAATGAATAGACGTCAATTATATGCATGGGCTGAGGACAAATATTATCCGTGAGACGAAGTCGAGTGTTTTCGCTTGATACCATTAAAACAGCGAACTGTCGGCGATTCATCACCCTTCGAAAATAGAGATCCCAAAGTCCCTTTGAAAGTTAAAATAATAGTGTACACGGAATTATTTCGACATCGGTGGTATTTGTATGATCCAATAGATAGTGTAATGACATTCGTTGAATGTTGTTCTTCATTCGAAGTTCTGAAGTGTCAATTAGGCTTTCCTCGAAACAGAAAATACGATCTGATTTTTGCAGCACCACGCAACACGGAAAACGCTCCTCAATGGTTTGATTTAGACCCTTTAGCCCCAAGTCTTGTTTCTGAACTTGACTTTTCATGCTTGACTAAAACTTATTTAGCCTGCTTTCGTAAAGAGAGTAGAGTTGAAACTGAAAGAAGTCTAAAATTTACTCGTGAAGAATGGTATGAACAGTTCGATACGCGGGACAATGCGTATTTTAGAATAGGGCTCCGGGATGGTATTATTGTCGAACATTATTATTATTCTGATGATATCCTCGGATGGAAAGAATATGGAGCATGTAAGCGGACGACAAAGGAGATTGTCGATACTGCTTGGATATTACATGATGAGTGGGTGTCTGAGAACGCTTCCAGATTTGAGTCAGCTGATGACGATGAAATTGTAGATCAGGGGTATCGTGAGTTATTCAACGACGACCCAGATAACTACTGGAACATCGATTAATTTTAGGTTGGCAATCTCATAAATTAGCACTCTAGGTTTAGAATACTGGACTTCCTTAAGTCATACGTTTCAAACATCGTTATTCAGTATTCTACATTGTAACTAATAATTTAACCACCGACCAAGACAATATGGAATTAGGGAAAGACGATCAAGTTAAATATGAGTCTGCGTTTGAAGCTGAGGTTTGGCGTCTCTCAACTGAACACATACATTTCCACACCGTTCAATTCTTAGAGGAGGGCGGTCCATATGGCATGAAGCCGGTAGGTACTGGCGTGTTTGTCCAGATTCTTTCGCGTTATTTTATATTTACAGCATCGCACGTAAGCGAGGTGGCTACGAGCAAGAACCTTTATATCAACTCAGGCGGTAAATTTATTTTGGTACAAGGATACGTTCGTGAAACGGACTTAGAGAAATACAAATACCTAGACCTGAGTTATATTATTTTGGAAGATGGTGTAGGAGAGCTGCTGCTTAATAGCTACGTCCCACTCCAGTTATCAAAGATTGCTGCAGGACACCACTTACAAGAGACGATCGGGTATGTGGTATTGGGTTACCCAGAGAAGAATATCAGGGTAGAAGGAAGCACAGTATATGCCGGGTCAACCACAATGTTACTCGCGGGCGCAAAGCAGAAGGTATACGATTACTATAACTTTGATAGAACGGTTCACTTAGTTCTAAATTATAGTGGGAAGGCTACTTCTCTTGAAACTGGAGAAAAGACTAAAGCAAATTCATCTCCTTATGGTATAAGTGGGTGTGGGTTATGGACTATTTCGCCAATGCAATCCGGAGACAAACTGGTTTGCGATTACCATCTTATAGGCATAATGATCCAATACCGACAGGGAAAATACCAAATCTTATTAGGTAATCGGATCGAGTTAATGATGAATGCAATTCAGCAATTCGAAGGTCTACAAATTGGGATATACCACCCAAACCATACGAGTTAAACCGAGATGATGAAGAAGCATTTCAGTTGGCTGTATGGCCAAGCCTTTATAATGTTTAAAGGCTCTCCTCAAGTCCTTTGAACCTAATATAAAGACTTTAATGCAACCGTGGGGTTTTGTTAACGACTTAACGAAGCACAAAATGAAAAAGGTTTGAAGCTGTTTACAACTTCAAACCTTATACTTGCTCCCTCGGAAGTGTGTTACTCAAACCTTTTGCTGGAGAAATTGAGGGGGATTTATCACTTGAAAGGCGTTATAAAGGCTTGAATATGAGCTATTTGAGAAGATCGGCTATTCCGAGGGGCTTTCAAGTCAATTTGGCTAAGTTTGCATTTTCGACGGGTAATGCCGTGATTACGGATGCGGAGAATAAGGCAGTTATTCTCCGCATCCGGTGCGGTAAATAAGAGCCCATTTGCGGAGAAAAAGCAATACATTCACCGCATAAAGTGCGGAGAATGTATATCCATCAGCAACCCGATTGGTCCAAACTGACGTGGGATAAGCAGGTATTAGCTGAGCAGTTGGCGGCTGTGCGCTATCGCCAGGGACGGCTCATTGGCCATATGGAAGCGCTTGGTTTTTCACTCCGTGAAGAGGCGATGCTGCAGGCACTCACCCAAGAGGTAATCAAGAGCAGCGAGATCGAAGGTGAGGTGCTGGATCGCGAGCAGGTACGGTCTTCGCTGGCTCGGCGCCTCGGAATAGAAATCGCCGAGGCCGTGCCAGCCGATCGGAACGTAGAAGGTGTGGTGGAAATGATGTTGGATGCCACACAGAACTCAGGGAAGCAACTTACCGACGAACGGCTCTTTGGCTGGCAGGCCGCACTCTTCCCGACGGGCCGGAGTGCCATGCACCGCATCACGGTGGGTGCCTGGCGGACGGGCACGAAAAGCCCGATGCAGGTAGTATCAGGTGCTATTGGCAAAGAGAAGGTGCATTACGAAGCGCCTGAAGCGAATAAAGTGTCGCAAGAGATGAAGCTTTTTCTTGATTGGTTCAATGGGGCTTCCGATATGGATCCGGTATTGAAAGCCGCCGCCGCGCATTTCTGGTTTGTTACGATTCACCCATTTGAAGACGGTAATGGCCGCATTGCCCGGGCGATCGCCGACATGCAGCTGGCCAGGGCAGATGAAAGCCCGCAGCGGTTTTATTCGATGTCGGCACAGATTCGCAAGGAACGGAACGATTACTACGCGATCCTGGAAGCCACGCAGAAAGGTGGGCTGGATATAACGCCCTGGTTGAAATGGTTTCTCGGTTGCCTTGGCAGGGCGTTGTTGGCAACGAATGACCTGCTGGCGAATGTGCTGATGAAAGCCAAGTTCTGGGAGCGGTATGCTGGAATAGCGCTGAATGAGCGCCAGCGCCTGATGCTGGACAGAATGCTGAACGGGATGGAAGGCAAGATGACGTCGTCCAAGTGGGCAAAGATGGCGAAGTGCTCGCAGGATACGGCTGGGAGGGATATCCAGGATTTGATCCGCAATGGAGTGTTGATTAAGGAGTCTGGCGGGGGGCGAAATACAAGTTATTCGGTGACTGAAGAAAAATAAAATCAGTCAAATTTGTTGATATTCCCATCTCGGTGGAAAAGAATTTGGCTAAACGATTAATGGTTGAGAAAAGATAAAAAACACAAAATTGACGTCAACAAAGTTTTTTACAAATCAAGATAATAATAGCTTACTTAAGAAGTTTGAAGGTGTGTTTTCTAACATCGACAGCATTCGTCATTTTGATGCGCTTGTTGGTTATTTTAGGGCATCCGGATACTTCAAGGTTCGGGAATTCCTAGACAAGATTCCGCAAATCAGAATATTGGTAGGCATTAATGTTGATCGGCTCATAAAAAAGTACCACGATAAGGGGCAGCTCTATTTAGATAATCCTGAAGAGACAAAGGAAGACTTTTTGGAAGAAACAATTGCCAACATCCAAGAAGCTAACTATGATGAGGAAACAGAAAAAGGAATCATCCAGCTTATAGAGGACCTGATAAGCGGCAAAATTGAACTAAGAGCACATCCCAAAAAGAAAATTCACGCGAAAGTTTACATTTTTAAATCAGAGCCCTTCAACGAATATGCTCCTTGTGAAGTCATTACCGGGTCATCAAATCTTACGGATGCCGGTCTCGGTGCTCACCCTGAATCTAATTATGAGTTTAACGTTAGTTTGCGGGAATATGAAGATGTAAAGTTCGCATCCGACGAATTTGAGAGACTCTGGAGTGAGTCAGTTCCAATTCTTCATGCAGAAGCCGAAGCAATCAGAAATAAAACTTATTTACGTGACAATTTCACCCCTTTTGAGCTTTATATCAAAATGTTGATTGAGTACTTCGGCAAACGTGTAGAATATGACCCTTACAATATTGACTTGCTGCTACCTGATAAATTCATGCGACTGAAATATCAGTCGGATGCCGCCAACCAGGGGTATGCTATCATGATGAAGCACAATGGATTTATCCTGGCCGATGTGGTGGGCCTAGGCAAAACCATCATTGCCTGCATGGTTATAAAGAAATTTATCTATGAAAACGGCACGCATTCAAAAATCCTGGTTGTGGTACCGCCTGCTCTAGAAGCAAACTGGCGGAGAACAACTGAGGAGTTCCAGATAAAGAATCATTTTGAATTTATAACGCTCGGCAGTCTTCATAAGGTGCTTAATGAAGAGAACTACAGCTACTCCAACGCCGATAAGTTTGATATGATCGTCGTGGATGAGTCGCACAAGTTTCGAAACGACTACACAGATATGTATTTGGCCCTGCAGGAAATCTGCAAAAAGCCTCGAAGCCGACCTGCTGAAAACGGTGATACGAGAAAGAAAGTTATTTTAATATCGGCAACTCCCTTAAATAACCGGCCGCAAGACATTGAAAACCAGCTTTATCTTTTTCAGGATAGGCGCAATAGCACGTTGGAGAATATTGCTAACCGCAATCTCCAAGACTACTTTAAGCCCTTGAATGAGCAGTACAAAAGGCTAGCGGCTGAAAAAGAACTCAATATAAAAAGGCTGAAAAACCTGTTTCAAAAATTGCGGGATGATGTGGTTGAACCCCTCGTTATCCGCCGTACAAGAACCGATATTGAAAAAAATAAAGAGTACCTGGAAGACATGCAAAGTCAGGGAATTACCTTCCCACGGGTAGATGACCCTATTCCCTTGTTTTATGAGCTGGATGGAAAACTGGCAACGCTGTTTTACGAAACCGTGTCACTGATAACTGGTTTGGACGAGTATGGAAACGAAACCGATGGTTTGGGATACTACCGTTACCGTGCGATCGAGTTTCTGACCGACGAAGAAGATAAAAAAATATACGGTAATGTAACATCCATATCCGGCCGCCTGAGTGCAATCATGAAAACATTGTTGGTAAAGCGTCTAGAAAGCAGCTTTTTCGCCTTTTCGCAATCTATCCAGCGCTTTCAACGCGCCATTGACAATATGATAGCCATGTTCGAGGAAGACCGCGTGTTTGTTGCTCCGGATCTTGACATCAACAAGCTCTTGGAAGAAGGCTGGAGCTACGACCAAATCGAAGCCAAGATTAATAGCAAGGGTGGCAACAACAAAGAATTCAAGAGTCGGGCATTTGATAAAAAGTTTATTGACCTATTAAAGTCCGATAGGGAAAAAATAGACTACTTAGCTTTACGTTGGGGCAAGGTAAAACGAGACCCAAAACTAGAAGCGTTCACCGAACAGCTGAAAAAAGAATTTTTCAAAAGCAAGCAGCACAACCCGAGCGGACAGTTGGTCATTTTCTCCGAGTCAAAGGAAACAGCCGAGCAGCTTTCAGCAAAAATCAGCAAGAATTTCAATCATCGGGTGCTGACTGTTAGCGCCGAAAACCGGAAAACCATTGAAAACACTCTTCGGGAAAACTTCGATGCCAATCTGGAAGAAGAAAAGTGGAAGTTCGACTACGACATTATCATCACCACCGAAGTATTGGCCGAAGGCATCAATCTGCACCGCAGCAACCTGATTGTAAATTATGATGTTCCTTGGAATGCCACCCGTTTAATGCAACGCATCGGCCGTGTGAACCGGATTGGCTCTAGAGCCGAACAAATCTTTGTCTATAACTTTTATCCGTCGGCGCATGGCGATGAACAGATAAAGTTGGTGAACAGCGCCTTGCGGAAGCTACAATCATTTCACACAGCGTTTGGAGAAGACAACAAGATTTTCTCCTTATTAGAAGAAAAAGGGGATGGTGCTTTATTCGGCAATAAGATTCAAAAGGAAGAAAGTGAAATTTTAAACTACCTGAATGAACTGAGAGATTTTAAAAAGAAATTTCCGAAGCGCTTTGTCGAAATCTCCCAGATACCCAATAAAGCGCGATGTGGTAGAAAAGCCGCCGAAGGCGGCCAACTAACCCTCATAAAAGCCGAAACTGGTGAAATCAATTACCCGCTTCAACATACATCGCTTACGTACTTGAAAAGTGAAAATCATCCCGGCATCTTTTGTTTAATTACTGCAGACTACAATATCATTGAGCTTAATTTTTTACAGGCCGTAAAGGTGTACAAGGCAGCAGAAAACGAAAAAGCCATTTCCTTGCATGCACAGCACTTCGAACAAACCCTGAAGGGCCTTGATTACTTTAAGTCGGAGAAAAACCAAGAAAGTGTGCAAACTATTTCTCGTAGAAATCTAAGCCCTGCCGAAAACAAAGCCATTACCAATATTAACGCTATTGTGAAAGTGGTCTCTACAGAACAAAAAAGAATGGCGCTTCAACGGGCTTTGGAGCTGATCAAAAAAGGAACGTATGGCTCAAAGGGTTTACCAAAATCCATTAATGATTTTTTTATTACAAATTCCAAGATGCTTAAAGATCCATCAAAATTTGTGGAGCAGCTGTTTATTGATTTGTTAGATAGTTACGACCTTTCAGCCAATGCAGAGGCTGGACTGGAAAGAAAAAACGGGCAAGGCATCGTGAACCCCAAGATTGTTTTAACCCAAAGCTTCAGTTAGACCTTTGACTTGAGAGTTTCGAGTTCCAAAAGTTTATAGCAAAAGCACATAAACTAAGTGTAAAGTAACATGATCGGCAACAGAAACCACTAAGAATTGAAAGAATGGCTACCAGGACCCAATTACAAACTGTACTACAAAAGCCTTACGATACTATCCTTTTCGGTAAGGACGTATTAAGTCCCGTTTTCGGTTCGCTTTTTACCCTAAGCAGCATCCCCATTGCGGCGTCCGTGCAACCAAACAAGTCGGAAAGCGCAATTATCCGATCGGTTTCCATTTACGGCGCTATCAACTTGGAAGACGGAACAGAAATCACTTGCTATGAAATTTACCTGCAACCGTCCGTTCGTATCGAGCACAACAGGGTGGCCATTCAGCATTATGTGCGAAAGCTGCTAACAGCAGGACAAATTGCTCTGGTCAATTTTATTCCATGTTCCGACGCGAAAGGTAGGGCAATTGGAAGGCAGGTGTGGCGCCTTACACTCATCGCAAAAGACAGTGAGCTAACCGAAGAAGGCATCAAAGAAAAAACTACCCACGCCAAGCGATACACTTACCTATTAGGCCCGTCGGAATCGGGCAAAACAGCAGCAGAACGATTAGAAGCCCTCAGTATCGAAAAGCGCATCACCTTTCAGAGCTTGGTAAAGGCTTTCTCTGTAGAAACGCTTAGTGATGCTTTTTTTGACGAATACACACTGCATTACGAGAAGTTCTGCACTTATCTGCAGGCGTCCGACTTCCGGCGATCGGTTTTCAACATATCCCTTTCGCTTGGAGCAACTGCCGAGGAAAAGGACAAAGCCTATAAGCCTATACGGGATTTTGTAAAAAAGCTTCTCGGCCGAATAGTGTTTCTTTACTTCGTGCAGAAGAAAGGCTGGTTGGGTGCCACCGATACAACGTATAAGGATGGGCTGCGCGACTTTATCAAACGGCTATTTAAGCAATCGGGTGGCGATGAAACTTTTTATAATAATTGGCTGACGAAGCTTTTTTTCGACACGCTAAACAAGGAGCGAACCGATGATACCTTTACCATGCCTGATGGCGAAAAGCGAAAAGTGCCCTTCTTGAACGGTGGCCTGTTTGACAAAGAAGACTACGATGAACGCATCCTGACTTTTCCAGCAAAATTGTTTCACCATGCCGATTTTGAAGATGTTATCCTCACTGAAAAGAATGGCAATCATGCCAGAGGCTTTTTTGACTTTTTGGATTCGTTCAACTTTACCGTGCATGAAGACAGCCCTGACGACCAAACCGTAGCTGTCGATCCCGAAATGCTGGGCCATATTTTTGAAAACCTACTGGAAGACAACAAAGACAAAGGCGCCTTTTATACGCCCAAGGAGATCGTGCACTACATGTGCCAGGAAAGCTTGATAGAGTACCTGACTACTCATCTGAGCAAAGAATATATTGTATACCGTGAGCTTGGCAATGCACAGGTAGAGCTTTATGGCGACGACACCAAGGCGGGGCAACTTAAGCTGGTGGAAAGCCTCGGTGATAAGGCTTTGAACCGGGACGACGTGGCCTACATGGTAAAACAAAAAGACATCAGCGGCCTAACCAAAGCACAAGTGAAAACAATTGACTACCTGCTGGACATTGTAAAGATTTGCGACCCTGCGATCGGCTCTGGTGCTTTCCCAATGGGTCTATTGCAGGAGATACACGCATTAAAAGAAGTGATTGCCTTTGAGCTTAAGCAACCTTGGAAACCAGCCGATGTAAAAGAAGCCATTATTCAAAACAGCATTTACGGCGTGGACATTGAAAAGGGAGCTGTGGATATTGCCCGTCTGCGCTTTTGGTTAAGCCTTGTGGTGGATGAAGAAACACCACGTCCCCTACCTAACCTCGATTACAAGATTGTGGTAGGAGACAGCTTAATGAGCAAGTTTGAGGGGGAGATAATTGAAATTGATTGGGAGCGGAAGAGCAGCGTTGGGAAGGCGAATGAGTATGTGCAGAACATTCAAAGGCTGTTAAAGGAAATTGCTGAAAAGCAGGAAACGTTTTTCAGGACGGATAAAAAGGAAAAAAAGAAGAAACTACAAGCCGAAATACGGAACCTAAAACTGGATTTGCTGATTAATCAACTTTCGTTTAATAAGGAGCGTTTTTTAACGAACAATGCGGTACGTGGCGGCTTTGTACCTACTGCAAGCGATTTGCGATACAATGCAGAATTAAAGGAGAAAAAGAAAGATTTCGATAGGCATATCAACCAATTACAAAAGTTGAAGCAACATAAAGAAGAACCATTTGAACATTTTGATTGGAAGTTGGATTTTCCAGAGGTGCTTAATCCCTATCTGATTACTGAAGAAAAGCAGCGGGGATTCGATATTGTTATTGGGAATCCGCCCTACTTAAATTTCAAAATGTATTCTACAGACGATAAAGAGATATATAGGCAGCTATACCCAGAAGTATTTGATGGCAAAGCAGATATTTATTACTATTTCTTTAATAAATCATGTGAGCTCACTAAATATCATGGAATAACAACATTAATTACCTCCAGATATTGGATAGAAGCGGAGTATGCCAAAAAGCTGAGGAGATTTCTATCAGCTAAAACAATGCTTAAGGAAATTATTGACTTCAAAAATGTTACTGTATTCGATGGGATTGGCATTAAGACTTGCATTACAAGTTTTTTGAAAACACCAAACTGTCTTAGTCATTTTCATTATCGATTTCATCCAGGAAAAAAAATAGATTACATAGACTTGAATGAATATGTTTCGAATACTATTTCGGCAGAGAACATTACAAGTAAAGACTCATGGAATCTGACAGATGAAGCATCAACTGACATTCTCAAATTAATCGAGAACGAAACCATTGCTCTGAATGAAATTGCAAATTGCAAACAAGGTATTGTTACCGGTCTTGATAAAGCATTTATTACGACTGAAAACGAATTTAAAAACCTACCAAAAGAAATAGTCAAGCCTTGGTTAAAAGTTGGTGATATACATAAATATTCAATTCGGCTTGTTGAAAAAAGGGAATTGGTTTACACTAAACTAATTGATTCTATTGAGGACTACCCACAACTTGAACAAAGGCTTTTGCCGTTTAAACTGAAGCTATCCAATAGACGTGAAGCAAAAAATGGCAAAATCCGATGGTTCGATTTACAATGGCCTCGTGAACAAGAACTTTTTGAATCAGAAAAATTGATTTGCAGGTTCAAGGCATCTGAAAATATATTTTGCTATGATTCTAAAGGCTTTTATTCAAGTGCAGATACAACAGTAGTGTCTTTAAATTCCATTGGAAAGAAAAGGTTTGGGACCAAGTTTTTGTTAGCATTATTAAATTCGAAAGTATTGTCATTTTACTTTAAGTCGTACGGTAAATTGATGGACTACCGATATGAATATTACCCTGGTCCGGTCGGAAGACTCCGAATAAAGAACTCACCTAAGCAAAAGCTATTTAGCACAATTGTCGACTACATAGTGTTTCTAAAAAGAGGAGACTTACTAATTACGTCAAATCCGCTTATGCCTGCATATTTTGAGCAAATTATTGACGGCATGGTTTACGAATTGTATTTTCCAGAATTAATTAAGAGAAGCAATCGAGAAATCATTGAACATTTAGGCGAGTTGCCGGAGTTTGCCGATAGAATGAGCGATGAACAGAAAATGAAAATCTGCAAAATGGTGTTCAATCGCCTCAACGACCGTGACCACCAAGTGCGGACGAATTTGTTTTACATGAGCTCCATACCTGAGATTGCAATCATAGAAGGTAAACATGAGAATAACTGACATCAAATTAACCAACTACCGGGCTTTCTATGGTGAGCACCATATCTGTCTAGATAAAGACGGTAAAAACCTAATGCTTTACGGTGAAAACGGCAGTGGAAAAAGTTCCCTTTTCACCGCCATGAAAGATTTTTTTTCCGCGTCGGTAAAAAAACTGCCAGAATTAGAAGAAAATATCTTTGTTCCTGCATCCAAAAAGAACTCCGTCAAGATTGAATTAACGTTAAAAGAAAATCCAAGCTCTTCTAAAAGCATCCTGTTTGAGCTGAACGCTTTACAAAAAGAAATAGTTAGCGACGATAAAATCCTCATTTCGGATGCTAATAAAATAAAAGGCTTTTTTGATTACCGCAGCTTACTAAGAACTCATCTTGGACACGCCGAAAGCGTGGATTTATTCAGTCTCCTCCTAGGAAACTTCGCATATAATAGTAACAAAGAATATAAGTTAGTTGACCAAGGAATACTGTATCATTCCGTAAACAGATTCTCAACCAGAGAGATAGGGAGAGAGTGGGAAGTAATTGTTGGCGATACCTTCAACAAAATGCAAACAGCCCGCCAAAAGGATTCAACGAAAAACTACCTAAAAGACAAATTTAGTCCGGGCTTGAAGGAAATTTTGCAGTCTATCGAGAGCGACACAAACACATTTCTTAACACTTTTGGGATAGGCCTGAATGTCAAGTTGGATTTTGATAAAGTGGGATATGTGGGCAGAAGACATTTAAATGGCGCCGTTATCCAACTCAAGATTGATTTTTTCACAAAGCATATCCCTAAACACCAGAACTTCCTCAACGAAGCACGATTAACCGCCTTGGCTATCAGTTTATATTTGGCTTCGATTAAAGTAAATCCTACTAAGGGAGCCTTGAAGATTTTAGTACTGGATGATTTGCTCATTGGTCTTGATATGAGTAACCGGCTGCCCTTGCTGGAAATCCTGAGAAAACATTTCGTAGATGTCAAACCTGATGATCGGTTCCAAATCATCATGACTACCTATGACAAGGTTTGGTACGAATTAGTGAAAAGCTATTTTGGTGCAGAGCAGTGGAAATTTGTTGAGGTATACTCGAAGTTTTTAAAAGAAGATGATTTCGAGATTCCTATTATCAAGCACGACAACGGTTATTTAGAAAAAGCAAAGAAATATCTTGCCGATAAAGACTTTAAGGCATCAGCCGTTTACATTAGAACAGAGTTTGAACGGCTGGTTAAAACTATTTGTGACAAGCAGCGGATACCGGTATCGTACAAAAAGAACCAAAAAGAAGTCACAAGTGATGATTTCTGGGCTGCCATTGAATCTCAAACTGATTTGGACCCGGAACTGATAAAAGAAGTAAAAGTTCATCGGGGTGTTGTGATGAACCCCTTTAGTCATTACGACCTTGAAAAGCCTGAGTTTGAGAAAGAACTTAGGGACACGATAGGCGCCATTGAAAAACTGAAAGCCGCATCGGGTAACATAAAAAAAGACCGGTCTATTGATAGGCTAGAAAAAGATATTGCCAAATTGAATATGGATATGGCGGCAAAAGATAAAATAATCGAAGAACTAAGGAACAAACTGAAAGCTATATGACCAAACAGATTTATGCAAGAAGCAGTAGTTCCTCTGAAATCTAAAAACATCTTTCAACTTTCCTAACTATTTTCCAGGTGCCGAACCATCGGCATATTGTGGACCAACCATTCGAAGTTCATAAAATCTACAAACGCTCACTGATTCACGATCAGTATGGCGGCAATCGGCAGGGTGGCATAGCCGCTTCAGCTCGCTTTCCTTATATCTTTATTTTTTCGGGAAAGTCCGGGCATCAACACGGCTATAAAGACCAATGGGAGAACCGGGATGTATTCTCCTATACCGGCGAAGGGCAGCAGTCCGATATGCAGTTTATAAAAGGGAACCTGGCGCTGCGTGACCATATGAAAGGCGGGAAACGCATTTTCCTGTTTACCGAAGCCCCTCTCCGCAGCCATGTTATGTTTGAAACTGAGGTCGAATTGCGCGAGTTTGACTTTTTCATTGCTCCTGATCGGGATGGGACGGACAGGACCGCGATCAAATTCTTTTTTCAGCGGGTTGGTAAGCAGCTTGAGTACCCTAAAGATCTTTCCGCAGCCAGCTATGCAGCCGAGTACGATGCGGCCTTAGACTGGAATAAGCCCAATGAAACCGAGCGTAAGGGCCTGGTGACCTCAAGGGTGGGACAAGGTGCGTACCGGAAAAGCATATTATATCGGTGGGAGTTTCGATGTGCCGTGACGGGCTATAATAAAAAGGACATTTTGATAGCATCACATATCGTTCCTTGGAACGAAGCTTCCAATGACCAACGCCTCGACGTAAACAATGGCATCTTGCTATCGCCGAATTATGACGCACTATTCGACCGACACCTAATAAGTTTTGAAGACTCGGGGAAAATCATTCTTTCAGAACCGTTACTCCGAACAAACTATGAAGAGCTCGGGATTACAGGGAGTGAGCGAGTAAAAGCCTTTTCCAAGGGAAATCTTGACTACTTGTGCTTGCATCGACACAAGCTGCAGGTCTGAGTGTCGATCGTTTCTTTTGATGCCACTGGAACACCGGCATGGTCGGGTCCTAATTCTGTGATTAAACGAACCCGAATTTCTGTCGGTGTAGCTCAAGCTTGCTCTGGGCCGGCCAATACTTCTGATCGCTTGGGAGTAAAAGCCGCCTTCCTACAAATGGTCGGATCAGGTAGTCGGCCTGTGCTTCTGTAAAAGAAGTTGCTATAACTTTAAAATTAGCATCTATCGAGATCAATCCTCTGTCAAAGGCGCGATGGAGATTGGGGCAAAGTGCAATGCCGTTGGAAATATGATCGTCGCCGCTCTCAGCAAACGGAATGATGTGGCAAGCATCAATCATCTGCAGCTGCCGGTCGGCGATGACGCGCATACCGCTGATGCCACAAGCGTAATTATAGACACGCGGAACTTCCTTTTTAAAAATACTGCCCCGGATATAGGTGATCTCTTCGTCGTTTACTTCCAATAGGGACGGTAATGGCGAAAGGGTATTATCCAAGACCTGCGCTGTGATTACCTCATAGAGTCCATTGGCAGTTCGGACGCTATGTATGTTCGGAAACCATCTTTGAAAGAGCGCACCTTTCAGCTTTTGTCGACTTTCCCTTTGAAGCAACAGTTCAAAAAGGTCATCGTTAAAACAAGCATGATCCACCACTTCCTTTAAATGCGCGAAGCTTTTAATCGAAGCAGAGGATGTGAGTAAGATCTCCCTACCCGGTTTTGTTTTGAGGTGCCAGAAAGCTTTCTTTCTGTTCGGGCCCTGGAGATGGAAAAAGGGTAGGGCAAAGTTGGCGGTGAATTTCGGGTAGTGCACCAATTGGTGCCAGAGGTCTTTGAAACGGGCTACCAGTTCGGGAGTGATGTAGATTTTGTTATCGGTGATTTCGCCTTTTTCAATCCCTTCCAGGATTGCTATTAGCAAGATGGGTTTGTGTGGCGCAGGCTGGCCAGCTACTATGGCAACTTTAAGGTGGGTGAAGGCATGCAGGTAGTAGGAAAGTGCCTGGCGGTCAATGCTGGCAGCAATCTGTGGCATGTTAATCCGAAAGGTGTTCATGATTCCGAGATTTGAAGGTAACTCCCAAACTTCAGATCAAGATTTGTCACTAAGATTGGTTTCGAACCAAATAGCTAGTTCATAGGGAGCAATCTGAATAGATGGTTCGAGCAGCTACAACGTATGTACTTAGAGTGATTTTTCAAAGCGCACCTCAGGGAAGAAGATCAATGTCTCTTCAGTTGCTTCCTGCCCCTTCCAATAGGCCATAAACAAAACCCGCGCGCTATCGAGTCGATAGCCCCGACTTTGCCATTCGTCAATTTTTGTAGTAAAAGACGCTGAAAATCGTAGCACCGTAATGCCGCGGGAGTTATGCAGTTCATTGCCGTAGATCGAAAGCTCGTCGCCGCAATGCAAGGCGTGGATGGCATCCTGCCTCCTTGAGAAGAAGCTGAGGAATACATCGTGGTAATTGAGTAGATACGATACGACCTCGGGGCCTGGGTAAGATGCTTGGTCTTGCAGATAGGCGACTCCTTCGCCGGCGAATGATTGGAGATAATCGGCCCGATAATGTACCGAAAGCTCGTTCTTCGCCCGCGTCATAGCCACATACAGAAGTCGCTTTTTCTCTTCTTCGTCCGGTGTAAATTTTTGAAGCGCTATTAGCACTTTGTCAAATTCCCGTCCCTTTGCTTTATGAATGGTAGAGACGTAAACGATGTTTTGCTCAATCTGAACAAAATCTTCCCACTTTGATTCTTTGAGAAACAGCTGCCAGTCGCTTTTGTACCTTCTGTCGGGATGAAGCAGCTCAAATTCGTCAATGACGGCCAACATTCGTTCGAGCTGTATGCTGCGAGCAAATTTTGCTCTTAGGTCAGCTTTAGCTGCCAGCCAATCGTCCGGTAGTATGGTATAGTTGTCGTTACTGTTCAAAACAGTGTCTGAGAAATGACGCAGCTCGCGCAGGTCGTTCAACGCAATTTTGTCGGCACTTTGAATGAGTCTTGTCGGGATTCCTTGTGCGGCGAGATAGCCGGCTATGATTTCGGCTTCCTTGTTCTCGAATGTAAGTACGCAGGTTGTTCCGTCTTTCCCCGCTTTCAACTCTTTCGTTAGCGGAACCACCAGCGATCCGGAACTATGCTTCGTGATGCGTATCTGTCCCGGCTCTTTCCTCACGGCCACGATTGGAAGCTCTTTTAATCGGTGCTGGAGCTGTGCGGCCCATTGATTGGCTACAGAGACGATTTCAGCGCAACTGCGGTAGTTCTCCACCAGATCAAACTTGAAGGCTCCATTGCTCAGAAACCGCTGCATGAACTCAGACCCTGCCTTCCGAAATCCATAGATACTCTGATCATCATCACCAACTAAAAGAACGCGGATGTCTTCATTCTGGGCGATAATGGCTTGCAGCAGCTCGTATTCCTCCGCATTCATATCCTGCGCTTCGTCTACCACCAGAATTGCTTTGGTGATGCGGCTTTGTTCTACTTCTCCCGCCAGGATACGTTCGGTGGCCGCCCGGATAACACCTTCGGATTCAGCCAGGTTGCCATTGCGACCTAAAAGATCGAAACAGTAGGAGTGGAAGGTTTTGATCTCCACGTGATGTGCGTCTTTTCCAATGAGGGCGACCAGGCGTTTTTTGAATTCGGAAGCAGCTGCACGCGAAAAGGTGAGCATCAGCATCTGTTCGTAGCGAACATCTTCGGTAAGCAAGATGGAGGCGAGCTTATGCACCAAAACACGCGTCTTGCCGCTTCCAGGCCCTGCCACCACCACAATTTGTTGCTGATCGCGCTCTTTGATGATGGCCAGCTGCGCAGGCGAAAGTTGGCCAAAGAGCGTTTCAAAGCGGGCCGGGGTCATGGTTCGTTTGAGATCTTCCGCTCGTCCGCGGAAGTATTTGCGTAGAAACGCATCATAAGGCAGCCTGAAATAGTCATTCGTAAAGGTCAGCGCCTCTTCATAATTCTCCAGCATTCTCCGTGCATACTCGCCCACTATATGGATCTGGTGCGCTTTATTCTTATAATGCTCGGCGAGCTTGGCGTATTGAGCAAGGCCGTATTTGACAGCGTTATTTGGCTCAATCCTTTCCAGGCGTATACGCTGATAACTTACCAGGAAGCCGCCTTCTATTTTGAGGGCTTCGATTCTGGTGAGATAGAAGAGGGTGTCTTCTATGTCCTCGATGGTAGGCTCAGTGCCAAAGAGCCCTGCTTCTCGCAAAAGGGCCTCTTTGAGTTCTAACACTGAGAATTCAACCAGCACGTCTGCACTTCCATCCCCCTCAGCTGCCCGCAGTTCTGCAGCTTTTTCAAAAAGGATGTTCAAGATGGTACCGGCCATTTCATGACGCCGCTCCATTTTTCGTCGCCACTGCTCCTGATCATGTTCCATCAAAATCGTTACGTAGTGGCTTGTCCCTTCCGAACTGCGTTTGCGGATAAAATTTCGTACGGCCCAAAAGTTAAGCAAGGTGCGGACCTGTGCCGGGGCTACATCCGCGCATCCGGCCTCCGTCGCCACTTCCATCCAGTCTTTGATACTGTAGGTATGTTCTCCGTCTTCGATTAAGCTCACTAGGCAGGTTTCCAGCTGCCGGAAGCTTTTAAGCACTGCTTGTGCGTTCTTCGATCCATCCTGGCGACGAACAAACGCAGTCAGGTCGCGGGCATCGGCTAGAATTTTTTCTTCACGCAAGAGGTTGATGATGCGAATTATCTCCTCTTTGCGGATAGCCAGGTGATCAGAGATATAATCAATCCGCGATTCGGCGGCTTCATCCGAGGCTAAGCTCTTGCTTTTGCTGGAAAACAGCTTTTTCATGATCCGCACAGCAGGCTCCTTGTCTACTTCTTGGATCTTGTCAGACGTTTCAATACGCTGACGGGCCCCCTCCATGTTTTTCGTTAGAATACTATTTGCAAATACCTGTGGTGCATTCTTTCCCCGTTCTACAAGCTTGGCTTCTTCAAGAGCGGCTATGGCTGTTTTCACGCGGGTTTCCAAATCGTGAATTCCTTCATCCCATCCAGCCTTCCGGGCGATTTCAAGAGCCGAAAGGCAGATTTTCGGATTCCGGATGCTGGTCAACTGTTTTACGGCGCGCCAGATCTGGTTGATTTCCTTGACATCCAGTTTGGTCATGTTCAGCAACGCAAAATGCTTGTCGAGGTCTTCCTCATCAAACAGAACATGGCACTCCGCCTGTATTTTTTCACTGCGTCCAGCCCGTCCCGCCTCCTGTACATAGTTTTCAAGTGAATCCGACAGGTTGTAATGAATAACCCGGCCTACATTGTCCTTATCCACCCCCATCCCAAACGCCGAGGTAGCCACCATTACGTCCACTTCGCCTCCAAGGAAAGCATCCTGGCTTGCTACCCGTTCATCACGCTCCATTTTGCCATGGTAGGCCCGGGCGCTGTAACCGTCAGTGGTAAGTCGCTCTGCCAATTCGGCGGCCCGCTTCGTACGGGATACATACACGATGGTGGGGCAGCTATTCTCGCCAATCAGGCGGCGCAGCTCTGCATATTTGTTTTCCTCTCCTTCCCGG
The DNA here is from genome assembly GCF_039541815.1 of Flaviaestuariibacter amylovorans. NCBI lineage: Bacteria > Pseudomonadati > Bacteroidota > Chitinophagia > Chitinophagales > Chitinophagaceae > Flaviaestuariibacter > Flaviaestuariibacter amylovorans. Next base: position 338,757 of record NZ_BAABGY010000011.1, read on the forward strand.
GCAACGACCCGGTACTGCAGGTTCTTCCGTGCCACACTTGCCTGAAACAGGCGCATCCGGATGCCTAATTTATTTTGGAAGTAGGCTTGAATGTCCTCAATTACCTGTGGTTTGGCGGTAGCGGTAAAGCAGGATACCGGAATCGGTTCCTGCAGGCCTTTCTTTTCCTGTAGATTCCGTAGAAACTCTCCGATATATAGGTAGTCGACGCGAAAGTCCTGGCCCCAGGTGGAGAAGCAGTGGGCCTCGTCAATGACAAAACGGGCGATCTTTCGGCCCATCAAAAGGCGCTCAATTGTGACTGAACGTAATGATTCCGGGGAGATGTAAAGCAAATGGGCCACCGAAATGTCAGGTGAAGTACCCTGTACCCGCTCGATCGCTTTTTGTCGCTCAATTGGATCCAACAGTCCGTTTATCGTTACAGCGTCGGTGATCCCTTTCCTGGCTAGGTTGTCGACCTGGTCCTTCATTAAGGATTGTAGGGGTGATATGATCACGGTGAGGGCACGTGCGGCCTCTCCGCTCAACAGAGCAGGCACCTGAAATGTAATCGACTTACCACCACCTGTGGGGAATACAGCAAGGAGGGATTCGTGCCGGATAGCGGCGGTAACCGCCTCTTCCTGCATGGCAACCCCATCAAAGGTTCGGTAGGAATCCAGCTTGAAAAAGCGCTGTAGTGCCGGCAAGGCCGCAAGCCATTGGTTGCAGTAAGGGCAGCCGGTGCAGGGCTCATTTCGCAGTTGGCGGATAACGGGTTCGACTTTAGGAGATGTATGGACCACCCATGGCGGAGTAATCGAATATTTGTCGCCGCTCCGGATAAGCGCCAAAGCATAGGCCAGCGCCACAGGCTCCGACCGGATTAATTCTGTTAGTGCGACATGTGCGCAGATCTGACCATCAAACAGGAGGCGGATCATATCTACTAGGTACGCCTCCGGCAGCGGCGACAATTCTAGGTAGCGGAAAAAAGGGGAAAATTCTTCCTGGTGAGCTAGCAGGCCGGTGAAAATGCGTTGCAGGCGTTCGTCGAGGCTTTTGAAAGCGGCTACTTCTTCGTAAAAGAGATCCATCGATTTCCGAGCATCCTCAAGCGGATCATTCAGCTCTTCGGGCAGGAAGTGCTTGTCTTTCAGGAGTCTGTGGTAGGGGTGGGCTGGAAATAGGAGTGGGGAAAGGAGCAGTGTATCGATGGCGATAGAGCGACGCCATTGCGAAAGCCCTAGCGTTTTCGCGATCAGGTTCAAATCATGGCGGAATATGTTGTGGCCCACCAGGAAATCGCTGCCTTCCTGAAAGCTGAGGAACGTTTTCAGGTCGTTGCGGTGAAAGCCGCTCCCGTCCGATCGCATGGCCCCTATGTCCATTATCTTCTGCGACTTTGCGTCAGCTTCGAGATCGAAGAAGGTGAGTAGGGGTGACAAGCAGTTATTGGTTTGGGTTAAATATAATAAATAACCCATATAGGGTATGCTAGCGGTATTTCACAATCGATAGACCTAATGAAGAATGGATGCAAGTTTCTTCTCTATTCCGATAGAATTTAAATACTTTGTTTTCCTAAACAACTGCTATGACGGAATACTTTATCCATGACGGGGTAAATCAAACAGGCCCCTTCAGCTTTGAGCAATTGCGCGATCGGAAGATTACCGGTGATACAAACATTTGGGTTGCCGGCATGTCTGGATGGACAAAAGCAAAAGACGTGTCCGAGCTTGCTTCTATTCTGGTGGTTGCACCCCCTCCCTTTAATCCGAACAGTCGTCGGCACGAGACCGCCTCTGAATCAGCTCCCGCCCCAAATGCGCAGACACGCTTACCAAAAGAACAAAAAGCAAGAAGGTCGAGATGGCCCGTCTTATTGATCCTAATTCTGCTTCTGGGTGGCGCAGCAGCTTTCGTCCTTTATCAGCAGAATCATTATACAGCCGGAGCGAGCCTTTTTACAGATGATGAGAAAGTATCTCCTGGTCAATACTTAAAAACAAGTGGCAAGACTCGTTTCAATCTTATTGACCAATTCGTTATTGAGGGTAAAGTGGAAAATGTGGCAACACATACCAATTATCGGAACTTGATTTTACGTGTTACTTTTTATAATAAGAGTGAAGAATACATCGATGCCAAAGACTATGACTTGGACCTTGTTTGCCAATATGGATATTCAAAGAGCTTCAAGTTGAAGATTGAAGCGCCTTCAGGAACTAGAACAGCTGGATGGGAAGTCGTGCGAGCTGAGACATTTTGATTTTCTCAATTGGCAGTTTTTGAATGAGGCTATAGCATGAAATATTATCTCGGCGTAACCGATAATAGTTGGTTTGATTTCCTGAGCCGACGAAACCCAGAAGACATCAATTTTTGGCAGCCTTCAGGTAATTCAGTCTTTAAAGCGCTTCAGCAGGGTGCCCCTTTCTTCTTTAAATTAAAGAGGCCACGCAATCATATTGGCGGAGTCGGTTTCTTCTCGAGTCATACGACCTTGCCACTGAGTATTGCGTGGGACACTTTCAAAGAAAGAAATGGTACAGCGACTTATGCTGAACTTCAAAGCTTGATTCAGAACTATCGCCAGGACAGACAATCTACTAATCCAGTAATTGGGTGTATTGTATTGACTGATCCAATATTCTTTCACGAAAAAGATTGGCTTCCTGCGCCGCCTGATTGGGGAAAAAGCATCGTGCAAGGTAAAGGATACGATTCGTCGAGCCTGGATGGGAGATTTCTCTGGGAGAGGTTGGAAGAGCTAATTTACCGGTATACGTTAAACAGGGCTGACGAGAGACGAAAAGACATTCTAATTGCTGAAGAAGACAGGGCCCTGTATGGAAATCCATTGCTTCGTAAAGTCAGGCTGGGGCAAGGAGCTTTCCGGGTATTGGTAACAGATGCTTACCAGCGACGCTGCGGCATAACCGGCGAAAAAACGCTTCCAGTGCTGGAAGCGGCACATATTAAGCCTTATTCAGAATCAGGTCCGCATGCTTTGACTAATGGACTGCTTCTAAGATCAGATATGCACAAGCTTTTCGATTCTGGGTATTTGACCATTACCACAAATTTGAAGATCGAGATAAGCGGACGGATTCGGGAGGAGTTTCAAAATGGCAAGGAGTATTATAAATACCACGGCTCATTACTGCAGCATTTACCAGTGAATCCGAATAATCTTCCAGAAGAGCAGTTTATTCGATGGCATAATGAGAATATATTCCGGGCTTAAGCAGCTCATAATAGTTTTATACTTAGTAAGAATTAAAGGTGCATGGATATTCCAAAAGAAGTTTAGTCTAACTTCCAACCTACTAAATCACCTTCGGTCGTTATAAAATTGCTTATGAACGCCTTCGGCAAAAGCATTCGCATTTACTTGAAAGATGGTACCGTTACCGGTATCAAGTTCGGTGAAGTGGTCAATCAGACCATTCAATCCATTTCCTGTCCCAGGTTGCGTGTGAGTGAGCTGAGCGAGCTGGCGGAAGCAAATCGCCCTGGTGTTTATTTTCTCTTTGGTGAAGATGAGCAGACTGGTGAAGCAAAAGCTTATATCGGCGAGGCTGAAAATGTGTTCAACCGCTTGCAAAGCCACATTTCAGGCAAGGATTTTTGGAATGAGGTTATCTTTTTTGTAAGCAAGGACGAAAATCTCACTAAGAGCCATGTGAAATATTTAGAGAGTCGTCTCATTCAGCTGGCCTTTTCTACAAAACGCTACAAGGTCGAGAATCAAAACCTGCCTCAGCAATCTTCCCTACCGTTAGCTGACCGGGATGCGATGGAGGAGTTTCTGACATATATCAAGTTGCTGATCGGGGTAATGGGGCATAAGTTATTGGAGGAGGTGACGGCTGTACCTCAGCGAATTGTTTTGCCTGCGGGGGACTATTCGGGAGCTAGTGCCGCCGCTGAGATCACCTTTAGCTTAGAGCTATTTCTGACGACAGGTATGGTCAAAGCCAAGGCCGTGCAGACCGATGAAGGCATCGTTGTACTAAAAGGGTCGGAAGCGGCACCCACCACAACAAATAGCCTCGGCTCCGGTTATCGTGAACTACGTGATCGTCTCATTCAAAACGGCACGTTGGCAATGGAAAGCGATAAATATGTCTTCCAAAACAACAGTCTATTCAATTCCTCATCGGCGGCGGGTGCCGTAATTTTAGGGTATAATACGAGCGGCCCACTAAACTGGAAGAATGAAAAGGGCAAGACCTTAAAAGAGATAGAGAATGCAAGAGTTCGGATGGAGAAGCGGCAGGAGCGAGCTTCAGCCTTATAACTTTCCCGCTATTCTCCAGCAGAGCACATAAATTACTTTCTGAACACGGGAGTATCACTACCAAGAACGATTCTAAATCTGGGGTTGAAAGTGAAGTTGTTATCTTCAAAACCTCTGCTGAATTCAGTGGTTACATCTTTATTATAGAAATCAATATCTCTCCACCCCCTATCCTGGAAAACATCAGTTTCCGAGTAGATCTTTAGGCTTTCTTTTAATGAACTGTGACTATCAGGGAAGAACTCTGCCATCAATAAATTTATATCCCTGTATTGGTTGAAGCAGCAGACCAAGACAAACCAAGGGAAAGCCTTTCGGGGTTGAAGGTTATGGAAAGTTGGGATTGTCCAAGACCCACCAGAAACATATTTGCTGAACAAATGTTGGGCGTCAACAATAGAACAACCAAACTGCTCAATCCCGTACCGTATCCCGCACCTGGTTGCAACTGGGAAAGTATCATTGACAAAGTTGTAGAGAAGATAGATAGGTATACCTCGTCGTGCAGATGCATATGAAAGCAGAGAGTTAATTTGCTGTGTCGCCATCGTAGGTACGAAATGATCCATAGGTGGATAATTACCCCCTCCCAACTTCACTCGATTCAGGCTTTTGTTATAGATGATTTTAGCCTGAGTCGGAAAGTATAGATAACCGCCACCGAATTGAACAAAAAGCTCAATGTCATTACCGTTTGTTTTTTCATTATTGGATTCGAAGATGTGAATGTTCCAGCGGACCCTTCCCCATGAATTCACTTGCTCTTTCGCACGGATCAATTCGAAAAGGATGTTTTGGGTTAGCGTAGTTTCATAGATACGCATGCCCTTCCTTGTTCGGGAAAACTTTATTCGTTCCCAAGTTTCTACAGCAAGAAGTTGAAAGAAATCGCATAAAGAAGTGCTCGCTTGGAAATTTGAAATTGCGTTTTGATGTGCAGTTGATAGCATAGCAGTTAGATTAGTGAAGGTGGTATTGCGAAGTTATGCCGCCAGCATCCGCTTCAATGTATCCAGCATCGCCTGTTTGAACGCATCATCACTAGCCAATAGACGATAAAGGTCCAGTTCCTTCTTCCGTTCACCCCGCATCACATCTTCGAAAATGGCCTTCAAGGCAAGATCGCGATTCTGAACGTCGGGGTTGTTTTGATACTTCTCCTGGAAGCTAGGGTGGACCCGCATGCCGGCCACGATGTTTACCAACTTTACTTTCTTTTCATCGGGCGTACCTTGCCAGTCGCCCCACCAACGCTCATTGAATGTCTGGATGATGCGGTTGTCGCCAAGCTGTCTTTGAGCGCGAGGTGGGCCAATGCCGGCTTGCTGTATTCGTTGTGGCCGAGGACAGGACCGCCAAGGAAGCAGTCAGTTTGTTTCGTGTGAAAGGATTTGGCTTGGTAGCAGGCCAAAGTAGCTAATTTTCAGAACATCAAATAACATGGCGCTTTTGAATCGTGTAAAAGTTGCACGCTAAGAAATACGAGCGGATTAAAGGTGGCGTTGTTTTGTGTATTGATTATTCTATGCTCCCGTAACCCTCTCTAACCATTTTCAATACCTCCCCAATTGCTCCGTAATTCATCCTAAATTCCTGCTACATGGCAGCTCCGTATTGACGTCCATAGTGTACGAACTTTCAAGTACTTGTGGCAATCGTCTCTGGCGCACTTGACATCGGGAAAAACACGGAAAAATCGTTCCCAAACTGACAATTTCTGGCATTAATCTGCAAAAACTGACCAAAACTGGAAAGCAAGTTTTCCAACTATTCTAGGTTTGCCTTTTCATTTAGTTGTTGTGCAGAAGGGGACGAGACTAACCCTCCCCAAAATACAATACTAATTGATAATCAACCTTTTGTAACTTAGATCTGTAAACAATATGACAACCGCAGCCGGTGCCTCGAAATCCAAAGACCTGTATGAAAGCCTGCCCAGCGTAGAGCAATGCCGCAAGTTGTTCAAAGCAAAGGAGTACGACTACACCGATGAAGAACTGCTGCAGCTGCGCGACTTCCTGTACAAGCTGACCCGAATCTACTACGAGTTCTACATGCAGGATTTCCGGCACCGCGTCCCGGTTGTGAACTTAAACAATGCTACCCATGGTACAGAAGAAAGCCATTCTCTACGTCCGCGTAAGTACCGACGAGCAAGCTGACCGCGGCTTCAGCCTACAGCACCAGGAAGAACGCCTGCGGCAATATTGCGCCCTGCAGCAAATTGAAGTCGTGGACTTCTACCGCGAAGACCACTCGGCCAAGACCTTCGAGCGGCCGCAATTCCAAAAGCTCCTGGGCCGCCTCAAAAAGGAAAAGAAGCTCGCCAACCTGCTCCTGTTTCTCAAATGGGACCGCTTCTCCCGCAATGCCGGCGATGCCTACGGCATGATCAATACCCTCAACAAGCTGGGCATCGAGCCCCAGGCCATCGAGCAGCCGCTCGACCTGAACATTCCCGAAAACAAGATCATGCTCGCCTTTTACCTGGCCGCGCCGGAGGTGGAGAACGACCGGCGGGCGTTGAACACCGTGGCCGGCATGCGCCGGGCACGGAAAGAAGGCCGCTGGATGGGTGGTGCACCCGTGGGCTATCGAAATACCCGCAACGAGCGCAACCAGCCGGTCATCGTTCCCTCCGAAAAGGCACCGATCGTCCAATGGGTCTTCGAAGAGATCTGCAAGGGCATCTCCAGCGGCGAGGTGGTGCGCAAGGAGGCCATGCGCAGAGGGCTCGGCATCTCGCGCGGGAACTTTTACCTGATGATCAAGAACCCGACCTTTTGCGGCCGGATGGTGATCCCTCCTACAAAGACGAGCCGGAGATAGTCGTCAAGGGCCTCCATGAACCCCTGATTAGCGAAGAACTGTTTGACGAAGTACAAATCGTCATGGCGAAGAAGCGACGCAACTGGCCCGTGTCGCATCGGCCGCGTGAAGAGTTTCCGCTGCGGGGGCACCTGATTTGCGCGCGTTGCGGCCGCAAATTGACGGGCAGCACCTCGAAAGGGAATGGCGGTATGTACTATTACTACCACTGCACCCCCAAGTGCGGCGAGCGATTCCATGCCGAAGAGGCCAATGCTGCCTTTGCCAAAATGCTGCAGAACATCAAGCTGAATGTAGTGGCCCATAATGCCATCGAATACTTCGCCACTTCGCTGTACGGCAGCGACGGGCAAAGTGCCGAAAAGGAGCGGGCGAAGCTGAAAGGGGAGATCGAGAAAAATAAGGAGCGCCTCAACCAGGCCCAGCAACTCCTGCTGGACGGCACCATTGATCCGGCCGACTACAAAGCCATCAAAAACCGCTACGAGCCGATCGTGAGCCAGCTGGAGAGCCAGCTGCGGAGCCTGTCGCGGGAGAACAGCGACCTGGCCGACCTGCTGGCCTTTGCCGGGAAGTTTTTTACCAACCTGGACAAGCTCTACGTGGAGAGCAACCTGCTCCTGAAGCAACAGCTCATTGGTTTGATGTTCCCCGAAAAATTGATCTATTCGAAAAAAACTTTTCAAACCATAGGGTCGAACCCCCTCTTCGCGCTGATAAGCAAGCGGGGCGCGGGTTTCGGGCGACGAACACATAAAAAAAGCCCACAATATGTGGGCTTGTCTAGTGAGGCTCCCCCTTCAGGACTTGAACCTGAGACCCTCTGATTAACAGTCAAATTTTGAAAACATTTCCTGATTGCTTTTTCTTTCCGATGATTTCATAAGTGATTGAAAAATAGTGTTATATAAGGATCAAATTTTGTATATATCATCAATTGGTTTCTCTTTATCGATATCTTTGTGGTGCAAATTTGGTGCAACTATGCAAGTCTATAAACCTTCTGTTTCCTTCCTTCTAGATACCCGGAAGGAGAAGCTCGATGGAACCTTTCCCCTGAAGTTGGTTGTCTACTGCCGGCCTGAAAAGAAGCGTTACAGCACAGGGCTCGACTTTACGAAAGAGGAATGGGAGAAGCTAAACGGGGCCCGTTTGAAGGATGAAAGCCTCAAAGAAAAAAAGATCAAGACGCAGATCCTGGTCACCAAGGCCGAGAGCATAATAGAGAAATTGGAACCTTTTTCGTTTTTCGCCTTCGAAGCTGCTTTCTTCAAACAAGCTGTCGGGAAATTAGATTTAACCCTAAAGCATTGGTTCGACCAATATGTTTCCAAGCTGGAGCAGGAAGGACGGGAAGGAACCCGGATATCCTATCGTACGACGCTCAACTCTCTTTTGAACTACTGGTCGAACCTCAAACTAACTGACATCACTAAAGAGTTCCTGGTAGGGTACGAGACGGCCATGAAGCGGCAGGGCAAGTCACCCTCTACGATTGGGATTTACCTGCGCCAACTCCGGGCTATCATCAACCAGGCAATTGAGCAAGGAGCACTTAAGGCGGAGCAGTATCCCTTTAAAAGCTATGACATCCCTGGAGCCAGAAACGTAAAGAAGGCACTTTCCGACGAACAATTGCAGAAGATACTGAGCTATGCGCCCGCTTCGGCTAATGAAGAGAAAGCGCTCGACTTCTGGATCTTGAGCTACCTGTGCAACGGAATGAATATGACAGATATTCTCCACCTTAAGCCTGAGAATATCGACCGTACCTTTCTTTACTACATCAGGCAGAAAACCATCCGCACCCGTAAGAAAGACTTACGACCCATTAAGGTACCGCTGCACCCCAAAGCGAAAATGATCATTGAGAAGTGGCGGGCAAAGCTTAATGAGACCCCCTATTTGTTTCCTGTGCTTGACGCCGATATATCACCCAAGACGGTAAAGCACCGCGTTCAGAAATTTATCAAGCAAGTCAACGAAGGCATGGAGCAAATAAGGGTCAAGTTAGAGATTGACCAGAAGTGCACGACCTATGCTTGCCGCCATAGCTTTTCTACGCGACTGATGCGAAAGGGAGCGAGTAGTCAGCTGATCAAAGAGAGCCTGGGGCACAGTAGCGTAGCGGTAACGGAGAATTACTTAGGCGATTTTGCAGATGATGTTAAATTGGATTTTGCCAACATGCTTACGGAATTCAAGTAATGATAGTAATTATAATATCCCCACTACGAATAGTATAGGTTTTGAGTAAGTTCATTCGGTATTCGCCGTTGTTCAATAATATGTAGGCAGCCGCAGTCTATCCCGGAGTGTAGCCGCCGAGAAGTGCGAGCTGCTAAAAAAATTAGCCGGAAAATTTGGTATTTCTACTATTCTCAGTGAAATCGCCTGCTATACCTTCGCTAGACAGTCTCAAGTAAACCTAAACCAAAGCTATGACAGTCGATTACACTTTAGCAATCAATCAAAACAATCCTTGCGAATTCACTGGCGATGCGTATATCACTCTTCTGAATCGATACACCTCTATCGAAGAAATGAGTAAAGGAGAGCGTATAGGCGGAAACATTCCTTACAAAGAATTTAAGGCTATTGCTGCAGATGAACAGAATTATTTCGTTAATGCGTTACAGTTGGAGTCTATTGAGCTAAGTACGGGTGGTAAAACCGAATTGACTACTTTGATTAATTCACTGATCGAAGTCGCTTCGACTACCGATTTCAATGAGATCAAAGGTATTATCGTACAATGGGAAGGCGACTTACTCCAAAAGCAAAGCGATTTTTCCAAGGAGGATCTGGTCAGTCTTTTCTCTGCGTCGTCTATGATGCGATATGGAGCATTGTATTGGATGGAGCGATTTAAGGGGGAGGCTCCGGGTTCCTCAACCGCTAAGGGGTCATTTTGGAAGTGGTTAGCTTGTGCCGTCAGTGCTGCAGTCTGTATTCTGGTTGTTGGTCCCATTCTCGCGGGAGTGAGTATTGGCCTTACGTTAACTCTTGGAGGAAGTATCATCTGGGGTGCAATCGGCTTTTCGGTAGCATATGGTATCGCTTTCGGTTATGACTAATTTGAATTTATGTACAAGAATGGACCGGTGTATTTTCTAAGTTTTCTGGTAATTTGGGGCGTCAATATCCAGGCAAGCAGGGCGCAGTCAACTCTGCCGAAGTTCGACGGGTTCGCGGGTCTTCTTGCCGGACGTGCACTTAATATCTCTAAAGATATTTATTCAAGCACCGGCTTCGGAGCGGAAGTGGGCGTCCGACGCAATTTCAGCTTAGGCAACGGAAACTGTTTTGTAGTTGGATTGACTGCACGAAACAACAGCTACCATGTCGAGGGATATTTCGAAAGGCAGAACAGCGATGATTTGTTTCTTCGGACTCCCGATAACGTAAAAGTGAATCGTCTTGAGTTTACACCAGTTTCCATTATTACAGGTTATAGGAGGTCGGTGGGACCCAAAATAGTTCTGGGAGTCGACTTCCAAACTTCCTATGTCGGCCGGATCGATCGAAATTTTAAAGTGGGATCAGATCTTAAGAATGAACCGTTTGATCTTAATAATAGCCTTTTTTTCGGTTTGGGTGCGTTAATCAGTTTGCCAGTATCAACGTCGTCGTCCTGGCGATATGAGCTGTTCTCGGATTATTCGCTCAGCTCGTACAGCAGCAATAGAAGCTTCAATCCATTCTCGGTTGGGATACGAATTAGCCGTGGATTTGGGAAGTAATCAATATGAAGGGATTCTTCGTTAAACAAAGCCGCTCACAGAGCGGCTTTGTGCGTAGGCGGAGGAAGAGGGATTCGGACCCCCGGACACCTTTCGGTAAACCGGCGTACTCTGAAACTTATTGCCTCTGATCTACGTCTCTCCGCGTTACAGTAGGTAGGCAAATAATCACAAGTACGGTTTGGGGCTTACGCAGCGATTAGGCATTTATACCGGCGTTGCACAAGGCAAGATCTGCTTATACAGAAACGTGATCGAAATCTCCCCTTTTTTAGTATCAGGTCTTTCAGTCCACATTGAGGGGATGATGGTTGCCAATAATAGTTGCTGTGAGTTGTTGTTTGGCATAGGAAGCCTAGGGCGGTGGTGGCTGATCCTTATTGACAATCGCTACAAAATCAAACGGCCTTATCAGAATGAATGCAAAGGTTTAGCTCATTGTCGGGTGGTAGGTGCTAACATTTCCAATCTATTCCGTCAATGATGTTTTCTATTTGAAAGAAATTGATCCGTTTTTGCGGCTAGTTCGTCGCTGTCGCAGCGCTTATGCTTCAGTACCCAGGCATCGAGCTCAGTTCGTTTGAAATAAATCAATTTTCCTGTCGGCGAATAATGGGGTATCACCCGGCCGCTGGTCAATTTATACATATGCGATTGACTGATGCATAGGTAGGTGCACGCCTCCGACAGGCTTAATACTTCTTTTTGTAACAGATAGAGGCGCGGGTCAATTTCACGCCCTTCTAAATCATGCCGCACAGGTTCCATACACACGTTATTATTTAGTTTTCTTTACCGCTAACCTCAATGAAATAGATTAGGCTTCCCAGGAAGTGGTTGTAGGAGGGCACATACTGGATATAGCCGTATTGGTGGAGCTCCCGCATGCTTCGATGATAGGTGGCGCTGCCGGAGATCTTACAAAGTGGCATCACTTCCTTACTAAAGACGGAAACGGGGTTCTGAAACCCTTTTTCTGCCCACAGGCCGTATAAAGCAGTATATAGACTGATGTGCACGGGAGCGATCCGGGGGTCTTCCCGGACCGCTTTAAAAAACTGGACAAACAGCGATTCCATAGAAATCGGTTTAGGAAATAGAGTTTCTGGATTTTCGGGATGCCTTTTTTTGGGTGCTGCCCTCGCCATCAGAACCTGCCTTCAACTTTTGCCCCTTCGACTGGCCCTTGCCCTGCTCCAGCCGGACTCCTTCCTTCGTACTATCCTGGCCGATCTCTTTCCCATTGATGATGCGTCGGCCGTTGGGCTCGTAGAGGTTGAGGGACTTGAACTGAGGGGCGGCTTCGATAAAGATCTGTTTGGGTCCTCCTTCAGCTTCGAGGGTTACAGCCTGCCGGTTGCCGCGTTCCAGCGACCGGACCAGGCTGTCCCGGTCTTCCGGCGTCTGCAGTTCCTTGATGTTATGCTTGTTCAGTGCCTGCTCTAGGTCAAAGCCATAGGCCTCGCGGAATTGCTTCGTCTTGAAGTTGCCATTTGCTTCCGACTGCTTGAAATCCAGCTGCACCCAGGCCCGGTAGGATTCGCCTTCCTTTGTGGTCAGGTCCTTGTGGACAGCGCGGCCGGAAAGCAGATTATACCCTTCCTTGAGCGTGATGTTATCTTGCTTGCCGTTAATGTAAAACGACTGCTGCAGCGGCTCTTGCAGCTTGTCGTTCTTCAGCGCCAGGTTATAGCGGTTAAAGAAGTACATATCGCTTTCATTGGAGCGCCGGAAATGGAGTGTTGCCTCGGTTTTGTCGGTGCCGAAAGCCGCTTCATGACGTAATGTAAACTCCGGGGCTCCCTGCGCCAGTTTCTCTTTGAGAACTTCTGCCAGCCCCTCGCCAAAGCCGGTGTATTTGATTTGGTTCGCGAGGAACTCATAATTTTTTTCGTTCATGGCTATTATGTTTAAGGGTGAAAAGGCTGGTTTACTGGGCTGGTAGCGACCGCGCCCGGAATAAGTAGCGGTTACTGACCTTCAAGAGGAGGTGCCTTCCGCCCGATTTTTCCAGGAGCTCTATACCGAAATATTTGGCGTCCGGAGCCGTGAATTTTTCGAGCGCGACTACCGTAGTTAATTCGCTGTGCCCGGGAATCTTTTGAACCGGTAGTGCCCAGCCCACCGGAGCGAGCATCAGCTCTTGCTGGGCGGTCCGCTTGGCCTTCTTCCGGTCGCGGATATAAAAGCGAAGGGCATCTACATCGTAATCAATTGCTGTTTCATTTTTCAGATGAAGTTGATAGAAGAGAATACTGCCCCGTACGTAAATGCTGCGAACTTCCATCCGGATGCCACCACTCGTTTCTTTAAGTGTGCGCAACAGCCGGGGCGCCTGTAGTAAGCTCTTGGCCGTAGCTTCTACGGATGCCGCGCCTTTCGGCGGAACCGTGTAGACCCATTCCTTGGGAAGGCTGTCGAAGGAGACTGAAAAACTGTACAAGCTGCCATCGGCAGTCACGACACTTAAATTGGTCTGCGGCAGGGCGGAAGAGGCAGCCTTTGCCAGAAGGATGTGCGTCGCTTCTTTAACCCGTTGAACCAGCACGTCCTTAGAGCCACGGTCGACATGGACAATAGGGGCAGAGAATACGAGGCTGGTTGTTTTGTCGGTCGTAAGTTGAATGGCTGGGTGTTGCGCCATTGCCTCTGCAAAACAGCTAATAACGAATAGCAGAATAGCAAAAGGTTTCATGGTTTTGTATTTAGTTTGAAGAATTGGTTTTGTTTTTCAGAAAAACACGGTAGCCGGCTTTGACCGTGATACGGACCATCTTAGTTTTCTTGCCCAGAAAGCTTTTTACGGTGCTCAATCCGGCGCTGGCGGCCTGTGCTTTCAGTGAGGGGTCCATCATTCCGATATCAACTGTCTGCACAGAAGCATCTGCCGAAGACTTCACTGTTTCGCGTGTGATGGCGCCGGGTATGTACAGTCCGGGTAGCCCATCGATGTCATATACTTCGAGCTGCACCGGAAGGAGCGATCCGCCGTAATGAATGGACGGTATGTTCATTTCAGCACGCTCGCCATTAAGATTAATTACTCCGTAAACAAAAGCCCCTTTTGGAACGGTGCGGCTACCTACGGTGAGGTCCTGGAGCAGGCGTAGCTTGGCCACACTTCCATTGATCAGCGTTTGCGTACCGTGAACCACGGCTTCAATCGTTCCCTCTTCTTTTGTTTCTTGCTCCACTTCTTCAATTCCATAAAAGCCATTTTCTGACCCCTCGCTGATCCCAGAGCCGAGTAGAGACGTATGGGCCTCGCCACGGTGAGCCGTAACGGTCAAAGCTTCCTTTCGCTTTTTTTCTTCGATGGCCTTCAGTCGCTCGCGCACCCGTTCCGGATGCTGGATGTCGAGGATCTTGTCCATCATGCCGTTGAGGCTCTCCAATTCAGGGTCGGGCTCCGAACCTCCTGAAGTAGGCGTGGGTATCATTCCTTCCAGCTCATCGACGCTTCTATTGCCGCCTCCGGCTGTTGCATTGGCGGCACGGGATGGGTTCACGTGTTGCATGTTCGCTCCAGACGCGGCCGGGGTCAACTGGCGGTTCAATTCGTCTAGCTTCCGGTAGATCCGTTCTTCATTCGGGTCTCGGTACGGCGCATGCGCAGAAACGCCTGGCGGTGTGGCAAACGGATAGTCGGACGGCGCAGGCAGGCTCGTATCGGTCCTTGTTCCAAGCGGCTGAAGGGCAACACTGTCTGTTCTATCGAGGCCGGCGGCTTTGCGCTCCGCTGCCTCGTAGAAGCTCATTTTGTTTTCGCTGCCGTCTTCTTTGAGCTGGGCCGGCGGGAGGTGCATGTTCAGGCCAGTACTCGCCGCTTCTGTAGCTTGTGTAGTTCCCTTGCCGCCACCTAGTGCCCAGAAAGCCATCGTGAGAAATGGGATGACCAGTAAAGGAAGCAGCAGGAGCGCCTTGCGCTTTCTTTCATCGAGAGGATTTTGGTTGTTCATGACGTTTGTTTTTTAGTTGCTGATGATAAAGAACTTCGAGGTAGAGGAGCGTGTCGCGCAGCCCCCTTTGTAAGGTGTCTCCTCCGGCAATGAGGCTGTCCAAATGCAGCCGGTAGGAGTGAAGCCGTTCGTATTCCCGTTGCGCCAAGACAGGTTCTGTGTGAGCTTTGGGGGAAATGTAGGGCTGTCTGATGCTGTCAACATGCACAGTAGGCTCATATGGGTGGAAGAAGCTTCGAGCCAGAACTATGGCACTGGCTGTTGCACAAAGCACTACGAAGCCAAGCAGGACGATCTTCTGCCCCCCTGGCGTATAGCCGTTGAACCATCCGCCCAGCGTTTCGGCTGCTCCACTCCTGAAGCGCTGCACTTGGTTTCGAAGCCCATTCCAAAAGCCCCCGCTCCCTACGGTCTCGTTATTTTCAATCATTTTCATATTTCCTGTCTTTCAATGCCGCGGTTCGGTTTTGAGATCACGGTTCTCCAGCGTATTCCACTTTTCGATCAGAAAACCGTGCGGATTGTTGTCTGAGCGGGAGACATTGCGTAACCATCCTTCCGTGATCAGGTTGCGCTGCGTGATGGAACTCGGGCGAATGATTTGCTGCGTCGCCCAGCACCGGAAGTGGTAGGGATACGCGTTCATGTCCAGCGCCACGCTGTCTACCTCTATTTCCTGGCTGATGTTGCCGGAGATGAGCCCAGTGTAGTAGTTGTTTTCTTTTAGGCTCTCATAGAGTGAGCGGGCAGAGCCATCGGCCAGGTAAAGGGCGCTGGTAATGTTGCTTTGAATGACCTTATCGTCCGGGTCAAGGGTGAAAAAGTACTTGTGAAAGGTGCGCACATGATCCCGGGCCTCTACCGGCAGGTTTTCCTTCCGATCGCCGGCGAAAGCTTCGATCGCCTTTCCACTCGCCAGCACATAGATCCGGGACTCCCGGTATGCGGTCGATTTGTAGTTGCTGTAAATAACAGCTCCGCAAATGAGGGTGCACGCAATCACCACGCTTAAGCAGAAGAGCCGTACTTGCCGGAAGGCTGTATCCATATTCTTTGCTTTCTGAAACATAGGGTTCGCTTTAAAGTCCGCTTAGTTTGTCTTTTGTATGCTGGTTGGCTCCATCCCGGAAATAGCCACCCGAGGTGCCGGCTGCGCTCATGCTGCCGGAAAGGCGGTTGGCGGCTCCTCCCAGGCTGTCGGCGACCATGCCGGCGCCGCTGCTTACCGTCTGCACGGCTGAAGTGGTTGAGGAGCTGAAAACGTTGGTCACTTTCTGCAGCAATGCATTGCCTCCGCCTGCATGTACAATGTAGTTGGCCACAGATGGCACTGTGAAATACCCGATGATGCCAATGATGAGAAAGATGAGGTAAGCCGTGTCAGCCGAGGAAAAGAACGTATCGCCAGATTGGCCAATCTGCTGGATGTCTAGCGCGATCATTTTTTCCTGGATCTTGCCGATGATGCTGCCGAAGATGTTCGCCACGGGCAGCCACAGGAACACATTGATGTAGCGCGCAATCCAGACCGTCAGGGTGTGGCCGAACCCATCGAAGACGGCAAGGCCGAAAACCAGCGGGCCCAGGATGGCCAGTACAATCAGGTAAAAGGTGCGTATGGTATTGATGCAAAGCCCTGCCGCCAGGTAAAGCACATGCAATACCTCGCTCATCCACTCCTTAATCGCATTGCGGAAGTTGTAGGAGGCTTTGGCCATGGCAAACTTGATGTCGTTGCCGATCCCTTCGAAAAACCCCTCATCCTCGGGCGACTCGCCGGGGTGCGTATACTTGTACCACTTATCGCGGTCGCCGCTGCCGTTCTCCCCTACATAAATCTGCCAGACCGTCGATTTCTTGATGGCTTCCTCTTTTTGTTTGAGCAGCACATCGACAGCCTTGTCTGAGTTTGCCACCATAGCCGAAGTGGCCGTTACCGTGGGCTTCATCACACCATTGATGAGGGCGATCACCGAGGGAAAGATCAGGACAGCGAACCCAATCACAAAAGGTCGGAAGAGCGGGTAGAAGTCAACCGGTTCGGCACGGCTGATATGTCCCCATACACGGGTGGCAATGTACCAGGTGGCCGCAAAGCCGGCGATGCCACGACCGACACCTATTAACTGGCTGCATAGGGGCAGCATCTCTTCATAGAGTTGCTCCAGCACCTTCTGCAGGCCCATAATCTCTCCGGAGATGCCCTGTGCTCCGCCAGCCAGGGGCAAAAGGGTTCCCACTACCGTGATCAGCACGATACCTACACACCGTTTCATATACTTCGTTTATTATTTTATGCCGTAAAGCCCCTGGAGTGCGCGAACGTCATTTCGTTCCTTCGCACGCTGCAGCCCAAGCATCCGGCTGCCGGAATTAAAGTGCCTCAGAAAAGAAAGTGCATCTTCCATTTCAGCCGCAACGCGGTCGATCGCCGCGAGCCGCTCTTGGTCCGACATCCGGAGCCGTCCGGAAGTCAGCACGGTAGAAAGGGTTTCCAGGTTTTTGAGCGAGGCGCTTACGAGGTTGCCATACACCTTGCTGAAGTAGCTCAGTTCTTCAGGTGTATAGAGGCCGCTCGCCGTAAACTGCCTGCTTGCGGCTTTATATTCTTTTACAAGTGCTACTTGCTGGTTAAGGATGACCGGGATTTTTGAGTAATTACGTACCGCCGGACTCACCTGGAAGAGGGCATCCAGAAAAGTCTGGTGCAGGTCGAAATTGCCTTCGGTCAGTCCCTTGATCCGGTTGTAGCCGTCAGCAAGAACGGTGTAGCCTTTTTTTAGCTGGGAGAGCATGGTTTTAAGCTGCGCCAGCTTTTCAACATTGAGCAGCAGCTGCTGCGCCTCTGCCGACTGCGCGCGCACGGCGCCAAATGGCAGAAGCAAGAGGAGGATCCAAACACACGTTTTCATACACTTGCGATTTATTCAGTTTACCTGCCGTGCAGCCGGCTTGCTGCCTGCGTGTTCCTCTGGTCTTGCGTTCGCTGCGCCTGAAGCGTGCGAAGGGTGTTCCCAAACTCAAGGACCGCCTCTTTTAGCTCGGTAAGCGAATGGTAGTAGCTGTCGACCTGAGCGATCCGCTCGGCATCGCTTCGTGTCGTGCGGCCATCTGTTGTCACCTGCAGCAGGTCATCCATGAGTTGGGTCTTGTGCTCCATCATCCGCTGTAGTACGATGCGGGCGAAGGCTTTCTCTTTCGGCTTCAATAGAGAAGACTGGCCAAGAAACCGCTCGGTATTGTGAACGATACTCAAAATGTCTTGCTCCAGCGTCCGGCAGGCCCCGACCTTCCAATAGCTTCGTACGGCGGGCGATACGGCACGTAGTGATGCAAAGTGATCCTCGTGCAGGGCCAGGTCACCCTTTTTGATGGAGGAAATGGTGGTTAGGCCGGTTTGGGCAAGCGAATACCCTTTGTCTACAACGCCGGTGTAGGCTTTCAGGGCTGCGATCTGCTCTACGAGGTAGCGGATCTTGGTTTTCTTCTGCCGGAACCATTCATTAAAAGTTTGTGCGTGAAGGGTGTTGAGCAGAAAGAAGGAAAGGCAAAGGGTGAGGATCTTTTTCATAGGTTAGCTTTAGAAGTGAAGGCCGTAGAGGTTACGAACAACTGCCGTTTCTTTGAGGTCTCTGGAGCGCTGCAGGGACAGTTGAACGTTGCCATTGGTGAAGGCCCGCAGATCGGCGTAGTTCGCCTCAATTGCCGCTGCAGTTTTATCGATCAGTGCAAGCCGCTCCCCGTCGCTCATCTGGGTCGTGAACGACCGGACAATGAGCTGAAGACCTTCCAGGTTCCGGACGCTTTCTGCGAGGATGCCGCTGTATACGTTGCCCATATACGCTACCTCCTCCGGGGTGAAATGCCGGTCCCGCCGTACCCCGCTCCAGGCGCGCCCGTAAGCTTCCACAAGCAGGCGCTGCTTGTCGATCAAGCTTTTCAGCCGGTGGTAATACGCCAGCGCGTCCTTAACCTTTCGCAGCTCTTCGAAATAATCGCTGTACAGCTTGCGCTGCCGCTCCGTCCATTCCGAGATCTCATCGAGCTTCAGCTTCGACATCGTGTTTTCAACTGCCTTCTGTGCATTCTGCAGCCAGATCGTCTTTGTCTGGATGCGTTGAATCTTCAGGTCCACCGCAACAATCACTTTTTTAATGCCCTCTTTGATGATGAGGGTAATGGGGTCCTGCGCGGCTGCAGGGCGGGCAAGGGCTGTGAAGACGGCGAGCAGCAGGCAAATCAGGTGCTTTTTCATCTATAGTTGCTTTTACGTGTTACTAGATCAGCGGGTACGTACTTCACGGAGCTCGCGGGCAAGTGCTGCGATGCCCTCGCGGATGCCGCCATACCGGGCAGCGTACTGCTGCACTTTGACTTTTTCAGTTTCCTCAGTCGTGTAGGTCAAGTACTCTTCCAGGGATACTTCCGTCCGGTAGACCTTAGATAGGGTGCCGCCAAGGGAAATAAAGACCTCTTTGTATTTCTTCGTAGGATCGTTGGCTTTGTTCAGCGACAGGATCAGCGCTTTTTCCTTTTCGGTCAGACCCAGCAGCTCCTGGATCGCATCGAACTTGTTCTGGTATTTCGATTGGTCCAGCAGGATCTTGCAATCGCTGTTATTGATGATCGCCTGTTTTACCACTGGCGAGGAGATGATATCTTCTACTTCCTGCGTCACTACGATGGCCTCGCCAAAAAACTTGCGCACGGTCTTAAACAGGTACTTGATGTATTCCGCCATGCCCTCTTTGGCGATAGCTTTCCAGGCCTCTTCGATCAGGATCATCTTCCGGACGCCCTTCAGCTTGCGCATCTTCGAAATGAATACCTCCATGATGATCAGCGTGACTACCGGGAACAGGATGGGGTGATCCTTGATGTTGTCCAGCTCAAAGACGATGAACCGTTGCTGGAGGAGGTCCAGGTTCTCCGTTGCGTTCAGGAGATAATCGAACTCTCCGCCGCGGTAATAGGGTCGCAGTACATAGAGCAGGTTCGAGAGGTCAAAGTCCTTTTCTTTCACCTTTTCCTGTGCCAGACGGGTAGCAAAGGGCCCCTCCAGGAATTCATAGAAGCTGTTGAAACCTGGAAAAATCTCCCGGTTGCGCTCCAGGTGCTCGTAATACTGCTGTAAGGCGTTGCTAAGAGCCACGTATTCGCTGCGGGAGAAACTCTCTGTGTCTTTCTTCCAAAGGGCAAGCAGGAGCGTCTTGATGCTTTCTTTCTTCTCAGTGTCGAGCAGGTCGCCTTCACCAATATAGAACGGGTTGAACCGGATAGGCAACGTTTCCTGGTAGGTGAAATAGTACCCGCCGACCAGGTCGCAGAGCCCTTTGTACGAGTGGCCGACATCCACCAGCACTATGTGTGTACCCTGCTCATAGTAGCTGCGCACCATATGATTGGTGAAAAACGACTTCCCGCTTCCGGAGGGCCCCAGGATGAACTTGTTGCGGTTGGTGCAGATGCCGCGCTGCATCGGCTCATCGCTCAGGTCAACGTGCAGGGGGCGCCCGGTCAGGCGATCGCCCAGGCGCAGTCCCGTCGGACTGAGGGAGCTCTGGTAAGCGGTTTCCAGGTTCAGGAAGCAGCAGCCTTGCTCTGCAAAGGTGTCAAAGGTGTCGTTCATCGGGAAGTCGGCCTCGTTGCCTGGCATGCCGGCCCACAGGATCTGCGGGGCCCCTGGTACTTCGAGCTTGGGTGCTGCGTCCATCTGGGCCAGGGCCGAGCCGACCAGATTCTTAAGTTCTTTCAACCCTTCTTTTTCACTCGCCCATACCAGCACGTTGAAGTGCGCTTTGATCGGCAGGCGCTGCTGCCCGATCGCTTCGTTCAGGAAATCGTTTACGGCTTCGCGGCTGATCGCATTTTCCCGCGAGTAAGCGGAGAGCGACTGCAGGCGCAGGCGCTTGCTTTCGAGTCGTTTCAGTGTCAGCTGCGGGTCTTCGATGAAGAAATACTGGTTGTATATATGGCTGCAAGGGAGTAACAGGCCGAGCGGCGCCGCAAAGCCGACACTAAACTTGGTCTTGTCGGTGGAATACTTGTCGTAGTTGATCCGGGATCCGCACAGGGCCGGCAAGTCTTCAGTATCGCCGAGCGTATAGAGCTGCAGGTAGGCGTCGCCAATGCGCAGGTCTCCACCGAAGCTGATGTCCTTGATCAGCGGCTCTTCGGTCCGTTCCAGCAAGTAGCAATAGCGCTCCAGGAGCCCGGCCCGCTGTGGTCCGCTGAGCAAGTCTTTTTCCTCCAGGCGCTTCAGGCGGGCAAAGCCGCTGTCCTCCAGGATCCGCTGGAACTGGCTGGTCGCATCCAGGAAGTCCTGTAAGGCCTGGGGATTAAGTGCCTGTTCGGGAACAATACTTTTTCGCAGGAGGCTGGACAGCAGCGAGCTGGAGGGTTTTCGACCAGACGGGCGCCTGGTCAGGTAGACGAAACATTCATGATTGAGAAAGGGACGCTCGTGGAAGAAGCGTTCGCTGGAGCGGCTTAGGAAGGTCTGCTCTTCGGATGAGAAGTCGGCCTTTACCTGCGACGCAATGAACCAGTCCTGCTTGTGGAAGATGCTTCCTGCCGGCAGCACTTTCACGGCCTTGATCCAGGCATGGTGAAAGGCCTCGTAATCGCGATCGGAAAGTGTGAACAGTTCAGGCAACTCCATTTGGAAGGCTACCGTGATGTCCCCGCTTTTGGAGAGCAGGCAATCGTGCTCCACGCCCAGGATAGGCAGGATCTCTGTCAGGTCTCGTTCCATGAGGTGTTAATTGATCTGCGAAGGGTGAATGGGTAGAAAATGCTTTCGGGAATTGCTTCGGACAACCGTGGGAACCCCTTTCCGGGCGATCTTTTTCATCCAGCCATACGCACCATACCTGCGGCTCATCCGCCCCACATGGATAAAAAGACCGGCACCGGAAAAGAGGATGATTCCCAGGCAAATAAATGGGTTGACCCCACAGATGTACAGCACCGCAAAGAAGATCAGCAGCCCGAGCAGGCCACTACCCAGGTACCAGATGTATTGGGCCTTAAAGCCTTTGAATTCCACCGGCCGGCCGACGCCTTTATTGATGCTGTACACGCTGCTCATACCCCGAAGAATGAACGGATGACGGTGGCGACCACCACGAGGAACACACAGGAGCCGAACCAGGCGGCAGCCACCTTGCCGGTGTCATGATCACCGCTGTTCCATTTCTGATAGACTTTGACGGCGCCGATAAGGCCAAGGAGCGCACCCACGGCGTACATCAGGTTGGTGCCGGAGGCAAAATAGGAACGAACCTTCTGGTTGGCTTCGTTGATGCCGGCGTTGCCGTCCTGGGCATATACGGCGACCTCAATGGCGAGCAAAAGGCAGAGCAAGGCTACTTTGCGCGCACGACGATAGAAACGGGAGTAGCTCCCACGCACGTTTTTCATACACACATGTTTATGGTTAAGGGAATAAAGGGCTTTAAGTGCGCTCCCTTTGGCCCCCTGCCCGCCGGCAGGAGGCCCGGGAAGCGTCGCAACACTAGCGGGCCGACCACACACGCCTCAGATCACTTTCATCCAGGTCGTGGCCGCAGTAGTGCTTGCATTGGGTGACAAGGAGACCCGTCACCGCATCCTTATAGGTGGAGTGAGAAAGAGCAGGATACTTGGCGAGCACCGCCTGCAGGCAGGCCAGCAACTCGGGGCGCTCGTGGCCGGCCTTTCCCGATGCCTCGAAAAAGGCGGAGAGTTCATCCAGGCAGGTGTTCAGGACCGTTTCATCTACTTCCTCAACCGGTCCCTCAGCTGCCGGCCGGCGCGGGGCGCCAGGCCGGTCAGGGAGAGGGGTGTCGGACGGCCGAAAACCATAGGATACAGGATTGGGAGACGGTCCGGGATCAGCAAGTCCGGGGCGGTTCCGGCCGAGGCGGAGGGTTCCGCGGAAGAACCGCAGGTAGACAAAGGCATAGTACAGGCCTGTAGACAGGGCAAGGAAAGTCCAGTAGCCTTGCCAGCTAATCGAATTCAGCATAACACACAATTTTCAAACGTCACATAATCAGGATGCCGGAGCGCCCTTGGCGCAGGAGTTGAGTGAGGGATACCTTCGTCGGAATCGGGAGTAGAGCCCGTATAGGCGCACGAAAAATAATGTGAGCACGCCTACGGCGCAAAGTGCGAAAGCAATGAACGAAATCAACGGCAGCACCTGTGAAAAGGTCGGCATATTGTACGCCAATCGTTCACCGGAAAAGAAAAGGAACAGTGACCAGATCATGAGCGAGTGCCCCGTAATACTACCGGCGAGTGGCATTAGTCCTATCCGCTTTGGTACCACGGAGTAGGTTGCCAGCAGCAATCCGACGATGCCGCTCATCGCATAGGTTGCGCCATGCGGTGCGCCTAGTAGTAAGTAAAGAATATATGGCCCTCCGAAATCCTCCCCGCTGATAAGGATTAATAAGAACGCGTAAACAGAGATTAATGTGGCCCATGTGAATCTACTTTCAAATCGCTGTTCCGAGGAAACGGAGAACAGCAGGACGACAAGGAGGATAAGGGTGAGCGGACGTTTCATTGTTTCGCGTTGACAACATAAAAATAGCATCCTCAATCTCGGACACCGCTTAAAAAAAACTAAGAAATCAGGCGCGCGCTTTCACTTTACTCATGGTCACTTCCGTAATCCCAAGATAAGAAGCAAGGTACTTGGCCGGAACGCGCAACACTAACTCGGAGTCATTCTTCATCAGGAAGTCGTAGCGTTCTTGTGACCGCTGCATGCGGATTGCATAAAGTCGCTTCTCACTCAGCCCATAGTATTTCTCTGTTATTACCCGCCCGATGAAATTAAATTCCGGGAAGCGCCGGTAGATGTTTTGCAGCTCGTTGTAGTCGATGTAATGCAGCACGCAGTCTTCCAGGGCTTGGATCGACTCATAGCTTGCCTTTTGCTGGTAGAAGCTTTCCACGGAGATAATGACGTCGCCCTCCTTCATGAACCAGGAAGAAACTTCCAGGTCGTCCTTGAGATAGAAGCAGCGCAAGAGACCCTTTTCAATGAAACAGATGTGGCGGCAGGTGTGGCCGGCGCGCAGCAGAAAATCTTTCTTATGCAGCTCCCGGGTTTTGAGGATGGAGCGCAGGTGCTCTTTTAGGCCATCAGATAGAGGGTGGATGGCGCTGAGGTAGTTGAGTAATTGTTCCATACGGTTAGGTTTTAATGCCCTCAGTATGGTGGTGGAGGATGGCTACCGCTAAGCTAGTAGCGCCACCCGATTTCAGGAGTATGGATGGCAGGTAAAAATGTTGCCTGGAGGACCACTTTTGTTCAGAAATAGGCCAAAGTGCCCTTGAAGTCGCTATCTTGGAGGCAGATTAAGGACAGGCAGATTGGAAGCTAAGAACCTGATATTGTACGCAGATGATGATGGGGATGACCGGGATATGCTCGAAAGCATCTTTTCATCCCATTCCGGTTACCGGTTTCGCACCTTCCCGGACGGACAGGCGCTTCTCGACTATATAGACGGCGGGGAAAAGAATCAAATTTGTCTGATCGTTCTAGACATCAATATGCCCCGTTTAGGGGGAATCGAAACCCTGAGGCAACTGCGTCAGGATATCCAACTGGTTGACCTGCCGGTTATCGTGTTTACTACATCCAGCAGCCCGGGCGACAGAATCAGCGCAGAGTCATTGGGCGCATCGGTTTTTACAAAGCCAAACAGCCTCGCGGAAATAGCAGAAGTCGGACAGAAAATGTTGGCTCTTTGCACCGGGGAGTGAGACGCTTAGATGGTTTTTTCGCCGAATGGCGTAACCGGCCCGTATCCTTCAAGAAACTTTAGCTTCTGCTTTGATCTCGCATCGACCACCTGCTCTGCATCGCGCAGGACCACGCCCGTTAACAGGATGCCACGTGAGATCCGGCCGCGGCAAGCGGCCCGGTACCGCTTTAATGCTTAATTTTCCGATCAATCCTTGACCATGTTTGCAGAAGACGTCTTGACACCGGAGCGGCAACTCCGGCTTTACGAAGCAATTACAAGCAGTACTCCCGACCTGATCTATGTATTTGACTTGAAATACAGGTTCATCTATGCCAATGCGGCACTGTTGCAAATGTGGGGGAAAACCTGGGCGCAATCGATTGGGAAGGGGTTGCTGGAGAATGGCTATGAGCCCTGGCATGCAGAGATGCACGAGCGGGAAATCGACCAGGTAGTTGCCACCCGGCAGCCGATCCGCGGCGCGGTGCATTTCCCGCACGCGGAGAAGGGGAAACGCTATTACGATTATATTTTAGTGCCGGTGCTGAATGAAAGGGGAGAAGTAGAGGCCGTGGCCGGCACGACCAGGGATATCACGGACATCAAGCTCGCGGAGGAGCAACTACTTGAAAGCCGCCGGCAGCTGGAGCAAAGCGAGCAAAACCTGCGTAACATCATCCTGCAGGCACCGGTGGCCATGTGCATCATGATGGGACAGGATCACGTCGTTGACATTGCGAATGAGGAAATGATCCGGTTATGGGGTAAGCCCAGGGAAGCTGTCATGAACCGGCCCATATTTGAGGGGCTCCCCGATGCCCGCGCGCAAGGGCTGGAAGAGCTAATCGGCCAAGTGTACCGGACCGGCGAGCCCTTTTACGCCGCAGAGCGACCTGTAGAGTTGCTGCGGGATGGACGGCGCGATACCGTTTACCAGAACTTCGCCTATGTGCCCTATATGGATCCCAACGGATCGATACTGGGTGTGATGGCCATCTCCGTAGATGTGACGCCCCAGGTAGAAGCGCGTCAGCAGATCGAGGAAGTAGTGAACATGCGTACCCGGGAACTGGCAGCCAGTAACGGTGCCCTGCAAAATTCCGTTGCCGCCCTCCAGCGCTCCAACGCCAATCTGGAGGACTTTACCTATGCTGCCTCGCACGACCTCAAGGAACCGGTCCGAAAGATCACGACTTTTGCGAGCCGCCTGCAGGCTGAGATGGCCGGCAGGCTCACGGAAGCGGAAGCACGCCTTCTGGAACGCATTCAGTCGGGTGCCGAGCGCATGCGCCTGTTGATCGACGACCTTTTGGAGTACTCCCATGTGAGCTTTGAAGGTCATGCCCCGGAGCGCATCGACTTGAACGAGAAGCTGCACCGGGTGCTTTCCGACCTGGAGCTGCTGATTGAAGAGAAAGGCGCCCGTATTGAAGTAGGCCACCTGCCCGTAGTACAGGGTAAGCGGCGGCAGATCCAGCAGCTCTTTCAGAACCTGGTAAGCAACGCGCTCAAATACGCCAAACCCGGCGTTGCTCCTGAGATATCCATCACATCCCGTGAAGTTGCGGCCGGCGACTCCGGCTTACCGGCTGAGCATCTGCCCCAAGGAACGCGCTTTCACCTCATTGAGGTAGCGGATAACGGTATTGGCTTTGAGCAGGATCAATCGGAGAAGATCTTCAAGATCTTCCACCGCCTGCACGGCAAAGAGGAGTATAGCGGCACCGGCGTCGGCCTGGCCATCGTGCGGAAGGTGGTGGAGAATCACGGCGGAGCGATCTGGGCAGAGGGGGAGCCCGGGAAAGGGGCAAAATTCAAGGTGCTGTTGCCTGTATCAGAATAATGTAGCTAGAATAACCCGCCCCAAGGGGTGCTAAGTAACGCGAATGTCTGACGGTTTTATCTATAGCTGTTCTTGATGAATTCTTGACAAGCAGCATCTAAATTCGGCAAGCGGTGATAGATGTCCTGCAGCTCGGTGTCATCAATGTCAAAAAGTATGAAGCCTTCCATGGCCTGGATGGACTCTTAGCTTGCTTTCTGCTGGTAAAAGCTTTGATGGAGATAATGACATTGTTCTCTTTTATAAACCAAGAACAGACTTCGTGGTCATCGCTTAGGTAAAACAGCGCAGCAGGCCGCTTTTGATAAAGCCAATGACCGGGGCTGGTGGCGTCGGCCCGGGGGTGGAAAGTTTTTGCGAAGATTCCGAATTTTCGAGTAAAGCAGAGTCGATCCACTAAGCCTACTGAGAGCGGTTATCGACTTCACAAAATTGAGTATATAGCCATCAATATGAAGGAGTCGGATGGCTCGGCCAATCTAGATTTGACACAAATAGGCATTTTACCAGCAGCATGATACTGCAGTCAGGTTGCTACTTACAATGAAAATGCATAAAACAAAATCCGGTAAATATCGTCTAGCATTAAAAAAACGCTTCCCAATATTTCCCGGATTTAACTCAGTTCAATTCAGCCCACAGATTACTTTTCCACCAATCTGAACACTATCTTGGAATGGCTCTCTTTTTCTTTTTTGAGGTAGCCGACTCCGCTTCAAAATCATATGTGAGAGTCAAATTGATAGCATTGTCTTCTTTTACAAGAAGATCAAATTTCTTCTTGGTCTCTTTGTATTTCAAGTCTTTTAGCTTGATGTTTTCAACTGACTCTTTTTTTATGTTGTAATGTCTCAATAAAGCGATGATCTTCTTATTTGAGGTCTTTCTTTCAACTTCCTTGAAGTCGTTACTCTTAATGATTTCCTGCGCCTCTGTAAGCTCGTCAGGCTGAAGCGAATTATACAGTTTGCGCCATTCGTCAGTGAATCCTAGTCCATCGAAAAAGTATCGATAGACTATATATGCTTCTGGCATATATAGGATTTCAAAAAATATATCTTCATTACTTCCGAACGCTTTCTCAAAGAAAGACCTTCCGGGTGCCACAATGCCTTTTGTTACATTTAGAATCGATTGGATGGCCCGGATAAACTTTCGGTTCCACTTTTTTCCAATGTAGTCCCGGGATTTGGCGTCCTCCCCGAAAAGTGGTATATACTTCATTGGAAAAGAGAAAATATGAGTACCTAGTTCTTCATTTAGCCGGACGTTAATTTCAAGACGTCTATAAAGTTCTTCTGGACTATCATTGAAATTATAAAGAATATAATTTGATAATTCTTTCAATCCATATTTTGCTGCTAGCCTAACGGCGTTTTCGTATTTATCACGTATACCCCAATAGTCGAATGCAATACGAAGAGGACGTATTGGTATTTCGCTCATCAACTTCATCATCTCATCGTTGACATACCTAGCATCTGTTCCTTGGTTAAAGTCCACATACCTCAATTGGGGTTTGCTTTTACGATATTTATCATAAATATCTTTCAGGGCATCATAAGCAGCTATAAGATTTTCTTTTGTCGCAGTTTCAAGGTGAAGCAACTCATACTCAACTAAACTATTATAGTAAGTTTGTCTCACCGAACCGCGTAATCTTTTCAAATGTTCATTGAAAAGGTAAAAGGACCTTTTGATATAGGCATGGTCATTTATGCCTTTTTTTAGATTGCGAATGGAAATCGCAAGCTGGTTTGGTTCAGAAAAAGTTGCGCCTTTGTAAAAGCCCATCTGCTTAATCTCGGCTATTATTTCTGGGAAGTTTGGGGACGCAAGTACATTGTTATCCATTAACAATAGGTTTTGCTGCTCCCCATACATCCTTTTGATATCTTCAAACTTATCGACAGTATCAATTTTCGGCTTATAAGTAGGCTCCAGGATTGGAACAGAACAGAATGCACATTTACGTGTGCACCCTTTTGTCATAAAAGTGAAATATGCACTACCAGTCGGATATTTGTATTCGATTTCATCTAGAATAGAATAGTCTAGAGGAAGATTGTCGATGATAATTTGCTTCGCTTTTTCATTGTCTGGATCAAGCATGCCTGGCTTGTCCAAAAGCCCACGCATCGGCGTTATTCCAACTTCTGCTTCTAACTCTTTGTGAAGTAAAGACGCAAGTACCCCTCCAACTAATAGCTGATTTTCGTCCACTATTAAGTTTTTCGCATACTTGATTGTCTCTACGGTTATTTTCCAATAAAAGGTAAACAACGTGGTAACATAAATCCTGTCCCACTTTGGGAACAAGTCATATTGTCGCTTCCTAAATACATCAGCGAATTCAATCAAGCAACATTCAATCAGCTTTGAATACTTCGATTTTTTAAAATTCAAGTCGTTTAAGGTACCCGTATTCTTTTTCCTGATAAATAATTCAATTAGGTCTTTAGTTTTTTCCCAATTAATCGTCGAGTCTATCTTTTTTAACTTACGAATACACTTAACAGCAAGTTCTTCAACAACCAAGTCTTTGAGGTCGCCTTTGTAAAATTTCACTCTGTCACCGAGCTGCCGATGGTAAGAAGAAATTTTCATCAATCCTATTGGAGGATATTTGTTCTTGTAGTTAGGTTCAATTAATAATATACGTCTCTTGCGCGCCATTACTTATCGTACTTTTTTTGTAATTTTTGAATCAATTTGTTTGCACCAGAATGGCCTAGTTCCTGTTGTAAAAAAATCACAACCTCATTCAAGATTTTAGACTGATCTGCAGTTACTCTCCGAAATTTTAGAGGCGGGTATACAGGAGCCGATTTAAATTCAGATATCTCTTTATCGGTTACGTCGAAGTCGAAATCGTGGATTATACTTTTGAAAAGATCGTTCAATGGAGGACTTGTCTGGGCTTCTTCTTTAATTTTCTGGATTTTTTTCGAAGCTTTTTTTGCTACTGAAAGTGCTTTCTCTAACTCCTCAAACCTTTGGTCACGCTCAACTGCAGTTTTGAATGCTGGCAATTCTTTTCTGAAAGACTCAACTGACGATCGAAAAACTTTAATCTCTTTCGAGCGGTTATGAAGGTCCGAGGCCCTATGCGGCAGTCGATTTTCGAAGTCTGTAAATATTGATTCGAGCGAACTTTGGAATTCACTCACGGTCCGGTTGTCATTAAAATAATCGCGTCTTGCATTTGGGGTAAAGCCTTCTCCGACAATATGAACTTCACCGATATACCGAAGGTTGGTCCTTTCAACTTTAAAGCGCGCCATCAAAGTTTTCTCATCACCGACCCCGATATTTCCACTTCTAATTCTTATGCCTCTCTCAATATTTTCTTTTTCAATGACTTTGTTAACTAGATCTGGTATTCCATACCAGCCTAACGCTAGCAAATAATCTTCTTGATCTTTAACATCGAAGAATCCTATACTGGTAATATGGGCATAAACTTGACCGCTAGAATCTAGGAGGTTATTTTTATAGGCTTTTGTTATTATCTTCTTGTTCAGGCGAACCTTGTACTCATCGAGCTTTAAACCCCTGCTTTCAAAATGGGACAGAATTCTATCTCTGAAAGCGAAGTCACTGTCGAATGGCACGGGAGCTACTATTGACAAGTAGCTGTATACAGAATCAATATTGAGTATTGCTTCATTTTTTACCCCGGACAATATCACTCGAAAATAATGCGCATCTGCCTTCTCGCTATTTGTTGTAACAGTTGTAATTATACTGATAACTTGGGCAGCATCTGAGTCATCTTGGCGATTAGCTATGATCTTGCCTAAATTTGCCGAGTCAAGAGTCATAATGCTTTTTACCAATTCCCCTTTGTAGGAAGTCTCGAAAATCAATTTTTCGGAATATCCAAGTCCACCAAGTCTGCCAATGCCTCGAAACCCTTTCCTTTTAGTTGGGTCTTTTTCAGAGTTTGCTACATCACTAAGAAATCGGCGCATCATTGAAGCTTTAATTCCTGTAGCATTGTCTTCTATTACAACATATCCCGCCTGGGAATCGATATTTATTAGCACCTCCCCTTCAGACCGGCGTTTCAATATTTTAAGATCGACGGCTTCGTCGATTTGATCAACCGCATTTTGAATATATTCACGATAGATGAAGCGTGGATCATCATACATACCAGAAGTCAGTGTTTCCAGTACGGTTTTGCCAATCTTTGGTAAATTATTAGCCTTCGACATTGGGATATTGCTTTTTGATCCTTTGAATCATCAACTTATCTAATTTTACATCGTGCGCATGGTATAAGTTAGCTGTTGTATGACGAAATTCAACGTATGTTCCATTCTTTCTATCATACCCCAGGAGCATGCCCTCAAACTCGAATGCTTTATCGAGGATATCTTGAGCAGACGTTGTATCTCTATCTCGTTCATTGTAGCAACTTAAACCGGATACCTCTTCCCCTCTTGAATCTTTTCCGCCTGAGTTAAATGCATCATGTTTGTTATGGTGATCAAATAACCGTTTAAAAACGCCCAGCCGGTTATACAAATCCTTTTCACTTTCGGCTTCGAATCGTTCTACTAAACAGTCGTATGAGTTTCGAAGAAGTAGAGACTCTTTCTCTGGCGGCCAAAACTCTTCATGAGTAATTATCCACTTGTTAGGCTGATTATCAGCATGTATGTACGTAATCAAAGCTTGTACTTCTTCCTTTACATTATCATTAAAGTGACCCTTTATCTGATTAGGGTCAGAAGTTATAGTATGTCCATTAACTCTAGTAAAGTCAACAAAGTTTGCTTTTGATAAGAAGTTGAGGGTGGCGGTTTGAAATGAAATATGTTCGTTTGGAATCTTATCGTAAGGGAAGCTGGTGAAGACCTCCACACCAAGTTCTCCCTTCAATAAGATAGGTACATTGTACTTTATCAAGCCATCAAAAAGAGAAGGAAGAGTTGACATTAGTCTATAATATGAAGGCCTGTTTGCTTCAAAACTTTCCTTATCCCATATTAATAGAGATGTATCTAGCAAAGCGTACCTTGTTGTCATTTCTTTGCTTTTTTAATACGCTTTACCATTTGTGCCTTCACTATAGCCTTCAACTCAACCTCCGGTCGTTCGATAAATTCATCAGGAAAGTGTGTTAATGCACCGAGTTCGTTTAGGTCTAGAGGCTCAATGTCTACACCTTCTTCTTTTAGCTTAATAAAAGAAAGATTAATCAATTGCCTTAAGTCATCTGAGTCGCTTTCGGCTATCCGTCTCCGCATTCTAGTTACAAAATGGTCACTATGAGTTTCGACTAGTATAGTTTTTCCTGCGAGCATTAGAGAGAAAGCAAAGTCAAACAGATAACTCTGAATTCGGGGGTGGAGATGGATTTCTGGCTGCTCGAGGACTAGAATCCCCCCTTTACTCATCAAAAGTCCTTGAACTATTATAGGAAGGACTTGACTTACTCCAAACCCCACATGACGAATGGATATCGGGACTCCATTGTGATTTTCCAGAAATATTGAGTAGTTATCACCGTCTGATTTGGAATACAGTCGCTTGCCGAATCCAAAGACATCACAAATCCAAAAGTTCACAACTTCAAGAAGGCTGGAACTGACTTCATTAAATGATACTCCTTCATCTGTAAATGTTGGCCAAAATGAAATAACTGGCTCGTCCTTCATCTTTTCAAGGGATTCAGCTACATTTTCGCCTCTATTACCAACATTATATGGATCATTTGACCCAGAATAGACGTCCTTAGGCTCTACCCGGAGAGGTCCTAGATAATAAAGATTCTTGGCAAAAGCTTTGAAGAAAGATCTAAGAGCGGATAGGTTAACGTAAAGCGTAGTCTTGTTCTGATTTACTAGTGAGAGTTCCGTTTGCTCCCCTTCAGTTACTTCGACCGTTTCTGCATCGAAAGAGCTGGGGAAGAATGAAAGGAATTTTAGGTTGGAAAAACTTGAATCTGAGAACTCAAAAAAACCTTTTACAAAATACTCGTTATTTGATTCAACTGACAATTGCCCATCTGCATTGTTAGTGATTGTAATGAAGTTTTCAAGAGAATCTGATTTGTATTTTAGTGAAAACCTTTCGACCTCCATAGCACCCTGGGAGTATCTGAAATTGACAATAACCTCGCACTCGTAATCATCGAAGCTATCGAAGATGGACTTCTCTACAACGGGTGCGAAACGGACAAAGTCGGCTTTGGATAATAGGAACGCAAATTCGAGTGCCTTTGATTTGTCCTTACCAGAAATAATATCTACATAATCTCTAATTGAGTAGTATTTCCCATCCTTATAAATTGGGTAAGATGAAGAATCTAGATCGATAGTCTGCTTTATCAATAATATCATTTGAATAAATGACGACTTGCCAGAACTGTTGGTGCCAGATAGTACAGTTAATGGTTTGATAGTAGTATAGGGTATGTTGACCAGGCTCTTAAAATTTTTGGCTCTTATTCTCATCTTATTTCTTCTTCAATCTTTTGAATAACGTTTTCTGCGGTCTGTTTATCCAGGACATTTCTAATTATTGTGAAAATTCGGCTAAGAAATTTACGCTCCTCCTTTGACAAGCTCGTCAAATTGTCAGTGCGAAACTTCGGCTTTGCATTATCCAGTGGTAGCATAACTAAATCCACCTCTGACGTTTTTCCCGGCTGGACGACTCTTTTTAAAATCTTCTTTATTGGTTCCGCGCCAGAATCATCACGCTCTAATTTTTCTATCTTACTCTTTGCTTTAAGTGCTTCTTCTTTCTTTCTTTCAAAGCGCTCTTTATATTCTTGGTGTTCGCTTCTATCAGTAAACCCTAACGCCGATTTTTCTTGAAATACTTTTTCAAACTCGCGCAATTCTTGAAGCTTTTTAACGGAGCTATTGATTTCTGATGCCATATAGCATAGCCTGTATACATCCACATGAAAATAGCCTCTCAAACTGTTTTCGAATTCCTGTTCTATGTCATTCTCAATAAAGTAATCTCTCCTAGAATTTGGTATCAACCCGGGGTGAACACCATACACTTCCCCAAAGAAGTAAAAATGAAACCTTCTATCCCGATGCAGTTTTAAAAGAGAATACTCATCGCCAACCTGAATGTTTGATTTCCTCAGTCTAAAACCGCGCATATAGTTAACTTGGTTTAGCGACTGGTTCTTTTCGGAGAGTGAGTGCCAACCCCAATACAACAATTTTCCGTCCTTCGCGAACGATTTGAAAAATACCAAATCAATTACTTGGTCATAAGGGGACTGAGACTCATCTTTTTTGATATATGTCGAATAGCCTTTGAATACTTGATCCGTATTTAGAAATATTCGATATTCATCTATCGATACTCCCATCACCTTTGCCTCTTCATAAATTTTCGACTTGAATATGAACCTCGTTGGAAATGGTAGTGGTGCTACCATTGAGAGGTAGTCGTGAACATCACCTACATTAAGTAGCTCGTCTGCACTCACTCCTTCCATAATTACACGGAAATAGTGTTTGCCTACCTCTTCCTTTTCACTTTTGAAAGACGTGACCTTGCTTATCACACTCGCTGCATCTTCCTTTTCGCTTCTATCATTTATGATACGTTTTAGCATCGAGGCGTCCCAAGACAAGATGCTCCGAACAGGCTCACCGGCGTAGGATGTTTCAAATATCAATCTGCTGCAATAAGCTAAGCCTCCAA
This sequence comes from Flaviaestuariibacter amylovorans, assembly GCF_039541815.1. Lineage (NCBI taxonomy): Bacteria > Pseudomonadati > Bacteroidota > Chitinophagia > Chitinophagales > Chitinophagaceae > Flaviaestuariibacter > Flaviaestuariibacter amylovorans. The sequence goes on from NZ_BAABGY010000011.1 coordinate 372,857, forward strand.
GTCTGCCAATACCCCTAAATCCTTTGTGAACGCCGCGTTCTTTTGTCGATTGAGCAATGTTTTTGAGGATGGGTATAACATCTTTTTCTGGTATCCCAGTTGCATTGTCATCAATCGTGATGCTTCTGCCTTCAGTATCAATATTAATATGTATTTCGCCTTGATCTTTTGAAAGTAGCCCTACTAAGACCCCCTTATCTATTTGGTCGGCGGAGTTTTGAATATACTCACGGAAGACGAAGCGTGAATCTTCATACATTCCTAATGTTAAAGACTCAATGACGTCTTTTCCTATAACTGGCATTGGTTCATTAGCCATTTTTGTATTGCTTGTAAGGTGGGAGGGGGAATCTTAAGTTTAGGAGAGATCTAAATACTGGATTTTGGACAATATATTCTCCTTGTTGTAACCTGGTTAACATAGACTTATAGACAGAAGGTATATACTGATAATCTGGTTTAGAGATCTCAATGGCATTTGTCCGTCCATATGCATGAGTCGCACAGTTGCCTTTTATTCGATCATGTATATCGTTCTTGAATTGTTCTGCCGAAAAGAGAATAATTCCTAAAGACCTCCCGCGTTCTGTTATATCCAAGAGCTGGCGTAAGATGGGGGAGCTTTTGGGGACATCCTTAGATGCATATTTATTAAGCTCGTCAATAAAAACCACGATTTTTGATGGTATTTCTGACTCCGCTCGATCGGGGTTGTGGCCTAGCTTTAGTTCGTAAATATGTCTCATGACGTCGCCAAATACAAATCCTTGGGACTCTTCGTCAAGTTTTGCGATGTCTATCACCATTATGTCATTCTTCTCTATCGATTTAATTGCATTAGCGAGCCTTGTTTCATGCTTAGCTTTGTTGATACTATTTTGGAAGAAGTTCGTACCTTCTATCGTTTTCCTGAATAATCGGTAGAATTTTCTCCAACTTAATACAGTAATTTCTTTGTCTTTGCCAGTCTTGCCAGCTTGAGTATGCTCGTAAATTTCTTTAAGAAGATCATTCCAATTGGTAATTCTCCTGAATTCACCTTGACCTGTAACTATGTGATTTACGATACTTTCCATAGTCTGATTTGGGTCATCTATATTAGAGAACAGAAGATCTAAATTTTCTTTATCCTCATCAAATACATATTTATAGGTAAATGCTTTTCCAAGTTTCATCTGGCTTTGAATGTCAGCCTTCTTCCCATAGGTTGAAGAAACCAAATCGTCAGAGAATGGATAGTAATATTTGACTTGATGAAAAGGCTCCATTTTTAGCCCTAACATATCATAGATGCCTTTTTGGTCAATCGGCATTTCATCAGCAGGTTCATCAATTGCAAGTAAATCCCTACCCTTCACGTTTAGAATAACAAACGCGATGGACTCATCTGAACTCTCAGTCATGTATTTTTCCTGGATAGCTTTGAGAAGGAACATCGCGTAGGATGTTTTAGAAGCAAGGCCGGAAATCCCCGAAATATTCAAATGTGCTCCCTCGGGGCCAATTAAGAATTGGGAGTTAAAATGGACCGGTACCGTAATGCTTTCTGGTTCTGAATACATCTTAATATAACCACAGGGCAAGGGGTTTTTGACGTCCTTTAATCCCAGGGCTTCCAAGACATCGTCGGCGCTCGCTAAACTGACAGGGTACCCATCTAATACTGGCGTGTAAATACCCAAGTTGTTGCCAACAACTCTTGCTCGAACGTAATTCATTCCAATACGGTCCGTTGGGGTTTTGTAGTTTACATCGCCAAAGTCACTCGAAATATACCCAGCTAGAAAGCTAGAGTTGTCTGTGAAATGTGAGATTTCTTCAACAACACCAAAGGTTATCGAGTCTTTAATATGTTGAACTTTAACTACGTCGAATGGCTTAATGATAAGTTTTTTATCAGTCCAGAAATAGAACTCATCTACCGTTGTAGGCACCTTTTCTGTCGCTATTATTTTTCCAATTTGTTTCATCAAAATAAATTGAGGAAATGCGTGTCACTTAAATAATGACTTTTTAAAAATTGTTCTGTTAGGTATATGGGATACAGGTGGTTAGCCCAACGTTTATCCTGCCCATAGCATACTGGATTGCGTTCGTTAATAATATTTGCAGTGATAATATCAACTAAATCACTTTCTAACCCTTCCTCGTTCTCTTTTTCAGTAATAAGAATTTTCTCAACCTTTACAACACCCGCGAAAGGACTCTCAGTTCTTTCGCGATGGCGAATTCGAACATACCAGATCGCAAATTTGAAATCTCCTAGATATGATTGCTTTTCTAGGTCATGATGAAAAAGAAATGCTGGAGTCCGAGAAAAAAGCGGAAGCTCTGCTATCGCGGCGGCATTACTTTTATTCGACTTGTCTTTAAAAAGTTCGGGGTTGAAAAGTTTTGAAACACCAACAACGCGACGATAGTTATTCTTGATTTTTGCAAGCTCCTTGTATTCCCCAGTTTTCATGGGTTTGTACTGCAGAGAGCCGTCTTTCATCAGGTAACTACTTTCATTTAAGACATTTCGATTTGTGAGCTTTGACACAATCCTCTTCTCGCAATCAATCATCTCATCTTGAATCATAGCGATTCCGAGGTGTTCATACTTTCTACTTTCGATGTCTTCAAGTGTTTCCAAGCGCTTTGAAGGGTAATCTAAGATTTTGGTAAACTTTGTACCGGCGTTTTGTACCCTTTCAACATTGTTAATTTTGTCTGTCAGATTATTGAAAAAAAGATCAGAGTTTTTAAGATCTGGATTTGCTTCCGATGGAAGCGCAATTACAAGACTCTTTTCGAGCTCCAAACATTTGAACTCGTCAGGACCTTTTCGCTCGCAACAAGCCACCCCAACTTGTCCCGCCATAATAGGAAATATTCGACGATTGAGCTCAAGGTCATCAACCTTATAGGTTCTTCTAGAGCCATCCAAGAAAAAACGAAATAATGGCTCGCTCTGAGAAATCTTTCGCGAAAATTCGAAAAGGTCTTTTGGCTTTTTTAACGAAGTGTCAGTCTCGCCATACTTGCCTTTTACAGGTACCAAGTCTTTCGTTTCCTCATATTTTATTGTTGGTATGGTAATATCCGTATCTGCACAATACTTATATGATTTGTAGCAATTCCCGTTAGTGGCATGGGCAAGTAATGACAGAATATTACCCATTTGTCTTAGAAGTATTAGATACCAATAATGTCCTTACATCAATATTTAAGATACTCGCAATCTGATACAAGGTTTCTAATGTTGGCTGTGACTCGTTTGTGCACCATTTGGAAACGGTTACCTTATTCTTTCTCAAAGCTGTGGCTAGCCATAAATTGGTTTTACCGTTCTCAGCGAGAGCAGCCTTAATTCGATTGTAAATAGCCCTTTCTTTCAACTTGTTTGCTTTTGAAGCTAATTTGTTAGCAAAATAGCCAAACTTTGGAAATTCAGGTAGTCATTCAAGATCATCATCAAAGATTTTGTTTAAACTTTAGTGACAGATCTAGTAACAGAGAGAATGATGATTTGTGTTGAATACTAATTTGTATTGCAAACCAAAATGGAAGTAGCATCCATTAGGGAGAAACTTGATAATTGGTTTTGAGCCATAGCATTGTAGTTTAGGTTTCGCCCAATATAATTAATTGGTTCTACTTCGAGAGTTAGAAATAAAAATCTGGTACTAACGATTCTACCCCTTTATATAAAAACAAGATCAACCTTATCTTGGAAGTGGATAGTGTTTGTCAGACAAACACTCGCATAATAATGTTTTGTACAACAGAATTTTCAAAGCGGCTTCTCAGGAAAAAAGTCCCTCGGCGAACACATAAATAGCTTAGCCAGCTCGTTAAGGTGGTTGTTGTTGTATTTGGCTCTGAAGTTCGGGCTTTCAATTTGTCCAATGAAGCCATTCGACACCCCCAAATGGATCGCCAGATCATCCTGTTCCAGTGCAAGTTGAAGCCTCATCTCCTTTACTTGGGAGATGATAAACCAATCAATCTTAGACTTTAAGTTTTTGCTGGACATGACCGTCCGCAAGGACTTGAAATAAAATCAGCGCCTTCCTTAGACATGTCTAAGGAATTTTATTATATTGCAAGGACATTTTTGCGAATCTTCTTTTAAGTAATTGAAGCTTTCGCTTGGAGTCTCGTCTTGAAACCTAGGAAATTTTAAGACCACGAGATGATAAGCAAGGGCTCACGTTCCGGCGTGGGCTCCCTTATTCGTGGTCAGGCTTCCTAGGGCCCCAAGACGATAAGTGGAGTTCCGCGCCTTTTTTGTGCTCTCCTGGCTCCAATAAACCAAGCAAAATGAGCCGGCCTTGCCCCGAAAGCACGATATCGACGCTGAAGATGCCTTCCGCTACCTCCAACAGGGTCGCGAAGAGGGGCTGGATCATTATTTCCGGGCTCATTACCGGCCCCTGTCGTACTTCGCCTATAAGTTGCTGGAAGACGCTTCGCTAGCCGAGGAAATGGCCGCAGAAGCCTTTGTAAAGCTTTGGGAGCGCCGCACTTCCCTTTCCGGTGCCGCCGGTGTCAAAGCCTGGCTTTTCCGCACCGTCCGCAATGCCTGCCTGGATCACCTGCGCGCCGCCCGACGGCTCCGCATCGGCCGCGAAGGCCTGGAGGCCGCTAGTGAGGCGGCTGGGGCGTCCGCCCTCCACTACCTGATCGAAACGGAGATGGTGCAGCAAGTTCTTATCCAGCTGGAGACGCTTCCCGATGGCAGCCGGGAGATATTCCGGCTTTTTTACCTGGAGGACAAGAATCTTAAAGAGATCGCCGAGGAGCTCCAGGTATCCGTAAGTACCGTTAAGAGCCAGAAGGCGAGGGCGCTGGAGCTATTGCGGCGCAAGCTGCCGCACTTATGCCTGACTTTGCTTTTTCTTTTCTAATGATCTCGCGGGCAATAAGTACGGTTTTTTAACCTCATGTTTATTGGGGGAAAATGCACTGATGGCAGGAATCTTGTACCTTTAGGGCATGGGCAGCAAAGAAATCACGCAATTACACGAGCAGTTGGACCAGCTTACGCAGCAGGTTTCCCAGTCGCCCGAGGCTGCCCGCCAATGGCTTGAAGAGCTGGGCCTGTTCCGTATGTTACAGGAAGAGGAGCAACACGATACGCCGCCTGCCCGCATGTAAGATTTATGGGTATTTATTCCACTAAATCAGGTCTTATTCTGGGCTTTCATGGATGCGAACGCGAAGTGCGCGATAAAATCGTATTCGGACATGAACCGATGCGCCACAAAGACAATGCGTACGATTGGCTGGGCTTCGGAGACTATTTCTGGGAAGGGAATCTAGCTCGGGCCTGGGATTTTGCCCAAAATCCGCCAGGTGGGAAGAAATACAAGGAGCCCGCGGTATTGGGTGCGGTAATCGACCTCGGATTATGCCTTGATCTGTTGGAAACAGAACATATTCTCCTGGTGCGTCACTCATACAACGCTGCAAAAGCTGCGCTTGAAAATATTGAGGAATCGAAGCTGCCGGTCAATAAAAATGTTGCAGGTTCTTCGGACCGGCTACTGCGGTATCTGGACTGTCTGGTAATAGAAACGCTTCATAAGCTACGGAGCAGAGCAGGTAATCCCCAATTCGACTCTGTGCGGGGGATGTTTGATGAAGGCAAAGAGCTTTATCCAGGTGCTGGCTTCAAAGACAAGAATCATATTCAGATTTGTATCCGCAACCCCAATTGCATCAAAGGCTTTTTCATTCCGAGAAACGAGGTGGAGTGGCCATCGCCAACATCTTAAAACAGGCTACCCTGTCGTGCAATGATCTTTTGAAATTTCGGATGAAAGGTCCCGATGATGAGAAAAGGGTTGGGCGACCGGAGCTGAAATGTTTTGGCTGTACCCAGGAAAAGGTGCAGGTCCTTTGTCCTTGCAAAATCATCCAAGTACTTCTGCCGTACCTTACTGCAGGCCACCTTTTCATCGCCGTGGTCCCTTAGACAGTTCCAGTAAAGCTGCCCAAGTTCCCAGTCCTCAATCATGATTTTAGACTCCTTACCCTCTTCGTCACGAAAATGATAGGAAAACTCGAAGGGTAGCTTCTTTACAACTTTCGGGCGCTCAATGTTTGAAGAGACGTCAAATATGTTCAATTGGTTCAACGTAAGGAGCTTCTCCTTGTCCCATTCACGTTCCACTTCCCTCACTTTAATATCAAGGATTTCTGTCGGCTTAAACACTGCCAGTGATGTTAGTTTCCTCTTGTCCTTGGCGTCACTGATCAGGGCGGTTAGGTTGGTGTAAACGTTCTTGAGCACAAGCTTTCGGCGCGCATCCCAGCTGCCTCCATCAGGGGGGACGGTTTCCAGGATAGAAATTTCCGTTTCATGTGTGGCAGGGCGGTAGCTCTCCGGTCGGAAATCTTCGGTATTTTTCACCAGGTCCAGCTCAATCCACTGGTATTTGCTGTATTGCTCAGCGTAGGATTTTTTTCTGTATTGGACCGGGTATATCCTGATCCAGGTGCCGTCTTCCCGAAAGCCCGCTGTACAAACGAGCTCCTCATATTTCGATGATATGGTTGGATACGTCTTGACAGTGATCAGGACTTTAGTTCGGGCCATTTAAATATGCTTTAATTCATATTGCCAGCCTGGCAGCCTCATAATTGCTTCACTTAAATGCTTCCGGTGGCACTGGCAGATATTTTTCTCAAAACAAGTTAAGGCAATTCTTTCTTTTTCCTTCAAAAGCTCAAGTATTTCATGCTGGGTACTCAGTGTCTCAGAAAGCGTTCTTTGCCTGTAGCTTTCAAATAGCAGGTCATAATCGTCCTGGGTGTTCAGCTCCTGCCTCTCATCCGAATGAATGCCAACATCCGAGAAATGGATGTATTCGATATTGATATTTCTGCAGGCGCCAGCAAGCTGGTTTTTGGAGAATCCGTATTTCTGGCTCAGCGCATTACGTCTTACATCAACTAGGACTTTAATGTCGTGCTTCAGCAACTTATTCAAATATCCTTCTAAGGAAATACCCTCGTATCCAATCGTATATAGAATCGTACCTCTGGAAAAAGGTTTCTTTTCCTGAATCGCTTTGAGTTCAGCCGGCGTCATCAGCCGATCAGCGGTCGTGCTGTTAATTGCCGATTCGGGGTAAGTGCGATACGTATACTTCATCAATGCATCAGCATCGAAGTCTTTAAAAAGCAAATGCATTTGCTTGACCAGTTGCTTATCCTTCGCATTCAGCTGCATCAGATAGGAAAGCTTGTCCTTTTTCTCAAAAGAGGTTTCGTCTTCAATTAGGAAGCCGTGTTTGACCATGGCACTTAAATCGGCATTAGCCGAATAGGAGTAAGCGCCAAACTTATAAGGTACAAAATCGTACGTCGTTTCCGACTGGCGCTTGGAGACGATGAACAGTAATTTTTGTAAGTTGATCTTTCCCAACTTGCCTCCAAAGATTTCAAGAATAGCAAGTATGAGTTTTCTCCTGTAAAACATGCGCGAAGTTATTCGAAAGGCTGGGACAAAACTTATTCGTTACCTGGTTCTTGGGCTTCAATACCCGCCGGCGTAAAAATTGAAATTGCGGCCGCTTTAATGCCTTCGGTTACCTGGCGGATATGATTGATCAGCAAGTCGAAAGTCATCGGTCCTCCTATTAACGATGTCCATCTAACAATCCGTTTATCAGGATAGGTGTCAATGTCTTCGAATCCGTATATTGACATATTCATTCTCAGGCTGCTCATTGCACTAGCCAGCAACTGACTCGGAGCTGTATTGTGATTCATACCGTGATAAATCGATGCTTCAATTTCAATGGTGAAATAGCTTCCATTACGGGAAACATAAAACTCTGGTAGGGCCGAAGCCGCTACATGCAGGGCTAAATCTGCGGGTAGCTGGTTCAGATCTGAACCGTCAAGCTCCTCCACAGTCGTTTCGTAGTGGATTTCGTCTTCTGCAATAGATAGTGCACGGATATTTATCATCCTAAGCCCAATTTCGCCCAAAATACTAAATATTTTGGCATTAGGCGGCCTTGGGGTAAACCATAGAGGTTCAGCAAATCTTTAGCAGTCTGAAATCTTGCACGCGCCGCCATGCTTGGCTATACCGTATAGAGCGTAATGGCCTGCTAAGTTATTTGCACAACCCGACGCCTCCGCATCGGCCGCGCCGGCCTCGAGGCCGCCAGCGAGGTAGCCGAAGCCTCGGCCCTTCACCGCCTGATTGAAATTGAGATAGTGCAGCAGGTGCTCTCTACGCTCGATACCTTGCCCGAGGGCAGCCCCGCCAACTTTCAGGCTCTTTTACCTGGAAGACAAGAGCCTGAAAGAGATTGCGGAGGAGCTGCAGGTGTCGTTCAGTACCATAAAGAGCCAAAAGGCACGGGCGCTGGAGCTGCTACGGCGCAAGCTGCCGCACCTTGTCCTGCTTATCGGCTCCCTGGCACTTCAGCTTTATCGCTAAATAATCCTTCATTGACCCGCGTTCGGATTTACTCGGCGTTTTCTTACGTGTCCGCCAAGGTCTTGTTCAAGATTCCGTATTTTTTGGGCAAATTCAAGTGAATGCCTCCTAAGAGGGTGATCGTTTCCCATTGCAATAGCTGCCTCCGTGAAACCAACCAGTCGGTGCTTTATGTCAAGCCCGTAAAAAGCTCAATCGCAGAAGATGACGAGGAATTGAGTGTTCAGGATGAATACATGACGCTGCAATGTATGGGGTGCGACCATGTTTCTTTTCTAGTGCGCCATGGGTTCCCTCAAACAAATGACGATGCAGAGGAGCGCGACTATTATGACGTAAGCTACCCCGAAACGAAGTATTTTGCGCATATCCGCCTGCTGGACGGAGAGGAGCGCATGGCACTCCCACGGCTGCTTGATGATTTGTACGCCCAGTTGGAAATCGCGTTTCAGCACGAAGCTTGTACTTTGGCCGGCATCGGGCTCCGACTCATGGTAGAGGCGATTTGCCTTCATCAAAAAGTGCCTGGCAGTACTTTAAAGGCTAAGATCGATAGCCTTCATAGTGAGGGGCTTATATCCAAAAACGATTTGCCCATCCTGCATAATCTCCGGGAATTGGGAAATATATCGGCGCATGAGATCAAGGGTTTTCCGATCGATATGCTGACCCACGCACTCGAGATCGTCAATCACATTCTCAAAGGCATTTTCATAATGCCGAAGATTAACCGGAAGTTGAAATTAGGAAAGAAGAAGGCTCCGGCGAAAGGCAATAAATCCACCCTGTAAACAATTCAAGATTAGAGTAGACCAAAAAGACTGGTCTCTTTGTTTTAATTGAAAGTAACTGGTATAGAGATACGGAAAGAATTATAGAAAGCTGTAATTGTTGTTAAGCACCAAAAAGCTCGGCTCTGGGAGCCTCCGCCTCAGAAGTTGCCACAACTGTGCCTGGCGGTCCTATTTCTGTCCTGATGTGGAATGTCCGGTCTTTTATCGGCATTGACTACCCTGCAGCGCTTTTCACCTTCCTAATTTCCTGTTGGAAACAACCCATCCCACCAAGTTTGTTTAAGCCGCGGTTCCAATCCAAGCGAGAAAATTCGTTGCGGGTTGAACGCTTTAGTCCTTTGATTTCAGAGAAGCGTCTTTTCTTCAAAATATGCGTCGTTACTGCACATTTAACGCCACGGGTGCTTACGTATGTCGTAATTTTACGATGCCTCTTCTGCTGCAATGGACCTCACAGAAATCACATCCCTACCCCTGCCGGCACAACTCCAGGAATTGGAGCACGCTTATGCCGAATGCATCATCGATGCTGACCCCGCGTTTCTGACCCGCCTTTGGAACGAAATCAAAAAGCTCAGAAAGCAGTTAGCACTACCTGTTTATGAATACGTGACACCCGTCGGGCAGCGCGTATAAGGTTCACCTGATACACTTCTGTCAACTTGCACTTATTACGGGCTCAGCGGGCAGATCCAACGAAGGCTTCCCATTGGTGTTGTATAAACCCTGCACGGGCCTGCTCCGAAAATTCCAGGTTTGCGGAAATCCATTCGTACAAGTAAGGATTAGTGGCCAGTTTAGCGAACTCTTCTTTTAAAAAGCGGCATACTGTCTCCGGTGCTGCGTCCAGCTCCTCCCAGATCGTCGACCGGTTATTGAGCAGGAAGATCAGGTCCTCGAAGTCATGGCTGGTACGCCCGTCGCCCCGCCCGCGGCCCCGGAAGGCCTCCAGCTTGGATGCTATGAAATAAGGCGGGCTGAAAATGCGGATGGCATATTCTGGCGCCATCGGGTAGGAGACGGCACTTTGATAGCCTTCGGCATACCAGCGGTTGGAAAAGCCCAGGATGCTTTCCTCGATGGGCATCACATCAACGGTGATGCCTTGTACAACGTACCGGCAGATCACCCCTGAAGTCATATCCGGCTGGAAGCCTTTAGCGCGCAGCCGTTCTTCCACAGCAGCATATTGCGAACGGGTATAGAGCTCGACCAGGATGTCTACGTCATCGGTTTCCCGCACTTCCGTTGTCTCCCGGTCGGCATATAAAGAGACGGTAGCGCCCCCGACAAAAACTACTTCCTGCGCCAGATCGCCCAAGGCGTTATATACAGCCCGGATGCGGGCCACATTATTTTGATGGCTCATTGAGAATCTTCTTTTGAATCAGGTCGGTGGCCATGTTTACCTCGCGCTGCCGCCCTACGCGGACCATATCGATGCAGGCAAGGAGCAGGTACAGCTCTTCATCCTGGGCGGCAGCTTTCGGAAGGGACGGGTAAAGGGGCTCGATCGCGAGCCCCCGGGCTTTGCTTTCTGGTGCGGGCCAGACGTATTTAAGTTCAGCGCGGATGCGGGTCTCGAAATGCGGGTGCGCATGCGCCGTGGGGATGCCATTTACCAGGGCGCCCGGTGCTTGCGGGAATACATAGTGCAGACCGTAGCAGATGAATTCCACCATATTTAGCCGGTTCACACGCCGTTTGGTTTCGTCTACCAGGCCTGCCAGGTGGCTCCGGTTCAGTGACTCGCTGATCTCCGCCGGGCTGAGCAGGAGCTGTTGGGCCAGGTCTTTAAACTGCCAGGTCTCCCGATGTAGAATAAGGATTTTCAGAAGGATGACTATGTCCTGGGGACGCATCCCATTGTGTTTCCGCATACTTTTTGTATTCGCAAATGCGAATATAATTCGCAATTTGCAAATTGCGAATTGAGAATTTCGCTATTGGTCGCACTGCCCAAGGCTTTGGTTCGCTGTTCGCAAATCACGAACAAACGTACCGGCAAGAAAAAGCGGGCGGATTTTCCGTCCTCCATCATTTTTTTCCGTCTTAGGATAGTCGTGCTAATTTTATCATAGCCCAAACCGCTCTAATCTTGCTTTTATGAACGGGAATGACCTCCCTGATAAGGACCTCCCGGTAGCCGAGCGCATCGCCTACCTCATCGCCGGCTTCCTGCGCGGCACCCTCACCACGTCCGAGCACAACGAACTGGACGCCTGGGTGGTGGCCTCCGAGGAGAACACCCGTCTGTTTGAGCAGCTCACCGATGAATCCACCATCGAAGCCGGTTTGCGCTGGCAGGAACGTCTGAACGAAGACGCAGCCCTGGAAAAGGTCAAAGGGCGGATCGCTCCAAAGCCTACCCGCCCGCTCTGGCTCTTCGCGCTCGCCGCCTGCGTGTTGCTCTTTGGCATCGGACTTTTCCTTTTCACCCGCACGGCTTCCGCTCCTTCCCCCGTGGCTCTTTCCGGCACGCCCGGAACACCCGGCCGCGACCAGGCGGTGCTGACCCTGGCCGGCGGACGCACCATCATTTTGGATGCCGCCGCCAACGGCACCGTCGCATCGGAGGGGGGAATTGACGTAAACAAAGGTGCCGCCGGCGAGTTACTTTATCAGGGAACTACAGCCGAAACTCTTTGGCATACGGTATCCATACCCCGTGGCGGCCAGTACCGGCTCCAGCTGAGCGACGGCTCCCGCATCTGGGTCAATGCCCAATCCAAGCTTCGCTTTCCCGCCTCCTTTGCGGACGGTGAGCGTACCGTAGAACTGGAAGGGGAAGCCTATTTCGAAGTGGCCAAAGATGCCCGGCGGCCTTTCCTGGTCGCGGTTCGGGTGGGGGCAGGTACCATTCAAACGGTGGAGGTACTGGGCACCCACTTCAACATCAATGGCTACGGCGACGAAGGCGGCGTGCGCACCACGCTCTTGGAGGGTTCTGTGCGCGTCCGTGAGGGGCCACATTCGGTAGTCCTGAAACCAGGAGAAGAAGCTTCCGGCGAGGGTAACCTTAAGGTGCGGGCAGGAGATCCTGTAGCCGCAACGGCATGGAAAGACGGGCTGTTCCGGTTCCGCGGTGCTTCCATTCAAACCATCGCCGCCCAGCTGGGCCGCTGGTACGACCTGGAAGTGGAAGTGCGCGGCGACATTCCCGACCATTTCACCGCCACGATCGACCGGAAGGAGCCGCTCCAGGACCTGCTAAAAGTACTGGAGGATACCCGCCAGGTCCGCTTCAGGCTGGAAGGAAATAAACTGATCATCACGCCCTGAGGGCATCACCATAGTGGTTGACCAACTGCGGAAAGCGCAGGAATGAAAAACCGGGAGTGTTGAGACCACCCCCGGCGGATCGTTCAGGTTAACCCAGTATCAACAATCGGCTAAGACGTCGAATTCATTAACCCAAACTAAAACAAAGCTATGCAAACCACTGTGCACGGCAAAAGGGTACGTCCCCATCCCACACTGAAAAGAGGAGCCCTGTTCCTCTGCCTTTTCCTTTTTTCCTTGTTCGCCCAAGGGCAGACCCTCACCCTTTCGCTGAAGAAAGTACCACTGGAATCCGCTTTTTTGGCGATCGAGCGGCAGTCACCGTACCGCTTCACCTACACCGTCGAAGTGCTGCAGGCCACCAGCCCTGTAACCCTGGAAGTTTCGGGTGCATCACTGGAGACGGTGCTGGCCCGGCTTTTCGAGGGGCAGCCGCTCTCTTATACGGTGAACAAAAACTATATCAGCGTTCACCGCAAAGCCGTTCCCGAAAAACCAGCTAAGTCGGCGGCCGAGTTGACCCTGGACGGTATCGTACGCAATGATCGCGGCGAGCCTGTTCCACGTGCCACGGTTGCTGTAAAAGGGTCGGGTCGAACCGTAGTTACCGATGCGGCCGGCCGGTTCAGTATCCCCGGGATGACCGGCCAGGAAACGCTCCTGATCACCAGCATCGGTCACTCAGCCCGCGAGCTTGCCGTGAACGGCCGCAGCCGGCTGGAGGTGATTCTGCCCATCCAAAGCAGCATGCTGGATGAAACGGTTGTGATCGGCTATGGTACGACAACACGGCGCTTTAGTACCGGCTCCGTCAGCCGCATTACCGCGGCCGAAATTGCCCGTCAGCCCGTCACCAATCCGCTGGCGGCCCTGCAGGGACGCGTTGCCGGTTTGAGCGTCGTTCAGGCGAACGGTCTGCCAGGCTCCAACTTCAATGTGCAGATTCGGGGGCAGAACAGCATCAAGCAAGGGACCCAGCCGCTTTATATCATCGACGGGGTTCCGCTGATGCTCAACAGCACGCTCGCCCAGGTGTCTCCTTTTATTTCCACTACAGTTACCAACCCGCTCAATGCCATCAATCCTTCCGACATCGAAAGCATTGAGGTCCTGAAGGATGCAGATGCAACTGCCATTTACGGATCGCAGGGTGCGAACGGCGTCGTTTTGATCACGACAAAGAAGGGGGCCGGAAACAAGACGCGCCTGAGTGTGAATGCCTATACCGGCTTTAGCCACGTGGGACGGACGGCCCGACTGCTGAACACAGACCAGTACCTGGCCATGCGCCGCGAAGCCTTCGCCAATGACGGTGTCGCGCCTACGGCAGCTTCTGCTCCTGACCTGTTGGTGTGGGATTCCACCCGTTATACGGATTGGACAAAAGAGCTGATTGGAGGTACAGCAAGGTTTTCAAACATTCAGGCAACGCTTAGCGGCGGGTCGCGGCAATCCAACATTCTTTTCAGTGCCGGCTATTCCAAAGAGACCACCGTTTTCCCAAGCAATGAACCGGCACTTCGTGGGTCCATGCGCCTGAACGCGGGGCACCAGTCAACGAACGGTCGGTTTCGCGCAGATTTTTCTGCGCTCTATACACTCGAAAACAAAATCCTGCCTGCTACAGACCTGACGGCTAGTATCCTGCTACCGCCGAACATTCCTGCCATGAAGGATTCTGCCGGCAACCTGGCCTGGGTTCCTGGCTTTGATAATCCGTATGCGATCGGGCTTCAGGAGTACCGCGGCCAAAATCAAACCTTTCTTTCGAATGTGCTCCTCCAATTCGAAATCGTGAAAGGCCTGACGATCAAATCCAGCTTTGGCTTCAGTCGCATGTCGAGCGATGAGGAAAGCCGGTTACCGATAAAGGCGCTTCGCCCCTCCGCGTCGGCCCGTGGAAGCCTTCAAATGGGAAATGCTGCCGCTACCAACTGGATCGCCGAGCCCCAGCTTGGATACCACCGGACAGTCGGGCAAAGTCGTTTCGAAGCAATGGCGGGTTTGTCCCTCCAGGAGCGGCGGCAAAAGGGGAACACTATTACCGGCTCCCAGTACACCTCTGACGACCTGCTCGGCAACCTCGCTGCCGCCGGGCAGCTATCTGCTTCGAACTACCGCTCCCAGTACAACTATACGGCTGTTTTCGGCCGGCTTTCTTACAGCTACGCAAAACGCTATCTCCTCAACCTGAATGCACGGCGCGATGGCTCTTCCCGCTTTGGACCAGCCAACCGCTTTGCCAATTTTGGTGCAGTCGGTGCCGGCTGGGTCCTTTCCGAGGAGCCCTTCTTGCAGAAGCGCCCATCGTGGATCAACTTCGCCAAGATTCGCGGCAGTTACGGTGTAACGGGCAATGACCAGATCGGAGATTACCTCTACCTGGATGCCTGGACCGCCGCGGCGGCTTATCAGTATGGCGGCGCCGCGGGCGTACTTCCCAGTCGCCTGTTCAATCCCTATTTTCAATGGGAGCGCAACCGTAAGCTCGAAGTCGCAGCGGACCTTATTTTGTTTCAAAACCGCTTGTCTTTGACTGCCGCCTGGTACCGGAACCGCAGCGATAACCAACTCATCAATTACAGGCTTCCCAGCCAAACGGGCTTCACAACCTTATTGAAAAACCTGGACGCGCTCGTGCAAAACACCGGGCTGGAATTTGAGGCCACATCCAAAAACTTCACCGCCGGGAACTTCCGGTGGAATACAGCGTTCAATATCTCTTTCCCACGAAACAAGTTGCTGCGTTATCCGGGCCTTGAGATTTCCAGTGACCGTTTCAGCTATGCAATTGACCAACCGCTGTCGGTACTCCATGGCTTCAACTATGAAGGGGTTGATCCTCAGACAGGCGTTTATGTATTTACCGACGTCAATAAGGACAACCTGATCAACAGCGCCGGAGATGCTATTCCCGTCGGCGCCATGGCGGTAAAATACCAGGGCGGCTTGCAAAACACGTTTCACTACAAAGGGTGGGAGGCCGATTTCTTTTTCCAATTTGTGAATCAAACCGGCCGGAACTACCTCGCCCAGATTGGTGCCCGGCCCGGCTTTCAGAGTAACCAGCCGGCTTATGTCCTGGAACGTTGGCAGGCTCCGGGAGACGCCGCCCTGGTAGAGCGCTTTACTCAATCCACCGGTACGCCTGCTTACGCAGCCTATAACAACTACCGGAATTCCTCGGCGTCACTTTCAGACGCGTCCTTCATCCGTCTGAAAAACGTTTCCCTGGCGTACTCCCTGCCGGAGAAATGGCTGAGGAAGGTGAAGATGGAGCAAGTCCGCTTGTATATCGAGGGGCGCAACCTGCTCACCATTACGTCCTACAAAGGGGCTGACCCCGAAACCCAAATTCTAACCACGCTTCCCCCGCTCAAGACACTGGTCGCCGGGGTGCAGCTTAACTTTTAAACTACTGGCTATGCGCTATCTGACCTATATAATTTGCATGCTTTCTCTAGCTGCAGCTTCCTGTAAGAAGTTTGTAGAAGTGCCTACACCGGACGATCGCATTGTCAGCGACGATGTTTTTTCATCGGATGCCAAAGCCTCTGGTGCAATGACCGCGGTATACGGCAATTTGATCAATGGCGGAGGCTCTTTCATAAATGGATTCGGCACCACTAGTGGCGGCCTTTCTTCGGACGAACTTCAAAAGTTCAACCCATCAGCTGGAGAACAGGAGTTCTTAAACAACGCGCTTACACCAACAAACACAACACTCCGAACACTCTGGTCAAGCGCTTACCAATCTATTTATTACGCAAATGCGATCCTCGAGGGTGTCCGGAGATCCCAGGCGCTTTCAGCGGGAGTAAAAGGACAGTTAGAGGGTGAAGCTCGGTTTGTCCGTGCGCTTCATTATTTCTACCTGGTCAATTACTTTGGCTCGGTGCCCTTGGTCACCAGTACCGACTATGCGGTAAATAGTACACTTCCCCGGTCGGAACCCGCAGCTGTATACCAGCAGATAAGAGCCGATCTTATTGCCGCCCGTGATTTGCTTCCGGAGGCTTATGTAGGAAGTGAGCGTATTCGTCCCAACCGGTGGACTGCAGTGGCTTTGCTGGCACGGACCCATTTGTATAACAAGGAATGGACCGAAGCAGTGGCGGCTGCAAGCAATATTATTGGCAGTGGTGTTTACCAGCTTCAGGTAGATCCAGCAACCGTCTATCTAAAGACAAGCCGCGAGGCGATCTGGCAATTGAGCCCAAATACCGGGACGCTCCGTGAAACGAGCTTGCTTCGGCCCACCGGAACCACAGCACCTGTTCCGCAATATTTCTTGCCGTCATCAGCAATGGCCACTTTCGAGCCCGGAGACCTTCGCCGCAGGAAGTGGGTGGATAGTGTAACGCACCAGGGAACCCGCTATTACTATCCAGCGAAATACCGGAATACCACTACTGCCGTCACCGAGTACTATACGGTCTTCCGACTAGCGGAGGTTTACCTGATCCGGGCGGAAGCAAGACTCAATACAGGGGATCTGGATGGCGCCGCGCAAGATCTGAACATCGTGCGCACGCGGGCTGGGTTGCCTAATACGCTGGCTACCACGGCTCCAGATCTTTCCACTGCTATCGTCGCCGAGCGCAGACGGGAGCTTTTTGCCGAGATGGGGCACCGCTGGTTGGATTTAAAGCGATGGAACTTGGTGTCCGCTGTTTTAAGCCCGATAAAAACTGGCTGGCAGGCGACAGACACCCTGTACCCGGTGCCGAACGATGAACTCCTATCCAATAACAGCCTGACGCAGAATCCAGGGTATTAACCATCTTTTTTAAGCTATTTACTATGAAAAAAGTTCTCTTTTTCGTAGCCGGGATTCTTATGTCCTTGCTATCCGTTGCCCAAGACCAGAAAGAACTGGGAAAGTATGTGGGTGATCTGAAAATCACGTCGAGTCTGAATTACCCGGGCAAGCTTGCGTCTTTGGGTGACCTCAGGGGGAAGGTGATCCTTCTGGATTTCTGGAGCAGCCGGTGCTTATCCTGCTTCCATACGTTTGCCGAGATGAGCACCTTGCAGAAGAAGTTCAATGGCGATGTCGTTCATTTCTATGTGACCACGCAGCCCCGCAAGGAGGTGGAGGATTTCTTTGCCCGTCGCCCGGAATTTTTGAAGTATGACCTTCGCTTTATTACCGATGCAGGCAACCTTGCTGAACGCTTCCATCATTCCAGCCTGCCGTATTTTGTCTGGATCGGCAAAGACGGAAAGATCAAAGCGCTTACGAACCGCAAGCAGGTGACCGAGGCGAACATTCGGAAACTACTGGAAACAAACACCGTTTCGCTGCCGGTGAAGCGTAGTTTTCGGGACCTTGATCCCGATGAACCCTACTTCTCTCACGAAGCGTTTCAGAACGAGTTGATACAAGGCGCTTCCCTAGCCGGAATGATCGATGGGTTGCCATCGACACAGGGCATCCGGCGCTTCCCTAACGGGTTTCGCTCGGCTTTCGCTTTGAATGCCTCCGTAGAGTCAATGTATGCCTTTGCCTATGCCGTGGACCTTCGTTTTCAGCCAGTGGATGTACCGCGATTGTTCCGGTTTCAACTCCGGGATAGTACCCGCTTTTTCGACCGGGAGGACGGTACGATGATCCCGAAAAAGTATTGTTTTGAGCAGCTGATGCGCTTTGATTCGTCAAAAGTCAGTAACAGGACAATTCTTCGTAAAGCACAGCGGGAATTAGACCACGTTTTCGGATTAAGGAGCGAGATCAGAACCGTCAAAACAAATTGCTACATCATTTCAAAAGGAAAAGAATTCAAGCAGTCGCAAGCCAGTGAAAAGTTGTTGGATGTTGGGGAAGAGTCCGTAAAGTTAAAAGCGCAGCGGCCACAGACGGTAGTGGCCTACGTTAAGTACCAATTCTCATCCCGGACTCCTATTCTGATGGAGCGCTTTGAAGACAGCGACAAAATCGACATCGAGTTACGTAATTATTCAGACGTTGAGTTGCTCCGTAAGGATCTCGCGAAGGCGGGCTTGGATATCCGCCTGGAACCAAGAGAGATCCAAATGGTATTGGTGACGGATTGAAAATAAGGGGCCGCATGAGTGCGGCCCCTTATTTTTTAATTCTTGGTGGCGTGGCGCTCGTAGACCGCCGGGTCGGTTTCGTCGACCATCGGTGCGATGCTGTAGAGCGATCCGTTTTGTACGACCTCGTTGTCGCTGATGTTCAGCGAAACGGCGCACAGCCGGGATCCGTCATCGCACTGGGACGGGGGCGTGTCGCTCTGCACACCACCGCTCGGATTGACAGCGTTACCATTAGCATCGACCAGGAACCAGACCAGATCCCCGGTCATAGCGGCTTTCTTCTGGACGGTTGTGAACGCACTGCCGGCAACGGCCAGTACGACCGCTACCAGCGGCAAAATCAACTTTTTCATAACGAAATGTTTTGACTAAAAATGGCGCCTACTCGGTTCCAGGTTTTCGGCTTCGCCTGCCTGCCGTCCGGCAGGTGGTTTATTCGAATAAAAAGTTCAGATCAGCATGTTGCGGCTGCTACGTCCGCTATGGGACCCGTCTTGTCGAATCGGCTGGCCCGTGTCCACCAGCCCAATAGCCCGATTCCGGTAAAGAACAAGTTGAAAAGCAAATGTTCCGGCCATCCCATTGCAGCGATTACGCCGCCACAGGAGCAAGGTAATTTGGGCTCAAAAAGGAGCATGTAGGCAACATATACTGTGAAAACCGCCATCAGGATCGTGCTTGCCGCTAATCCGGAAAGACGGGTGCGCGGAATAAATAGGATTACCGCAATCAAGAGTTCGAGGAGGGGCAGCAGGCGTGCGACCGTTATTGCGTGCTGACCAATCAGGGGCGAAGTTGACAACACCATTTGAAAGGCCGGGAAGTCGAACAACTTGACCGTACCGGTGTACACCAGCAGTAACAGCATAAGCGCCGTACATATTTCGCTGACAGTATTTTTGGTGCTGGAGGTCATACTTCAATCTTTATGGGTTGCTGAATGATTTTCGCTTCCTTCTGTCTTGAAACGTTGCAACCGTAAAGTTTGTAAGAATAACAATACGCATGGTCCGAACCTGCTTTGATAGAGGTTCAAAGAAGTTGCGAAAGGGCCCGTGTCAACGAGTTCCCTTGCGCAGCGATGTGGCTTTATAGCCGAAATACTTTTGGAATTCCATCGTGAAATTACTGGGCCGCATGCCTACTGTCGGAGCCACAGTTTTTACCTGTTCGCCCCGGAGCAGGAGTTCGCGCGCCCTCTCCATGCGTGCCGTTCGTAAATATTCATACAGGCCGGATCCATAAACCTTTTGGAAGGCACGCTTCAGCGACGATTCGCTCCAGCCAACCATCCGGGCTAGTTGATCGTTCGGGTAGTGCCGGCTAATATCTTGCATGATGATGGCCTGCGCACGCTCGGCCATTTGGAGTTCCAGTTGTGTTGCCGGTGCATTATCAGGTTCTGTATAGGCCTGAGCGAGCTGGGTAAACAAGGCCTGGCGAACTTTCATTTCCCAAAAAATCCGCTGAAGTTCTGGCTGGTATTGCTCCTGTAACACTTCTTGTACAGCATCTAAGAGCGTGTGGCGGGCCGGCCGGGGTGATGGCAGGAGAAAACGCGGCTTGCGGCCCTTATCCCGGAGCGCTTTCTTCAGCGCAGGAAAATGCGGCAGCCATTCCTCGTATCCCGAACCCGTATAGTAAGTGTTGATCAAATGGCACTCTCGCCCTCCCGGGACAATGGTTTCCGTATCTGCGGTTCGCGCGTCCAGCAGGGTAAATTGACCCTCGGCCAGTGTTTGCGCCGCTCTCCCTTTAAAGCCGAATTGTAATCCGCCTTTCAGGGAGAGCAGCGATTGCAACCCGCCATTCTCCTCGGTGCCGAATAAAGAAACTTGCTGTAAAAAAGAAAAGATGTAGTAGTTGAGGCGGTAGCCTTCCGTCTGAATCTGTTGCAGCAAAATCGATCCGAAAGGGTGCTCGGCATACATCGTCCGGGCACTGGGAAGCGGCGCATCACCGCGGTTAGCAGGCCACCCAGGAAGTAGTGAGAGTGGGCCGTAAGAGGACGAATGAAGGTTAGTTGGCATAGGATGCTAAGCGACAGGCTCTAAATTAAGCCCGTTTTGCTTTTCCTACACTGCCGGGGGTGCTCCCAATGCATCAAAATCCGGTAAACATTGTTTACAAATAGGTAAAACTCTTTAGCCGCTAATGATGCGAAAGGAACGATCCTTCCAATTGGAATCAATTGCAGCAAAAAGATTCCTGCGTTAAATGCCAGTTTTATGGCTCGCAAATGTTTGGGGCAAGTAAGATCCGGCTCCTTGTACCGGCCTGTAATTCGCAAGACTCTCCATGACGCCCGCCCTAGGCCGTGTTGACAATTACTTTGCATTAGTGAGCGCTGCGGCGAGATAGACGAATGCGAGGAAGCAGGTGTCGGTTTTATCATAGCGTGTTGCGACG
>NZ_BAABGY010000012.1:0-44751 GCF_039541815.1 Flaviaestuariibacter amylovorans
ACATGAAAACACCTGAGCAGGTGCACAAAACAAAAATCCCGGCCACCTGAGGCAGCCGGGATCTCTTCTAAAAACTGTCAACCTATTCTAGGACTATTCACTTTATATTTTCTTGGTTATGCTCTGAGTGAGCCAGCTACCGGAAGAACAGTTCCCATCTAAGTTCCCCCTACGGGGGACAGGGGCCGGAGCGGGCGGGCGGGACCTAATGGATCTCGTACACCTGTCCTTCGAGGGCAAGCTCGGTGTTGGAGAAGACCTCGCGGGCCTCGAGGAGAAACTGGTCGAGTTCGGCGTACTTGGAGGAGAAGTGGCCGATGAGCAGCTTGCCCACGTGGGCGCGGCGCGCGATCTCGGCGGCCTGCTTCGTGGTGGAGTGGAAGCGCAGGTCGGCCTTATCGCGCATGTTATCGAGATAGGTCGTTTCGTGGTAGATCAGATCGCAGCCTTCGATATGCGGCAGGATGCCCTCGTCGTATTTCGTGTCGGCGCAGAACGCGTAGCGCTTGCCTTTGCCGGGCGCAGCCGTCACCGAGTCATTGCGGATCACCTCGCCGCGCGGCGTAATGTAGTCGAGGCCGGCCTGCAGCGAGCTGTAGAAACTGAGCGGGATGCGCAACTGGCGCACGAGGTCGATCTGCAGCTTACGCTTGCCTTCTTTTTCCTCGAAGAGAAAGCCATAAGTCTCGATGCGGTGCGTCACCTTGAACGCCGAGATGCGGATCTTCTCGTTGTCGACGAGTACCCCCGGCCCGGAAAGCGTATGGAACTGCAACGGGTAGCACAATTGCGAGTCGGCCACCCGGAGCTGCATCTCGATGATCTCCTGCAGCGGTGCGGGCGCAAAGATGTGCAGCTCCTGCTTGTGCGAGAGGAGGTTGAAGGAGTTGATGAGGCCGATGAGCCCGAAGTAGTGATCGCCGTGCAGGTGCGAGATGAAGATGTGCGTGATCTTGCCGCGGCGGATCTTGTATTTGATCATCTGGATCTGGGTGCCCTCCCCGCAATCAACGAGGTAGTTGGTTCCGTCGTGCGTCACCACCTGGCTCGTAGGGTGGCGGTTGAAAGCCGGTACAGCAGAATTATTCCCCAGGATCGTCACCGATAACATGCGATAAAAATAGGGATAGTTTATTAGTCTATTGGTCTATTGGTTAATTGGTAAGGTTGCTTCGGTATGGGCATGCACCCGGCGTGTAACCATTTCCGAGCAAGGTCCCGCATTTCTGCTGTCCTGTACTACCGCGCTGCCACCGTCACGCCTTCGCTGATGCTACGGCGCGTGGTGCACGAATTATGTTTTTGCTGAAGCTTCGGTGCGCGGTGCACGGAGCCCGATTCGCGCACCGTTGCCCGTACATACGCTGAACCATTCACGATTGACGTTTCACGATTCATGCCTCACCCTCCGGTCAGCGGTAGGCGGTCAGCGTTTCGTTGATCGGAGGGAGGTAGGAGCGCCCGAAGAGCAGCAGGTGAATGAGCAGCGGGTATAGGTTGGCCACGTCCCACTGTTCCCGGTGGTTGGCGGGCAGCGGCGATGCCTCGTGGTAGGCTGCGTAGAAGGGGGGCTCGAAGCCACCGAATAGTGTTGTCATGCCGAGGTCCATGGCCGGGTGTCCGTAATAGACCGCCGGGTCGATGAGCACCGGGTCGCCGTTCCCGGCGCAGAGGAAATTGCCGCTCCACAGATCGCCGTGGAGAAGGGCAGGAGCGGGGTCGCCGAACAGGCCGGGAAGGTGGCGGTCAAGGCCTTCGATCGCGGCCGCAGTGGCCACAGGGAGCAGTCCGGCATCCTGGCAGCGGCGCACGAGGGGCAGGAGGCGCTCCCCGAGGAAAAAGTCGCTCCACCGGGGGTGTGCGCGGTTCGGTTGCGGCACGGAGCCCATGTAGTTGTCGGGGGTGCCTCCGAACTGCGGTGCGCGGCACCCGTGAAGGGCCGCGAGCTCCCTGCCGAAGCGTTCCCAGAAAGCGGTGCCGGGCGTTCCGTCGTCGATCCATTCGAGCAGGAGTACCTGGTCGGCGGCAGTTTCGAACATGTCGTGAATGCGCGGCGTACGGATGAGTTGTTGCTCAGCTATTAATTTCAGGCCATCGGCTTCACAGCTGAACAAATGGGGAAATTTAGGCGCAGAATTGTGCTTGCAGAAGTAGCGGGCGCCGGAAGCGGTGCGCACTGCGAAGGTCGCGTTGATGCTGCCGCCACCTACCGGGCGAAGGTCCGTGATGCGCTCGCGGAGGCGCTGCTCGAGGAGGGGTAGGATCGGATGCATCGGGCGGGCGGGCGGTTTGGTACGGGCAGAAGCCTCAGGCTTCCTCGTCGTCGAGCAGCTCCCGCTCGATCTCCTCCATCTGCACGATGTCCCAGGCTTCGCTTTCGGTGGGGGTTACGTTCATCAGTTCCAAAAGGTCCTGCGCATCGAGGAAGTCTTCCACCGGTCGCTCGAGCCCGCACACCACGAAGGAGGCGCCGCCTTCGTAAAACGCCTGCTGCGTGCGTACGAGCGCTTCGGCGCTTTCCACGTCCATCGACTGCACACCGGAGAGGTCGAGCACGATATTTTTAACCGGTGCCTGCAAGTAGCTTGTCAGTTCGCGGCAAAAGTCTTCTGTCAGATTAACAGACAATTCCGTGGGCAAACCACTTATGACAGTAAATTTCTCTTTGGTACTAGTTTTGACCTCCATAGCGGATGAACTGGTTTTCACGGATATTTATTAACAATTAGGGGCTAAACCTCGCGTAAAAATATTCGTTATTATTGTAACAAGCACTATCTAATCACAAGCTCAATCAATCAAATGGACAATAATTTCTCCTCACAGGTAAAAGAGATCATCTCGTTCAGTCGGGAGGAGGCATTGCGTTTAGGGAATGATTTTATTGGCACGGAGCACCTGCTTCTGGGACTCATTCGGGAAGGCGATAATACCGCGGTACGAATCTTGAAGAGTTTCAGCGTCGACCTCTATGAGTTGCGCAAGGAAGTAGAGCTGGCCGTGAAGGATAAGACGGGTAAAAACATTGCCAACATAAATAGCTTGCCGCTGACCAAACAGGCAGAAAAAGTGATCCGGGTCACGGTGCTCGAAGCCAAAGCGCTGAAGAGCCCGACGGTCGAAACCGAGCACCTCATGTTGTCGATCCTTAAGAACAAGGAAAACATTGCAACACAAATCCTAAATCAGTTTGACGTGGACTACGAATTATTCAGGCAGGAATTAGGCATCGTAAAATCCAACGACGTTCGCGCCGAGTACCAGGAAGAGAACGACGACGATTTCGATGACGAAAAGAAATTCCAGGGCTCCAAGGCCCGCGGCGGGGCGGCTGCAAAAAGCAAGACGCCCGTGCTCGACAACTTCGGACGCGACATCACCAAGCTCGCCGAAAGCGGTACCCTCGATCCGATCGTGGGCCGCGAGAAAGAGATCGAGCGCGTGTCGCAGATCCTGTCGCGCCGCAAGAAGAACAACCCCATTCTCATCGGTGAGCCCGGCGTGGGTAAGACTGCCATCGTGGAAGGCCTCGCCCTCCGCATCGTGCAGCGCAAGGTAAGCCGCGTGCTGTTCGACAAGCGCGTCATCTCCCTCGACCTCGCCGCCCTTGTTGCCGGTACCAAGTATCGCGGTCAGTTCGAGGAGCGGATGAAGGCCATCATGAACGAGCTGGAGAAGAACCGCGACGTGATCCTGTTCATCGACGAGATCCACACGATCGTGGGTGCCGGCGGTGCCTCGGGCTCGCTCGACGCCTCCAACATCTTCAAGCCGGCCCTTGCCCGCGGCGAACTCCAGTGCATCGGCGCCTCCACTCTCGACGAGTACCGCATGTACATCGAGAAGGACGGGGCCCTCGACCGCCGCTTCCAGAAGGTGATGGTCGATCCCCCGAGCGTGGAAGACACGATGGAGATCCTCGGCAACATCAAATCGAAGTACGAAGACTACCATAACGTTATCTACGACGACGCGGCCATCGAGGCCTGCGTGAAGCTCAGCGACCGGTACATTACGGACCGCCTGCTTCCCGACAAGGCCATCGACGTGATGGACGAAGTCGGCGCCCGCGTGCACCTGAAGAACATCAACGTGCCGCAGAATATCCTGGACCTCGAGAAGAAGATCGAGGACATCAAGGTCGAGAAGAACCGCGTGGTGAAGAGCCAGAAGTTCGAAGAGGCCGCCGCCCTCCGCGATACGGAGAAGCGCCTCGGCGAAGAGCTCGAGAAGGCCAAAGCCCAGTGGGAGGAAGAATCCAAGCACAAGCGCTACCCCATCGGTGAAGAAGAGATCGCCGAGGTGATCTCGATGATGACCGGCATCCCGGTGAAGCGCATGGTGGAAGCCGAAACCCAGAAGCTCCGCAAGATGGCCGACGAGATGAAAGGCATGGTGGTTGGCCAGAACGAAGCGATCCAGAAGGTGGTGAAGGCCATCCAGCGGAACCGCGTCGGCCTCAAAGACCCCAAGAAGCCCATCGGTACGTTTATCTTCCTGGGCCCCACAGGCGTCGGTAAGACCGAGCTTGCCCGTGCGCTCGCCCGCCATATGTTCGACTCCGAAGATGCGCTCATCCGCATCGACATGTCGGAATACATGGAGAAGTTCACCGTGTCGCGCCTCATCGGTGCGCCTCCGGGATACGTGGGTTACGAAGAAGGTGGTCAGCTCACCGAACGCGTTCGCCGCAAGCCCTACAGCGTGATCCTGCTCGACGAGATCGAGAAGGCCCACCCGGATATCTACAACATCCTCCTGCAGGTGCTCGACGACGGACAGCTCACCGACGGCCTCGGCCGCAAGGTGGACTTCAAGAACACGATGATCATCATGACCTCGAACATCGGTGTACGCCAGCTGAAAGACTTCGGAGAAGGCGTTGGCTTTGCCACGCAGGCCCGCATCCAGAACGCCGACGAGGCAGGTAAGGCGGTGATCGAGAAAGCGCTGAAGCGCACCTTCTCGCCCGAGTTCCTGAACCGGATCGACGACGTGATCATCTTCAACTCGCTCACGAAGGAGAACATCTTCGAGATCATCGACATCCTGATGAAAGGTGTGATGAAGCGCCTCCAGAACCTCGGGTTCAGCCTGGAGCTGTCCGAAACGGCCAAGAGCTTCATTGCCGACAAGGGATACGACCAGCAGTTCGGTGCGCGTCCGCTGCACCGCGCCATCCAGAAGTACCTGGAAGACCCGCTGGCCGAAGAGATCCTCAACATGAACATCAAGGCCGGCGACGTGCTGTTTGCCGACCTCGATGAGCCCAACGCAAAGCTCAGCTTCACGTTGAAGGAAACCACAAAAGAAGAGCCGGCCTCCTAGAGAGTGCCGAACAACGGATAAAGATCCCGCCACGTGGCGGGATCTTTTTTTGTGCCCGTACAGAACCGGTTGCTGGCTTAAGTCGTACTTTTTTGGGGCTTAGGCAACGCGTCAACTCTACAGACCACTTAAGTACAATTACGCATTTCATCCAAAAAGTAAAAGCTCTTCCAATCCGGCGAAGTCCCGCCTACGTAATTTCGAAGACACCCTTATTTAACGATCTGTTAAGAGTGGCATTGTAATTGCTGAGCTTTCCCTTGGCGAAAATGGTAGAAAGAAGATGATACGATAAACCAACCGATCCCCTTAACGGACTCTAAAAATCCCTTAGTCAATACATTCTTCTCCAACTCACACACACTCACCAAACCCCTTAACGTATGAATCGAAACCTACCCTTCCACAGGGCGGCACTGGCATTCTGTGCCCTGACCCTCCCGAGCGTGCTTTTTGCGCAGGATGCTGAAAAGGCGCTCGCCGAAAGCCGGCAGCGCCTCGAGCGCGACCCCCGCGTAGCCAGCTTCAACCTGTCGGAAGAACGCCTCACCCCCGAGCTGATCGCCTTCAAGCAGAAGCAGGGACAAAAACGCGCCGATGCGCTCAATGCGCTGACGCAGTACGTAGGTGCCCGCAGCGGCACCGACGCCCTCCAACCCGCCCGCACCGCGGCCTATCCCGGCAACTTCGAGGTGCTGGAGTTTCACCAGTATTACAAAGGCGTGCGCGTAGACCGTGCAGGCTTCAAAGCCCTCGTCCGCGACGGCGTGGTGCAGTTTTACAACGGAGCCTTCTACCAGGTGCCCGAAGGCTTGGCCCTGCAGCCCGCGGTCGCTAAAACGGCCGCGCTGTCGCGCGCCAAGGCACTGAGCGGCGGCCGTAAGTTCGCCTGGGAAGACGTGCAGGAAAAGCTTTCCCGCAGCACCAACGCCACGGAGCGTGCCGCCCTCCAGACCGCCCTCGACGAGGTGCAGCCCGGCGGCGAGCTCGTGATCGTGAACGACTTCTCCAGGGCAGGCCGCGCCGTACCGCGCCTCGCCTATAAATTCAACATCTACGCTGCCGAGCCCCTGTTCCGTGCCTGGATCTATATCGATGCACAGGACGGGCATACGCTGCTTGTGGACAAGATCATCAAGCATGCCGACGAGGAAGGCAAGCAGCCTGCCCCGCCCGCCTCGGTGGGCGTAACGGTGCAAACCCGCTACTCGGGCGCGCAGACCATCATGACGAAGCAGATCTCCGGCAACGACCCGCACAATGGCCTTCCCATCGTGAGCAGCCACCCGACCTCAGAGCCGCTCTACCAGCCCGGGGGCGCCACCTGGGCCCTCATCGACGATACGCGCGGCAACGGCGTCGAGACCTACGACATGAACGGTGTCGGCGGCCTCCCGCTTTCCGTTCCCTCGCTGTACCTGCAGGGCAAGAGCTTTACCGACCAGGACAACAACTGGACCCTCGCCGAGCACAAGCGCGCGCCGCTTGGCCAGCAGGACGGTGCCTTCGAAGCCGAGAACGACGACATTGCCTGGGATGCCCACTGGGGTGCCGGACAGGTGTACGACTACTGGCTGGCGAAGCACAACCGCCTCAGCTTCGACGGCAACAACGCCAAGATCAAAAGCTTCATCCACTACGGGCCGGCTTATGACAACGCTTTCTGGAACGGCTCCGTAATGACCTATGGCGACGGCTCCGGCCCCTCGGCCACCGGCTTCAAGGCCCTCACCTCGCTGGACGTATGCGCCCACGAGATCGGCCACGGTGTTTGCGAGTTCACGTCCAACCTGGTGTATGCAAAGGAGTCGGGTGCCATGAACGAAGGCTTCTCCGACATCTGGGCTGCCTGCGCAGAGCACTACGCCATGACCCGCAGCGGCAGCACGGTGAGCGCCGGCGCCTACCGCCCGTTCTATATCGGTGAGCAGATCGGCGCCACGCTCGACAACCCGCTGCGCCGGATGGATAACCCCGCGGCCATTGGTGACCCCGATACCTATGGCGGCGCCAACTGGGAAGATCCCAACTGTTCGCCCACGCTGGCCAACGACCAGTGCGGTGTGCACACCAACAGCGCTGTGCTCAACAAGTGGTTCTTCCTCCTGACGGCCGGATCCAAGCTCGGTACCCGCCCGGCTGGCCTCAGCGCCGCCAACTATTACCGCGCTGATTCCGACGACGAGATCAACGACCTGGGCAACGCCTACCGGGTGAACGGCCTTGGCTTCAGCGTTGCGGAAAACATCGCCTTCCTCACCGAAACCATGCTGACCAGCACGGCTACGTATGCCGAGGCCCGCAGGATCTCCATCGAAGTGGCTACGTCGCTCACCGGCGATCCCTGCAGCGCTACGGTTGCTTCGGTTACCAACGCCTGGTATGCCGTAGGTGTGGGCACCGCGTTCCAGGCCCCGTGCACCGTCACGTACGGCTTCGTCTTCAAGCCGGGCCAGGTAGTGCTCGAGTCGACACCGGCAACGGGTTGCAATGCCGAGCGCTCCATCACGATCCCCATCCTGATTCCTGCCAACACCACGGCCACGATCAGCTCTTCCGGCAGCACCGCCACGCTCTCCAGCGACTGGAGCCCGAGCGTGACCAAGCTAACGAACAGTACGAACGCTATCAGCAAGCAGAACCTGGTGGTTCAGGTCTTCAATGATGGCATCGTGGAAACAGATGAGACCATCAACCTCAAAGTGACCTTCTCGCGCACACTGACCACGCCCATCAACGCAACCTACGTGATCACGGTGCTGGACGACGACGCCGTGCCGGTTGTAGGCACCGGCCTCAAAACGCTCTTTACCGAGACCTTCACCCGCGCCGACGGCTTTGGCGAGCTGAGCGGCTGGCAGGAGACCCTTGAGTTCCCCGAGACCAGCGGCGACCCGCTGGCGACTGGTAAGAATCAGTGGGGCGTATTCGACAACAGCCTGGCCATAACCGGCAAGGAAGGGGCAACCGACCTTGTGCTGCCCGGCGGTACCTATAACAGCGCAAGCGAAAGCCGCACGTTGGTGCGTACCCCGCTCATCGACGCCCGTGGCCTCGGATCTGTGAAGCTTAAGTTCGACTACACGGTGCAAGGAGAGGTGGACCCGCTCAGCGCTGACCCCGCTAACCCCGATATCGAGCGCCTGCCGGTATTCGACTATATGTCGGTGGCCTACTCACTCGATGGCGTCAATTTCACTGAGCTTAACGGTGAGGGATATCGCCAGCTTGCCTCGGCTCAGCCGACTACCGGTGTGTACGATGTTACGCTGCCCCCGTCGCTCGCCAATAAGCAGTTCTACCTCGCGTTCCGCTGGAACAACGACGCCAATGCCGGCGGTCCCGTGAGCGTGAAGGTCGATAACCTGCTGGTGACCGGCTCGCCGCGCCTGATCGAGAACCAGGCCGACCACAGCGGTGGTGAGAACCTGACAGGCGGCGCCGACGTGTATGTGTACAGCCAGCAGGATGGTGAGGTGCTGGCCCGGCTGAAGAACAACAGCACGACGAAGACCTTCCGCTGCACGAATGTGAAGATCGCCCGTGCCGGCGACGGAACGTTCAACCTGTACAGCGACTCCTACGGTACCTATAAGGTGTCGAACAAGGTGGTGCGCATTACCCCCGCCGTGGCACTCGTGGTCTCTACATCCGTAACGCTGTTCTATACCGAGGCCCAGCTCGCTGCGCTCGAGCAGGCAACGGGTGTGTCCCGCGACCGCTTCACGGTGTTCCAGGTCAATAACAGCACGTATAGCGGTGCCACGAGCTCCAACACCCGCAAGTACGTGCCCGTGTACACGGCGCTCCCGGGCGTTGGTGCTTCTTATACGATCACCTTTACCTACTACCTGGGTGGCAACTATGCGCTCGGCGCGAAAGCACCGGTGACTGCCAGCAGCGCCGTCACCAGCCGTGAGGCCAAGAGCATCCCTGAAGCCTCCGGAGCCTCCGACTGGTCCTTCACCCCGCTCTACCCGAACCCCGGTAACGGTGTGGCGACCTTGCAGGTAGTGGCACCACGCGCCGAGCGCGTTCAGCTGCAGGTGCTCAACAGCGTGGGTCAGGTGGTGGGCACACAGGCCGCGAGCCTGCAGGCCGGCGCCAACCGCATCGATGTGAACCTGGGCCGCCAGGCCGGTGGCCAATACCGCATCCAGGTGCGTGGCGCGGGCGGCAGCCTCCTGCATACGCAGGGCTACGTTCGCCAGTAAGCATCTTTTAGTTCGTTATCCAAGGCTGTTGCTCCGGCAACAGCCTTTTTTTTTGCCGTTCGGTCGTTCCTTCCCAAATTTGCGGGCATCCCCCACCATGAAGAAGATCATTGTAACGATAGACGGCTGGTCGTCCTGCGGAAAGAGTACCCTGGCCAAGCAACTGGCCCACAAGCTGGGGTACATCTATGTCGATAGCGGCGCCATGTACCGCGCCATCACCCTCTATTTCCTCCGGAACCATATCGATTGGACCGACCCCGGGCAGGTGCACCAGGCGCTCACCGACATCACGCTGGAATTCGTACCCAACAGCAAGAGCGGGCAGTCGGAGATCTACCTGAACGGCGAGAACGTGGAGTACGTGATCCGCGATCTTGTGGTGGCGGAAAAAGTGAGCGAGGTGGCCGCCATCAAGGAAGTGCGTGCTTTCGCAGTAGCGCAGCAGCAGCAGATGGGCCGCAATAAAGGCATCGTGATGGATGGGCGCGACATCGGCACGGTCGTATTCCCGGATGCCGAGCTCAAGATCTTCATGACGGCCGACAACGCCGTACGGGTGGAGCGCCGCTTCCGCGAGCTCTATGAAAAGAACCCGAATGTCAGTCTCGAAGAGGTAAAATCCAACCTGGAGATGCGCGACTATATCGACTCGCACCGCGAGGTAAGCCCGCTGCGCCAGGCGGAAGATGCCATTGTTCTCGACAATACCAACCTTACGCCGGCCGAGCAGTTCAAGAAGGCGCTTACTTTGGTGGAGGGCATCGCGCGTAGCGAGGGCCAATAGACAACGAATCTTTTTTCTGAATAAAAAGGGCGGCCGCAGAAATGCGGTCGCCCTTTTTATTTGAGTCGAGCCCGGCAAAAGCAAAGGGCACCCACGGGCGCCCTTTGCTGTCGTTGTTTATGTAGAAATACTATTGCTTTTTGCCTTTGACCTCCAGCAGCTCCACCTCGAAAATGAGGGCCGAGCCGGCGGGGATCGATCCGGCGTCGTTGGTGCCGTAGCCGAGCTGATAGGGGATGAAGAAGCGGTACTTCGATCCGGCCGACATCAGCTGCAGGCCTTCGGTCCAGCCACGGATCACACCGTTGAGGGGAATCGTGATCGGCTCGTTGCGGTCATACGAGTTGTCGAACTTCTTGCCGTCGATGAGCGTACCGGCATAATGGGCCACTACCGTGTCGGTTGCGGCCGGCTTCGGTCCTTCACCTTCCTTGATCACCTCGTACTGGAGGCCGGAGGCCGTCACCTTCACGCCCGGCTTCTTGCGGTTCTGTGCCAGGAAGCGCTCGCCGGCATCGATATTGGGCTGTGCCTTGCTGGCCTGCGCGCGGTTCATGTAGTTCATCAGCACGGTTTGTGCCTGGTGCTCGCTGAGCAGCGTCGTCTTGCCGCCGAGGGCATCCTGGATGGCGCGTGCCACGAGCGTGGGGTTGAGGCTCTTCATGCCCTGCTGCTTGTAAAAGTTGGCCACGCTGATGCCGATGGCATAGGAGGCCGAGTCGGTCATATTCTTGAGCCCGGGTGTTGCCGGGGATTTGGCGGCAGGCTTGGCCACCGGCTTTTTCTGGGCAGACGATGCCAGCGAAACGGCCAGGGCGGATACGAGAAAGAGTTTTTTCATGCGTCTTGTTTGTGCAACAAAAATAAGGGCTCCGGTGCAGCCGCGGGGCCCCGGCGCTGAATTTAGCAAAGGCTTGCAAAATGAGGCCGCCGGGCTCCGGCAGCTGTTGCGCCACCGTTGCCGGCTTTTGGCTTTCTTTGGGCCCTTAAACTGATGCGCCCATGGCCTCCGCTTTTCAACGCACGATGCAGGTCCGCTGGTCGGACCTCGACCCCAACTTCCACCTTCGACACTCCGTGTATTACGACTGGGGAGCCTACCTGCGCGTCGAGTTCCTCAATGAGAGCGGTCTGACGCCGGCCCTGATGCAGCAGCTCGGCATCGGGCCCATCCTCTTCCGCGAGGAGTGCACCTTCCGCCGCGAGATTCGCCCGGGCGACGAGGTGTCCATTAACCTCTCGCTCTGGCGCGGCCGCCGCGACTTCTCGCGTTGGAGCTTCCGCCACGAGATCATCAAGAACGGCGACACCCTCGCCGCCGTGCTCGTCGTCGACGGCGCCTGGATGGACGTGCGCCAGCGCAAGCTGTGTACCCCTCCCGAGCAGGTACACCACCTTTTTGAAGCGATGCCCAAGGCAGAAGGGTTTGAATGGCAATAGAGGGATCTCAGATCTGGGATCTCAGATGTTTGATCTTCTTTGATGCGAACATTGTGGCCTGATTGGAACAGGCATTCAATGGTCTGTGTATGTCACATAATGGCATGCCTGTAACCACATAGCATACTCGCGAGCTCAAATCCCAGTTATGTGATCTCGTGCAGCTTCTATTTTGTTCTGGCGGGTTAAAACAATGACTGTGCTGCCGATTGGACGAAATGGTCGACTTATGAGCAGATCATACATCCGCGATCCGAGATCTGGGATCAAAAAGGCCCGCTCAGAAGAGCAGGCCTGCGTGTGTGTTCGGCATTCTAACTTACTTGGGGTATACCGTACGAATAGCAAGCAGATCGTACGTCGAAAAAGAGCTCCAGGTCTTGCACACCGAGTTCATCACCGAGTAGCTGTCGCTGTTCGGGGAACCGGGTACCAGAGTACCATAAGTGCTGTTGGTATGACCAAAGCCATAGGTGTGGCCCAGCTCGTGGGTCATGGCGAAGGTCTGCAGGCCGGCGGCCAGGTAGTTGTAGTACGTGTTGATGGTGATCTTACGACCGGGGTTGCTCAGGTAATCGGGGTAGTTGGCTACCGCGATCGTGCCGGTGCCTCCGGTGTTGGCGGCCGTTACCGTGGTGTTGGCACCGGTGGGCGTAGTAATACGGGTGATGTACAGCTTGGAGCCGGTAGCATTCCAGTTGGCGATCGCGCGGTCGAGCGCGGCCTTCCAAACGGCCGGTACGGTGCCATCGGCATAGATCTTAACCGTAGCGGCTTTCACCGGCGTTACGAGGTAATAGCTCTTGCGGTGCTGCACCCCTTCGGTACGGGCCGTGCCCTGCTGCGGGGCGTCCTTCTGCGCGTAGTGCGCTTCCACTTCATCCAGCGGCATGGCCACGTCGCCGTCGATCATAAATGCGCCGGTGGCAGCCGACCAGGTCACGTTCTGCTCGCCGGAGGTCTGCACCAGGAACTGGCGAAGCAGTTCGGCGCGCTCGGCGCTGAGCGACACGGGAGCAGCAGGCGCGGCAGGGGCTTCTGCAGCAGCAGCGGCGGGAGCGGGGGCATCAGACTTGGAGCAGGAGGTGGCGGCAAGAGCCAGGAGCGCGGAAAAGACCAGTACGGACGGCTGGAAGGTTGTTTTCGACATGGCAGGGTGTTTTTCGTTTAGCACGCTAAAGTTACCCAAGCCGGAAGGCGAACGCCGGTATCCTTCGCTCGTTGCCGGTTTTTTGGCGGTGAACCTGCCTCCTTACGGTGTCGGGTTCATTGCGCTGAAGACCAAGGCAGAGCTGCATTTGCGGCGAATGGATCAGTAACTCCTGAAGCGTGCTCATCCGTAGTTATACGGACAAACGAATATAGCACCGGCGCGCCATTTCCTTAACAAATTTTTTAGATTATTCCGAGAGAACGAGCACCTGATGTGGATTCTGCGCCACGTAGCTGCTGAGGAGCGATTGGATGGTGATGTTTTCCTTATAGGGCTGCAGGTAGTCTTGCAGGGCTTCGGGGTCTCCGGCCAGCACATCGTGCGGCAGGTAGCCCATGCCATAAAATGTTCCCTTCAGCACGAGGATGCAGGAGCGTTCCTCCTCGTTCATGCCCTGGTCGAGGAGCACATAGGAGGGCTTGCGGGTCAGCGCCGCCAGCGCTTCCTGTACCCGCGCATTGTAGGCTTCCGGTGCTTCCTGCTTTTCACAGGCCCCATGGCAGTGGTGCTCTGCCATGCCCTGGCAGGGATCATTATCCGTTTGCAGGAAACAAAGCTTCGGGCACAGCGTATATTCCTTCATGAGGCGGCGCAGCAGGCCATGACCTTCTATCTTGTAGTGGAAGGTATATACCGGGTGGTTGTTGCGGCGTTTCTTTTCGATGGCGAGGCGCAGGTAGCCTGCCCTGTCTTCGTACATGAAGATGCCGAATTGCTCCTCCGCCTTTTTCTGCGCCTGGTTGAAGGCCGGCCACAGGCGCCGGATCTCCGTCGATTCGAGGATGGCGGCCATCAGCTCGGTGGCTGTGCTTTGGTACGTGATGCGGTAGACGCTGCGCAGGAAGTTCTGCTTCTGGCGGCTGTCGGAGTTGTTGCTGAAATGGCTGTTGACCCGGCTCTTGATGTTCTTGGCCTTGCCTACGTACACCACCTTGCCCTTGCTGTCGTGGAAGTAATACACGCCGGGGCAGGAAGGGAGCCCCGCGAAATCATCCTTGGGCACATGCGGCGGCAGCGTCTGCTCTTTTGAGGTCTTCTTGAGGCTCGTGGCGATGAGGCCTTTGCTGTCGGCGCGCAGCAGCTTTTCGAATAGGATCACCGTGGCCGCCGCATCGCCGCCGGCGCGGTGGCGGTTCTCCAGCC
This sequence comes from Flaviaestuariibacter amylovorans, assembly GCF_039541815.1. Classification (NCBI taxonomy): domain Bacteria; kingdom Pseudomonadati; phylum Bacteroidota; class Chitinophagia; order Chitinophagales; family Chitinophagaceae; genus Flaviaestuariibacter; species Flaviaestuariibacter amylovorans. The sequence goes on from NZ_BAABGY010000012.1 coordinate 14,126, forward strand.
CGATGCCGAGGGAATGACAGAGATTGCCGAGGCTGTAGGAGGGATAACCGGGAAAGAGCTGCCTGGCCAGGCGCACCGTACACAGCTTCTTGCCACTGAGGGTAAAGCCGCAGTGCGCCAGCTGGCTCTTTACGAAAGAGAAGTCGAAGTTGACGTTGTGCGCCACAAACACCCGGCCTTCGAGCATGGCGAAGACATCGGCCGCGATCTCTTCAAAGAAGGGAGCGTCCTTGACCATCGCATCGTTAATGCCTGTAAAGCCCTGAATGTACCGGGGGATCGCCATGCCTGGGTTGACCAGCGATTCGTACTTTTCCACCACCGACACGCCGTCGTATACGTGGATGGAGATCTCGATGATCCCGTTGGCGGCGGCATAGCCCCCGGTCGTCTCTATGTCCACGATCGCATACTCCACTGTTGGTTCCCTTATTTTTGACGGCGCTTACGAAGCCCGAAGTTCTAAAAATTTTAGCAATGCTGCAACCCTTTGACAAATTTTTAATGTTCCGCAACCGGCTGCAAAAGGTGTATCGGCACCTGTCGAAGCAGGCGGCGCGGCAGGGGATCAGCTGCTTCCGCATCTACGACCACGACCTTCCCGAGGCGCCCTTTATCATCGAGCGCTATGGCGATGCCCTGTACGTTTCCGAGTACAAGCGGCGCCACGGCCTCAGCGACGAAGAGCATGGCGCCTGGCTGGAGGGCTGCACCGCCGTTATGAGCGAGGTAACGGGCGTTGCACCCGAGCACATTCACATCAAGATGCGGCAGCGCAAGGAGGGGCGTCAGGGGCAATACCAGAAGCTCGACGAGCAGCGGCACGAGTTCGCCGTATCCGAAGCCGGGCTCCGGTTTCTCGTGAACCTCACCGACTACCTCGATACCGGGCTCTTTCTCGATCACCGCATCACGCGCGGGATGGTGCGCGAGCGGGTGGCCGGGCGGCGGGTACTCAACCTGTTTTGCTATACCGGCTCTTTCTCGGTGTATGCGCTTGCCGGCGGCGCGTCGGAAGTGGTGTCGGTAGACCTGTCGAAAACCTACCTAGCATGGACCGAGCGCAACGTAGCGCAGAATTTCCCAGATGCGCCGCCGCACCGTACCGTGCATGCCGACGCGCTGCGCTTCCTCAAGGAGGAGCCGGCGGCCTCCTGCGACCTCATCGTGCTCGACCCGCCCACGTTCAGCAACAGCAAGCGCATGGACGACATACTCGACGTACAGCGCGATCACGTAACGATGATCAACGATTGCCTGCGCCTGCTGCGGCCGGGCGGGCTGCTTTACTTCAGCACCAATTTCACCCGCTTCCAGCTCGACAGGGAGCGCCTGCACGCGCAAGGGGTGCGCGACATCACCAAGGCCACTACGCCCTTCGACTTTGCCGGCAAGCTTCAGCGCTGGTGCTACCTGATCGAAAAATAAAGCGCCGCTGTTGCCAGCAACGCTCTCTATTGGGACGGATTCGGTCCAAGGTAAGAGGGCCCATTGTCATCCTGAGCCGGTCGAAGGATCAATACACGTAATTCAGCGCGTAGCGGTCCTGGTCGCTGAAGGGGCGGTTCTCGTTGCCGGCGATGCAGGCGAGCATCCAGGAGCCTGCCTTCGGACCCGTGGAGGTGCCGGGAATGTGTACGGCGCCCACGCCGGACGTGCCCTCGTTCACGGCCGTGCCGCCGCAGCTGTAGGAACGGTTCATATAGTCGGTATGGCGGAAGCCGATGCAGTGCCCGAGCTCGTGGGCGATGATGGTAGCAATGTAATTGACGTTGGTAAGATCGGTGCCGGTTCGGTACCAGTACGTATTCATACGGATGGTATTGAACGGTGCGCCCGCGGAGGAAGGGAAGCCGGCGTATCCCAGGGTATTGCTCACCTCGTGGTAGGCATTTACGGTCGTGTGTGCGCCCGTGGTCACGCGCTGGAACCGGATGGTCAGGTTCAGTGCATTGTAGCGGCGGATGGCTTCGTCGAGGGCTGCGGAAAAGGCCGCCTGGTGGGTGGCGGACGTATTGTTGAGGGCTACTTTGATCGTGGGGTGGGTGCTGCGGTTCACCACGTAGGTAGTGCGGTAGTGCTCTTCGGTGCCAAACACCAGCTCATTCGCGTCCGGCGCCTGCAGCGACTCGCTTGTAAGGAGGATGTCGCCCTCTACTACATATCCTTCGGCAACGGCCTGCACGTTCTGGTCGCTGTAGCCAAGACTGCGGATCTGGGCAAGCACGGAGGCGGGAAGCGCATTGTTGGTTGCGGAGGCGGGCGCTTCTGCCACGTTTTCCTTCTTACAGGAGAATGCGGTAGCGGCGAGGAGCACAAGCGCCAGGACGGCGGTGCCCGTTTTGCGGGATGTGGGTTTCATAGGTTAAAGTTTGCGTCCTGAAATTACGCCGGTTGCCCGCCCGGAGGGGGAGCGCTTCGGCCGCTGCCCCGAAAACAGCGTCGAACGGCGCGCTTGCATGGACGGTGAAATCCGCCACGGGCTTGCGTTTGGAAAGCCTTAACAGTTGAAGCGCGGCCGTTGCAGGAATAAAAAAGCCCCGACAGGATCGTCGGGGCTTTTTCGTAATAGGTTGTGCTTAATAAACGTAATTCAGCGCGGTCTGGTCGGCCGAAGTGAACGGGCGGTTTACGCCGGAGCCAACGCAGGCCAGCATCCAGGAGTTGGCGCTCGCACCGGTCGGTGTGCCGGAGATGTGGATTGCGCCAACGGTAGAAGCGCCTTCGTTGCTGTATGCGCCGCCGCAGCTATACGCACGGTTCATGTAATCCGTGTGGCGGAAGCCGATGCAGTGACCGAGCTCGTGCGCCATGATCGTAGCGATGTAGTTGACGTTGGTGGTACCGGTGCCGGTGCTGTAGTGATACGTGTTCATACGCACCTGGCTGTACGGGGCGCCGCTGTTGGTGGGGAAGCCGGCCGAGCCGAGCGTGTTGCTCACCTCGCGGTAGGCTACCACCGTAGTGTTGGCGCTGGAGGTCACACGCTGGAACTTGATGCGCAGGGGAAGCGCATTGTAGCGGCGGATGGCCTCGTCGAGAGCGGCCGAGAACGCGGCCTGGTGTGCTGAAGAGGAGTTGTTGAGTGCCACGCGGATGGTGGGGTAGGAGGTCGAGTTCACCAGGTTGGTGGTGCGGTAGTGCTCCTCGTTGGCGTAAATGAGGTTGTTGGTGGTCGGCATCCCTGCGAGCTGGTCGGGGGTCAGGATGATGTCGCCTTCAACGAGGTAGCCTTCGTCCACTTTCTTAACGTCCTGGGTACTGAAGCCTGCAGCCTTGATCTGCGCGAGCACTTCGGTGGATACGCCATCCACGGGCGTGGTTTCCTTGGCGTCTTTCTTACAAGAGGCAAGCGTGAGGAGGGTCAGGCCGGCGATGAGCGCCGGTTGTGCGAGACGGTTCATTTTTGTGTGTGTTTAGGGGTGAAAAGAAAGAGTTGAAAATAAGTTCGCCGAACCGTATTTCCACGAATGTTTTTGCATGCCTGTTGCAGTCAAGTTCAGATTGCGGAAAAAACGCGCAGAAACACGTGGTCCAACGGTAATGGTCAACCGTAAAAATACGGTCAGCCATAATAATAAGAAGAATAAAGCCACCCGGTGGGGTGGCTTTATGGAAGTTCTGAAAGAGCTTAGTAAACGTAGGAGAGTGCTACCTTGTCGTTGGCGTTGAACGGACGGTTCACGTTCGTGCCGACGCAGGCGAGCATCCAGGAGTTCGGGTCGCCGCCGGTGGGTGTGCCGGGGATGTGTACTGCACCAACGCCATTGGTGGCCTGGCCTTCGTTGGAGCGACGGCCGCCGCAGCTGTAGGCGCGGTTGGCATAGTCGGTGTGGCGGAAGCCGATGCAATGGCCAACTTCGTGCGCAATGATCGTAGCGATGTAGTTGACGTTGGTAGTACCGGTGCCGGTGCTGTAGTGATACGTGTTCATACGCACCTCGTTGTAGGGGGCGCCTGCAGAAGTCGGGAAGCCGGCAGAGCCGAGTACATTGCTCGCTTCGTAATAAGCCACGATCGAGATGTTGGCGCCGGTGGTTACCCGCTGGAACGAAATCGTAAGGCCTTGCGCGTTGTAGCGGGCTACGGTCTCGTCGAGTGCAGCGGAGAAGGCGGCCTCATGCGCAGCGGAGCTGTTGTTGAGCGCGATCTTGATCACCGGGTAGTTGGCAGCGTTCACCGTGTTGAACGTGCGGTACTGCTCTTCCTGGGCGATGACCATGTTCGGCGACGACGGCGTGGAGGCCAGGTCGCTTTCACGCAGGATGATATCACCTTCTACCAGGTAACCACCTGCTACACGCTGTACGCCATCGGTGCTGAATCCTTTGGCAGCGATCATGTTGAGCGTTTCGGACGGGAGTGTAGCTTCTTTCGCTTCCTTCTTACAGGAAAAAAGGGTCACAGATGCCATGGCGGCGATCACGAAGGGGGTACGGATTCTTTTCATTCTATTTTTTTGTGTGTTGGGTGAAAAATTAAGAGTGCGTGACCAATTTACATATCCTTAACAAAGCCATCAACGACAATTTTTTAAACCAGGTTGCATTTACCTTTAACCGATGGTGCGCCATTAAAATTATTTTCATTCTTAGTAATCCCGGGCTAAAAACCACTAAGAAAGCGCGTAAGTTCAACTACATAGAAGTGCTTAACTAAATTTCCGGCTGTGCAACCCCGTTAGGATCATTGGATTGCGTTTTTATGAACTCTGCGGTTCCCGGAAGCTGTGCCTTGAGGCGCGCGCTTTGTTCGTAAGGTTCCGGTAGCCCTGCCGTGCCCTTTTTACCGGCCACATGGCTATCTTAGCAGACCCCGAACGGCGCTCTTTCCTGATCCAAACACCCACGCGAACCCATCCCATGAACCGTACGCTCCGATACCTGCTCCTCTTTATTCTGACCGCCTCTTCCGCACATGCGCAAACCGGTAAGGGACCCGCGCTTGCTCCTGCCCTGCAGGAGGCGCTCCGCGGACGCGCCGACACCCTCACCGTCGTGCTGCAGCTTGAACCGGGCCGTTACCCGGCGGTAGGAAGGGTGCTTGCCGCCTACGCTCCCGCCGGGGCCTATCGCGTGCGCATTGCCGCCGCAGACTGGTCCGCGCTGCTGGGGGCAGGCGGTATCCGCTTTGCCGACCTCGCTGTGGCACCCCGCGAAGAGCTCAGCACCGGTTTTCTCGACCTGTCGCTCAACCGCATCAACCGCGCGCACGCCCTTTTTCCCTCGCTTCGCGGCGACTCGACGCGGCTCTCGGTAAAGGAGCAGTCCTTCGACAGCACCGACATCGACCTGAAGGGGCGCATCTTCCGCACCGGACTTGAAGCGCCAACGGTAAGCGCACACGCCTCTATTATGGCGACGATCGCAGCCGGGGGCGGCAACAGCTCGCCCTTCGCTACCGGTGTGGCGCCCGCGGCCCTGCTTACGTCCACCTCCTTCAGTTCCCTGCTTCCGGAGCCGGATAGCTTCTACCGTATCCACGGCATCTCGGTGCAGAATCACTCCTACGGCACGGTGATCCAGAACTATTACGGTGTGGAAGCGGCTGCCTACGACGCCGCGGCCCGCAACAATCCGGCGCTGCTGTTCGTCTTCTCTGCCGGCAACAGCGGCACTGCCGCTGCTACCAGCGGAGCCTACAACGCGCTCGCCGGTGTGTCGAACCTGACCGGCAATTTCAAGATGGCGAAGAACGTACTGGTAGCAGGGGCCACCGATTCGCTTGGCGTGCTGGAAGCCGCCTCCTCGCGCGGGCCTGCGCACGACGGGCGCGTGAAGCCGGAGCTCGTCGCCTTCGGGCAAGACGGCAGCTCGGGTGCCGCGGCCCTTGTGTCCGGGTCGGCGCTTCTCCTGCAGCAGGCCTACCGGAGGACGCAAGGCGCCTTGCCGCCGGCGGCATTGGTAAAGACCCTGCTTGTGAACAGCGCCGACGACGGAGGCAACCCGGAAGTGGACTACCGTTATGGGTTCGGATCCCTGAATACGGCGGCGGCCCTGCTCGGCCTGGCCCAGGGACGGTATTTCTACGATTCGCTTCCAAACGGGCAGGCAAAGACCTTTTCGATCCCGGTGCCCGCCGGCACCCGCCGCCTCCGCGTCACCCTCGCCTGGAGCGACCCGTCCGCCCCGGCCAACGCGTCAAAGGCGCTCGTCAACGACCTGGACCTGTTGCTCCGCCCACCCGCGGCCGGAAGCAGCTGGCAGCCCTGGGTGCTTGACCCTGCCCCGGCCAATGTGGCGGCGCCGGCCACGCGCGGTACCGATACGCTGAATAATATCGAGCAGGTAACCGTGGCCGATCCGGCAGCAGGTACCTATACCATCCAGGTAAGCGGCACCCGTGTTACGGGTATGCAGGCCTTTGCCCTGGCCTGGCAGGCCGATACGGCCGACCGCTTTGTGTGGACCTATCCCACCGCCTCCGACCCCATGCAGGCTGCTGCACGCACGGTGCTGCGCTGGGAAACCGGGCGCACGGGCACCGGAAGCATCGAGTATACCTACGACGGTGTGCAGTGGCGGCCCATCGCCGACGTCCCGCTGGCGCAACGCCACTACGTATGGCAGGCGCCCGATACGACGTCGCTGTTCCGCCTGCGGATGCGCTCGGCTACTGCGCCGGATGCCCTGTCCGACACAACCGTGCTGAGCCCGCTGCTGGCCCTCCAAACCGGCTTCAATTGCGCCGACTCCTTCCTGCTGCTCTGGAACCGCGCGGGCACGACCTATCGCCTGTATGAGCTTGGGGCACGCTACCTGCAGCCCTTCGGTCAGGTGAGCGATACGTTTGCCCTATTGTCGAAAGCACAACGGCCCTCGCCGTACTACGCGGTGGCGCCCCTCGTTGCCGGAAAGCCCGGCCTCCGTAGTTATACGTTGAAGTACGACGCCCAGGGAGTAGAGTGCTACGTGCGCACGTTTTATGTGCAGGAGCAGGAAGGCAATACGGTCACCTTTTTCGGGGCGGTCGGCAGCCTGTTCGGTGTGGCCGGCGTTGGGCTGCAGCGGCAGGGAACTTCGGGCTTTGCCACGGTAGGCCCGGTAACCTTGCCGGGCTCCACAAGCTTTACGCTTCAGGATTCCGGGTTACGGCAAGGTATCAACTACTACCGGTTGGTGGTGCAGTTGCAAAACGGCGCGTTCGCGTATAGCGAGCCGGTTGCGATCTATTATTTTCCGGGGTCGCCGGTACTGGTGTTTCCCAACCCGGTTCGGGCGGGGCAGCCGGTGCAGGTACTGAGTAACGAGGCCGGGCGCTACAGCGTCGTCGTCACGGATGCCCTTGGTCGTCGCTGGGCGGTGGGTACACTCAACGGGGTCGCCAATCGCTTTCCCGCGCTGGTGCTTCCGGCTGGTGTGTATTTCATCCGCATCACCGGTGAAAATGGAGCGCTCCGGGTGGAGAAGCTGGTCGTGCTCTAGGAAGGCGAAGGATGGAAAAGAAGTGTTTTTTACCGCTAAGATCCTTCGGCAAGCTCAGGATGACAAGGGCACGGAAAGGGCTAAGGGTTTCGCTAAGGAGGATTGTATATTGGTCTACTTGTCTATTGGTTAAGGGAGCGTGCTTGACGGGCGTTCCGGCAGATCTTGTGCGGCTCGCATGTAGTGAAAGCCTGCAAGTCGTTGATGAAAGTGCCATCGGAAAAATCTTGAATCTGAACTCACCGATCTGAAATAAAAAAGCCCCGCGTGAGCGGGGCTTTTGCTTATAAGGTCTTCAGCACGTCGTTCATGCTGCGCACGGCATCGGCGCTCTTGTTGAAGAGGGCCTGCTCGTTTTCATCGAGCTTGTAGTCGACGATGCGCTCCCAGCCGTTCTTGCCGATGATCACCGGCACGCCGAGGCAAATGTCGCTCTGTCCGTATTCGCCTTCCAGCGATACGCAGCAGGAGAAGAGGCGCTTCTCGTCGCGCACGATGCTTTCCACGAGGGCCGCGCCGGCAGCACCGGGTGCATACCAGGCGGAGGTGCCGATCAGCTTGGTGAGGGTAGCACCGCCCACCATGGTGTCGGACACCACTTTCTGCTGCTGCTCTTCGGAGAGGAAGGTGCTTACCGGAACGGAGTTCCAGGTGGCATAGCGGATCAGCGGGATCATCGTAGTATCGCCATGGCCGCCGATGACGGTGGCGTTGAGGTCGTTGGGCGAGCAGCCGAGGGCCGCGCTCAGGTAGCACTTGAAGCGGGCGGAGTCGAGGATGCCACCCATGCCGATGATGCGGTTCTTGGGAATGCCGCTCGATTGCAGGGCGAGCATCGTCATCGTGTCCATCGGGTTGGAGATCACGATGATGATGGCGTCGGGGGAGTGCTTCAGGATGTTCTCGGTAACGCCTTTTACGATGTTGGCGTTCGTGCCGATGAGTTCCTCGCGGGTCATGCCCGGCTTACGGGGGATGCCGGAAGTGATCACGACCACGCCTGATCCGGCGGTCTTGCTGTAATCGTTCGTGCTGCCGGTGATGCGGGTGTCGAAGCCGAGCAGGGCGGCCGTTTGGGTCATGTCGAGCGCCTTGCCTTCGGCGAGGCCTTCCTTAATGTCGAGCAATACCAGTTCTTCGCAGAGTTCCTTGCGGGCAATGTTGTCGGCCACCGTTGCACCAACGGCACCAGCGCCTACCACCGTAATTTTCATCAGTTCGTGATTTATGGGTAAAAAAAGAATTTGCGCTGCGAAGATAGGCGAAGGGAGCCTTCGGAAACGGGCGCTCTCCGCGGCTTTTCGACCCGTTGCATCGTGTGCCAGGTACACAAAAACAGGAACGGCGACGTTCCTGTTCCATCGGTTTACAAGTACCGCTTAGTTTCCTTTCGCCGCCAGCAGTTCCATCGCTTTCGGGATCGACAGCGAGCCTTCGAAGGTGCCGATAAGCTCATGCTTCTTATTATAGAGCGCCATGAACGGGAGGTGGCTGATATTGAAGAAGGGCGGCAGCAGGTAAAAGCGGTCCTTGCCCAGGAGCACCTGCGGCACCGCTTCGAGGTGGTACTTCTCGCGGAAAGCGCGCATACGCGACACCGTTTCCATCGTGGCCATTACGATCTGTACATCGGGCAGCTTCGCGCGCTCGTTGTACAGCTCCTCGGCCGTCATCTGGCAGTGGTGGCAGTTCGGGTCGAACACCATCAGCAGCACCGGCTTCTTCTTCACCTGCTCCGTCGTGAACACCGTGCTGCTGTCGATCAGCAGCAGGTCGATGGGCGGGAGCCCGGGAAAGCGCTTGTACGGCGGCTCGAGCGGCTGCTGCGTCGCTGCGGAATCGGATTGCGCGCCTGCGCTCCCGGTGAGGAGCAGGAAGGCGAATACGGCCAGGAAAAAACGGGGTACCATACTGCAAACATACGGCTCCGGGTTCGGCCTCGGCCCGCCCGCGAAGCCAGGCCACTTGCTTCGTCAGAAGATCTTCGTGCCGAGGCGCAGGTTGATAACCCGGTCTTCGGGCGTGACGCCATACGCAACGGTGATGGCCACCCGGTTGAAGGGTACGATCATCACGCCGGCGCCAAAGCCCGTATGCCAGGTCTTGCTTTCCGGTTCCGCCGAATACCAGGCGCGGCCCTGGTCGAAGAAGCCAATGAGGCCCGCCTTGCCGTTGAACAGCCAGCTGCGGAAGTTCCAGAGGAAGCGCAGCTCGTTCTGGTTAAAGGCCACCGTTTCGCCACGGAAGCGCTCGCGCCGGTAGCCCCGCAACGAAGCGCCGCCACCCAGCGTCGGCAGCTGGTAGAATTCGGCGATGCCATCTACCCGGCTGCCCCCGGCACGCAACACCAGCGACATGACGGGGCTGAACGGGATATAGCCCGTGGCCGATCCCTCGTAGCGCACGAAGTTGCGTCCCGACTCTTTCAGGTTCTGCGTATAGCCGGCCAACACCTTGAAATCAAAACCCTTGCTCGGGATCGCCTCGTTGTCGACCGAATGGAAGTTGTAGTACACGGCCGCGGTGCCGAACTGCTTCCAGAAGAACACCGACGGGTCGTTGAGCGAAAGGTCGGTGCCCGAGTAGTATTTTTCATTCTCCTGCCGCAGGATCTTGGTGGCTTCATAGCCGACTGTGAATCCCGGGCGGTGGTATTTCCCGAGCCGGAACTGCAGGCCCAGGGAGGCGGCGAGTTCGCGCGTCATGAGGCGATACAGGCTGCGGTCGAGCGGCGCCTTTGTTTCGTTGCCGAGGCCGAAGTAGAGGTGCCGGAGTGCCTGGTCGTAGCGCGCATCCGCGAGCAGCGACGCCGGCCCGATCACGTTGTGGAAAATACCATAGTAATCGCCGCCGAAGGATTTGTTGAAGATCGAGTAGTTGGCGCGCAGCCGCTGCTCCCAGCTGAAGGGCACTTTGCGGAAGCCGTGGCGGCGGTAGATATACCCGAGGTTGAAGTGCACGCCCCGCAGGTTGTTGAAACTCGGGAACTTGATGGTGTGCCCCACGTTCGGCTGGTACCCCTTGTAAGCGTAGCGGTTGATGGATGTATCCTCCGAAAGCCGCACGCGCACCGGTCCGCTCACCGAAATGGCGTCCCCGGGGTTGTTGTAAACAAACGCCGTTTTGCCGCCGCCCGATACCTGCATCGAATCGCGGTCGGCGCTCCCGATAAGCCGGAGCTTGATGTTACGCTCACCCGTCACGTCGAATTGATCGGCCCCGCCCAATCCGTATAGCCGCACCTCATCGGTTTCCTTCGGGTCGAAGCTACGCTGGTAATAGGGGGTAGTGGATCCTGCCCCGAACACCTGCACCTGCATCTTACCGCCGTCGGCAGGCTGCACCGAAAAGCGATCGCCTCTCAGGGTGCCCACGACCTCCACGATCTCCGAAAGAAAGCGGCTGTACTTCGCGGCATATTCCGGGAGGTGGCTCCGGCGGCTTTTGAGCTTGGTAATGATCTCCTCACCCGAAAGCCTGAAGATCTCCGGGGGCAACTGCCGCACGGCGTTTTCGATCACAGCGTCGGTCAACCTTCCCTGCAGCTCCTGCGAAATGGACACCCAGCGCTCGGGCGACACTTCGTTGGCCAGTTGCCGGTCGAGGTAGCGCGCGGGGAAGTTGTATTTCTTGACGTTCTTGATGTGGCCGCGGAACGACTCGAGCACTTCGAGTTCCTCGGGCAGGGTGAGCAGGTAGGGAATGACGCCCTGGAAGAGGGCATAGGCCTGGTCGCGGTCGCGGGGAATGGGGCGGTACAGCGTGCGGCCGCCCTCCTTGAACCGGGCCCAGCGCCACTGGTCCTCGTGGCGGTCCCAGTCGCCGAGGAACATGTCGAAGATGCGGGCGCGCACATACGATTCCTGGTCCACGCGGTGGTCGGGCTTCGTGGCGAGGTGCTCGCGCAGCTTTTCGATGCCGATGATCTCGGTGGCGCCGCCGAAGTTCGGGATGCCTTCGGGCATGTCGTCGGGGCGCTCCTCGAACAGGAACAGCTGGTTGCCCACCCGGGTGCGGTGCTCGCCCCAGCGGGCATCGTCGGCCACCAGCACGATGCGGGGGCGGGTATGATACACCCCGGCGGCTTCGGCCATGAGCGGCACGGTGAGCGCCGCGTAGGGATGTGCCGAGGTAACGAGGTCGTCGGCGATGGCGTCGAGGAAGGTGCCGCGCGCGATCTCGGGCAGCACGGTGCTGTTGTCCTTATCCACCGAGCGCAGGGCCCACTGCCGTCCCTGCCCGTCCTTTAGCCGCAGCGAGAAGGTTTGCTTGCCGCCGCCGGCCTCCAGCACGGTGAGCCCGCCCAGCGTATCGATACGCAGCACGGGCACCCAGGTCGGCTCGGTCCATTCCTCGCGGTAGTGGCGCCCCTGGAAGGTACGCTTGATGCCGCCGGCCTTGTATTGCGGCCCGGCCACGGCCTGGGCGCGGGGTGGGTTGCCGGTGGGGCCTTCCGTGACCTTCGTGGTACGGCCGGGCTGTGCGTATAGGGCGCTGCCGGTTGCCAGGAGGGAGGCGAAGAGCAGGAGGGCGGGTCTTTTCACGGGATGAAAGGCTGAGCTACAAATCATAATGCCGGTTTCTTACCCCATGTGCTAAAAAAGAGTGCCATCGGTACCTGCGGGTAAAACACGCAGGCGGTAGCGGTGCGGGAGGCGGCCATTCGGTTTGAGTTTTTTCCGTTAGATTTGCCGCCCTAACTTTAAATCTAATTCTCCTTTATGGCTTCAACAGCAGATATCAGCCGCGGCCTTATCATCAAGCTCGATGGTAGCCTGTACAAAGTAGTTGAGTACGGCGAGAACAAGACCGCCCGTGCCGCCGCCAAAGTATGGGCCAAGCTCACCGGCGTGGACAACAACCGCACCATCGAAAAGACCTGGAACAGCGGTGAGACCATCCACCCCGTGCGCGTGGAGCGTCGCGACTACCAGTACCTGTACCAGGACGATGCCGGGTACAACTTCATGGACAATGAATCCTTCGAGCAGATCGCCGTGGCCGAGGCCCTCGTGGACGCCCCGAAGTTCCTGACCGAAGGCATGGTATGCTCCGTACTGGTGAACACCGAAACCGAGTTGCCGATGAGCGTGGAGCTGCCCGACAAGGTGGTTAGCAAGATCACCTACAGCGAGCCCGGCATGAAAGGCGATACCGCCACCCGTACCCTGAAGCCCGCCACCATCGAGACCGGTGCCCAGGTGATGGTGCCCCTCTTTGTGAACGAAGGCGATACCATCCGCATCAACACGAAGACGGGTGAGTATGTAGAGCGCGTCAAAGACTAATGCCTCAAAATATGCGAAGAGCTCCTGGCAACAGGGGCTTTTTGTTTAGGGTTAGCGGGTAAATGCCTGCGTTTTGAGATAACGGAGTGGGACGGGTAAAAACCTCGAAAACCCCTAAAACCTCCAAAACCTCGAAAACCTCTTTATCCCTTATTTTCGCCCTATATTAGCCCCCTGTTCAGACCAAAACCTTTTCAAATTGAAGCACATGGATTTTAAGCAAATTCAGGAGTTGATCCAGCTGGTGAACGACTCGAATATTGGCGAAGTAAGTATTGAGCAGAAAGATTTCAAGATCACCATCCGCCAGAAGGAAGAGCAGATCACCCAGGTGATGGCCGCGCCCTCGATGCCGCAGATGCAGCTCCCGATGCAGCAGATGCCCGCCGCCGCCCCCGCAGCAGCTCCCGCCGCCGGCGCTCCCGCAGCCGCCGCGCCTGCCGCCTCCAATACCGTAACGATCAAGAGCCCGATGATCGGGACCTTCTACCGCCGCCCGAGCCCCGACAAGCCGAACCTCTGCGAGGTGGGCGACGAGGTAAGCGTTGGTAAGGTGGTCTGCATCATCGAGGCGATGAAGCTGTTCAACGAGATCGAAAGCGAAGTAAAAGGCCGCATCGTAAAGGTCCTCGTAGAGGACGCCTCCCCCGTGGAGTACGACCAGCCGCTCTTCCTCGTTGAGCCCGCGTAATTCGAATGGGAGAATGGGGTAATGTGCTGATGGGGTAATTCTTGTTCGCGGCTGCGCGATCCGGAACTTTCCACCCGATCACTTCATTACCCCATTCTCCCATCATCCCATTACCCCATTAAAACAGATTGCTGTGTTTAAAAAGATACTGATCGCCAATCGTGGCGAGATCGCACTCCGCGTCATCCGCACCTGCCGGGAGATGGGCATCAAAACGGTGGCCGTCTATTCCACCGCCGATAAGGACAGCCTGCACGTCAAGTTCGCCGACGAGGCCGTGTGCATCGGCAAGCCCCAGAGCGCCGACTCCTACCTCAATATCCCCCACATCATGGCCGCGGCCGAGATCACCAATGCCGACGCCATCCATCCCGGCTACGGCTTCCTCGCCGAGAATGCCAAGTTCTCCAGGATCTGCGCAGACCATGGCATCAAGTTCATCGGGCCCACGCCCGAAATGATCAACGCGATGGGCGACAAGATCACGGCCAAGGAAACGATGATCCGCGCCGGCGTACCCGTGATCCCCGGCTCCGAAGGCCTGCTCCAGAGCCTCGACGAGGCCAAGCAGCTTGCCAAGGGCATGGGTTACCCCGTGATCCTAAAAGCCACCGCCGGCGGCGGCGGCAAGGGCATGCGCGTGGTCTGGGCCGAAGAAGAAATGGAGCGCGCCTACAACACGGCCAAGGCCGAAGCCGGCGCCTCGTTCAAGAACGACGGTATTTACATGGAGAAGTTCGTGGAGGAGCCCCGCCACATCGAGATCCAGATCGCCGGCGACCAGTTCGGTACCGTGTGCCACCTCTCCGAGCGCGACTGCTCGATCCAGCGCCGCCACCAGAAGCTCGTGGAAGAATCACCCTCTCCCTTCATGACCCCCGAGCTGCGCCACGCCATGGGCGAGGCGGCCAAGAAAGCGGCTTCCGCCATCAACTACGAAAGCGTGGGCACCGTCGAGTTCCTCGTCGACAAGCACCGCAACTTCTACTTCATGGAGATGAACACCCGCATCCAGGTAGAGCACTGTGTGACGGAGGAAGTGATCAACTACGACCTTATCAAAGAGCAGATCAAGATCGCGATGGGCGAGCGCATCTCCGGCCGCGACTACGAGCCTGCGATGCACGCCATCGAGTGCCGCATCAACGCCGAAGACCCGTACAACGACTTCCGCCCGTCGCCCGGTAAGATCACCGTGCTGCACCAGCCCGGTGGCCATGGCGTGCGCGTCGACAGCCACGTGTATGCCGGCTATGTGATCCCGCCGTATTACGACTCCATGATCGGCAAGCTGATCACCGTAGCGCAAACGCGCGAGGAAGCCATCGACACCATGTACCGCGCCCTCAGCGAGTACGTAATCGAAGGTGTAAAAACGACCATCCCGTTCCACCTGCAGCTGATGCAGGACGAGCGCTTCCGCTCCGGCGACTTCAACACGAAGTTCCTCGAGGGATTCACAATGAAATAAGTGGTTCCGCACCTAAAGAAGAAGCCTTCCCATCCAGGAAGGCTTCTTCTTTATAGAGGCATGCAAGCTTGTCTTACTTGTTCTTATTCTTTCCGTTGCCGTTGTTGCCTTTGCCGGGCTTTCCACCATTGCGGTGAGGGTTGCCCTTGCCTTTGTCCCAGCCGTAGTGGTTGCCGTTGTTGCCTTTGACCTTACGCGTCTTCGCATAGTTGCGGTCGTCATCGCGGGCATCGTCGCGGTCCCTGCGGTCATACCTGCGGTCGTCACGACGGTCGGCGTTGCAGGCGCGGCGGGCCTCGGCGATCTTGAAGCGGCGGGCCTCATTCGTTTCGCGGATCTTCTTGGCTTTTTCGGCCGAGGAGAGCAGCGGGTTGTTCTGGATCGTGCGCACCTGGTTATCGTACGTGCGGTTGAGGGCATTGATCTGGTCCTGGCAGGAATTGCCGGTAGACCTGTTGCTGCCATTCCCGCCGAGGATCACATCGCGGGGAGTAGTCCTGGAAGTGGAGCCGGTGCTGGTGGAGCCGCCCTTGCCGAAGATCACGTCGCGGCTGCGCTCGCGGTCGGATTGCGCAAACGCGCTGCCGAAGAGGGTGGCGCAGAGGAGGAGTGAGAAAAGCTTTTTCATAAAAACGCATTTAGTTCAACCCGCTATTACGAAATTCTGTGCCAAAAGGCCGGGCTTCACCCAATAGCCTGTTAAACGCGAAAAAGCGCCCCTGGGGGCGCTTTCCGGTGGTGAGGTCAGGTGCCTTAGTACTTACAGCTGGCCAGGAGCTCACGCAGCTTTTCATTGCGGTCCTCGTTGGTCGATGCTATCTTTTCACTTTGCTGCCTGGTGGTATAGCGCGTATCTGTCCGGAACGTCTCCTTCTGTCGCTCAGCCGATGCAACGATCGCATTGGCCGACTCTACGCAACTACGGTAACGGAACGTGGTCGCTCCACAGGATTGCTCCACCTGGCTCAGTTTCTCGTTGCGGTACAAGTTCGTCATGAGGATTTTATATTCCCGGTCCACCGCCGTCAGCTTGGAATTCGTCTTATGAGCAGTCACCTGCTTATTGTAGCTATGGTTGATGGCATTCACCTGGTTCTGGCAGCTCGACTTGGCAGGGTAGGAGCCGGTGCTCGTTCCGACAGTGGTGCGGTCCTGTCCATAAGAAGCGCCGCAAATACCAGAGGCCAGCAGGAGGAAGAGTATCTTTTTCATATACAAAAATTTCTTTCTGTATAGAGTGCTAAAGGTCATGCCAAAATGTAGCGAAGCTGGGCAGCAAGGTGGCTTTTGAAGGTAAAATACAAGAGTGCGGGGAGCAGCGCTTTTCCGTACGGCCGGGCCGTCGCCTTCCGTACACTGCACAGCCAGGGTAGCGGATACCCCAACTGTTGCCCGTGTGCAGCTCAGGCTCCGGCCACCAGGATATTGCCGGCAACTTTCTCGCTCAGCTGCAGCGCGGTCCCGTTCACCTCAACCTGGCAGGAGCCGTCGTACTCCTGGTGCTCTACCACCGTCACCCGCGTGCCGGGACGGATCTGGAGGCGCCCTAAATAGTCGAGGAAGGCATCATCGGTGTCGGCAAAGCTGCGTACAATATAAGTGGCGCCTTCCGTGGCCACCGAAAGGGAAAGTGATTCCGGTGTCGCCATATGACCCGCTTTGTCGGGGATGGGGTCGCCATGCGGGTCCACGGCAGGAAAGCCCAGGTAGCTTTCGAGCCGGTCCACGAGGTCGTCGGAGTCGATGTGCTCGAGCTGCTCGGCAAGGTGGTGCACCGCGTTCCAGGGATAGCCCAGCTTTTCGACCAGGAAGACCTCCCAAAGCCGGTGCCTGCGGATGATCGACAGTGCCAGGCGGGTACCCTCGTCGGTTAAGGCGATCGTCTTATCGGGGTTCAGCTGCACCAGGGTCTTTTCCGCCATCTTCCGCACCATCTCGAGCACGGAGGCTGGGTTGAGGTCGAGGTACCGCGCGAGTGCAATGTTGTTGACCTTACCCACCCGCCTCTGTTCCAGCTTGTAAATGGCCTTCAGGTAGTTCTCCTCGTAGAGGCGGGAAAAATGCGACATGGCACGAAGTTAGCAGGTGTTCCGAAAAGAAAAAATTTGGGAGCCCAAATAAACTATCTTTGGACTTTCTAACCCTTCTGTATGCGACCCCTCCTTTTCTCTTTCCTGTTGTTTTGCGCTTCTGGCCTGCGGGCGCAGGAATGCCGTGTAGAAGGATACGTTCATACCGCCGATGGACCCCTCGCCGGCGCCACCGTCACCCTTCGTGGCACCCGCGTCACCGTGGTCACCGACTCTTCCGGCCACTTTCTGGGACCCCTGCTCGCCTGTAACGAGTATCAACTCGAGGTGAGCCATGCCGGCTACGAGCCGGTCGGGAAACGCGTGCGCTTCTCCGCGCCCTTGCGCCTGCAGCTGGAGCCCCGCGGCGGCGGCCTGGACGAAGTGGTCGTGTCGGGCACGCTGAAGCCGGTGCACCGCCTCGAAAGCCCGGTTGCGGTGGAGGTCTACAGCCCGCAGTTCTTCCGCAAGAACCCCGCGCCCAGCCTTTTCGAGTCGCTCCAGCAGGTTAACGGGGTGCGGCCGCAGGTAAACTGCAGTGTTTGCAACACCGGCGATATCCACATCAACGGGCTCGAGGGTCCATACACGATGGTGACCATCGACGGCATGCCGATCGTAAGCTCCCTTTCCTCGGTGTATGGCCTCTTTGGTATCCCAACGCAGCTGATGGAGAAAATGGAGCTGATCAAGGGACCGGCCTCCGGGCTCTACGGATCCGAGGCGGTGGGCGGGCTCATCAACGTGATCACCAAGGACCCGGCCAAGGCGCCGAAGCTTGCCCTTACGGCCATGAGTACCTCCTGGCTCGAGCACTCGCTCGACGCGGGCGCCCGCCTCCGCGCCGGCAAGGCCCAAGGACTTATCGGGCTGCACTACTATCATTACCAGAACCCGGTCGACAATAACGGCGACGGCTTTACCGACGTCACGCTCCAGCACCGTGTATCGCTCTTCAACAAGTGGAAATTCGCACGCCGGCAGGGGCGGGTGGCCACGCTTGCCGCACGGTATTACTACGAAGACCGCTGGGGCGGGCAGATGAACTGGAAGCGTGCCTTCCGCGGCGGCGACAGCGTGTACGGCGAAAGTATTTATACAAGCCGCTGGGAGCTGATCGGGCGCTACCAGCTGCCGGTTCCCGGGCAGGTTTTTTTCGCCTTTTCGGCAACGGGGCACGACCAGGATGCGGCCTACGGGCAAACGCCTTTCCTGGGCGACCAGCGTATCCTCTTCGGCCAGCTGACCTGGCAGAAAGAGCTGGGCCGCAGTCACCAGCTGCTGGCGGGTGCCGTGGCCCGGCATACTTATTACGACGACAACTCACCGGCTACGTTCGACGCGTCCGGGAATCGGAACCGCCCGGAGCGCACGTTCCTGCCGGGACTGCTCGTGCAGGACGAATGGCGTGTCGGCGCCCGTCACCAGCTGCTGCTTGGTTTTCGTGCCGACCATCACCCGGCGCACGGCGTCATTGGCACTCCGCGTCTTGCCTGGAAGTGGGCGCTGCCGCATAACCAGGTGCTGCGCGTCAATGCCGGCACCGGCTTCCGCGTAGTGAGCATTTTCACCGAGGAGCACGCTGCGCTCACCGGGTCGCGTACGGTAGAAATACGGGGGAAGCTGAAGCCGGAGTCGAGCTATAACGCCAACCTGAATTACATCCTGCCCTTCGGCCGGCCGGGCCGCCAGTTTTCGCTCGACGCCTCGGCCTGGTTCACCTGGTTCCGCAACCGCATCCAGCCCGACTACGATACCGATCCCAACAAGATCATCTACGCCAACCTCGACGGGCAGGCGCTTTCGCGGGGCGTGAGCCTAAGCCTTGAGGGGAACCTGCGCCAGCGGCTCAAAGGATCGGTCGGCGTAACCTTCCAGGAGGTGTCGGTAACGGCGCGCGCCGACGACGGCAAGCTGCGCACGGTACGGCCGGTGCTCACGGAGCGCTTCAGCGGCAACTGGACAATCTCCTATACGCTTCCCGCTGCGGGGCTGACCTTCGATTACACCGGTAATGTTTATGGCCCGATGCGCCTCCCGCTGCTGTCGCCGCTCGACCCGCGGCAGCCCTATTCGCCCGTATGGAGCATCCAGAACCTGCAGGTCACCAAATGGGTGTCGGCGCAGCTGGAAGTTTTTGGTGGCGTAAAGAACCTGCTCAACTGGACACCTGACCGGGGCAACCCGTTCCTGATCGCCCGGGCGCAGGATCCCTTCGATAAAAAAGTGCAGTACGATGCGGCTGGCGCGGTGGTGCCGACAACCGAAAATCCGTATGCCCTGACCTTTGACCCGGCCTATGTATACGGACCCAACCAGGGCCGCCGCGTGTTTGTGGGGGTGCGTATGAAACTCGATTGATCGCTCCTCGCCTTACCGATCGGCACATACCCTGCTTGTGGCGCCACGACAACTTTGCCCGGGAACATCTTGGGTGCCGGCAGGTTCTTATAAAAAAAGCTCTTCCTTCCTGGCGAGCAGAAGGGAAGAGCAGTACGGTAAAGCTATTCGCTGTTTAATATTTGCGCGCAGAAGCAGCCCGGGCATCGCGGATCTTTGCGGCACGCGCCTCGTTGGTCTGGCGGATTTTCACATCTTTCTGAGCCTGTGTCAGGCTCGCATCAGACTGGATGCCAGCTACGATCGCGTCATACTTGGCATTGAGGTCAGCGATCTGGCGGTCAAGCGAAGCAGCATAGGCGGCGTTGTTACTGGTCGACGACAGCGTACCGTTCTTCGCACGTTGCTGCGCGATCACCTGCTGCTCTTTACGTGCCGACGCCACACGCGCATCCTCCAGCTTCCGGGCACGGGCGCGGTTCGTTTCTGCGATCTTCTTATTCTTGGCTGCCTGGCTCAAGCGGGCGTCGGCCTGGATCGAGGCGATTATATTATCGTATTTGGCATTCAACGCAGCTGTTTGCTGCTGGAGCGAGCGTGCGAAAGCGGCGTTCGTAGACTCACTATTATAGGTCGTTGACTGCGCCTGCGCGGCACTGCCGGCCAGCACGATGCAAAGCGCAAAGGATAGGATCTTCTTCATAGGTTAACTTTCCAATATGTTTGAAAAGCCTATGCCAGAAAAGCAGTCGCGCGTAAATAAGATGTTAAGCTAAATTATTATATGTATGCCCGTCAGCTTTCAAACCAGCAGAAAGTACCGCCTACCCATTCTTTGTCTTTATTGTACCGCACGCCGACCATCTTTCCCTTGCTGAGGCGTGCGAGATTGTTGGTCGGGATGGGGCGGGGAGTGCCCGGTTCCCAGAAATAGAAGATGCGGATCTCTGCTTTTGCCGGCTCATCGGGTGTTTCGATTACCGGGGCATAGGGCACCTTGCGCTGCAGGATCCAGTTTTCCGGGTCCGGGATCGCGTCGAGCGCGTCCGTCGTTACATCGATGATGACGCCCTGGCCGGCGAAGGAAAAGAGCGGCTTGGCTACGTAGTTCTCCAGGTCGGAAGGCCAGGCACCGAGGCTGTTGAGGAAATGCGTTTCCGGAACGTGCGGGTGCCGGATAAAGGGCATGGTGTATTTGGAAAGCCGGTAGAACCAGTTCGGGTGCGGCACCCAGGTGACGTCGAGATCGGCCTGGAACAGCTTCCCCTTCTCCTGTACTTCTACGGATTGCTGGAAGAGGTCGTCGAAGATGAGGCGGTTGTAGATGCGGCGGATCTCGGTACGCTTCCCGTTCTTTTCGTAGTACAGCTTGCGCCCTTCCTGCTGCAATTGCGTGAGGCACACCGTGCTGATACCAAGGTAGGCTTCCGTGGCAGCGAAGTCGATGCGCGTTTTCTGCTGCTCCGGGAAGATCTCCAGCAACACGACGTGCTCCGGCGCCTCGTCGCCTACTATAAGGCGGCGCAGCAGTGCGAGGTAGCTTTCCTTGTCGAACCCGTTGAGATAGTTGCTGAAGCCGGCGGGCTTTTCGAAATGACGGGCATGCACTTCCGGGAAAAGCACCTGGTAGGCAAACAGGCTGGGGAAGCCCTGCATCTCGATCAGCTGCGGCTCGAGGCTACCATCGGGTGCCGAGCAGATGCCGAAATCGAAAGCGATGAAGTGCGGGTGCGCGTCTTCACCAGGCACACGTAAATGGGGTGGGATCGCGGCTTCGCTCTTCGCGCTGTAGCCCGGGTCGAGGATGGCGTCGATGATGCGTTCGCAGGCATCAAGCGTTTGCTCCTTGAAGGCCCGCGGCACGAAGATGGGTGTTTCGGCCACGCGGAAATCGAGCTGCCCGGGGTGGGTGCCGGACAGGTCGTTCACGAATGCCGCATATTTCTCTTGGGTGAATGCCGCGTTGTAGGCTTTGCGCAGTGCCGGGATCATGGTGCTTCGTTTGGCAGAAAGATAGGGCAGGAACGTGAATCGTGAATCGGCAATCGTGAATACCTGGCCGGTGCGCCCTTTATCCACCTATGCTGCTTCACTTTATCCGAAGACAGTTTTCCCGAAAATGAAATTGCCGGAAGTATTCCGGCAATTTCATTTCAGGATTTCCGCAAGTCGTTTCGAAACGACGAGCTTTCAAAAGCTATTCACGATTGACGATTCACGATTCACGACACCGGCTGCAGCACCTTCTGGTGCGCGGCGATCGTCAGGAAGTTGGGCAGGATGTGGCTGTAGGTCCACAGGATCTTGTCGGGATCGTTGAGGCCGTCGATCATGCTCTCCCACTTGTCGAGCCCGTGGTTTTCGATCACGCTCTGCTTCTTTTCCGGCAGCTGCAGGTACATGCTCATACCCACCGCATCGGCCTCCGGGTGAAACTGGGTGCCCACCATCCATTCATTGAAACGGAGGCCCATCAGCGCCTGCTGAAAGGGCACATGCGGCCGGTATTTCTCGATACAGAGCACCTGTGCGCCCATTGCCTGCAGCCCGTCGAAGTCGGGGTCGATCACCTGCCAGTCGCGGCTGTCTACCACGTAGAAGGGGTCGCGGAGGCCCCGGAACACGGGGTCCTGCTGGCCCTCGAGCAGCACATGCACGGGAAAAACGCCGAACGCCGTCGACTTCCGCTTCGTGACCGTTCCGATCCTGAAGTAGCGGCAGGCCATCTGGAAGGAATGGCAAATAAAGAACACGTATTTCTTGTGTTGCTGCAACGGGTCGGCATTGTGTGCCAGCACGCGCTCCAGCCAGCCGTAATACGCCTCTTCCCAGGCGGTGCCTTCGCCGTCGAAGGGCGATCCGGGGCCACCGCTGGACAGGTAGATATCGTAGGAAAGATCGGGCAGCTCCGCCTTCTGGCGAACGTCGAATTCGTCCCAGGTAACGTCCAGGGCATGGAACTCTCCCCATTGATTGATGATCTCGCGGATACAGCGCATGCCCTGGTTGGGCTGCCCTTCGTAAAGATCCAGTATAGCGATGCGTAACATGATGCGTTCAAAAATAGGTTAGCGGCAAACTTAAGGGAAAACTCATCGGTTACGCCGGTAAACGGCCGAACCGCCGAGATACGTCGCCAGGACCTTCGTCCCGAGGATCGCTTTCCCGTCCACTTTCATCAAATCGCGGTCCAGAATAATAAAGTCCGCCCATTTCCCCGCTTCGAGGCTGCCCTTTTCGGTCTCCTCGAAGTTGCTCTTCGCGGCCCAGAGGGTCATGCCCCAGAGGGCCTGCTGCCGGGTCAGGGCATTCTCTTTCTGGTAGCCGCCGGCCGGGAAGCCTTTCGCATCCTGCCGGACCACGGCGGCGTAAAAGGTCTTGAAGGGGGAGATATCCTCCACCGGGAAGTCGGTGCCCAGCGGCAGCCAGCCGTTCTGCTCCAGCAGCTGCCGGTAGGCGTAGGCCCCTTTCTCGCGCTCTTTCCCGAGGCGGTCGCCGGCCCAGTACATATCGGAGGTGGCATGGGTAGGCTGCACCGAAGGCACCACGCTATAGCGGCCGAACAGCGCAAAATCTTCCGGGGCCACCACCTGGGCGTGCTCGATCCGCCAGCGGCGGTCGTTGGGGCCTTTCAGGTATTTGCCGTAAATGTTGAGCACCGTTCGGTTGCCCGAGTCGCCGATGGCGTGGGTGCACATCTGCCAGTTGTTCTGGTACAGCACGCTGGCCACCGAATCGAAATGCTCCGGGGCGCTGAGCAGGAAGCCGCTCCAGTCGGGCCGGTCGCGGTAAGGCTTCAGCAGGGCAGCGCCACGGGAGCCGAGCGCGCCGTCGGCATATACTTTAAAGGAGCGGACATTCAGCCGGTCGGTTTTGAGCGGACCGTTCTTCAAGGCCCAGGTAAAATTGTGTGGCGCGTCGCTCAGCATCGCATAGATCCGCATCCGGAGGTCGCCGGCACGTTGCAGCGAATCGATGAACTGCACCGCGGCGAAGTCGAGGCCGCAGTCGTCTACCGTGGTCAGCCCCATGGCGAAGCAGTTCTGCTGGGCGGCAAGCAGGGAGCGGCGGGTTTGCGCCCGTGTCGGGGCGGGGATGGCAGCCGTGGCCAGGTCTACGGCGTTGTCGATCAGGATGCCGGTTGGCTGGCCGTTCCGTACTTCTACGGATCCGCCGGTGAGGGTAGTGGAGGCCGTGACGTTCCCGGCCCTGAGGGCCGCCGAATTGGCGATGGCGGCATGACCGTCCACACGTGTCAGCAGCACCGGGCGGTCAGGGAAGAGTGCGTCGAGCTGCTGCTTGTCGGGGTACTCCTTCACGGCCCAGTCATTCTGGTCCCAGCCGCGGCCGATGAGCCATTCGCCTGTTGCCAGGTTGTTCTTGCGCACGAAGGCCTGCAGGCGCTGCAGCACCTCGTTCCACGAGTTGGTGCCGGTGAGGTCGGCCTGCTGCAGCCCGCGGCCATAGCCAAGGAAATGCGCGTGTGCGTCGATAAAGCCGGGGTAGATGAATCCACCCTTTGCGTCGAGGGTCGTGGTAGCCGAATAAGCTGCTGCCAGGTCGCGGGTGCTGCCCACCGCGGCGATGCGGCCGTCTTTGACCGCCATGGCGGTAGCGGTGCTGAAGCGCTCGTCGGCCGTATAAATACGGGCGTTGGTCACCAGGAGGTCGGCGGGGCGTTTCTGGGCGGCGGTGTTGAAGGCCACGGCGAGGGCGGCAAGCAGGAGGGAGGATCTGTTCATGTGGAGCGGTTATTGGCGGAAGCGGGCGGGATGCTGGCGGTGAATGCCGGTTTTTTCCTGGTAGGCTTTCGCGGCCTGCAAAATACGGGCTTCGTCGTAAAGGTTGCCGAGGAGGGTGATGCTTTGCGGCTGTCCTTCCTTGCTGAAGGCAATGGGCATGCAGAGTGCCGGGTTGCCGGTCAGGTTGGTGATGGAGAGCTGCCTTCCGGCGAACGAAGGCGTGATCACGACGTCCCAATCTTTCATGAAGCGCTGTACGGTTTGCGACAACTCGTAGCGCCAGCGGTTCGCATTGATGTATTCCACGGCGGGGATGTACCGGGCGGCGCGCCAGATATTGGGCCAGAAGCCTTTGTCCTGCCGCTCGATGAGGTCGTCGCGGTTGGAGCGGGTAAGCTCGTCGAAGGCGGCCGCCGATTCGGCGGCGAGGACGAGCCCCACCATATCGAAGCGATACAGGCCGGAGTCGGGAAAGGTCACCGGCACCGGCTCCACACCGATGGAGCGGTAGACGTCAAGCACCTTCCACTCGGGCGCATCGGGGCGGAGGCGGCGGAAGTAGTTCTCCGCATAGGCCACCCGCAGCTTTTTGACGTCACCTTTCGGCTCCCAGTTGAAGGCATGGTCTACGGCGCCGGGATCGCGGCCGTCGGTTCCTTTGATGTAGTAGTATACGATTGCGTCGTCCTCGGCGCTCCGGCAGATCGGTCCGATCTTGTCGAGGCTCCAGCACAGCACCATCCCACCGCTACGGCTCACGGTGCCGAAGGTGGGGCGAAGGCCGGTGGCGCCGCAGCGGGCCGAGGGCGATACAATGGAGCCCAGCGTTTCGGTGCCGATGGTAAAGGGAAGCAGGCCCGCCACCACCGAGGCCGCCGATCCGGCAGAGGAACCGCTCGATCCCTGCGCCAGGTTCCAGGGGTTTTTCGTAGCGCCGCCGAACCATTTGTTGTCGTACGCGAGGGCACCGAGCGTGAGCTTGGCGCAATGCACCGCCCCGGCTTCCTTCAACCGTAGATATACGTAACTGTCCTGGTCGATGACCTGGTCTTTGTACGGGGTAGAGCCCCAGGTGGTCTTGTATCCTTTTACGGCGAAGAGGTCTTTGAGCCCATACGGGATGCCGTGCAGCGGCCCGCGCCATTTGCCGGCGCGGATCTCGGCGTCGGCCTGCTTCGCCTCGCGCAGCGCCAGCTCCTCGGTGAGGGTAACGACGCTTTCCAGGGTGTCGCCCCATTTCTTCAACCGCCCGATAAAGAATTTTGTGAGCTCCTCGGAGCTGATCCGCTTGTTCTTCAGCAGCGACGCGAGTTGCGGGATGGAGTAGAATGCCAGCTCGGCTCGGTTGGCGGGCAGGTAGGTGTCCGGTAGCGCCCAGTCGATCTTCTTTTGCGCTGTCGGTATGATCGTCCCGAAGGGGCCGGGCTGGAAGGCAAACGGGTAGGGCTGGTGATTGGGCGGTGCGGCCTGGTGCAATCCGGCATAGGTTCTCCGGTAGGCGGCTAGGTTATCCAGGAGCGAGTCGGCCTCGGCATCGGTGTAGTCGAGATCGAGCCAGCGCGCGAAGGCACGGGCCTGCTGCAGGCTGTCGGCACGGCCCTGCGCAGCTGCCTGCAGGCCACAAAAAAGTAGGAGGGAGGTGATCAGTTTTTTCATTGTATCAGGGTCAGGGTTGAAGCCGACAAATTACAGCATTCTCACTATCTTACTGTTCTAAACAGATACCTATGCGCTTTTGTTCCCTCTTGCTCCTGGCCTGCCTGCTGGCCTACTCCTGCACCCCGGTAGTGGTTGCCGGAGAGCAGGACGACGCCGCCCCCACGGTGAAGGAATATTTCAACTACGGCGACAGCGGCGTGCAGACCGCCGGGGTACGGATGATCCCGATCACGACTACCGCCGGCACCTTCAAGGTATGGACGAAGCGCTTCGGCAACAACCCGCGGATCAAGGTGCTGCTCCTCCACGGCGGGCCTTCCTTCACCCACGAGTACATGGAGTGCTTCGAGAGCTTCTTCCCGAAAGAAGGGATCGAGTTCTACGAATACGACCAGCTCGGATCTTATTACTCCGACCAGCCGAAGGACTCTTCGCTGTGGACCACCGAGCGCTTCGTAGAGGAGGTGGAGCAGGTGCGGCAGGCCATCGGCGCCGACAAGAACAACTTTTATATCCTCGGCAACTCCTGGGGCGGGATACTGGGCATGGAGTACGCGCTTAAGTACCAGCAGCACATGAAAGGCCTCATCGTGGCCAATATGATGGCGTCGATCCCGGATTATGTGCGGTACGCCAACGAGGTGCTGGCGCCGCAGATGGACCCGAAGGTGGTAGCGGAGATCCGCGACATCGAGCGCCGGGGCGAGCACACGAGCCCGCGCTACCAGGAGCTGCTCATGCCCCACTTCTACGCGAAGCATATCAATCGCCTCCCCGAATGGCCGGAAGCAGTGATGCGCTCGATGAAGCACATGAACTACGACATCTATAAGATGATGCAGGGGCCGTCCGAATTCGGCGCCAGCGGCCGCCTTGCCAACTGGGACCGCAAAGCCGACCTCAAGAACATCTCGATCCCCACCCTGATGATCGGGGCGAAGTACGATACGATGGACCCGAAGGCCATGGAAGCGCAAAGCAAGATGGTAAAGAACGGCTCGTATCTATTCTGTCCCAACGGGAGCCATATGTCGATGTGGGACGACCAGAAAGTGTTTATGGACGGTGTCATTTCCTGGATCCGGAAGGTAGATGGCGCGAAGTAACTCCGGCTCCGGTTCCATACGAAAGAGGCCGCGCACCTGCGCGGCCTCTTTCGTAGACGTTGTTGTTGCGGCAGCACTGGCCTCAGGCAAGCGTAGATACATGCTCGGCAATCGACTGCAGCAGCTTTTGCATCAGGTGAGTCGGCTTTCCGCCGTTGGTATCGAGGAAAGCGAACTGCCCGGGGTGGCTCGACAGGATGCGGTTGCCCGGAAGCGCTTCCAGGAGCTCGTCGGAGAGCATGGAGAGGTTGTACTCGGTAGCGAAGGGGGTTTGCCGCACCGTCACCAGCGCGCTGTGGCCACTGCCTTCGTGTTCGAAATGGATGGTGAAGATTCTTGCCATGGTGGTTTTAGGGGTTTTTACCTGCTCCGTTTCTCGCTATGCGCCCCTGTGGTACCACTAATATACCACATTTTGTGTATATCTATGCTGCCCTGCGGTTTACTTATTATTTCCTGATGCGGTATCAAAAAACAGGACCGCCGCGGCGGTCCTGTTCGGTTCGTTCATCTTGTTGTCTAGACACCGTATAAATACTGTTCGCGGATATAGTCGGCCACCTCGGCGAGGTTCTGGTTCCGCTCGTATACGGCCAGCTGGCGGTCGGCGCCGGTGCCGTGCTCCAGCATCTTGTGCACGTACTGGATGCGGTGCCTGGAGCCGAGCTCGTCCACCACGTCGTCGACGAAGTCGAGCAGCTCGTAGATCAGCACGCGGGTGTTGATCTCCTCCTCTTTGCCGAAGTCGATCAGGTAACCGTCGATGCCATAGCGGCTCGCGCGCCATTTGTTCTCGTTGATGAGGGCGCGTGAGTACTGGATGAAGTTCATGTTCTGCTGCCGCAGCTTGTAGATCTTGGCGCAGATGGCCTGGAACAACGCGGCGATGCAGATCGTTTCGTCCACCGTCAGGGGCACGTCGCAGATCCGGAATTCCACCGTGTTGAAGAAGGGATGCACGCGCAGGTCCCACCAGATCTTCTTGGCGTTGTCGATGCAGTTCGTCTTCATCAGGATCTTGACGTAGCTGTCGTAAGCCTCGATGCTTTCGAAGGCTTCGGGAATCCCGGTGCGCGGGAACTTGTCGAACACCTTTGTGCGGAACGACTTGTAGCCCGTTTTGCGGCCTTCCCAGAAGGGCGAGTTGGTGCTGAGCGCGTAGATGTGCGGGAGGAAGTAGCGGGTGGAGTTGGCGATGTGGTTGGCCATTTCACGCGTTTCCATGCCTACGTGTACGTGCAGTCCGAAGATGAGGTTGCTGCGCGCGGCCTCCTGCAGCTCGTTCACGATCTCGCTGTAGCGGATATGATCCGTAATGAGCTGGCTCTCCCAATGGCTGAAGGGGTGGGTACCCGCGGCGCCCATCGAGAAGCCGAGGCTGCCCGCAATATCGGAGATCGTGCGGCGCAGGGTCTTGATGTCTTCATACGCCTCGTCGATGTTGGCGCAGATATCGGTGCCCACTTCCACCACCGCCTGGTGCATCTCGGCCTTTACCTTGTCCTTGATGATCTTTTGTCCTTCCTGTACGATCTTCTGCTCGTGGCTTTTGAGCTCCCGCGTGTCGGGGTCCATCACCATGTATTCTTCCTCCACACCAAGCGTGAAGGTGCTAAAGTTCAATAAAGCCATGAAAAACGTTTAATTGTTCCAAACGAAAAAGGTTCAGTGAGGTTCAGCAAGGTTCAGGGAGGTTGGTTCGGAAAACCTGTCTGAACCTTTCGAAACCCTACTGAACCTTTCTAAACCTTATTGCAGTTTCTTCCCTGCCGAGGAGCGCTTGATGTATTCACCCCAGGTAAGGTTGTCCTGGTCGTCCTTCTGCGCCTGTGCGCGCTCGATGGCATAGTTGGCGGCGTTCTCCACTACCCAGTTGAAGTTTTCTTCGCCCACGGAAGCAAGGTCGGCGTCGGGTGCGGGGTTGCAGAAGTCGATGGCATAAGGTACGCCGTCGCGGATCGCCAGCTCCACGGTGTTGAAGTCGTAGCCCAGGTAGTTGTTGATCTTGAGCACGATCTCCTCCATCTGCTTCAGGCGCTCGGGGCTCGGCGTGAAGTCGTGCGAGTAGCGCAGGTGATGCGGGTTGCGCGGCTCATACCCCATGATCTTGACATACTTGCGGCCGATGCAGTAGCAGCGGTAGTATTCGGTGAAGACGATCTCCTCCTGCAGCAGCATCACGAGCTGCTCGGTTTCGGCGTGCTTCTGGAAAAATTCCTCGATGTTGCGCAGCTTGTATACGTTCTTCCAGCCGCCGCCCTCGAAGGGCTTCATATAGGCCGGGAAGCCGGTATAGTTGAAGATGCCTTCCCAGTCGAGCGGGTAGGAGAGGTTTGAGAAGGATTCGTTCGACGTGTCGTTGGGAAGCTGGTAGGAGGGCAGGATCGCGGTCTTGGGTACCGGTACGCCGATCTGCGTCATGAGGCAGTTGTTGAAGTACTTCTCGTCGGCACTCCACCAGAACGGGTTGTTGATGACGGCAGTACCCCTCAGGGCGGCATTCTTGAGCCAGGTGCGGTAGAAGGGCACGTCCTGCGAAATGCGGTCAATGATGACGGCGTAGCCGCTCGGCTCGCCCTGCATGGCCTTGTCGATGCGGACCGGCTCGGCGGTGATGCCGTCGATGCCTTTGCTGTTTACTGCTTCGATAAAGGCGTTGGGGAAGGAGCGCTCTTTACCATGGAGAATTCCGATCTTTTTCATAATGGGTTTTTAGTACAGGTCTCGGTTTGTGATGATGCTGCAGGAGCGTCGCTGACCGTTTGCCGGCACGAAGTGCGCCGGTTAAGGAGCGCTGCCCTGATGCCTTTAAAGTACGACTTATCCGCATTGACCAAAAAGAATTTCGCAGCCGGTCCCCGCGATGTGCATTCCTTGGTGAAAACGCCGGACGGGCTATATTTGGCGCCATGCAACTTGCCGAACATTCCTGCATTATCGTGGAGCGTCAGCTGATCTACTCGGCCGACCTGCACCGCTACGTTACCGTGGACTTTTACCTGCCCAAGAACGTCGTGGATCCGTCCGCGCTGTCGCTGCTGCTGATCAACGACGGTCAGGACCTTTCGAAGATGCCATTCGATACGCTGCTCAATGGCCTGATGGAGTCGGGGCAGATGAAGCCGGTGCTTTGCGTGGGTGTTCATGCCGGGCGCGACCGCAAGATGGAGTACGGCACGGCCAAGGTGCTCGACTTCCAGGGTCGCGGCGCGCGCGCGGCGGCTTATGAGCGCTTCGTTCTCAACAAGCTGCTGCCGCATGTGCACAGCTTTTACTGCATCGAGTCGTTCAGCACCAAGGCGATCGCCGGCTTCTCGCTCGGTGGCCTCAGTGCTATCGACAGTGCGTGGAGTCATCCGGATGTGTTCCGCATCGCCGGTGTTTTTTCGGGCTCGCTCTGGTGGCGTATCCGCGACCTTGAAGATGGCTACGTGGAGGAGACCGACCGTATCATGCACCAGCAGGTCCGCAAGGGCAAGCACCACAAGGGCCTGCGCTTCTACTTCACCACCGGCTCCCTCGACGAGACCTCCGACCGCAACCACAACGGCATCATCGACTCCATCGACGACACCCTTTCGCTGATCGGTGAGCTGAAAGAAAAAGGCTACACCGACAAGGATATCTGCTACGTCAACTACGAAGATGGCCGCCACGACGTGGCCACCTGGGGCCGTGCCTTTCCGCATTTCCTGCTCTGGGCGTTTGGGAAGTAGTTTATTTGTTTATTGGTCTATTTGAATAGTCCTAGAATAGGTTGACAGTTTTTAGAAGAGATCCCGGCTGCCTCAGGTGGCCGGGATTTTTGTTTTGTGCACCTGCTCAGGTGTTTTCAT
>NZ_BAABGY010000013.1:0-6715 GCF_039541815.1 Flaviaestuariibacter amylovorans
TTTGCCATCGCTACAAAAGGAACAACCTATCAGGCAGATTTTAAAAGCCAGCTGGCGTAGAAAATCTTTTGGTTTTTAACACAGTTCATGTTAGCCGCCGGCCTTTAATAGTATTTTGCACCTTGGGGTGCCAATTCCTCCCACTCTGATACGGTAAAATGTTGCGCCAGCTCCTTTCCGAACGCTTTTGTTTCCGCAGGCGTTAATACATCCTTCAGATGTCGGAACATAAAGATGTTCACGTAAACTGACTGCACGGTGGATCCTTGCCAGAATTGCAACATTGCTTTGTCATTCAGATGATGCAAAAACATGTTCTTTGCCTTCGCAGTATCTCGATCCACTAGAGCAGCAAAAGCATAAACGCGCACATTAGTATTGGCATGATCTGCAAGTTCTTCGAGCTCATCGGGCGTGGCATACTTCCGGAGCTCTAAGTATCGCTTGAACTGTGCAGAACTGTCTCCTGCGTAGCCGATCTCAGCATCCTCCACGTAGGGCCACTGACCAATTTCCTGAATGATGGGATTAAGGCGATCAATCTTACGTGTTGATGCTGACATTACCGGCACTTCTTCCCCGATCCCCTCAAGGTCGCTATCGTCCTGAGATTTGCAACCCAAGAAAACAACAATGACGACGAACAAAAATTTTTGAACTTGAGGGTGGTTCATATGCTGGCGGCTAACGGCCAGGGCTTTGCGCTGTGGCCCAGCATGAAATTACGAACTATAGTGATTGTTGAGAGGCCATAGCGGAATAGCCCATGTTAGCCGCAGCCGGCATAAGATGAGTATCGCTCAATTGACTACTTTATCTGGAAGCACCTTCTCGTTGGCCAGCAAAGGAATTTTAACATCAAACCAAGCTTTGATCTCTGAGTAATTTCGATGATAATAATCAGAGAAGCCAAAAGAGCGGCCGGCGTTAGATATGAGATAACTATCCTCTATCGGACCATAGCGCATAATATATCCTCTTTCGGTAACATATCCGCCAAAGTCGCCATACTTAAAGCTCTTCGGCCTTCCTAATCCCCAAAATGACCGTACTTCAAAATGGTCGGGAAAAAGCCTATACGCGACCGCCCTATGGCGAACTCCAATAAATCTAAATTGCATTCTAACAGGCAAGAAAAGAACCACCGCCAACAGAATCTGCAACAGCACATGTAGGTCGAAGGCGCGATTGAGTAGATACCAAACACCTACCATCGCAGCAGTAAGGTAGATGAGAGCTACTGTCCCTCCTAGTATGGTCCATTTAAACTTCGATCTCATCAGAAAGGTAGGTTGCGGCTAACGACCAGGGCTTTGCGCTGTGGCCTGAACTAAAGATAAGATTTGAAATGAAACGAACGGCCATAGCGCAACAGCCCATGTTGGCCGCTGCCAGCTGTTTTAAGCTGATGCACCTATATCTCCAGGAGGTTTCCTTCAGTATTCTCGCTACGTGATATTTTCTTCACTTACACAATATCAACTATCAAGTTCAGATTTAATCTCCTGGATATTTCGTCCAATTGTTGCTTTTTGTCTTGCGTAGATGAATGGGTCATTACCAATACGCCGGGCTTCAATTCAGTCTGTCGATAGTAATCATCTTTCTTGTTTGATATTAAAGGAACACCTGCTCTAGACATGTTCAACGGCTGAATCTTTTCGTATCCGATAATTGAAATACACTTTACAAGTGTTTCGTAGGCAAATCGCTCTGACACAACTTTTCCGTCCGGGAATCTAACAGACAAAACTGTTTTTTCAGATTTCGAATGCAGCGGCACAGAATATCCCTTTTTTGGCGTAAAAGGCTTGGGATTGTGATTGATAACCTCGATTTCTTCAGGGGCCGAAAAGCTCCGCTTTCTAGTTATCCGTACAGCGAGGGGCTCATCAGGGATATATTCCACTACTAACACAAGCTCTCTTTGAATTTGGGTGATAACTGGATTAATTGCCTCTTTAACTTTTGGAATAATTTCCTCTCTAATTATCTCTTCCTCGATTCTACTAGTTTCTTCAATCAACTTATCGGGCAGTTGGACACCCAATTCTTTAAGGTTCTGAATACTGTTATAGAGTTGCTCAAGCTTTGTCATAGCGTTTGGTTTTGGTGAACGGTAGCGGCCAACGACCAGGGCTTTGCGCTGGCCGGCGTGCTTTAGGAAAGATATTAATTATAACCGACCTAGGCTAGCGCAACAGCCCATGTTATGCGCAGTGTCACAGAGGCCTCAACCGGAAGAAAAAGCTCCCGAAGGCTATGCCTACCGAGTAAAGTCCTGGATAAAGCAACGATGTATATGTCACGTTATTCGCATTTCTGAACAAAAAGGCAAAAGTCACGCACATTAGTACAACGGCTATGAAACACAAGATCACCTTTAGCTTCTGTTCAGGCAATCCCGTCTTGATTAACCGCTGATACGCAAAAAAGTATATGAGAGCAGCAGGTAGGGAAAATGCTATTCCGTAAATAAAAGCAAACAATACGAAAAGGCCGCCCTCGATTCCGCCTCCACTGAACATGCTGAACAGTATTGGCGGCACCAATAAAGACGCTGCCCAAACCTTGATCGGATAGTATTTGCGTACTTGCGGGTTCATACATTGCGCATAACGACCAGGGCTTTGCGCTGTGGCCCAGCAGAAAGGTACAACTTATAAAGAATGTCGGGAGGCCATAGCGCAATAGCCCATGTTAGCGGCTGTCCATCGTGAGGAGGTAAAGCTTTTCAGGCATGGTATCCCCTGTTGCGATTAGAAAGTCGTGATGGTTAAAACAAAGTAGCCAGTCATACTTCTTCGAACATATATAGAACTCATCGATCCCCACACTTTCCGCAATGACCTTGGTGATAGTCTCGATATACCCCTCATAGAACCAAAATTTCCAGTTTCGACCATTAACGAAGAACCAAACAGGCTCGAAAGGATCAACCAGACGTGGCAGCAGGTCAAGTGGCCAGGTTGAGAACTGTACCGAATAGCTGTCAAGTTTAAAATGCTCCCATAACCAACCCGGCCTTTGCTTCCAGTGCGATATCCCCACAAACCGATCGTAGATCTTGTCTTCGATCTCTTGCCAGCCACTGTGTGGTCTAAGCGGGTGAAACCTGTCTGATGGAATCGATAGCTCTGTTACTACTTTCTCCAAAGCTTGGCAAACAGGGTCATTGTAATAGTGCATACAATTTTCAATCTTGGGACGGTTGCCGGATAGCCGCTAACGACCAGGGCTTTGCGCTGTGGCCGGGGATGAATGTACGACCTTTCCGGGTGTTCGAAGGCCATAGCGCAATAGCCCATGTTATGCGCCGCCGGACTTTGGGATGGAAGAACCAGCAAATCGGACAGGAAGACTCGTCCCGTCACGCCTGCCTGCTACGAAGCTGGTAGCAAGCCGCCCGCCCTCGAGAGCGCGGCCTCGTCCGGCTACTGCGAAGCAAAATCCGGAAGTCGTCGTGTCCCGGTCACAGAGAATTTGATTGCAAAAAGGCCGCGCGGAGCCGTTGTAAAAGTTGTCGTCGAAGCATTCGACAAAGTGCTCGATGCAAAGCGGATAGCGGGCGGCGGCGAGTTTACGTCGGAGCTGTCTACGAAGCTGCCGGCGCGAAAGTCGAACTAAAGAAATGGTCCGAAAAACCGAAGCCACTTTAGCGAGGACTCCCGCTCTAGATCCCACGGAAGGCAGGTGGCGCATAACGACCAGGGCTTTGCGCTGTGGCCGAGGATGAATTTACGATCTTTTAGTGTGTCCGGAGGCCATAGCGCAACAGCCCATGTTATGCGCCGCCGGACATTGAGATGGGAGAACCAGCTAATCGATCAGGAAGCATGGTCCCGTCACGCCTCTTGCTATGAAGCTGCGTCCGAGCCGCCCATCCGCCTTTAGCGCGGCCGCGTCCGGCTACGGCAAAGCAATATCGGAAGCCGTCGCATCCCGGTCACCACGAAATTGGTTGCGAAGAGGCCGCGCGGAGCCGCCGCAGAAGTTGTCGCCGAAGTCGTCGACGAAGCACTTGATGAAAGGAAGAAAGGCGGGCGGCGTCTAGTTTCGAAGAATGTGCTACAAGGCCGGCTGCGATGTGGTCGAACTGAGGAAATGATCCGAAAAACTGATGCTACTTTAGTGAGGCTGGCCAAACTTCGACCTAAGGAAGGCAGGTGGCGCATAACGACCAGGGCTTTGCGCTGTGGCCGAGAATGAAAGTACGAAGTTTCAGAGTGCTCGCAGGCCATAGTGCAATAGCCCATGTTAGCGGCAGGCCGGGCACTTAAGAAGACTTCCTGCGTCTAAATTGCTCGATGACCATGAGCAGAAATGCTAAAAGTCCGAGGACCACAAACAAAATCAAGCTCCAATAGACTCCCCAATAGGCAATCCTTGCCAAGGTTAGACAATCGCTAGAAAAGTCAGCACTCCCGTAGAGCCCAATGAAGTATAGGAGAACCACAAATGATGCACACGAAAAGTAAAGCACATGGGTGGCAAGTGTAAGTCGCGGGCGCAAACGCAGGTAATACCTACGCGCTAAATACACCATCAGCACAGGAACAACAAAAAGCCATATTACCTGAAAGAATGACATTCCCCTAAAGGTAGGGTATCTGTAGGCTTGCCGCTAACGCCCAGGGCTTTGCGCTGTGGCCGAGGATGAAATTACGAACTATAACGAAAGATCGCAGGCCGTAGCGCAATAGCCCATGTTAGCAGCAGGCCGGCCGAATTTGGGTTAATCAGCAAGGTTCAAGCCTGCAGATGCCGAAATAAAGAATGTACCTAGCGCCATAACAAGAAAAAAAAGTAAAAAATATACATCGTACCACTTTTGAAAGCGTTCTACACGCGCTGCCCCGTATTTCTCGCAAATGTTTTCGTTTAAGTCAACTTGTTTAATTGGAAGATTTATCAGTATAACTGGAATTGTTAACCATAGGGACAACAGACTCGGGCCAAAGAGGAAATGCGCAGCTGCCCAAAATAGCTTCTGAAGGAAAAACCCTTGAGCCAAAAAGAAATGCCGAAATACAACAACAAATAGGGCAGGTAGTGCCAACGCAAAATAACAGAAGTTGATATAGACCAAAGCCACAAAAAACTTTGAATTTGCAAATCTTCTCATCTCATCGCAATTAGGACTGTAGGCTTGCTGCTAACGGCCAGGGCTTTGCGCTGTGGCCGAGAGGAAAGTTAGTGCTTTAGAGAATCCCCGGAGGCCATAGCGCAATAGCCCATGTTGTGCGCTGTTTATCAAGAAAGAATATTCGAGAATAAGGCGTATGGGTGTCCAAACTGGTTTAAAAGGATTGCTGCGGCGCAAACGATGATAACGCCCAAATACTTACGCGCGGTCATCATCCAAATAGCAAGCAAACCGAAAAATGCCAAAAACCCAGCTGAATACAGATGTGGGTTGGAGATTAAATTTACGGTCTCTTTGGGAATCAATGGCGAGTCTAGTTGATATCTTGCTATAAGATAGCTAGCAACCCGCAGTGCTAGAAGGCCAAAAACGGCAACCAAAAGAACCTTCGAAGCAACTTTCCAAGATTTCAGCTTATCTGTATTCATTGCAGATCCATTTGAACTTTAGTGATGGTCGGAATAGCGCACAACGCCCAGGGCTTTGCGCTGTGGCCGAGAATGAATGTACGAACTATCAGAGTGCTCGCAGGCCATAGCGCAACAGCCCATGTTGTGCGCTGTCATCAAAAGTTGGGACTCTTTGCATTAAACGTCTCCCTTGTGCTGGTCTAAAAAGCTGGTGATTGTGCCGATCTTACGTTCAAGGTCTTGCCGCATTTCTTTGAAATGTTCAATTTCGTCGGGCTCGAGCTCGGTAGATAGATCGGTCTCAGATACCATCGACTCGTGCTTCCGATAAAACTCAACTCCTTCCCTATGTACAGTTCCTAGATACCTAAAAGAAAGTAGCAAGCTCTTAATGATAACGATCAAGTTCGAGACGCGATTCGTACTCGCCGGTTGGTTGTAAAAGTCATCGATCAAAATACCAACTGAGTGGTTTAACGAACGGCCTTGCTCTAATCCGGAGTCAACTGACTCTTCGAGCAACACAAGCAATTCGTAATATTTCCAGACTTCCAAAAGAGAATGATTTGAATTGAGGAGACTGATAGCGCACAACGACCAGGGCTTTGCGCTGTGGCCGAGAATGAAATTACGAAGTTTCAGAGTGTTCAGAGGCCATAGCGCAACAGCCCATGTTATGCGCGGCCCATCAGGCGGACCGGTCTACCATAAGAGTCCAGATCCGGAGGAACACCATTAGGAGGGCCACTAAGGCAATTACTGTCGCGAACGTTCCGAGCCTTTGCTCGCCACGTCGATATGCGACAATTCCAAGCGCGGTTGCAAGAAGCCCAGCAAATGCCAAGAAGTATTTGTATCCGTAGGTCAACTCGACGATGCCGAACAGAGCGCGTGTCTTTCCGGTCGCGGCCTCATAGCGAGCTGCAATTTGAAGATTGATCCAAATCAAGATTGCAATAGTCACCAAACTGAGAACAAGTGACGAGACAAGCAAAGGCCTCGAGTTGTCCGTTCTGTATCTAACTAACATGCTCTTTGGATTTAGGAGTGTCCCGGGGCGCGCATAACATACCAGGGCTTTGCGCTGGCCGGTCTGCTTTAGTGAAGATATGAACTAAAACGACCTAGGCTAGCGCAACAGCCCGTGTTATGCGCTGTT
>NZ_BAABGY010000014.1:0-137398 GCF_039541815.1 Flaviaestuariibacter amylovorans
CAACGTGCGCAGGTAGGCCGACATGCGGTTGGGCAGCACCACGGAGACCTCCGCACCCCTGTCGTGGAGGAAGAAGGCGAGCTCCTCGTGATAGCAGCCCGTGGCCTCCATCACGTGGCGGGTGGGAAGATCGGCGAGGGTATGCCTGGCTACAAAGTGCTGTAGCGCCGTGAAGCCCGTCCCGGTGTTGGGGAAGGTCTTGCGGGCGTAGAGCTCCACCTTCAGGGTGTCGGTGAGTCTTCCTAAAGTGACCACGAGTTCGTCTTTGCTGACATCGATGCCGCAGGCCTGCTTGAGTACGTGTTGCATAAGAAATAAGGATGAAAGGGTTGGTAAAAGATGAAGTGTATACCCACCTGACGCCTTTTCTCCCGATGCGGTATCCAGGATCCGGCCACAAAAGGCAGGCCCTTACATTCTGTTCAGACTCCGGGCAGGAAAAAAGCGGGGGGCGAACTCTTTGCGACAGCATGCTTCCTGAGCTACTTGGACGCAAATCGCTCCCCCGCCTCTCACTTCATAAATAACACACTAACTTAATCAAACAACCAAAAAGCAAACATAGGAGACGCCAAGCCGCGGAGGATCTTTTGCACACGCAGACGTTACTTGTATTCGTCGCGTCGCCGCGCCGTTGCGCCGTCGCGTCAAAACGTCCTGCCGAGGGCAGGACCCTGCATTTGCGTGCTTAGCGCCTTTGCGTGAAACCCGCGTCGAACGTTAATGATTGCCAGGCGCTTGCGCCGGGATAACCAGCAGTACCCGCCGCCTACAGCACCGACGGCCGCTTATCGCGGAGCAGGAACGCATTGGCCACGAGCGACAGGAGGAGCAGCATCGCCACGAACTGGTGCAGCTGCGCCATCCATTCGAAGTCGTTCCATTTGGCAGGGCGGATGTGCACCGAGGTGAGCACCGTGGCCACGCCGAGCGCCACCTGCAGCAGCACCAGCACGAAGGGCAGCCAGCGCGCGCGGCCGAAGAGCCGCGTCGGCCGGAGCCGGAACGCCGAGAAGGTCCACACGGCGATGAGCACGGTGAGCAGGTAGGCCAGGTTGCGGTGCACGAAATGAATGGTGATGCGGTCTTCGGCCAGGCTCTTCAGCCCGTCGGGAAAGAGGCGCGGGAGGTACGTGCCGTTGATGTCGGGCCAGGTAGGCGCTGCGGGCGCGCCGCGCAGGCCGGCCATCAGCGCGCCGAAGATGAGCTGTACGCCGAGCAGTCCCACCAGCCACCAGGTGCTGCGGCGGAGGCGCGGGCCGGTGACCTTGTCCTGCTCGCGCGTGAGGAGCTGCAGCGCGAACCAGAACACGTAGCACAGCAGGCCCAGGGCGAAGATGAAGTGCAGGGCGAGGCGCGTCGGCTTTACGTAGATGGCGTCGCCCTCGAGGCCGGAGGCCACCATGATCCAGCCTATGGCGCCTTGCAGGCCACCGAGGATAAAGAGCACGATGAGCGGACGGATCATATCCTGCCGGAAGCGGCGCTGCACGAGGAAGATGATGAACGGAATGGCGAACACGACGCCGATGAGGCGGGCCCAGAAGCGGTGGAACCATTCCCAGAAGAAGATGAACTTGAAGTCGGACAGCGTGAAGTCGGAGTTGAGGAGGCGGTACTGCGGCGTTTGCTGGTATTTCCGGAACTCCTCGGCCCACCGGCCCTCGTTGAGCGGCGGCAGCGAGCCCGTGATGACGTCCCACTCGGTAATGGAAAGGCCCGAACCCGTAAGGCGGGTAATGCCGCCGAGGATCACCTGCACGATCACCATTGCTACGCCGACGAGCAGCCAGATGGCTACGGGCCGCGACGAGTGCCTTCCTTTCATGGCCGCAAAATTAGCAGGGCGCCAGCCAAAAACTTTTTTCCTGCGTCTTTTTTCAGGGCGACGAGGAGCGCTTGCGCACATTCGCCGCAGCAGCAGAACCACCGACTGGTCTCCCTGTTCAATGTTTCGCTTCGGGAGTTGTAGAAAGAATCCGCAGGCTGCCGTGAGCCCGGTCGACTTAGGAAAACAGCATACCGCTGCGCCGTGATTGCAGATGCCGACGATGCATTTTTGCCGCCTGCTCCCGATAGCCTTCGCGTGGCAGTACCTGGGCGCAGCACTTCGTTAATTTTGACGGCCCGCTTCGCGGTGCCCTTCCGAAATCCGAACTTCGCGGCATGCTGCTCCCCTATTTCCAGGATGTGCTCCTCGAGGCCGGCTGCGACGAGGCCGGCCGTGGCTGCCTTGCCGGACCGGTGTTCGCCGCCGCGGTGATCCTGCCGCGCGACTTTGCGCACCCGCTGCTCAACGACTCGAAGCAGCTTACCGAAAAGGAGCGCTACAGCCTGCGCCCGGTCATCGAGGAAGCCGCCATCTCCTGGGCCGTGGCGGCGCTGGAGCCCGAAGAGATCGACCGGGTCAATATCCTGCGCGCGGCCTTCCTGGGCATGCACCGCGCCGTGGCGCAACTCAGCGTGGTACCCGAACTCCTGCTCATCGACGGCAACCGGTTTTCGCCCTATGAGTTCATCCCGCACCACTGCGTGGTAGGCGGCGACGGCAAGTACGCCTCGATCGCAGCGGCATCGGTGCTGGCCAAGACCTACCGCGACGATCACATGAAGGTCCTGCACCACGAATTCCCGCACTACGGCTGGGACCGCAACAAGGGCTACGGCACCCGGGAACACCAGGAAGCCCTCAACCAGCACGGCCCCTGCCTCCACCACCGCCGCTCCTTCCGCCTCGACTACTCGCCCGCGGCTTCAGCCGCGGGGATCTCAGATCTGTGATCGCGGATCTGTGATCTATGGGGCCACCCAAGGAATAAAGCGTGTATCAGCAATAGATCTGAGATCACTGATCCGACATCCGAGATCCCCGGCGTCAGCAATAAATCTGAAATCCGAAATCTGAAATCTGAGATCTCCTGGCGTGCGTCAGCCAGATCTGAGTTCCGCGATCACAGATCTGAGATCCTCCCTTGGCCTTCGTTTTGCACCTTTGCGCTTATGGCACGCATCCTATCCATTTTCCTGCTCCTCCTCCTGGCCGCCTGCAACCAGATCGACCGGGCGATCGGCAACGACGACAGCAAACGCAAAGACGCCACCAACTACTCGTACGCCTGCCTCGACTCCTCGCTGGCCGGCAACCGCACGGGCCGCACCATCGAGCGGGCCACCAACGTCATCCGCGACCTGGCGGTGTCGAAAAAGACCATCACCGACAGCCTCGAAACGACCTATGGCGAAGCCTTTCACCGGGATATGCTCGCCGAGGGCGGCATGAAGCTGATCGGGGACGCGGCCCTCGACACGCGCCTCAACACGGCGCTCCACCGCCTCCTCGAACAACGCACCGATCCCTCCGGCATCCGCTACGTGGCTTATGCCGTGGAAGACACGGTGGTGAACGCCTTCACCTTCGGCGGCCGCATCTACATCACCCGCGGCATGCTCAACCGCGTGGCGCAGGACGAAGCCCTGCTCTATGCCATCATCGGGCACGAGGTGGGCCACTCCGAAGCCGGGCACATCAAGGCCACGATCCAGGATATGGCCCTCTCCGAAAAGCTCTTCGGCAACAACGGCACCACCTTCTTCGAGCTGAAGCGCCTCCTCACGGCCTCCTTCAACCAGAAGAACGAGCTCGAGGCGGACTACTACGGCATCAACCTCACCAACCGCCTCGGCTTCGACCTCTGCACCGTGGTCACGTTCTGGAAGGAGATGGCGAGCCGCGAGAACCCGTACAACAAGGTGGAGGACTTCTTCCGCACCCACCCCTTCTCCGACGCCCGCGCCGAGTGCCTAGCCGGGCATATCCGGACCAACTTCGGCAAAGACTGCGGCGCGCTCAACAAGGGCGCTTCGCTGCCGCAGGTGACACGATAGACTGCTGGTTTGACGGCCGCAGGCGGCCTCACTTTTCCTATAGCACAACGCGGGTTTCGCGCAAAGGCGCCAATGCGCGGAGCACGCAAAGGATGATGCGCTACGCAGAGGGATTTTCATTGCGAGCGGAGCGTCCCGAAGCTTCGGGAGCGACTCCGCGCGAAACCCGCTACCACTTTACGAAAAGCAAGCGGCTTGCGGCGGGTTACTCGTGAAGTTGTTTGCCCACTCGTTAAAATTTCCCGACAAAGCTGCCGGCAGCAGGGCCTGCCCTACCTTTGTGCCGCTATGAAAAAAGGGCTGTACACCTTCCTGCTTACATTCAGTCTCGCTGCCGCGGCACCGGCCGCGCAGGCCCAGTGCTCGGTATGCACCAAGACTGCCCAGCAGCTTGGCGAGAAGCCGGCCGAAGGCCTCAACACCGGCATCATCTACCTGATGATGACACCCCTGCTCATCATCGGCAGCGTCGGCTACTTCTGGTGGCGCCGCAACCGCGGCGAGTTCAATGGGTAGGGAATATCGAATACCGAACAAGGAATATTGAATAGCGAAGTGAGCGATGCGCAAGGCGTGTTTTCCTTTCAGGTATCGTACCAATCAATCTTACTGGCTGTACAGGGGTAAAAACCAGTTGCATCCAAATGCACGATCGGCGCTCTTCGTATCGATCGTATCAAATCTGCGTTCCTTCTCATTAACCCATCCGTACATTACCTGTTCCTGGCTTCGATATCGCTGATGGCCTCATCGAAGTAACCCAGGATGGTCGACCACGAATAGCGGTCGCGCACGTAGCGGTAGCCCGCCTCGCCCTTTTCTTTTGTATCCCGCTGCGCTACCACGTCCTCGAGGGCTGCCTTGAAGGTGTCGTAATCCGTAAACGTCCAGCCGCCCTTGCTCGCCTCGATGTGATCGTGCAGCACCTCGGTACGTCCGTTGGCCAGCACGGGCACGCCGCAGCCGAAGCTCTCGAGCAGCACGAGCGACAGGCTCTCGTACAGCGAGGGGATGATGAGCGCGCCCGCCTGCAGCATCAGCTGATCCTTGCGCTCGTCGGGGATGAAGCCGGTCCGTATAATTGCGGGATGTTCCGGTACGGGCATCATCTCCTTGCCTACGAGCACGAGCTCCAGGCCGGCGCCCGTCTCCTTCAGAAAACGCAGGAAGTACTCGATCATCACATCGCAACCCTTCGCGGAATCGATGCGCCCAACATAGACGAGGTAGGGGCGCTTTATGTTGAGTGCGCCCAGTACCGAAGCGTCGGGCTGCAGGCGGTCGCGGAGCAGGTCGATGCCGACGCCCACGATGCGCTGTTGCACCTGTGCGATCGGGAAGAGCTTTTGCGAGAACACCTGCTCGGCGCGCGTGTTGAAGAGGATCCAGGCGGGCGCCGCCATCACCTTGCGGTAGAAGTGGATGTATGCGGCCTTCTCGTCGTGCATGGTCGGGATGAAGATGCTTTTCTGCGGCACCGTCAGCACCGAGAGCGCACCGGGATAATACAATGCAGTGAACGCAATAAATGCGGTATACTCCTGCTCCTTTTCTTTGAGGTAGGTCAGCAGGTCGGGCATCGCCGGCCCCTGCGCCTCGAGCCAGCGCATCCCGTCTTCGTCGGTGATGGCTGCGTTCGGAAACAGCTTCGTGAACCAGCCCGGCGCGCCCAATGCGCGGTGCAGCTTCTGTACGAGGTGCCGCCCGCGGGCCTTGCGGCCGTAGTAGCCCTGCACCTTGCGCGGCTCGCGCATCTTGTTGTTGAAGCGCAGCACCCGAATGCCGTTCTCTTCCGACGGGCCCTCGGCATAATAGGGCTTCCAATCGCTGTAGTCGAGGGCGCGGCTCGTGAGCACCGTTACGTCGTAGCGCTGCGCGAGCTGCTCGGCCACCATGCGGGCATGCACTTCGGCGCCGCCGTTGACCTGTACGCCGTAGCGCTGTACGATGATGCCGATCTTGCGGCGGGGAGCGGACGCTCCGGAAGGGAACTCGTTCATGTGTTGGGAATGCGGCAAAGTAAGCGAATCTTTCGCGCTCAGGAACGGAGCAGCTCGTCGTATACCGCGTGGTACTGCCGCGCGGCCTCGGTCCAGCTGAACTGCGCCGCGCGTGCGCTCATTTCTCCGGCGCGCTCGTGCGCCGCGAAATGACGCAGGCCTTCCCCGAGCGTCTGCCGCATCTCTTCGGGATCGAAGCTGCTGAAGTAATAGGCGGCACTGCCGCCGATCTCGGGCAGTGAGGTGCAGGTGGAGAGGAATACCGGCTTGCCAAAGTACAGGGCTTCTACAACCGGGAGGCCGAAGCCCTCTGCCAGCGAGGGAAAGACGAAGGCTTCGCACTGCTGCAGGTACCACTGCTTGTCGCTTTCAGAGATGGGCCCGGTGAAGTGCACACGGTCGGCCACGCCGTGCCGCTCCGCCTCCGCCACGATGCGCGCCTTGTACGCCTCGCTTTGCGTGATGCCGGCGATGAGGAGCTGTCGCCCGTTGCCCGCGAGCAATCCCGGGAGCACGTGGAAGTTCTTCTTGTCGATGATGGTGCCGACGGTGAACAGGAACGGTGCCGACGGAACGAAGGCCGGCGTCGTGAGTGGTGTGATGGGCTCGATGTTGCAGCCGTTGTAGATGACGGTCGTACGCTTGCCGGTAAGGTCGAGGTGCTGCCGCGCGTCGCTGAGCGAGAACTGCGAGATGGCCACGATATGATCGGCGCGCTCCACCTT
The DNA here is from genome assembly GCF_039541815.1 of Flaviaestuariibacter amylovorans. Taxonomy (NCBI): domain Bacteria; kingdom Pseudomonadati; phylum Bacteroidota; class Chitinophagia; order Chitinophagales; family Chitinophagaceae; genus Flaviaestuariibacter; species Flaviaestuariibacter amylovorans. The sequence continues at coordinate 6,611 of NZ_BAABGY010000014.1, forward strand.
CCGCTTCAGCTTGTCGAGGTGCCGCTGCTTGCGTGCGTCGGGCTTGCCTTCGTCGTGCATGAAGTTGAGGTCGTGGATGGTGAGCAGCACCTTCAGCCGGCGGCGCAGCGGGTAGTAGTTGGAGCCCTGGTAGGTATTGTGCCAGATGTCGACGTCGCCGGTGGCGGGGAGGCGGAACTTCTGCAGCGAGTGTTGTGCGCGGTAGCAGGCATCCGCGCCGAAGAGCCCCTGCGCCGATGACGGCGTATAATAGCAGAGGCGGCGGTTGCCGGGTGCCGTAGCGGCCAGCTGGCGACCCAGGTGCAGACAGAAGTGATACAGCCCCGTATGCGGGTACTTCATCCGTTCACAATCGAGCAGGACCAGCGGCGTTCGGCGGGGCGTCACAAAATGAGTTTGGTGCAGAGGGATCAAATGTAGGCAATGGGGACAACTTTCGCGGCCGGGCTTCGGAAGCGGTGCGTATCGGGAACTGCGGCAATATCCTCCACAAACGGAATGCACCCGCCGGCGCTGCTGCCCGGCCGTAGCGCTGCCGCCGCGCGCGGCCAGCACGGCTGTTCGCAATGGCATGCTTTTTTAATTTCTAGAAGCCGACTCCGGTGGTACCGGGACAGATCTGTCGCCCGCTTGCTGTATGAATATGGGGAACCAAGGGGATCGGGGGCTTGCCTCTGCAACAATCTATTTTAAACTCAACACGGGTGATGATGACGACAAAACAATACGACTATGTGATCGTGGGCGCCGGGCTCTTTGGCGCCACCTTCGCCTACCAGGCCCGTAAGGCCGGAAAGAAATGCCTGGTGATCGACAAGCGCGCGCACATCGGCGGGAACATCTACTGTAAGGATGTGGATGGGATCAACGTGCATTATTACGGTGCGCACATCTTTCATACGAACGACCGCTCGATCTGGAATTTTGTAAACTCCTTCGTCGAGTTCAACCGCTATACCAACTCGCCGCTCGCGAACCATGAAGGCAAGCTGTATAACCTGCCTTTCAACATGAACACCTTCTACCAGCTCTGGGGCGTGACCACTCCCGAAGAAGCACAGGCCAGGATCCAGCAGCAGATCGCGGAGCTCAATATCACCGAGCCGCGCAACCTCGAGGAGCAGGCGCTGAAGCTCGTGGGCACCGACATCTACGAGAAGCTGATCAAAGGCTACACCGAGAAGCAGTGGGGCCGCAAGGCCACTGAGCTGCCGGCCTTCATCATCAAGCGCCTGCCGGTGCGCTTCACGTACGACAACAACTACTTCAACGACAAGTACCAGGGCATCCCGGTAGGCGGCTTCAACAAGCTGTCCGAAGGCCTGCTCGAAGGCATTGAAGTGCGGTTGGATACCGACTTCTTCGGCGATCCCGAATACTTCCGCGGGCTTGGCGAGAAGCTGGTGTACACCGGCGCGCTCGACGAATACTACAACTACCGCTTCGGCGCGCTCGAGTACCGCAGCCTGCGTTTCGAGCACAAGCACCTCGAGATCGAGAACTACCAGGGCAACGCCGTGGTGAACTATACCGAGGCGCATATTCCCTACACGCGGATCATCGAGCACAAGCACTTCGAGTTCGGCACACAGAAGCATACGGTGATCACCTACGAGTACCCCGCTACCTGGGAGAAAGGGATGGAGCCTTACTACCCGCTCAACGACGAGATGAACAACAAGCGCTTCAAGCAGTACAGCAACCTCGCCGAGGAAGAAGAGAACGTGATCTTCGGCGGCCGCCTTGCCGAGTACCGCTACTACGACATGCACCAGGTGATCGGCTCGGCGCTCGTGAAGGCCCGCGACGAGCTGCAGCTGCCGCGCCTGGAGAATCGCGCTTGATCAATGTGCTAATGTGCTAATGGGTTAATGTGCTAATAGAAGACAGATGAAGATCACGAAGACATAGGTGAATGTTTTCCTTTCAAGTGCTATTGAAGGACGATGAGGGCCCTGGCGTAAAGCCGGGGCTTTTCGCATCCGCAAGTTCGCGACGCCGCATGCATACCGGGCTTCTGTGCCAGGGGATCTGCTGCGGAAGCAAGGGATCCATGGTGGGAGCAAGGGATCCACGGTGAACGAATGCATCCCGGAGGGATGCGCGTTCGGTAGCCCGGCATGAAATGCCGGGGTCGATAATGAAAATCCACGTCAGCATCCCGGAGGGATGCGCGTTGCCGGAAATCGTGCGTTACGCGGGGGGTTAAGATGGGCGTGAAGTTCCCGGAACCCGGCAGGAGTGCTCGCTGAAGGTATCACGGGGCGGAGCTACCAGCGATCCCGAGCGATCACGCCCGTCGTCGGCAAGGGCAATATCCTTCTTCTATCGGATCTTCTTTAATGTCGCCTTTTGGGTAGCGCATCCCTCCGGGATGCTGACCTGAATGTGTATCGATGATTCTGCCTTGCCCGGCATCTCATGCCGGGCCGCCAAGCGCGCATCCCTCCGGGATGCATTCGTCGCCGGATCATTTAAGGAAATACCGATATCATAGCTCCGGGATCAGACATCCACGACCGCAGATCCGGGATACCGCTATGTGCGTCAGCAATAAATCTGAAATCCGAAATCACAGATCTGAGATCCCAGATCACACATCTGAGATTCCCACATAGCGCTCCACCACCTTATACAGGTTCGCTCCTGTGGCCAGCTCGTCGCGGAGCTGCTCTTTCGACAGGTCCCGCATGCGCTCCTGCTGAATAAGCTGCCAGGCCTTCTCGGCACGCAGCCAGAGCCGGCGCTCTGCGTTGTGCGCGTGCGCGCGGTCGGCCTCGATGGCGGCCGCCAGCTCCGCAAGGCCTTTGCCTTCCTGGGCCACGGTGGCCAGGATCGGGATCGTGTGGGCGGCGTTGAACGCCGGCGCCAGCATCTGCCGCAGGTTTTTCATAAAGGCCGCCGCATCGGGCCGGTCGCTTTTGTTGACCACGAAGATGTCGGCGATCTCCATGAGGCCGGCCTTCATCGTCTGCACCTCGTCGCCGGCCTCGGGCACCAGCACCACGAGGGTCGTGTCGGCAAGACCGGCGATCTCGATCTCGCTCTGGCCCACGCCCACCGTTTCCACCAGCACGTAATCGAAGCGGGCGGCGCGCAGCACGTCGGTGAGCTCGATGATGCGCGGGTGCAGCCCGCCCATGGAGCCGCGCGTGGCCAGCGAGCGGATGAACACGTCGGGGTGCGTGTACCACTGGCTCATGCGGATGCGGTCGCCGAGCACGGCGCCGAGGTTAAAGGGAGACGAGGGGTCGACGCAAAGCACCGCTACGCGTTTGCCGCGGGCCACGAGCGTGCCGATGAGGCCATCAGTGAGCGTGCTCTTGCCTGCTCCGGGCGGGCCGGTGATGCCCACCACGCGCACGTCGTCGGGACAGGCGAGCGCCGCCAGCAACGCGCGGTAGCCGGGCTGCGCGTTCTCCACAAAGGAGAGCAGGCGCGCCAGCGCGCGCGGGTCGCCGGAGCGGAAGGATTCGAAAAGCGGGGCCCAACTCGGTTGCATGGCAGCGAAAATAAGGTTGAGAAGGGTTCAGAAAGGTTCAGAGAGGTTCAGGAAGGTTCAGGAAGGTTGGGCTGCAGTCCACGGAACCCTTTTGAACCTCTCTGAACCCTCCTGAACCTTTTCCCTAGCTTTACGGTTATGCTCCTTCCGTTGAAGTACCGGCAGCCCGTGCTGCTGGGACTCTTACTGCTTTCCGTGTTCAGCCTCTTCGTGTCGCGCGCGGGTCTTTCCATCAGTATGATCGCTTTCGTGGCCGTTACGACGCTGCACCGCGGTATCGGTGCGCAGCTCCGCCGCGTCGTTACCAACCCGACGCTCCTCGGCATGACGCTGCTCTTCGCCGTGCCGCTCGTATCGGGCCTTTGGAGCGACGACACGGGGGGATGGGCCGGCGCCGTGCGCATCAAGCTGCCCCTGCTCTTCTTTCCGCTCGCGTTTGCCGGCAGCTGGCAGCTCACGCAGGCGCAATGGCGCTTCCTGGCCCTGTTCTTCGCCGGCTGCGTAAGCCTCGGCGCCGCGGGGAGCCTCGGCCTCTACCTCGAAAATGCCGCGGCCCACAACGAGGGCTTCCTGCGGGCCAAAACTTTTTCCACGCCGCTAGAGAGCGACCACGTACGTTTTTCCTGGCTGGTGACCGTGGCCCAGCTGACGCTGCTGGCCCTGTGGAAGGATGGGAGCCGGGTGCAGCGCTGGTGCTACGGAACGCTACTGCTTTTCCTAACCGTATACCTGCATGTGCTGTCGGCGCGCACCGGCCTCGGCGCCTTCTACCTGCTGCTCGGCATGGCGGCGCTGCGCCTGCTGTTTCAAAAGCGTTCCTGGAAGCTGGGGCTTGCCGCAGGGATCGCCGTTGTGGCCCTGCCGCTGCTGGCCCTGCGCTTTCTTCCGAGCTTCCAGAACCGCGTGGCCTACATCCGCTACGACCTGCCCAATGTGCTCAACGGCTCCTACCAGATGGGCGCTAACGACGGCAACCGCTTTCTCTCCATCCGCGCCGGCATCGACCTGCTGCGGCAGCACCCCGGCGGCATCGGCTTCGGCGACATACAACCCGCGAGCAACGCCTGGTTCGACGCGCATGTGCCCGGCATGATCCGTTCCGACCGCTTTCTCCCGAGCTCCGAGTGGCTCATGTACGGACTCGGCGCCGGGTGGATCGGCGTGCTCCTCTTTACGGCATCGATGGCGCTGCCCCTGCTCGACCGCAGCATTCGCCGCAGCTTTCTCTGGTTCGTCCTAAATTGCGGCGCCGCCTTCAGCTTTTTATTCGATATTGGGCTGGAGGTGCAGTACGGAGTGTACGGGTACGTGTTCCTTATTTTGTGGTGGTGGAAATGGCTGACACCCGAAACCGGCCAGGCCGAATGATGCAAGCAACCTTTTCGATCGTGATCGTGTGCAAGAACGAGGAGTCCCGGATCGGGCATGCCCTCGAAAGCGTGCGTGGGTTGAGCGACGACATCGTGGTGTACGACAGCGGCTCCACCGATGGCACCCTGGCCCTGGTGGAGCGCGCCGGCATCGTGCCGCACCGCGGTCCCTGGCTCGGCTACGGCGCCACCCGCCGCGCAGCCACGGGCCTTGCCCGGCACGACTGGGTGCTGTGCGTTGACGCCGACGAATCGCTTTCGGAAGCCCTGCGAAGGGAGCTCAGCTCGCTTACGCCGCAACCCGGCACCGCCTATGCCGTGCGCCTGCGCAACCACCTCGGCGCCCGCTACATCCGCTGGGGTGCCTGGGGCGCCGACCGCCGCACCCGCCTCTTTCACCGCGGCACGGGCAACTGGAGCGAGGCGCCCATCCACGAAAAAGTACAGCTCGCGCACGGTACGCACATCGTACACCTGCAGGGCACCATCCACCACCGCACCGCCGCCTCCATGGCCGACTACCGCCGCAAGCTCGACGCCTATGCGCGCCTCACCGCGGAGCAGTATCACCGCGAAGGCAAGGAAGCCACCTTCGTACGCCGTTACTTTTCGCCGCTCTATACCTTCTTCAAGAATTACGTGCTGAAGCTCGGGCTCCTCGAAGGCCGCGCCGGCTGGCAGATCTCGGTGGCTACGGCGGGGTATACACGAAAAAAGTATAAGTGGCTGGGGGAGCTGGAGCGGGGAGCGTGAATCGTCAATCGTGAATCGTCAATCGTGAATAGCTCAGTACGGGGAAAGGGCCTTTTTGTTGGGATGTGCCTGCCATGATAGCAGCCTTTCCAAAAACAGAACTTTCATGCTGATCGCCATCCCTATAAAAAGCTTTCGGTAGCGGTTAAGAGCCCCTGGGTGTCTTCGCCCAAGGCTTTGCCGATGCAAGAGATGCGCACTTCCGAATATGATGTTTACTGCAAGCGGCGCATGATCCGCATGAGCTCCCTGCACCCCGTAGGGGTGCTCGTTATAGGAATTGCGGAAGGGTCAACCAGGCAAATGATGGTTCGCATCATCCTTGACCTTTGATCGGCACCCGAAACATTCCTTTCCATTGGATCATCATGCTGGTACCACCTTCTTTGGTAACGCACATCCCTTGCGCCGAAGCCATTGGCGCAGACGCCCCGGATGTAAGGCTGGCGCGAGGAACCCCTCCCCTACTGCAAGCCGGGCAGAGCGCAGGAGGATGAAAAGCCCTTGGTCAATTTCGCTTTGGCTTTCACTTCTTATGGGACCGCTCACCTTGTAAGAGCCGGGGGCGAGAGAGAAACCGCCCTGGCCCCCATCACCATTCACACGCCGAAGCATCGGGCGACGATTCACGCCTGACGCCTCATGCCTCACGATCCCGTGGTCCCATTTTTTCAGCCCTCCCGCCGTGCACCTGTTCTGGAAATACCTCCGCCCCTACAAGGGCCTTATGTGGGCCTCCATGGGCCTTGCCGCGCTTGCGCAGGCCCTCACCTTCCTCGATCCCGTACTCTTCGGCCGCATCCTCGACCAGTATGTCATCCACCCCCGCACGCAAAACGAAGAAGCCCTCGTGCGTGGCGCCGGCAGGTTGCTGGCCCTCCTCGTTGGCGTGGCCATTGCCGCCCGCGCGGCCCGCTCGCTGCAGGAGTACGTGCTGCGGCTGCTCGTACAGCGCTTCGGGCAAACGGTATTCGACGAAGGCCTCAAGCAAACCCTGCGCCTCTCCTTCGAAGAGTATGAGATGCAGCGCAGCGGAGAGGCGCTGTCGGTGCTGCAGAAAACGAGACGCGACACGGAAAGCTTTCTCACGGCCTTCATCAACATCCTCTTCTCCACGCTTGTCGGGGTCGGCTTCCTGACGTACTATGCCATCACGCGCAGCTGGCTGCTGGTGCCCGTGTTCCTGGTGGGCGTGCTGCTGCTCGGCGGGCTCACCGGGCTCCTGTCGAAAAAGATCAAGACCGTACAGCGCAAGATCTTCCGGCAGAACGCCGTGCTGGCAGGGCATATTACCGAGTCGCTGCGCAACATCGAGCTCGTCAAAAGCCTGGGCCTTACCTACCCCGAGATCCGGAGGCTCAAAACCTTCACGCAGCAGATCTTCGACCTCGAGATGCAGAAGGTGCGGCGCGTGCGCACGCTCGGCTTCCTGCAAGGCGTCACCCTCAACCTCCTGAAGCAGTCGATCCTCTTCATCCTGCTATGGCTCATCTTCCGCAAGGTGCTGAGCCCCGGCGAGCTCATCTCCATGCAGCTCATTCTGAACTACATCTTCGTACCGATACAGGACCTCGGCACCATCATCCTCGCCTACCGCGAGGCGGAAGCCTCGCTGCACAACTTCGACGCGCTGATGCAGAAACCCGTAGAAACACGGCCCGAGGACCCGATCGAGGTGGGACCTGTACAGAAGCTCGAGTTCCGCGATGTGAAGTTCCGCCACCGCACCGGCACGCGCAACGCTATTGACGGCCTGTCCTTCTCGGTCGGCACCGGGGGCTCCATCGCCTTCGTAGGCCCGAGCGGCTCGGGCAAGTCGACGCTCGTAAAGCTACTGGTGGGCCTCTATACCCCGCAGGAGGGCGAGATCCTCTTCGACGATGTGCCAGTGGGCTCCATCCGCTACAACCGCGTGCGGCGGCAGATCGGCTTCGTGACGCAGGACACACAGCTGTTCGCCGGCACGGTGCGACAGAACCTCCTCTTCATCAAGCCGACGGCCACCGACGAAGAGATGCACCAGGCGCTGCGGCGCGCTGCGGCGGCCCACCTGGTGAGTGGCCCCGCGGGCCTCGACACCCTGCTCGGCGAAGGCGGCACCCGCCTCTCAGGCGGCGAAAAGCAGCGCCTCTCCATCGCCCGTGCCCTCCTCCGCGACCCGCGCATCCTCATTTTCGACGAGGCCACCGCTGCGCTCGACTCGATCACGGAGGAATCGATCACGGCTACGCTGAGCGGCATTGCCGCCGAGCGCAGGCAGATCGTGCTCTCCATTGCGCACCGCCTCTCCACGATCCGCCATGCCGATACGATCTACGTGCTCGAGAAAGGCCGCATCGCCGAGCAGGGCTCGCACGAGGAGCTGCTGGCGCAGAAAGGATTGTATTATGCCCTGTGGCGGCAACAAGTGGGGAATATCGAATAATGAATGGCGAATCTTGAATGTCGAAAGAGCCGATCGAAGTGCGGTACAACGGCCGCATCCATTAAAGAGCAAAGGTGCCCCATCGTATCTCTCATCACTTCATGAGCACATTAGCACATTACCCCATTAGCACATTAAAAATCCCCGTCTTTGGACGGGGATTTTGATCAATCGTTCTTCACCACGACCTTTCGGCCTTTTTTCTTGTTTTGCTTTTTGCCCCACAGGTAGCCTGCGCCGGCACCTACGACGCCGCCTACCACGGCGCCCTTGGAGTTGTTGCGGCTCACGATGACGCCGGTGGCAGCGCCTGCGCCCGCGCCGATGGCCGCGTTCTTGCGGGAACGGCTACGCGTTTCTACTTTCTGTGCACTCACTTCGCTGGCGGTGAAGCCGGCTAGGCCCAGCGCGAGGAAGGTTCCATAGATGATCTTTTTCATAGTATTCCGTTTTTGAGGCCGTGAACGACCCGGGATACAGGAGTTAAAGAATGTGCCAAAACCCTGGCAGCCTCTGCCGTAACGAAGGGGAAGGGAATGTGTTTTCAGAAAGCTTTTACACTTCAGCGCTGCACCAGGATATTGCCGTGCCCTCCTGCATACAGGCCTTCGCTTTCGCTGAAAAACCCATAATATACACGGTAGTAACGGCCGTTGCTGTAGCTGTCGCGGCTGAGCAGGAAGGAACGGGCGGAGCCCCCGGGCGTCATAGCATAGCTGTACCGGTCCTTCACATTTAGGTCCTCGTCCACTACAACCACCTGTACGGCGGTACGCAACGTACCGCTGATCGTGAAACGAAAGATTCCATCGGTAGGGTTCGGGAAGACCGGCTGCACCGAAACCTGTGCGCGGACCGCGCCTGCGAGATCGGCTGCCGGCAGTTCCGTAAACAGGGCGCGCGTGCCTGCCGGGAAGCCGCTATACACCTGCCAGTCGTCGGGGTCGGTAGCGATCAGGACGCCGTTGCCGTCGGTGCGGGTGATCGACGAGGCATCGATGTGCCCCCCGCTCTTCTTACAGTGCATCAGGAGTACCGATAACAACAGGAAGTAAATGAGTTTCATGAGCAATGGTTTCAATAATAGATAGGATCATAACGAAGGATCCGGATCCGTGTTGCCTAATCGATGCGCACGCCGTATACATCCAGCAAGCCCGTAACGGCGGGCAGCGAGAAGCGGGCTTTGCGCACGCGGTTGCGGCCCGGGTCGATGGAGTAATGCAACGCGGTGCGGAGGTCGGCGCCTTCGAGGTTGGTGTTGGCGAAGAGGGCGCCGTGCAGGTCGCAGGCATCGAAGATGCTCCCCGAGAGGTCGGCGTCGGTGAAGTCGGCGGAGCGGAGCGAGCAGGCCCGGAACACCGTCTTCTTCAGCGAGCGGCCGGAGAAGGAGGCCAGCTCGAGGTTGCAGCCCGTGGCGCGGATCGAGAAGAGGAAGGGATCGCAGTGGTCGAAGGGTGTGCCGAGCAGCTTGCAGTCGGTGAACGTGCAATTGCGAAAAGCGGTCTTCTGCAAGCCGACGTTCGAGAGGTCGCAGCCGGTAAAGGTACAATCGACGAAGACGGATCCCGATAGCGCCACCGCGGCGAAGTGACAATGGCTGAAGGTGCACTGGTCGTATTCCCCTGCGCTGAAGGGCGTTTTCGTGAAGTCCTCCTGCTCAAAAAGCAGATCGTCGAAGTACGTGCGTTCCATGCGGGCAAGGTACGGATCGGGAATCGGCAATCGGGAATCGGGAATCGGGAATAGCAACAGGAGCAGTCGAATACACGAGGAAAGATGGCGGCGCGAGCGTTCGATGTCGTATTTTGGTTTTTCAACACCCCCCTGTGCAACGAAAAGACTTTCTCCAGCTTACCGGTACCCTAAGCCTCGGCGCCCTGCTTCTTCCTGACCTCGCCTTTGCCGCGCCGGTCGACCCCGATCGCTTCCGCGAAGGCGGCCCCGACACCGCCGCCAAAAAAGCCCTCGCCGACCGGGCCCTTACTGCAGCGCGCCGGGGCGGCGCCGCTTATGCCGACGTACGCATCGCCCGCACCCTGCAGCAGGCGATCAGCACCCGCGAGAACCGCGTGCTCGGCATCTCCAACAACGGCTCCTACGGCATGGGCATCCGCGTGCTCGTGCGCGGCACCTGGGGCTTTGCCGCCACCAACGACCTCTCGCCCGAAAGCATCGCCCGCTGCGCCGCCAACGCCATCGCCATCGCCCGCGCCAACGCCCTGCTGCAGACCGAGCCCGTGCGCTGGACGCCGCAAAAAGGACTCGGCGAAAAGAGCTGGCGCACCCCGATCGAAAAGAACGCCTTCGATGTGCCCGTGAAAGAAAAGACCGACCTGCTGCTGCGCGTCAACAGCGAAGCGCTGAAGGCCGGGGCCTCCTTCATCACCTCGTCGCTGAGTTTCGTGAACGAGCAGAAATACTACGCGAACACGGAAGGCTCCTACATTGAGCAGGACCTGCACCGGCTCTGGCCTACGTTCACCGCAACGGCCGTGGACCGCAGCAGCAACCGGTTCAAGACGCGCGACGCGCTCAGCGCACCGATGGGCCGCGGCTATGAATACCTCGACGCCGATCCTTCGGAAAAGATCCAGGGACCCGCGGGCCTCATCCTGTACCGCAACCGCTACGATATGGTGGAAGACGCGCAGCAGGCCGCGCGCCACGCACAGGAAAAATTGTCGGCCCGCTCGGTGGAGCCCGGCACCTGGGACCTCGTGCTCGATCCGCTGCACCTGGGCCTCACCATCCACGAGTCGGTAGGCCACCCGCTGGAACTCGACCGCGTGCTGGGCTACGAAGCCAACTACGCCGGCACCTCCTTCGCTACGCTCGACAAATGGCGCTCCGGCAACTTCCGCTTCGGCGCGCCCATCGTGAACATCGTGGCCGACCGCACGCAACCCTACCTGCTCAACACGATCGGGTACGACGACGACGGTGTGCCCGCGCAGTCGTGGGACCTCATTAAGAACGGCATCCTCGTGGATTACCAGGCCACGCGCGACCAGGCGCATATCCTCGGCAGGAAGACCTCGCACGGATGCTGCCACGCCGACTCCTGGGCCAACATGCAGTTCCAGCGGATGCCCAACGTATCGCTGCGCCCCGGCACCGGAACGCTTTCGCCGGCCGCGATGATCCGGGACGTGGAGAAAGGCATCTTCATCACCGGCCGCGGCTCCTACTCCATCGATCAGCAGCGCTATAATTTCCAGTTCGGCGGACAGGTCTTTTACGAGATCCGGAACGGCGCCATCGCGGGCATGCTCGACGATGTGGCGTACCAGGCCAACACGCAGCAATTCTGGAATGCCTGCGCGGCGATCTGCGACGCCTCCGACTACCGCGCCTTCGGCACGTTCAACGACGGCAAAGGCGAGCCCGGGCAGGCAAGCGCCGTGTCGCACGGCAGTGCCACCACCCGCTTCAACGCCATCAACGTCATCAATACCCGCACCTCCAACTAAACGATCCCTATGTTCCTGCTCTCCGAGCCCGAAGCCCGGGCCCTCATCGATAAGATCCTTGCCCTATCCACAGCCGACGAAACCTCGGTGACCCTCAGCGGCGGGCGCACCGGCAATATCCGGTATGCGCGCAACAGCGTCACCACCAGCGGCGAAAAGGAAGACCGCGTCGCCACCATTACCGTGGCCTTCGGCAAGCGCAGCGGCTCGGCCAGCACCAACGAATGGACCGACGACGCCTTGCGGGCCGCCGTGCGTCAGGCAGAGGAGACGGCACGCCTCGCACCCGAAAACCCCGAGTTCCTCCCGGCGCCCGGACCGCAGAATTACGGTACCGCCGCCAACTTCAGCGCCGGCACGGCGGCCATGACACCGGCGCGCCGCGCCGCCCTGGCGCTTGCCGCCCTGAACGTGACGCGGTCGGGATCCCTCTCCGGCGCGGGCTACCTCGAAGACACGACGAGCTTTACCGCCCTCGGCAACAGCCGCGGCCTTTTCGCCTACAACCGGGGCACGGTGGCCGGATTCACGGCGAGCGCACGCACCGGAGACGGCACCGGGTCGGGCTACGCCGCCCGTACGTATACGGATGTATCGGAGCTCGATGCCGGTGCGGCCGCACGTATGGCCGCGCAGAAGGCCCTCGCCTCGCGCAACGCGCGCACGCTCCCGCCCGGAAAATACACGGTGATCCTGGAGCCCGCCGCCGTGGCTGATTTCCTTCCGTTCTTTCTCTCGGCGCTCGACGCCCGCAATGCCGACGAGGGACGCTCCTATTTCGGAAAGAAGGGCGGCGGCAACCGGCTTGGCGAAAAGCTTTTTGCCGACGGCATCACGCTCTACACCGACCCTTTCAACGCGCGCGTTCCAGGCCGGCCCTTCGCTGCCGACGGACGCCCCGTGGAGCGAACCGCCTGGGTGGAGCAGGGCGTGCTCCGCAACTTCCACTACAGCCGCTACTGGGCCGGCAAGCAGGGAGTGAAGGCGGTACCCCTCACCTCCGAATCGCTCATTCTGCAGGGCAGCGACCGCTCGCTTGAAGACCTCATCAAGGGTTCCGACAAAACGATACTCGTGACCCGCTGCTTTTACATGCGTTCCGTGGACCCGCAAAGCATCCTCGTTACCGGCCTCACGCGCGACGGCGTGTTCTGGATCGAGAACGGGAAGATCGCGCACGCCGTGAAGAACTTCCGCTTCAACGAAAGCCCGGTAAACCTGTTCCGCAACCTCGAGGACCTCGGGCGCGCCGAGCGCGTGGGCGCTTCGCTGGTGCCGCCGCTCAAGGTGCGCGACTTCAACTTCAGCTCCCTGTCGGATGCTGTGTAGGAGGCGGCAACCGGGAATCGGCAATCGGCAAAAGCGTTTTTAGGTCGATCAGGTGCAGTGGGCGTAGTGGTATTCAGAACCCGAGAAGTGCCCATTTGCGATAGGTATTTATCGTTCCGGAGTGATGTTGCTTTATTTTCGATCGGAAAGGACACAACCTTGCCTATGCGCTCAGGATCCTGGTATCTGCTTCTCAAAAAACCATTTCAAGTCTTTCAGAAAAGGACGACCCGTCACCAAGTCTAGGTCGCCAGGATGGATGCACTCATCGCTACACCGCCCCATTCCCGATTCCCGATTGCCGATTCCCGATTCCCGATTCCCGATTGCCGATTCCCGATTGCCGATTCCCGATTGCCGATTCCCGAACCGGACCTGCACTAAATTTGCAGACGCACCCGTATGACCAATTTCATCCCGATCTTCCCGCTCAACCTCGTCGTGTATCCCGGCGAGCAGCTCAACCTGCACATCTTCGAGCCGCGCTACAAGCAGCTCATTGCCGAGTGTCAGGCACAAGGGCGGGCCTTCGGTATCCCGACCGTCATCAACGACCGCATGCAGGACTTCGGCACCGTGGTGCGCATCACCGAGCTCAGCAAGGTGTATGAATCGGGCGAAATGGACATCAAGACCGAGGGCGAGCGCGTGTTCCGCATCCTGGAGGTCATCCAGGAAGTGCCCGACAAGCTGTACAGCGGCGCCATCGTCAACTACCCCAGCACCTTCGAAGCCGGTATCCCCGCCCTGCTGCAGCGCATTCTCGACTCGATCCGCGAGCTCCACCGGATGCTCAAGGTCACCAAGGACTTCAAGAAAGAGGACGATGCCCTCCGCGCCTTCGACATCGCCCACCACGTTGGCCTTACCCTCGAGGAAGAGTACGAGTTGCTGCACCTCTTCGACGAGCGCCAGCGTCTCGAATACCTGAAGCGCCACCTCTCCAAGGTGCTGCCCCTCGTGGCCGAGCTCGAAAACCTGAAGGAAAAGATCAAGCTCAACGGACACTTCAAGAACCAGAAGGGATTCAACCTGCAGTAGGATCTGGGATCGCGGATCTCGGATCTCGGATTTGTGATTTCAGATTTGAGGTTTGAGATTTGCGGTGGACCTTGTTCCCTATTCTTTATTCCTGTTCCCTGTTCTGTATTCCCTATTCCCTATTCCCTATTCCTTGTTCCCTGTTCCTTGTTCCATATCCCTGTTCCGCAGCTTCGCGTATCTTGCCTCGCTTCCCAACTGAAGCGCCGACCTGAGAAATGATCGAATCAACAAAAGCAAGCAACAACCTAAGTTCCCCCTCCGGGGGACAGGGGGCCGGGGCGGGGGCTGGGGCCGGGTCCACCCTCTGCCTCGACTTCGGCAACACGCGCCTGAAGGCGGCCCTCTTTACCGGGGATGTGCTCCGCGAGGTGGTTTACCTGCGCCCCGACGCTGCCGCACACCTCACGGAGCTCCTCGACACGCATCGCCCCGGGCATGCGATCCTCTCCTCCGTGATCGACCACGACCCCGCCATCGACGCCCTGCTCGCCGACCGCACGCGCTACCACCGCCTGTCGAGCCAATCGAAACTGCCGTTCACGATCCCGGTGGGCAAGCCCGAAACGATGGGCGCCGACCGGATCGCCGCTGCCGCCGCCGCCGTGCACCTGTTTCCCGGCCGGCACAACCTGGTGATCGCCCTGGGCACCTGCATCACCTACAACTTCATTGCGCAGGAAGGCGCCTTCCTCGGGGGCGCCATCGCCCCGGGCATGGCCATGCGCTTCCGCGCGATGCACGAATACACGGCGAAGCTCCCGCTCGTGGCCGGAACGCCCAACGTGCCGCTCGTAGGCTATGATACCGCCACCAACCTGCAAAGCGGTGTGGTGCTGGGCATGGCCTTCGAGATCGACGGCTTCATCAACGCCTACCGGGAGCGTTATGGGAACTTTAACGCCCTTTTAACCGGGGGGGACACAGGGGGGGTCAGCCCTCATTTGAAAAACAAGATATTTGCAGACCCCGAACTTATTTTTAAAGGACTTTATGCTATCAGCCGCGTCAACACTGCTTAAGAGAAAACGAATCGTGCTCGCCCGGACCGCAGGAATCACCGCCTTCACGCTCAGCGCCGCCGCCGTCGGCGCCCAGGGCAACTCGCCCTACTCGCGCTTCGGCCTCGGCGACATAGCACCCAACACCCACATCGTGAACCGCGGCATGGGCGGCGTATCGATCGCCGACGCCAACCAACCGCAGGACGTACGCTACAGCGACCGCCTCCGCGTCAACTTCAGCAACCCGGCATCCTATTCCTCCTTCTTCGGTTTCGGCCAGGCCCGCAACCCCAAGAAGCTCGCCTCCGGCCGTGTGCTCCTCGACGTAGGCACCTACCTGGAGAACAAAACGCTCCGCGAGCCGTCCCGCGCCGACAAGTTCACCTCCTCCGACCTCAACATCTCCTACCTCCAGATCGGCATTCCCCTGCGCAAAGGCTGGGGCCTCGCCATCGGCCTGCGCCCCCTCACCCGCGTGAGCTATATGGTGGAAGACCGCCGCCGCATCTTCAATCCCCCGGCCCAGGGCGGCAACAACATCGACTCCGTGTACACCGAGTACAGCGGCGACGGCGGCTCGTTCCTGCCCACCATCGGCACGGGCTTCGCCATCGGCGACCTGAGCATCGGCGCCAACATCGGCTACCTGTTCGGCAGCCGCGAGGCCAGCACGGTACGCTACTTCGAAAACGACACCGTGGTGTACTACCACGGCCTGCAGCGTACCAACAGCAACTTCGGGAAAGTATACTTCGACTTCGGCGCCCAATACACGATCCAGCTCAATAAGGCCCGCGGCCAGTTCCTGCGCCTCGGCGCCACGGGCAACCTGAAGCAGAACCTCAACGCCACGCAGCGCGTCACCATCGGCACCTTTACCCTCGATCCCAACACGGCCCTCACCGACACGGTGTACAAAAGCAGCAACGACCGCGGCACCATCGTGTACCCCGCGAGCTATAGCTTCGGCGTGCTCTTCGGCGGCGACCTGATCAAGCCGGGACCCGAGGCCGTGGAGAAGCGCAACCAGCGCTGGGGCTTCTGGCAGATCGGTGCCGACCTCGTGATGAACAAGTGGAGCCAATACCGCTACTTCGGCGCCAGCGATGCCGTGGCCGACAACATGATTGTGCGCGTCGGCGGCCAGATCCGCCCCAACCTGACGCAGGCCTACCTGAGCCGCATCACCTACCGCGCAGGCTTCCATGCCGGCAAAGACTACATCAGCGCCGGTGGCAACATGCCGCTCTGGGGCGTGAGCGCCGGCCTCGGCGTTCCCTTCGGCAACTTCAGCAACCTGACGCGCAACCAGATCACGACGGTGAACCTGGCCTTCGAATACAACAACCGCGGCAACAACCAGAACCCGCTCAAGGAAAACAACTTCCGCCTTTCCCTGGGGCTCAACCTGAGCGACTTCTGGTTCGTGAAACGCAGATATGATTAAGATGAAAAAGGCGCCCCGGGGCGCCTTTTTCTTTAGGTGCCCACACCAGGATGTGCCGGCTGCCGAAATTTTAAGGAAAACAAAAGCGGCTGAACTCCCCTGTAACCCGACCTTTGCCCGGCACGCTCCACTCAATCTAGAACCTTCTTCATGCGCACCCGCTCCTTCCTGCTTTCCCTGCTCCTGCTCGCCGTCCTCGCCGGATGCGGCAACGACGACGATAAGGTATTTGAGCGGAGAGACAGGAAAGCGCAGGTGGAAGTGGCGATCGACGTCACCACGCAGTTCAGCCAGAACGGACGCCTGAAGGCCATCCTCAAATCGCCGCGCATGCTGCGCCACGTGGGCGACTCGACGGTGATCGAATTCCCGACGATGCTGCACGTCGACTTCTACGACTCGCTCGGCAAGGTGGAAAGCTACCTCGATGCCCGCTATGCGCGCTATGCCGAGCACCGCAACCTCGTGCTGCTGCGCGACTCGGTGCGGGTCATCAACGTACGCGGCGACACGCTCCGTACGCAAGAACTCTGGTGGGACCAGAACGCCCGCGTTTTCTACACCGACTCGGTGGTGCGGATCGTGCAACCCGACAAGCGCATCCGCGGCGGCCGCGGCCTCGAAGCGGCACAGGACATGTCGTGGTACGTGATCAAGTTCCCCACGGGCATCATGGACGTGAAGGACGAGCAGTTTGCCGCGCCCCCACCCGCCGACACGTCGGCACCGGCATCGCCCGCGCCTGCCGGCACGCCACCACCCGTAGCGCCGATCAAGCCCTTGTAGCAGGCGGCCGCAAGCGGCCCTAATTTTCAAACGGCGGCACAGTGGTACGGAGGCATGGCGAATGAGTTCGTGAACTCCGGTTGGCAATGCCCAAGCATCACTGCGCCTTTGCGTCTTGGCGCCTCAGCGTGAAACCCGCATCGACCTGTAAGAAAAGCAAGGCCGCTCGCGGCCACGATAGAGAAAGGACGAACCCACCGTGCCGCCGTGTGCTCCCTGAGCGTGAGCGAAGCGAACCACGCCAGCAAAGCAACTGGCAATTCCCTATTTTGTCTGCCTAAACAAGACGAACATGGAATACCGCAGAATGGGCGCTACCGGCCTGCAGCTCAGCGCCCTCTCCTATGGCAGCTGGGTCACCTTTCATAAGCAGGTGGACGAGGGACTCGCCGACGAGCTGATGGACATCGCCTACGACCACGGCATCAACTTTTTCGACAACGCCGAGGTATATGCGCTAGGCGAAAGCGAGCGCCTCATGGGCCGCGTGCTGCGGCGCAAGCACTGGGACCGCACCTCCTACACCGTATCCTCCAAGGCCTTCTTCGGCTGGCGCGGCAAGGCCAACAAGCCCAACCAGACCGGCCTCTCACGCAAGCACCTCACCGAAGCCTGCCACGAGGCCCTGCAGCGCCTGCAGACCGACTACCTCGACCTCTACTTCTGCCACCGCCCCGACAAGAACGTACCCATCGCCGAAGTGGTGCAGACGATGAACACCCTCATCCAGCAAGGCAAGATCCTCTACTGGGGTACTTCCGAATGGAGCGGCGTCGAGATCATGGAAGCGCACCGCGTAGCCGCCGACTACCGCCTCATCGGGCCTTCGGTGGAGCAACCGCAATACAACCTGCTGGAGCGCGAAAAGGTGGAGAAGGAATACGCGATGATCTACAAGACCGTGGGGATGGGCACCACCATCTGGAGCCCGCTCGCCTCGGGCCTCCTCACCGGCAAATACAACAACGGCATCCCCGATGGCAGCCGCCTCGCCCTTGAAGGCTTCGACTGGCTCCGCGACAAGCTCATTGCCGACGACAAGCTCGCCAAGGTGCGCGCCCTCGGCGACGTTGCCCGCGAGCTCGGCACCTCACAGGCTACCCTGGCCATCGCCTGGTGCATCCGCAACCCCAACGTGACCACGGCCATCCTCGGCGCCACGCGTAAAGAGCAACTGCTGCAAAATCTGGAAGCGCTCGATGTACTACCGAAGCTCACGCCCGAAGTGATGCAACGTATCGACGACGTCATGGGTACGGCGCCTAAAATGCCGGATTTTTAAGGCATAATAAGTAAAACAAGGGATTCTTACCGCTAAGAAAAGAAGGGGCTAAGGTATTCGCTAAGAAAGGCTGCGCTGACGCGCGGCCTTTCTAATTTCAGATCTGGGATTTGGGATTTCAGATCTGTGTAGGTCGCAGGTGGCGCAAGGGCGCCCGCTGGTATTCGAGAACAATCGAATGCCGGCCGGGGCGCCGGCATTCCAAGCTTGTCGAGGGACGTGGGTTTTCGATTCAAAAGAGCCCATGGCTTTAGCCTTGGGCCGAGGAATAACAGAAAAAGAATGCTACCCTGGAAAAGTGTAGCTCTAAGGCGACCCATGTCATCCTGAGCTTGCCGAAGGGCCAATAAACAATCCCTTAGCGCAACCCTTAGCTTCTTCTTTTCTTAGCGGTAAGAAAACCTTCTTTACCTTTCTACAACTTATGAACTTCAAAGGAAAAACTGTCTTCATCACCGGTGGCTCCCGCGGCATCGGCAAAGCCATCGCGCTGCGGCTCGCGCGCGAGGGGGCCAACATCGCCATCGCCGCCAAGACCGCCGAGGCCCACCCGAAGCTCGATGGCACCATCCATACCGCAGCCGCCGAGATCGAAGCGGCCGGCGGCAGGGCCCTCGCCCTGCAGACCGACATCCGCTACGACGACCAGATCGAGGCCTCGGTGCGGCAGGCGGCGGAGCACTTCGGCGGTATCGACATCCTCGTCAACAACGCGAGCGCCATCAACCTGCTGCCCACCGAGCAGCTCGAGGCAAAGCGCTTCGACCTCATGCACGGCATCAACGTGCGCGGCACGCTGCTCGTGTCGAAGGCCTGCATCCCGTATCTCAAAAAAGCGGAGAACCCGCATATCCTCAACCTCTCCCCCCCGCTCGATATGGACCCGCGCTGGTTCGGCCCACACCTCGCCTATACGCTGAGCAAGTACGGGATGAGCATGATCATCCTGGGCCTTGCCGAAGAACTACGGCCCCACGGCATCGCCGCCAACGCGCTCTGGCCCCGCACCACCATCGCCACGGCTGCCGTGCAGAACCTGCTGGGCGGCGACTACCTCGTGCAGCGCAGCCGCACCCCCGACATCGTGGCCGACGCCGCGCATGCGATCTTCTCGCGCTCCTCGAAAGAATGCACGGGCAACTTCTTCATCGACGAGGAAGTGCTGGCGCAGGAAGGCATCACCGACCTGGCGCACTACGCGGTCAACCCCGAAAACGAGCTGCAGAAGGATCTGTTCGTGCGGTAAAGCGGCGCCCCAGGGTACTATTTATGGGCTGCAGGAGTCACCTGCAGCCTTTCTTTTTTTACGCTAAGGTGCAAGGTTCATAGCCTGGGGTCGTTTAAAGTACAGCGCGGCTGAATACAGGCATCGACGCCGCCTGCAGTCCCGATCTTTTTTCAAGAGCGCAATAGGTGTAGCCCGCGAGCGGGCTTTAGGGAACGCGTCGGAAAGCGAACCTTAAACTCTAAACCCCTAAATGATCTTGTAATTCTGGAAATCGAATGGGCGACGGCCCGTGAGCCACTCCACCGCATTCTTGAAGCG
The DNA here is from genome assembly GCF_039541815.1 of Flaviaestuariibacter amylovorans. Classification (NCBI taxonomy): domain Bacteria; kingdom Pseudomonadati; phylum Bacteroidota; class Chitinophagia; order Chitinophagales; family Chitinophagaceae; genus Flaviaestuariibacter; species Flaviaestuariibacter amylovorans. Next base: position 26,569 of record NZ_BAABGY010000014.1, read on the forward strand.
GTCCTTGGGCTTGATGCGGTTGAAGCTCAGGTCGTGCTCGAACTTCCAGTTCATACGGCCGATCCAGTCCTGCATCACCGCCGGGTGGCGGCCGCCGAACTTCGCGAGCGCATCCACGCCGCTGTAATCGAAGGGGCCGCCGTACAGCTTCTGCTCCGGGTTGGCCTCAGTGTGCCCGTGGTACAGCAGGTGAAACTCGTTCATCTTGTCCTGCATGGCCTTCGGCTCGCGCACCCAGCCATAATGATAGATCCAGGCATCCACGGGCTTCACGCGCAGCTTCTCGTTATCGCCCTTGCGGAAGCTTTGCGCGTCGCGGTAGGAGAAGATGCTGCGGTTGTTGCGCACCACGCGGATCTCGCGGCGGTACCAGCGCGACGAGGTGCCCACGTAATCGTAGGACCCGTAGAAATGCTTATAGCGCAGCAGCAGGCCGTCTACCTCCGCCTGGTCTTTGTACTTCGTCATTGCGGCGCGCAGCTTCTCGATCCCATCCTCGTGCAGCACCTCATCGCCCTGGATGTAGATACACCAGTCGGCGTCGGGACCGATAGCGGCAAAGGCCTTGTTGGTCTCGTCGGCCAGCACCCGCCCACCCGCGCGGAGCGACTCGTCCCAGTCCGTGTCGAGGATGCGTACCTGCGGCCCGAGCGACGCGATGAGGGCGCGGGTGCCGTCGTCGCTGCAGCCCACGGCCACAACCACTTCGCTGCAAAGCGGCAGGATGGAGCGGATCGCCTCGGCAACCGGGTACTGGTAGCGCACCGCGTTTCGGATGAAGGTGAAGCCCACGACTTTCATAACGGCAAAATTAAAGGATGCGGTCCACCATTGCGGGCCGGCAGCAAAAAGGCGGCCCCTCGGGGCCGCCTTCAGTATTTCTACGGACTGTGCGATCAGAACGTGTGCGTCAGGAAGATCTCGAGGCTCTGGCGGTTGAGGCCGGCCATCTTGCTCTTGTTGGTGGTGACGTCGTAGGTGAGGGCACCCTTCGTGCGGCCCCAGCCGAGACCGAGATAGGGGATCACCACGTTGGTGTTGCGCGTCAGCACGCCGAGGTCGAGGGAGGTTTCGGTGGCGGTGAGCTTCAGCGCCTTCGAGAAGATGAAGCCACCCTGTACGTACTCAGCCTTGTCCTGGGTTACGAAAAGACCCTGGAGCTGGATACGGTCGTTGCCTTTGAGGCGGATCCAGGCCGAGGCGTTGGCCTGGTAGCGCACCGGCACGCGGTAGTCGGTGCCAAGGAAGGAGGCCTTGGGCTTGGTGAGGTGCATGGCCGTGGCGCCGATCTCGCCGCCCCAGCGGCCACCCGCGTCGTGCGACAGCATGAGACCCACGTTGAGGTCGAAGTAGTTTTCGGAGCCGCTCATACGGCCGGCATCCACCGAGGTGCCGCTGAAGCCGCCGGAGCCGAACTGGTCTTCGAACACGAGCTTGCTCATGTCGAGGCGCTGCGCGGCGTACACGGCCTGGGCGCCGACGCCGAGGCGGGTGCCGGCACCGAGCGCTTTGTTGTACGCGAGGGAGAGTCCGAAATAGTTGCTCTTCAGCGAGCCCCCGGCATTGGCGTCGAGGAACCCGTAGACACCGATACCGAGCCGGTCGTTCTCGCTGATGCCTTTGCCTTTGATGCGGGCGTCGGCGGAGAGGTAGCCGGTGTTGAAGGAGCGCATGCCGCTGAAGGTGGTGTTGCGGTAGCCGCCGTTGATGCGCCAGCTCTTGTCGAAGTTGCCGGTGTGGGCGGGGTTGAGGAGCAGCGGGGTGTTCTGGATCTGGGAGAAGTTGGCATCCTGCGCGAGGCCCTGGAGGGCGGGGAGCAGGAGCGCGGAGAGCAATATCTTTTTCATGCGAATTGTTTAGAGGATGAATCAGCGAACCAGCACAACCTGGCCGTTCCTGCGAATGAAGTTTCCGTTGCGGTCGTAGCCTTCGGTCACCCACATGTAGGTGTCGGCGGGCAGCGCCTGGCCTTTGTACGTGCCGTCCCAGCCGGTGGTCATGGCGTCTCCCGTCGAGAAGAGCTCCTGGCCGAGGCGGTTATACACGCGGAAGGTGCGGAAGTTGGTGATGCCGACGAGCAGCGGGCGGAGGCGGTCGTTCTGGCCGTCGCCGTTGGGCGAGAAAGCCGTGGGTACGAAGATGTTGTTCTCCGTGAAGATGCGCACCAGCAGCGAATCCACGGTCTCGCAGCCCGAGGCGTAGCGGTAGAAGATGCGGTAGTCCTGCTCGCGCACGGCGCGCACGGTGGGGTTCACGATGGTGGCGGAGGAGATCATCACCGGCGGGTTCCACTCGAGGGCGGCGCCGGGGAGGGTGCGGGCCATGAGCTCCGTGGGCGTGTCGTACTTGACGTTCACGGTGGGCAGGCGCATGCCGGCGGGCGGCGTCTCGAGGGTGATGGTCTTGGTGATGGAGTCGGCCTGGGCAAGACAGCCGTTGGGGATAGCCACCAGCTTCACCTGGCGGGCACCGGTGGTGCCGTACGTGAAGGAGGTGTTGCCGGCGATAACCGTGTCGCGGCCACCGGCGCCGAAGTTCCAGCGATACGCCACAGGGGTCGTCGCAGGCGTAACCGTAGTGGTGTTGGAGAACATCGTGGCCCGGCCTACGCAATACGAGTCGAAGCTGAAGTTGGCCGTCGGCTTCGGAATCGTGTTGATCGTAACGAGGTTGGACGTGGAAACGCACGACTGCGGCGCACCGTAGGTAGCGCGCACGGTGTAGGCGCCGCCTGCGGTCACGATGTAGGCATCCGAGGTAGCACCTGCGATCGGGTTGTTGTTGAGGAACCACTGGAAGCTCGGGTTGCCGGTGGCGGCCGATGCCGACAGCAGGAGCGGCGTGCCGGGGCACAGGTTGGTGCTAGCCGGGGTGGCGATGGTGACGGCGGGGCAGCCCGATACGAAGGGCTTGAACTGGAAGGCGTCGACGCCGATGTAGTTGGAGTTGGCGCCGTTGGGGCCGCCGTTGGTCACATGGTAGCGGAAAGCGAATCGGCCGCTTACGGGGCCGGCCAGTCCGGTCACCTTTGCCCCGATGCGGGTCCAGACGTTGGGGTAGCCGGCCGGGTAGGTAGTAGACGAACTGAGGTTGGGATTCACCGAGGTGACCAGGATGCTGAAATCGCCCACCGAGGTGGCCGTGGTGCCTACGTCGGTGCTGGCGCCTGCCGTGCTCAGGCGGAGCTCGAGGCGGTCGGGGTATACGGTGCCGGCGGGAATGCGGGTGTAGAAGATGACGGAGTCGTCGTTCTTGATGTCGCGGACGGGCGTGAAGAGCCACTGGTTGATGGTGCCCGTGCCGGTGGTGCTGTTGAAGTTGACGGCGATGTAGGAAGTGCCCGCACCGTTGAAGGAGGGAAAGGTGGCGGTGGAGCCCTGTACCCAGGTGCTGGCGCCGAGCGGCGAGCTGTTGTTCTTTTGCGACCAGCCGGACGTGAAGAGTCCGGGCACGTTGTCGAAGTTCTCGTTAATGGCCTGGGCGGTTGCTGTACCGGAAACGCCGGCGCCCAGCAGCAGCAGTCCAAGCGCCCGTTGCAGGAAAATACGCATGTTGGAATGGATTTACAATGAGTGGTTGCGGTTATTGAACGGAGCGGCGCTTAGTGCTTCTCCTCGGATTTGAGACGGGTTACGTATGCTCCGGCAGCGGCTTCGGCGGCGGCCTTGTCGGCATAGCCCTTTCTCAGGCCTTCGACCTTATCCTGCGAGTGCACGATTACGTTGTTCTTGTACACGGAGAAGCCCCAGCTGTTGTCGGGACGCTGGTGGGCGCTGACGCGGTAAACGGAAGCGGAAGGGGCGCCAGGGGCGGCTTTCGCGACCTTCGCAGGGCGCTGGGCGCTGGCCGTGGCGGCTCCGAAGATCATCCCTGAAGCAAGCAGGGCACAGCGGAGCGCGCGTGCAGAGAGCAGATTCATAAGACAGTACTTTTTGGTTATTTTCTCATCGGGAAGCAGTGCCGCCGCGGGCGCGGGAGACCTAAAACCCGAACCAATATTACCGAATACCGCGCAAGGGGCCAAAAACCGCTTTTCCGCCCCACCAAAAACGAAAAAGGACCGCCGGGGCGGTCCTTTTATTTCGGTACAGGCGATCAGCCGGCAGGGGTCTCCTCCGTGGCCGGAACGTCGTCGGATTTCTCGGGGCGCATCTGCGGAAACAGCAGCACGTCCTGGATCGACACGTTGCCCGTGAGGAGCATGCAAAGGCGGTCGATGCCGATGCCGATGCCGGCCGTGGGCGGCATGCCGTACTCAAGGGCGCGCAGAAAGTCGTAGTCGATGAACATGGCCTCGTCGTCGCCGCGCTCCATCAGCTTTATTTGCTCCTCGAAGCGCTCGCGCTGGTCGATGGGGTCGTTGAGCTCGGAGTAGGCATTGGCGATCTCCTTGCCGTTGATCATGAGCTCAAAGCGCTCCACGAGGCCCGGCTTGCTGCGGTGCTTCTTCGTGAGCGGGCTCATCTCCACGGGATAGTCGGTGATGAAGGTGGGTTGGATATAATGGTGCTCGCAACGCTCGCCGAAGATGGTGTCGATCAGCTTGCCCTTGCCCATGGAGGCTTCCACTTCGAGGCCCAGCTTGCCGCATACGTCGCGGAGGCCCGCCTCGTCGAGGCCGCTCACGTCGAAGCCCGTATGCTCTTTGATGGCATCATAGATGGGCACGCGCGCGAAGGGCGCCTTGAAGGAAATGGTCTTGTCGGCAACTACCGCTTCATCGCTGCCGTTGACGGCGATGCAGGTGCGCTCGAGCAGCTGCTCCGTCACGTTCATCATCCAGAAATAATCCTTATAGGCCGTATACCACTCGAGGATGGTGAATTCGGGATTGTGGGTGCGGTCCATACCCTCGTTGCGGAAGTTGCGGCTGAACTCGTATACCCAGTCGAAGCCGCCCACGATGAGGCGCTTCAGGTACAGCTCGTTGGCGATGCGCAGGTAGAAAGGCACGTCGAGCGCGTTGTGGTGCGTGATGAAGGGTCGCGCGGCCGCGCCGCCGGGGATGGCCTGAAGCACCGGCGTATCCACCTCGAGCGCGCCGTGCGCGTTGAGGAAGTCGCGGATGGCGTTGATCATCTTGGTGCGCTTCAGGAAGGTCTCTTTTACGGAGGGGTTCACCACGAGGTCGGCGTAGCGCTGGCGGTACTTGAATTCCGGATCGGTGACGGCGTCGAAGGTCTGGCCCTCGGCCACCTTCACCACCGGGAGCGGGCGCAGCGATTTTCCGAGGAAGGTGAGCTCCTGCACGTGCACGGAGATCTCGCCCACCTTGGTGCGGAATACGAAGCCCTTCACACCCACGAAGTCGCCGAGGTCGATCAGCTTCTTCCACACATCGTCGTACAGGGAGGTATTGCCGTCAGTGGCGATGTCGTCGCGGCGCACGTACACCTGGATGCGGCCCTGTGCGTCCTGCAGCTCGGCGAAGGCGGCCTTGCCCATGTCGCGTACGCTCATGATGCGGCCGGCGAGGCACACGGAAGCGAAGTTGTCTTTGGTATCGTCGGTGAATACGTTCTTGATCTCCGTCGAATAGTGGCTTACGGGGTAGAGGGCAGCGGGATAGGGATCGATGCCGAGGCGCTGGAGCTCGGCGAGCTTCTCGCGGCGGATCAGCTCCTGCTCGGAAAGGTGTTGATGGGTCATTACAGCTCGTTTTCGGAAAAAGTGCTGCAAATGTACGGCACCGGCGGCGGTGGCGGGAAGATTGGCCGCTAGCGCTTCCCGAGCGCGACGCGCAGGCCCAGCGCCGGAAAGGCCTGCGGCCCTCCGGGGAGCAGGGCCGCCTGCGTGCGCAGGAGCACTTTGGCCTTATGGGCGTTGGAGATGCCGGAAATGAATACGGGGATGCCTACAAGTGCGGCGAGGATGCCGCCGGCGATGAAGCCGCCGCCTTTTGCCTTGATGGTGCTGCCTTGTACGTCGGCCGACTGCAGCACGCGGTTTTGCCCGATCAGCACCAGCGCCACGCCGCCCGCCGTCAGCACGCTCCCGGCCACCACCTGGCTCGTGCCGCGCCGCCGGTGCCAGTCGTAGGTGCCGCGCTCCGGGTCGTTGGCCGGGTCGTACTGGGCGAAGCAGGAGGAAGCGGCGAGCAGGAACAGGACGAAGAGGGAGGTGCGCATCGGTTCTGGTTTGCGGGAAGGTAACACGCCGGATACAAAAGCGCGGTTGGCGCTCTAGATCGGGAGGCGCAGCGAAAGGGCGGCGAAGGAGTGCTGGCGGCCGGGATCGGGCAGATAGCTGGCCTGGCGCTTCATACCGAGGGCAATGCGCTTGTTGCGGGCGCCCGCCAGGAAGAGGGGCACGCTGCCCAGAACGGCGGCCCCGCCCACGAGGAACATCACCTCGCCCACCCGCTGCTTGCTTTTCTCCTCCTCCGATGCGGGCCCCAGGTAGCCGCCCGACATATTGATGCTGTTGCCCAGTCCGATGACGCCCACCAGGGTGCCGCCGCCGAGCAGGATCCAGGCAGCCGTTTTCTGGCTGCGTGCCTTGCCCAAGTGCCAGGCGGCGGTGCCGCGTGCGGGCGCGGTGCTATCGGCCAGCTGCGCGGAGGCGCCGGCGCAGCAAAGAAACATACAGATCAGCAGCAGTAATGCCTTCATAACGTCCTGGTTTCGGCCAAAGTAACGCCACAAGGGGATTTGTCGTGATAGTCAATTTGTACCCCCGGGGGGATTTCAGATTTCGGATTTCAGATTTGGGATTTGTTGCTGACGCCGATAGCAAGGAGAAAAGCCGCCACGTGATATCTGCCTTCGGATCCAGGGGCTAAGATCTTCCCGGCCTGGGTAAACTTAAATCCGAAATCCTCCCTGGCGTGCGCCAGCCTAAATCTGAAATCTGAAATCAGACATCAGACATCCCAGATCTGAGATCATAAAATCTGAGATCTGACATCCTCCTCTGGCCTCTTTTTTGCACCTTGCGGCCAAAACAGCCCCATGTATAAGTATCTTCTTGCCGCTACGCTTTCCTGCACGGCGCTCGGCTCCTGCGAAACGCTGCAACAGGTGGCGCAGCAGTACACCATTCCTACCGAGGCCGAGGCCGCCGAAGGCATCCGCCAGGCACTCGACAAAGGCATCGACCGCGGCGTGACGCTCCTTCACGCCAAGGACGGCTTCTTCGGCAACAGCGCCTACAAGCTGCTGCTGCCGCCCGAGGCGCAGCGTGTCGAGTCCACGCTCCGGCAGCTCGGGATGGGCTCCATGGTCGACCGCGCCATCCTGCAGATCAACCGCGCCGCCGAGGAGGCCGTGGTGCAGGCGCGCCCGATCTTCGGCCAGGCGCTCCGCAACATGAGCATCGCCGACGCCATCGGCATCCTGCGCGGCGGTCAGAACTCCGCCACCAACTTCTTCCGCGAAAAGACGAGCGCCCAGCTGGTGGCCGCCTTCTCCCCCATCATCAAAAACACGCTCACCCAGCTCAATGCCACCAAGTACTACGACGAGCTCGTGAGCATCTACAACGGCTTTCCCACGACGAAGCAAAAGCTCAACCCCGACCTCGGCGCCTACGTCACCGACAAGGCCGTCACCGCCCTCTTCGACCAGGTGGCGCAGGAAGAAGCCAACATCCGCACCAATGTAGCCGCCCGCACCACCGACGTACTGCGCAAGGTGTTCGGCTATGCCGCACGTTAATGTGCTGATTAGTTAATATGCTAATGTGCTAAAAAAGGGCCCGGATCGCATAGCGATCCGGGCCCTTGCGTTTGATTACGCTGTCAGTCCTTCAACCTCATTCCTCATTAGCACATTAGCATATTAACCCATTAGCACATTCTTATCAACGAATGCGCGATGCTGTAGGAACACTTCGGTCTATATTTGGTCATGCCCTTTTCGAACCTGGCCATCGATCCCTCGGAGCTGCCGCAGACGGCCGACCTGGAGCTGCAGCCGCTCGCGCCCGCCTACCGCCGCCTGCTGCGCCTGCAGTGGCGCCTCACGGCGCTCTTCGGGTTCGGGCTCGCCGCCCTCCTGTTTTACTGGGTGCCCGAATGGCGCGGCACCGCGGCCTACGGCGCCACCGGCGGCGGGCTTGCCCTCTTGCTTGTCTTTTATTACCTCACGATCGAGCTCGGGTGGCCCTGGGCCGGCTACGCGGTGCGCGAGCACGACGTGGCCTTTCGCGCCGGCTGGCTCTTTCGCCGCCTGCAGGTATGCCCCGTAGTGCGCATCCAGAACTGCAGCCTGAGCCGCGGCCCCCTCGACCGCCAGTACGGGCTCGCCACGCTGCGCCTCTACACCGCCGGCGCCGACGGCGCCGACATCCGCATCCCGGGCCTCCCGCTCAACGAAGCCGAGCGCCTGCAGCAACACCTCCTTCAGCGAATCCATGGAACCGACAGCAGCGCCCATCGACTGGACTAAGCCCCAGCGGCAGCCGCCCGCCGGCTTCGTGCTCACCTTCATCAAGGTGATCGGCTTTCTTGTGCGCTTTATCTGGCCCGTGCTGCTGCTGCGCCTCTTCAACGCACCCGAAAAACCCGAGGGCGCCGCGGCGCGCGGACAGGTAGCGCTCTTCATCGTGCTGGGCATCCTGGTGCTCCTCCTCGTGCTCAGCGGGCTCAGCCTCTGGCTCTTTCGCTTCTACATCGCCAACGGCGAGCTCCACATCCGTAAAGGCTGGCTGAAGAAGGTGGCGCTCTCCATCCCGCTCGCCAACATCCAGGCCGTACAGATCGAGGAAAGCCTCCTCCACCGCATCCTCGGCATCGTGAAGGTCACCATCGACACGGCCGGCACCGCCAACACCGAAGCCACCATCGACGCCCTGCGGCGCCCGATGGCCGAAGCCCTGCGCGCCACACTGCTCCAAGACCGTATTTCTACAGAATCCGCCGACACGGATGCGGCTCCTCCACCACCGCCCGCTACCACCGTGCTGCGCCTCTCCGGCACCGACCTGCTCCGCCTCAGCCTCACGGCCAACCACCTCGAGGCCTTCGTGCTGCTCCTCACCTTCTCGTGGAGCCTGTACGACGACCTGCGGCCCATCGCCACGCGGATCCTGCCCGGCGAGGAAGCACTCGTGATGGCCGGCATGGCGGCCATGATCGGCCTTGCCGTGATGGTGCTCGTCGTCACCTTCATCGTATCCACGGCGCGGGTCATCTTGCGCTTCTACGGCTACGAGGCCGTGCAGAACGACCGCGGCTTCGCCCTGCGCCATGGCCTCCTCGACCGGAGGCAGCGCCTCGTGGGCTTCGAGAAGATCCAGTACCTGCACTGGCGCGCGAGCTGGCTGCGGCGCCTCTTCGGCCTCTGGATCCTGGAGCTCGGCGCAGTGGGCGAAACGGAGCTGAAGCAAAAGCAAAAAACGGAAGTACCCCTTACGAGCCCCGCGCAGGTAGCACCCTTTGCAGCGGCCTATCACCAGGTACCCGCTACCGAAGCCGGCATACCGTTGCATATCCACCCGTCTTATGTGGCCCGGCGCCTGCTGATCGTAGGCGTACTGCCCCTGCTCGTGCTGGCGCCGCTGCTCTGGTGGTGGCTCGGGGCCAATGCGCTGGCGTTCGTACTCTGGCCGCCTTTCATCTGGGCGATGGCCACGTTGCGGCGGCGCAAGTTCCGGGCATGGCTGCACAACGAGGCACTGCTGCTCCGCGGCGGCACACTCGGCGAATCCTTCACGCTGCTTAAATGGTACAAGGTGCAGTCGGTATCGCTGCACCAGAGCCCCTACCAGCGCAGCCACGACCTCGCCTCGGTGACGCTGCACACCGCCGCGGGCCCCATCCGGCTGCTCTGGCTGCCGCTCGGGGAAGCACAGGCCGTGGTGGATCATGCGCTGTATCAAGTGGAATCGGAGGAGCGGAAGTGGATGTAGCCTTCAGGCGACGCAGAGAGAAAGCACGCAGATTATTATGATTGATACGATTGGCGCAGATGCATCGCTGCTCAATAAACTTTTCTGATCCAGGCACATCCAGGCAATGCGGTCTGCGTGCTGCTTTAAGATAGAAATACGATTGCCTTCTGCCCTGCTTCTCTCCTACAGTAATATTACTGCCCAACGAAAAAGGCCGTTGCATGGGAACAACCTTTTACTGTTTGTTTATCCCATAACCTTCCCGAACCCTCCTAAACCGCTCTGAACCCGTCTCTCATTACCCCATCAGCACATTACCCCATTACCCCATTCTCCCATTACCCCATTGTTAACAGCACCTGCCAGGCCTCGTGCACCTTGCCCGCATCCAGCAGCTTCGCGGCGTAGGTGTGCACCTCGCGCTCCATGTCGGCGGGGTTGAGCGAGTAGTATTGCACGATCTGCTTCAGGTGGTCGTCGTCGAAGCCCGGCTCCAGCACCGGCGGCTCGTGCACGTTAGCGAGGGCGCCGAGGTGATTGCCCGTGAGGTAGCGGCTGCCGCGCACGCTTTCGGGCAGCGCGTCGATGCCGATCCCGAGCTTCGTGTTGGGCTTCGGCACCGTGAAGAGGCTCTCGGGCGTTACGCGGGTGTACCAGTCGCCGCCGAGGCGCGCCACCAGGTCGAGCTTGCGCTGGTCGATCTTTTTCTCGGCGTCCAGCAGGGCGTCGTCGATGTGCACCACCAGCACCTCGCAGATCACGAGCTGCCCCGCGCCGCCCTCCTCGCCGAGCGACTTCACCTCCAGCACGCGGCACTCCATCTTCGCCTTTGCCTCCTTCACCATCGGCGGGCGCACCACCGAAGCCGCCTCCTTCGTGAAGCCGGCCTTCAGGAACTCGTCGGTGCCCTTCGGGTACTCGCAGCTCGAAAGGGAGGATTGCTGCACGATGTCGTAGGTCACGACGTTGATCACCACCTCGGGCACGGCCAGCACGTTCTCGAGTGTGTGCTTGATGGTGTTGTCGCGCACGCGGCGCGCGGGCGAAAACACCACTACGGGCGGCTGCGCGGAGAAGAGGTTGAAGAAGGAAAAGGGACTCAGGTTGGCGTTGCCCTCCGCATCTACGGTGGAGGCAAAGCAGATGGGGCGCGGCGCCACGAGGTGCTGCAGGTAGTACTGCTTCTCGGAGGCCTTCAGGTCCTTGAGGTCGAAGATCATGGCGCAAAGAAAGGGCTTCTCCGCGTGCGGGCAAGCCGCCACCTGCCCGAATCTCCACCCGGTTCGGTATCTTCAGCGTACCAAAAACAACCCCCATGAAAAAACTACTTTCCCTGTTTCTCTGCCTCCTGTTTGCCGCCCCGCTCCTCGCCCAGAAAAACGAAGGCATCAAAGGCAGCGGCAATGTGGTCGTGCGCGAGCTGCCGGTAACCGGGTTTACGAAGCTCGAAGTGGGCAGTATGATCGCCGTAGTGATGGCCCAGGGCGATAAGGAAGCGGTGGCCGTGGAGGCCGACGACAACCTCCAGGACCTGGTGAAAGCCGAAGTGAGCGACGGCACCCTCCGCGTATGGATGCAGGAGGGTACCAAGGGGGTCAACCTGCGTGGCTACAAGAAGCTTACGGTGCACCTCACTTTCCGCGACCTCACTTCCATGAAGTTCAGCACGATGGGCCGCGTACGGAGCGAAGGCACCCTCAAATTCAAAGAGCTCCGGATCCGTAACAGCAGCATGGGATCGATCGAGCTCGACCTCACGGCCGACCGCCTCGACCTGCTCAACGAGGCCATGGGCTCCGTAACGCTGAAGGGCCGCGCCACCGAAGCCGCCATCCGCCACGAGGGCATGGGCGCCATCAAGGCTTCTGAATTCGTGATCGACACCTTGTATGTCGCCAACAAAGGCATGGGCAGCGTGGTCGTCAACGCCGGCAAGCAGCTCGTATACCAGGATTCCTTCATGGGCAAGGTGCGCAACGTAGGCGCGGCCCCGGCGGTGAAGCGCAACTAGGAGGGGTTTATTGGTTTATTTGTTTACTGGTATATTGGTAAGAAATCGTTCATAGAGCAAAAGTCATTGCAAAGACTGAAGGCCATTGCGAACGAAGGGAAGCTTTGTTATCCTGAGCTCGCCGAAGGGTCCCCCATTACGCGGAGTGCTTACTTCCGCCGATCTATAATCTTACCGAGTTCTTCTGCTCACGCCTCTGCCAAGGCTTCGGCGCGGGTTCACGCTCTCCGGGCGACGAAGCCTTGGCGAAGTCGCCTTTCATCGCCCCTTAACACCGCCCGTACCAAAAAAGCCGGTTTCCTGTAACACGGGAGGCGCTCCGCCGTTCTACGAAGGAATTCGTCATAAATTGAATCACCATAAAAAACCAATCACGATGAGAATCCTGGTAGCAACGGCCCTTTCCGTACTCAGCCTCGGCGCAGCGGCGCAAGACAACGAAACCATCACCGGGAACGGCAAGACCGTGACCGCCGACGTACCCGTAAAATCCTTTGACGCGCTGAAGGCCAGCGGCGTGTACGAGCTGAAGCTCGCGCAGGGCAGCGCCGAATCGGTAAAGATCGAGGCCGACGAGAACCTGCAGGCCCTCTTCGAGGTGCGCAACGAAGGGTCGCAGCTCGTGATCGACATGAAGAAAAGAAAGGGCGGCCTCAACCTGAAGAAAGGTTCGCGCATGACCGTATACGTGACCTTCCGCCAGCTGAAGCGCCTCGAGCTGAACATGGTGGGCAACGTGCGCACCGAGGGCCAACTCACCTTCAACGACATCAACCTGAAGAACAACAGCGTGGGTAACGTGGACCTGAAGCTGAGTGCCGACCGCATCGACGTGGACAACGACGGCGTGGGCAACGTGGTGCTGAGCGGGAAGGCCACCAACGCGGTGTTCCACCACGATGGGGTCGGTGCCCTGCGCGCCGGCGACCTGCAGGCACAAAGCGTAAGCATCGATAACGACGGCGTCGGCGGCGCGGAAGTGAACGCCGAAAAAGAGCTGAAAGTAAAAGACTCCTTCCTGGGTAAGGTGAAGAACCGCGGCGCTGCCCGGATGCACAAGAAGGAAGTTATTTAAGACGGTTACATTGAGGGAAAGAAGGGGGCGTTCCGCGAGGGGCGCCCTTTTCGATGACCCATCCCCGGCCCTTCTCAAGGGGAAGGAAGGAGAAGCCTCTCCCCGATGCTTCACAACGAGAAGGAGGAGAAACCCGTCCCCGCCGAGGCGGGTTCGTCGTTTCACACGGCGGCACAGAGGCACGGCGGCACGGCGACATTTTCCCCTTACTTGCCGCCGCAAGCGGCTTGCTGTTCTGAAAGCACTATGAGGGGCTCACGCGGAGGTGCCAAGGCGCGGAGCACGCAGAGGCAAAGACGACAGGTCGCAATTACTCCGCGTAATGTAAGCCGCGCCGCCGTCGGAACAATGCCGCCCTAGGTGGGTGCTCCATAACTGCAGAAAATGTCCCGCGTCTTTGCGCCTCTGCGCCTCCGCGAGAAACCCTGGTTCTTCTTTGAAGAATGCCAGCCGCTTGCGGCGGGACTATGCAGCAAAAAAGGCCTCCCGCAAGGGAGGCCTTTGTATGTCGTACAAAAACGATCGTTACAGCTTGATCACCTGCTTCTGGCTCACGGTGCCGGTGCGGGTGTTGACGAGGCGGAGCTGGTACACGCCGGGCATCAGGCCCGAAAGGTCGAGGCGGGCGGTCTTGCCGGTCAGTTGCAGCGGGCGCAGGGCCGGCTGGCCGAAGGCATTCACCACTTCGAGCACGAAGGGCCCGCTCTCGGTACCGTTGTACTGTACCATCGTGCTGTTCGTGGCCGGGTTGGGGCTCACGGCCAGCAGGTTGACGCGTGCGTTGCCGGCGTCGCCACCGGTGTCGCCGGGGGTGGTAACCGTGCAGTTGTCCACGCGCAGGCGGAACACCCTGGCCTTGCCCGGGCAGGTGCTGGCGCCATCGCCCTGGGGCGTTACGTAGATGACGCCGATACCGGCGCCCGTGGGCGTGAACGAGCCGATGTTGCCCGTGCCCGAAGCCGCAAGGCCGATGCCGGTGTTGTCGTTCGTCCAGGTATACGAGGTAGCGTTACCCGTAAATACGATGGGGCTGCTGGGCACACCCACGCAAAGGTCCTCGTTGCCCACAGCGTTCACGCTCACCTGCGGCTTCACCGTGAGCTGCGTGGTAGCCGTAGCGGTGCAGGGCGCAGTGGCATTCACCGTATACGTCACCGTATAGGTACCGGCGGCGGACGATGCAAGGCTCACCTGCCCGGAGTTGGCATCGATGACGAGACCTGCCGGCGTAGCGGAGAAGATACCGCCGCGTGAGGAGGCGGTCATGCGCACGAAGGCAGAGCCGCCCTGGCAATACGACGACTGACCGTAGGAAATGGAGCCGGCCGTGGGGGAAACGGTGATGGAGAAGGTTTCAGGCGCACCCGTGCAGGCGTCCTTGAGCGGCGTAACCGTGATGTTGGCCAGCTGGTCGGTGTTGGCCGGGTTCATGGCCGTAAACGAGATATCGTTGGTGCCGACGGCGGAGAGACCGATGGCCGTGTTGCTGTTGGTCCATTTATACGTGGTGCCGCTCAGCGAGCCGCTGAACGATACGCTGCCGGTCTGGCCAACACACAGGCTTTGGTTGGAAACCGCGTTGACGGTCGGGAGCGGTTTCACCGTGATCCGGTACACGTAGGTTTTGGCCATGCCGGTCGCAGTCTCCGTAGCCGTCAGCCGGATCTCGGCTGTCACCGGCGTCATGCCGTTGTTCACGGCAGTAAAGGAGGGCACCATATTCGAGCCCGAAGCAGCCAGCCCGATGGAAGGATCGGAGTTGGTCCAGGTATAGGTATAACCGGGGGGAGGCGTACCGACCGATACGGCGCTTACCACCGTGCCGCTGCACACCACCTCGTTGTTCGGCAGCACGAAGGGATTCAACGACACGTGGATGCGTGCGAGGTTCTGAATCGCCGCGCCGTTGTAGAAAGAGAAGCTGCCCGCAGCGAGTGCCTTGGCGCCATCCAGCGTAAAGTCGACGCTGGAAATGCCGGCGAAGCCGGGTGCGGCAAAGCCCGATCCCATGCCGCCGCGGAACTCAGGGTTCACCAGGCCGTTGGGCTCCAGCAGGGCGATGCCGGCCGCCGACGGGGAGCCCGCCACCACGAAGGGGCCACCTACGAGCACCTGGCCGGCCATGTTCACGTCGATGCTGCGCACGTCGCCGCCGAATACGAAGAAGTTAACGAAACCGGGATCATGTGCCCCGGTAGCCGTCAGGCGCACGATGCGGTTGGCGTTGGTGCTGATCGACGGCAGCGAAGTGGCTGCGTATACACCGCCGCCGGGCGCGGGGGCCAGGTCGTGCACCGCTACGAAATGGCCCGCCGCCGTGTCGAAGGAGCCAAAGCCCGCGTCGAAGGTGTTGTCGAACGTGCCGTCGGCGTTGAGGCGGATGATGTTGCCGGTCTCCATCCCGCCGAAGTGGGTGAAGTTACCCGCCACGATAATCTTGTTATCGGGCTGTACGGCAATGGCCGTGACGCTTGCGGGCGAGGGGGCGACCACGTGCCCGCGGAAAGTGGCTTCGAGCGAAATGCCGGCTCCGGTTAGCAAATTAATCTGCGTACCATTGCTGCTCATCGCCCCGAGGCCTTTCTCGAAAATGGTACCGGGCTGCACCAGGCCACCCACCAGGACTTGCCCGGTGCTCTGGCGGTCGATGGTGAGCAGGGTACCCGATTCGAAAAAGCGGACGTTAAAATTAGCGAAGTCGTACGCTCCGGTTGCATCCGATTGGATCAGGAAGAACGCGTTGTTGCCCGTGCCGGCAGCGATATGCTTGCCGCCGGGCAGCAGCAGCAGGTGCTGTACGCCGGTGGGGTAGGCGCTGGAAAAGCCGCCCCAACTGCCCCCGTTCCAGCCCGGATCGGGGGAGCCGTCCGCGTTGAGGCGGGTAACGCCTTCCACCGGCGCGCCCACGCCGCCGGCAATCAAGCTGCCGCCCACCAGCACTTTGCCGCCGGGAAGGGCTTTCACGGCTCCGAGGGGTCCGCCGCCGCTGATATTCGGCATGAAGGAGGAGTCCAGGTTGCCCCCCGTCTGGGCAGCGCCGGGAAGCGCCAGCAGCACGGCGGCGCATAAGGGCATAACAAGGCGTTTTAAGTACTGTTTTCTCATATGTTTTGGTTTTGATGAGCGAAGGATGAAGACAGGGGCATCGTTCGGCGGTCAGCTTTTTGTTTTCGCGGGATCCGGCTTTGTCTTCCGAAGCTAGTCATTTGCCCCTGTATTTGCAACACCGGCTCCGCAAACGAATAAAGGCGCCTGTAGGGCGCCTTTATTCGTTTGTGCGAAAGCGTCATGCTCCCGTTCCCTTCTTTTGCTTGAGGATGCTCCAGTCGGTGGCTTCAGCCTGCATTGTGTTGTGCAGGTTGCCGAGGCCGTCGATGGTCATCAGCACCTCGTCGCCGGGCTGCAGCCACTGCTCGGGGTAGGCCGGGTCGTTGAGCTTTCCGGTGCCGTTGAGCTCCAGGAAGCAGCCGGTGCCCACCGTGCCGGAGCCGATCACATCGCCCGGGTACAGGTCCACGCCATAGGAGGCGCGCTCCACGAGCTCGGCGAAGGTCCAGTCCATATCCCCGAGGTTGCCTTCGCTCACGCGCACGCCGTTGACGCTGCAGGTCATTTTGAGGTTCCAGTTCTTTCCCACGTGGCCTTCCTTGGCGGCGGTTTCGAAGGCGGCGAGCTCGTCGAGCGTCACGAGCCAGGGCCCGATGGTGGTAGCGAAGTCCTTGCCCTTGGCGGGGCCGAGGTTGAGGAGCATTTCTTCCATCTGCAGGCGGCGCGCCGAGAGGTCGTTCATGATCATGAGGCCGCCGATGTATTCGTCGGCGTCCTCCGCGCGGATGTTGCGCCCGCGCTTGCAGATCACGATGGCCGCCTCGAGCTCGAAGTCGAGCTTCTCGAAGTGGTCGGGCATGCAGCGCACCGGGCCGGGGCCATACACCGCGAGGTGGTTGGTCATGTAAAAGATCGGGTACTGGTCGAATTCGGGGATCATGTCGACCTTGCGGTTGCGGCGGGCGGCGGCCACATGCTGACGGAAGGCATAGCCATCGCGGCAGGAGGTGGGGTAGGGCACGGGGGCGAGCAGCTGCAGGTCTTCCACTTTCTGGCCGCGTCCCTGGCCGATGCGGCCTTCCTCGATCATCTCCACGCCGGCCTGCGCCACCGGCAGCACTTCTTCCCAGTATTGCAGGAAGAGGCTCATGGTGCCGGGCAGATCGGGGTGCAGGGTCTCCATGTCATATACATAGCCGTCGACCAGTACGCCGAGCTGGTCGCTATCGTCTTTGAGGTAAGAAACGAGCTTCATGCGCCAAAGATAGGTTTAGGGGGTTTAGAGGGTTTAGAAGGTTTAGGGGGTTCAGGGGGTTTAGGGGGTTCAGAAAGGTTCAGGAGGGTTCAGGAGGGTTCAGAAAGGTTTGGAGTGGTTCGGGTGCTGGGGGGTGTAGCTTTAGCGAAGTTTCCGGTCATCCCCGAGCTTACCCTTATGCGCCAAAAGATCAACCTCCTCTTCGTGCTCCTGCTTGCCGCCGCGGGCGCGGGCGCCCAGTCGTCCTGGATCCGCGTCAACCAATTGGGCTATAAGCCCGCCGCGCCGAAGGTGGCCGTATGGTGCAGCAAAAACGCGGACTCCGTCAAAAGCTTCCGCCTCGTGGACGCGGCCACGAAGAAGACCGTGCTCAGCGCCCGCGCCTCGCGCGCCTTCGGTGCCTGGGGCCCCTTTGCGCAGGCGCAGCGCCTCGACTTCTCCAACGCCGCGAAGCCGGGCCGCTATTACCTCGAGGGCGGCGGCGTCCGCTCGCCCGAATTCCGCATCGGCGGCGATGTGTACGCCGGCACCGCCGACTTTTGCCTGCGCTACCTGCGCCAACAGCGCTGTGGCTTCAACCCCTTCCTGAACGACAGCTGCCATACCCACGACGGCTACACCGTATACGACCCCAACGGCGAGGGCCGTGTAGACGCGGTGGGCGGTTGGCACGACGCCTCCGACTACCTGCAGTACGCCACCACCTCGGCCAACGCCACCTACCACCTGCTGATGGCGGCGCGCGACTTCCCGGCGGTGTTCACGGATACGAAGAACGCCCGTGGCCTCGACGGCGCCAACGGCTATGCCGACGTGCTCGACGAGGCGCGGTGGGGTCTCGACTGGCTGCGCAAGCTGCATCCCGACGCCGGGCGCATGTACCACCAGGTGGCCGACGACCGCGACCACCGCGGCTTCCGCATCCCGAAAGAAGACTCCTTCTACGGGCGGGGCTACGAGCGGCCCGTCTACTTCCTCACCGGCGAGCCGCAAGGCCTTTTTCAATACCGGAACCGCGCAACGGGCGTATCGTCAACCGCGGCCAAGTTCGCCAGCGCCTTCGCCCTCGGCAACCTGCTGTTCCGCGACCGCGACCGCGACTACGGGATCCGTCTTTGGGAGAAGGCCTTCTCCGCCGAGCTATACAGCCGGAAGAAGCGCGGCGCGGCGCAGACGGCCCCGGGCCGGGCCCCGTATTTCTACGAGGAAGACAACTGGGCCGACGACGAGGAGCTCGCCTCCGCCGCCGTTGCCCATATGCTGATGGGCAAAGCCTATTACAAGGAATACCTCGACGCTGCCCTCCGCTCCGCCGCCGTGGAGCCCGTAACACCCTGGCTGGGCGCCGACACGGCCCGGCATTACCAGTGGTATCCCTTCGTCAACCCCGGGCACTACGAGCTTGCCCGCGCACTGGCGCTGCCGGCCGTGCGCGCCCTCGACGTTACCTACGGCGAGAAGCGCCGCGCGCTCATCGGCCATTACCGCGAAGGCATCCGGCGGGTGTGGGACAAGGCCCGGGGAAATGCCTTCTACCGCGGCGTGCCCGCCATCTGGTGCAGCAACAACCTCACTACTGCCTTTGCCATCCAGTGCTACTGGTACCGCACGCTCTCCGGCGACCGGCAGTTTGAGCAGCTGGAGGCCGCCGCCTTCGACTGGCTCTTCGGCTGCAATCCCTGGGGCACCTCCATGGTATACGGGCTGCCGGCAGGCGGCGATACGCCCACCGACCCCCACTCGGCCTTCACGCACCTCAACCGCTATCCCATCGATGGCGGGCTCGTGGACGGCCCCGTGTATGCCTCCATCTTCAACAGCCTGAAAGGACTGCGCCTCAGCAAGGAAGATGCGTATGCGCCGTTCCAGAGCCCACAGGGCGTTTACCACGATGATTTCGGCGACTACAGTACCAACGAGCCCACGATGGACGGCACCGCCGCGCTCGTGTACCTGCTGGCGGCCATGGAAAGCAGCCCTCTGTCCCGGCCCCCTGTCCCCCGAAGGGGGAACTAAAGTGGGACCTACTTTTCTTACTTGGACCTTTTCTCAGAGCACTTTTATACGAGAGCCCCGACTCCGTCGGGGCTTTCTACTTCAGAATTTTCAATATTCAATGTACAATGCTCAAGCAGCACCCTTTGAAAATTGAACATTGAGCATTGAATATGGAGCATTTATCTGCTTTCGGAGTAACAGCTACCCATAGAACAGCCCCAGCCTAAGTTCCCCCTCCGGGGGACAGGGGGCCGGGGGCCGGGGCGGAAGCCAAACGTTAAAAAAATGCCTGCTCAACGGCAAAGGCGCTTTGCCCGGCCAGAAAGCGCCGCCCGCAACGTTCAAAATCCTAAATTTGACCCCCTGAAACACCGTGTAGTATGAAATTCGAAAAGATCCATAACAAGGGGCAGGCCCAGCTCTTCCGCAACCCGGTGCTGGAAATGCTCACCAAGGCGCACCCGCTCGTGATCTGGGGCATGTACCTCCCGGTCATCATCGGCTTCCCGATCTATGCCTCCCGTGAGTTCGGCTTCGAGCTGTCGCGCGTGGCCGCGCTGTTCCTCGGCGGCGCCTTCTTCTGGACGCTCTTCGAATACCTGGCCCACCGCTTCCTCTTTCATGCCATCGCCGAAAGCGGACGCGCCCAGCGCATCGTGTATGTGATGCACGGCAACCACCACCACTTCCCGCGCGACAAGCAGCGCCTCTTCATGCCGCCGGTACCGAGCCTCATCCTGGCCTCTACCATCTTCGGCCTGCAGCACCTCGCCCTCGGCAACAGCACCTTCGTGTTCTTCCCGGGCTTCATGATCGGCTACCTCATGTACGGCACGATGCACTACGCCATCCATGCCTGGAACCCGCCCTTCAAGTGGATGAAGCCCCTCTGGAGAAACCACCACCTTCATCACTACAAGGACGAGGGCAAGGGCTACGGGGTGAGCACCACCATCTGGGACCGCGTCTTCGGCACCATGTTCGACCTGAGCAAGGAAAAAGAAGACAAGGAGAAGGTAAAGGAGCTGATGTTCCAGAAGTAGAATGGGGTGATAGGAGAATGGGGTAATGGGAGAATCCCATCCGGCGCCCGCCTCCTAACGAATTCGAGCCGGCCACAGCGCCGGCTTTCTTAACCCGTTCTTCTCCAACCCTTCTAAGCCTTCCTGAACCCTCCTAAACCTTTCTGAACCTTATTCCCCCATTCTCCCATCACCCCATTACCCCATTCATTTTCCCTTGGGCCACAAAAAACTGATCCGCTTCGAAGCCATCAAGAACTTTCCCAACGTGCTGCAGTATCCCGAGGGGATCGCCGGCAGGTGGGCAGCGCATTTCGGCAACGACCATCCCCTTACCCTCGAGCTTGCCTGCGGTAAGGGCGAGTATACGCTCGGCCTCGCGCGCCGCTACCCGGAGCGCAACTTCCTGGGCGTGGACCTGAAGGGCAACCGCATCTGGGCGGGCGCCCGAAAAGCGCTCGACGAAGGGCTCACGAATGCGGGCTTCCTGCGCATCCTCATCGAAGGCATCAACGGGTTCTTTGCCCCGGGTGAGGTCGAAGAGATCTGGATCACCTTCCCCGACCCGCAGCTCCGCACGGGCAAGGCCAAGAAGCGCCTCACCCACCCGCGCTTCCTGCGCCGCTACCAGGGGCTGCTGAAGCCCGGCGGAAAGATCCATCTAAAGACCGACTCGCCCAACCTGTACCAGTTTACGATGAAGGTGTGCCGGATGTACGGCTGCACCGTGCTGGAGCATTCCGACAACGTGTATGCGCAGGCCGAAGTAAAGCCCGACCTGCAGATCCGCACGTACTACGAGTCGCTCGACATCGCCGGCGCGGCCCGCGTGCACTACGTGTGTTTCACCCTGCCCGATACCTTGCCCGGCACCGAATTGGATGCGCAGCTCCAGGAAGAACTGAAACACGATGAGCAACCCCTTAGTTGAAGGCGAGGACTACTATTGGAACGAGCAGGGCTACGTGGTGCTCAGCGAGCGGCACCACCTGAAGCGCGGCTACTGCTGCGGCATGGGCTGCCTGCACTGCCCCTACCACTACGAGGCCGTGCCCGAGCCGCGCCGCACCGAGCTCCTCGAAGGTCGGGCAGAGCACGAAGGATAGAGAAAGAACACGGATGGAACGGATGCCGCGGGTAAGCACGGATTTGTCCCCATCTGCCCGATCCGTTCTATCCGTGTCCGCCTTACGCAAGTCCGCCGGAAAGAAAGCTGCCGAAAACAGCACGCCATTCCCGATTCACGATTGACGATTCACGTGTAGTACCTTCCCCTCATGAAAAAGCCCCCGCTGAAGAAAGTAACGCCCTCGGGCCGCGCCGACGACGATGCGACCTTTTTTGCGCAGGTCTACGATGTGGTGCGGCAGATCCCGAAGGGCCGCGTCACCTCCTATGGCGCCATCGCCGCTGCCCTCGGCACCCGCGGCTCCGCCCGCATGGTGGGCTGGGCCATGAACAACTGCCACCAGCTGACGCCCAAGGTGCCCGCGCACCGCGTGGTGAACCGCCTCGGCCTCCTCACCGGCAAGATGCACTTCGGCGATCCCGACCGCATGCAGCAACTCCTCGAAAAAGAAGGCGTGCGCGTGGCCAACGACCAGGTGCAGGACTTCGCGAAAAAGTTTTGGGACCCCGCACAGGAGCTCTAGCCCCCTGTCCCCCCAAGGGGGCACTTAGGTGGAAACTGTTTTCGTAAAACGAACATTTCGTAAAGCACTTCATTCCAAAGCCCAAGCCTAACGAGCGTGTTTTCGGTGTCAAAAGGAAGGATCCGAACAAAGGATTAGTGAGCAATTAAAGTGGGCCGGCGCAGACTCTTATTCGAATTCATGTAATGATGTATTTCCTTTCCTGTTCCCAACTCAAGGAAGGGTTAATGAGAAAAAGAACTGCCCCAGCCTAAGTGCCTCCTTGGGGGGACAGGGGGCTTTTCTTATCCTATATCAATGTTCGAACATTGTTGCGCGGCTATTTTTGCGTCACACAAACCGAACACAGATGAAAAAGATCCTCTTTTCCGCCGGCCTCGCCCTCCTGTCCACGGGCGTCTTTGCCCAGACCAAATGGAACCTGGACGCGTCGCACTCCAACGTCCGCTTCACCGTATCGCACCTCGTGATCTCGGAGGTGGAAGGCTCCTTCCGCAAGTTCGAAGGCAACATCGCGCACACGAAGCCTGACTTCACCGATGCCGCCATCAACTTCACCGTGGACGTCAACTCCATCAACACCGACAACGAGGGCCGCGACAAGCACCTCAAGGGCGACGACTTCTTCAATGCCGCACAATACCCGCAAATGACCTTCAAGAGCACGTCGTTCAAAAAGGTATCGGGCAATAAATACCTGCTCGCCGGCATCATGACCATCCGCAACGTTTCGAAGCCCGTCACCTTCGACGTGACCTATGGCGGCACGGTAAAAGATCCCTGGGGCAATACGAAAGCCGGCTTCAAGGCCAAGGGCAGCGTCAACCGCTTCGACTACGGCCTCAAGTGGAACACGATGACCGAAGCCGGCGGCGCCGTTGTAGGCAAGGACATCGACATCGACCTCAAACTGGAATTCGCACAAGCCAAGTAAAAAGCGCCCTTCGGGGCGCTTTTGGTTTATTGGTCTATTTGTTTATTGGTTTATTAGTAAGGGTCGTTTACGGAGCCACAGTCATTACTGGTAAGCCTGTCCTGGGCGACCCGAAGGTTACGCGGGGTGTTCCTGGTCCATACCTATCTTACGTAGCTCACCCGCTCACCTGCTCACCTGCTCACCTGCTCACCTGCTCACGATTGACGATTCACGATTCACGTTACCCCTTACTTTTGCCGTAATCCCGTAAGCATGAAATTGTCCCACCTTTCAGAAACCCTCATCGGCTCCGAGATCGTGAAGCTGGGCGGAGAGATCCGCGAGCGCATCCGCCAGGGGGAGACCATCTACAACTTCACCGTCGGCGACTTCGACCCCGCCATCTTCCCCATTCCGAAAGAGCTGGAGAACGAGATCGTGGAGGCCTATCGCCAGCACTTCACCAACTACCCCATCGCCGAAGGTAACCTCGACCTGCGCGAGGCCATCATCCGCTTCCACCAGGAGTTCCAGGGAGGTCTTTCCTATGCCCCCGACGAGGTGCTCGTGGCCTCCGGCGGCCGCCCGCTCATCTACGCGCTGTACCGCGCCATCTGCGACAAAGGCGACAAGGTGATCTATGCCGCGCCGAGCTGGAACAACAACCACTATACGCATTTCATCGGCGGCGAGCACGTGATCGTGGAAGCGACCGCCGAAAGCAACTTCATGCCCACCGCGGCCGACCTCGCCCCGCACCTCCCCGGCGCCGTGCTGCTGGCCCTCTGCTCGCCGCAGAACCCCACGGGCACCACCTTCCGCCCGGAGGAGCTCAAGGCCATCTGCGAGCTGGTGGTGGCCGAGAACAAGCGCCGCGGCGAATCCGAAAAGAAACTCTATGTCCTGTTCGACCAGATGTACTGGCAGCTCACCTACGGCGCCATCGAGCACTGCGACCCCGTGTCGCTCGTGCCCGGGATGCGCGACTACACCGTGTTCGTGGACGCGGTGAGCAAGGTGTTTGCCGCTACGGGCGTGCGCGTTGGCTGGAGCCTCGGACCGGCGTTCATCCTCAACAAGATGAAGGCGATCCTCTCGCATGTGGGCGCCTGGGCGCCGATGGCGGAGCAGAAGGCCGTGGCGCGCTACCTGGCGCAGCCGGAAGCGATCCGCAGCTACCTCGCCGGGTTCAAGCGCGAAATCGAGGAGCGCCTGCGGCGCATCTACGAGGGATTTGAAGCATTAAAGCAGGAAGGATTGCCGGTGGACGCGGTTGCGCCCGAGGCGGCCATTTACCTCACCATCAAGATCGACGGGGTGGGCCGCACTACGCCCGCGGGGGCTGTGCTCCAGAACCAGTCGGAGGTGACGTCGTATATATTGAATGAAGCAAAGCTGGCGGTGGTGCCGTTCTATGCCTTCGGAGCCCCGAAGGGATCGCCCTGGTATCGCCTGAGCGTGGGCACCTGCCGGAAAGAGGAGATCGGGGAGATGATCGGGAAGCTGGGCACTGCGCTGCGCGGACTGCGCTGAGCGGACTAATTGCGGTTGATCAGGAAGTAGAACGGCTTCAGCTCGCTGGCTTCCACGGCCTTCAGGATCTTGCGCGGCTTGCGGGTGATGGAGTTGCGCGCCACGAGCTCGTGCGCCCGGCAGAACACCTCGTTGCATTCCACCTGCGTCAGGATCTTGTTCAGGCATTCCACGGTCTCGTTCAGGGCTTGCTGGCTCTGATTGTTCTCCTTCAATAGGACCAAGAGGTCGCGCTTACCGTTTTCCATACATTCCCGTTTTTGTGGTTTCTTACCCGCGAACACCAGGACAGCCGCATTTGCTTCCGCGGCCGCTGCCGGAGTAATAATTCCGGTTGCAGCTGGTCGTCATTAGTACCACAGTCAAACAGAGTGCCACAAGCATGGAGAGCTTTCTCATAGAATCGTTTTGTAAACGAACTAAATTACTACCCTTTTAGTACACCCGTTGGCGACCTCCGCAAAATTTAACATGACTGCAGCGCCCCGACCCGACCCGCCCACCGTGCTTGTAGCCGCGCTCGACTGGGGCCTGGGCCATGCAACCCGCTGTATTCCAATCATCCGCTGCCTGCTGGCCGCCGGCGTAGCCGTACGCCTCGCCGGCAGTGGGCCCTCCGGTGCGCTGCTGCGCCTGGAGTTCCCCGACCTGCCTTATAACGAGCTGCCCGCCACTTCGGTTCACTATGCCCGCAGCCGCCATGCGCTGCTGTGGAAAATATTGCTGCAAGTGCCGAAGCTCCGGAAAGTTGTGGAAGCCGAAAACCGCTGGCTGCACCAACTGCTGAACAAAGAGGGAATCCGCGGGGTCATTTCCGACAACCGCTACGGCCTTCATCACCCCGGTGTGCGCTCCGTGCTCATCACCCACCAGCTCTCCATCCGGACCCCGTTGGGGCGTGTTGGCAACGACATCCTGCGCTGGTGGCACTACCGCCTCATCGGCCGCTTCTCCGCCTGCTGGGTGCCCGACCACGAAGGGGCGCCCAACCTCGCCGGCGCGCTCGCACACCCGCGGAACCTGCCCCCCGTGCCCACGCGGTACATCGGGCCGCTCTCGCGCTTCGCGCCGGCCGGCCCCGCTACCGGCCCGAAGCGCCTCGTGCTGCTGCTGTCAGGCCCCGAGCCGCAACGGTCGCTGTTCGAACGGCAACTCTGCGCGCAACTTCCCGGTTACGGGACACCGGTACTCCTCGTGCGCGGGCTGCCCCGTGGCGGGGGCAGCGCGCTGCAACTGCCGGCACACGTACAGGTGCTCGATCACCTCTCTTCTTCAGACCTGCATACCGAGCTTTCCGCTGCTTCCTTCGTGCTGGCACGCAGCGGCTACAGCACCGTGATGGACCTCGCCGCCCTCGGCGTCCGCGGCATCCTGGTGCCCACACCGGGGCAGCCCGAGCAGGAATACCTCGGGCGCCATCTTCAATCCGAAGGCTTCGCCCCTGCGTTCCGGCAGGAGGACTTCGACCTCGCGGCGGCCCTTGCAGCCGCGGAGCGCTTTCCCTACCGGATCCCGCAACCTGGCGGCCCGGCGCCACTCGAACGCACCGTCCGGGAATGGCTCGCCACCCTGCCCGCTTCCTGAACCCGCGCGGGCTGTCGTATCTTGCGGCCCGAATGAACAACACCCTCAAGGCGCACGCGGCCGTGCTGGGCACCAACCTCTTTTTCGCCGCCAACTTCAGCCTCGTGAAGCTGATCTCGCCGCGGCTCGTGGCCCCCTTCGGCCTCAACATCTACCGTGTAGGTGTGTCGCTGCTGCTTTTCTGGATCCTCTGGCTCTTCTCGCCCCGCAAGACGCCCCTTGCCCCGGCCGACCGGGCGCGCATCGTGTGGTGCGGGCTCACGGGCGTGGCCATCAACCAGATGCTGTTCATCCGCGGCCTTACGCTCACGAGCAGCATCCACGCGGCGCTGCTGATGCTTACCACGCCGCTGCTCATCACCGTATTCGCGCGCCTGGTGCTCAAAGAGAAAGGGTCGCGCACGCAGGTGCCCGGGCTGCTCCTCGGCGTGTGCGGCGCGGCCTGGCTCATCGCGGGCGGTAGCGCCAGCGCCGAAGCCAGCAACCCGCTCCTCGGCGACGCCCTCATCCTGCTCAACGCGATCTTTTACTCCTTCTATTTCATCCTCGTAAAGCCGCTGATGCAGCGCTATACGCCCATCGAGGTGGTGCGCTGGGTATTTACCGCGGGCTTCGTGTTCATGCTGCCCTTCGGTGCGGCCGACGCGGTGCAGGTGCCCTTCGGTGATTTCGGTGCCATGGATTGGGTGGCGCTGGCGGCGATCGTGCTCACGGGCACCTTCCTGGCCTATGCCTTCAACGCCTACGGTATCCGGCAGCTCGGTGCGGGCATCACGGGCGCCTACATCTACACGCAGCCCGTATTCGCGGTGCTGATCGCCACCCTTGTCCTCCGCGAAGGCTTCTCCTGGGCCAAGGCCGGCGCCGCGGCGCTTATTTTCCTCGGGGTGTTTTTGGTGAACCGGAAGCCAGCTTCGGGGGAGAGAAGTTCGTAGAGCGCAAGCTGGATCTCAGATGTGGGATCTATCAGGCAGAGTGGCGGCGTGGACTCCCGCCGGCGGAGAAGAACAATCGAACAGGGAACAAGAAACAGGGAACACGGAAGTAGCGCCGCACGCTTAAAGGCGGACACTGCCTGCGAAGCGGAGACCGGACAGAAGGAACGCTGATGGTTTACTATCTATACGATTTCCGCTGATGATCGCCTAAGTAGGTTCAATCCTGTTGTCCGCCCCCCCTTCCGACCATAAGATGTTTCGGTACGATAAAGTATGCCAGACCAAAACGACGCCCCCCGCTCTGTAACCCGGGAGCGCATCCTGGAAAGCCTCGCGCATGTAAGATCTTTCGATCCGATAATGTATGTTGCAAAGAGACGCCCCATTACCAATAGACCAATAGACATCCCTCCTTAGCGAAAACCTTAGCCCCTTCTTTTCTTAGCGGTAAAAATCCCTTCTTCTCCTTAAAACGCCTTTCCCGTTCACGTATGAATCGCTGCTATCAGGTTTGGATTTTCAGCAATTCGCCTTATCTTGGAATTCCAAAATCCACTCCTCATGAGAATCGCAACCCGCTTCCTGGGCCTCCTCCTGTGCCCCCTCCTCTTCACCCAATGCAAAAAAGACTCGATCGCAGCTAACACCGAGCAGCCCGCCGCCCTCACGCAGGGACAGTGGCAGGTTACGTCCGTGCACGGCACGGCCGCCACCGGCACGCACAGCACGTACCGCCTCCGCTTCGGCAACGATGGCACGCTGACCTGCCTGCAGGACGCCACCGAAAGCCGCGGCACCTGGCAATGGCAGCGCCGGGTAGAGACCGGCTCGCTGCGCCTGCAGCTGATCGATGGCCGCGCCGCCATCGCCCTGCTTCACAACGAATGGGAAGTGAAAAGCTGTACGCCCACAACGCTCACGCTCGCACGGGCCGGCGTGGAACTGCGCTTCGCGCGTCCATAGCGGGTTTGATGTTTGGGGGTTGAAGTTGCCGTAACCGGTTGATCCGGCTGCTGCTTCACCTCGGTCGGATACGCGTTGCCCGCGCGAATCAACAGATCGACGCGTCCGGGTGGTTGCTTCAACGGCGACACACGAACAGACAAGAACAGATCGCCCTATTTGATGCAAAGTCCGTCAAACCTCAAACATCAAACTACCCCAACGGATTCTTCGGGTAATCGAAAAAGAGGAACTTCTTCTCGGAGCTGGCAAAGTCTGCCCAGCTTTTGGCGTCGGTGCTCACCGCAAACACGGCGCAGGTGGGCATATCGTCGACGCGCACGGTGCTGAGGCTATTGACGTACTCGGTGATGCCGGGATTGTGGGCGAAGAGCGCCACCACGCTCTTGCCGTCGGGGAGTGCCGCTACTGCTTCGGTAAAGGCTTGCTGCGTGGGCTCATACAGGTTGTCGACGAGCTGGATGTCGTCCTTACCGAAGCCGAAGGCCTCGGCAAAGTAGCGGGCCGTGCGCTTCGCGCGCTTCGCCGGGCTCGATACGAGGTGCTCCACCTTCACGCCGTGCTCCTTCACGCGCTCCGCCATCTCCGGCGCATCCTTCTTGCCCCGATCGTTGAGCGGCCGGTCGAAGTCTTTCATCGTGATGTCGTCCCAGGAACTCTTGGCGTGGCGAACGAGGAGGAGGGTTTTCATAATGTGCTAATGAGTTGATGTGCTAATGTGCTAAAGTAAGCGTGGACAGCCAAACAGGAAATACAAAGGTCCGTAGGGGCTAATCCTCCTACAAAAAGGAGCTCTCCTCTAATCAGGAATTTGAATACATGAACAAATGAGCAAATGAACAAATGAAGTAGTGGGCCTTTGTGGCGACGGTACCGTCCCCTTCAACTTCCTGTATTCATTTGCTCATGTATTCATTTGTTCTCCTTCTTCACGTAGAAAGCCCCGACGGTGTCGGGGCTTACGTACAAAACAATGTTGGGAAAAGGTCATAATAAAAAGCATCTCCGGCCTAAGTTCCCCCTACGGGGGACAGGGGGCCTAATACCCCCGCGCGTTCTTTCCTTCCATATAGTTCATGAAGGCTTTGTTCACCACGCGGTTGCCGCCGGGGGTAGGGTAATTGCCGGTGAAGTACCAGTCGCCGAGGTTGCCGGGGCAGGCCGCGTGCAGGTCCTCGATGGTCTGGTAGATGACGGCTACCGGGATGTCGAGCCCGGCGGGGGTGATGAGCTGCGCGATCTTGGCCGTGATCTCCTCGTTCGTAAAAGTCTTGTAGACGCTCTTCACCACGTTGCGCGTGTGCAATTCGTTGCGCTCGTGCAGGGACACGCACTCGTTATAGAGCTCCTGCAGCAGGCTTTCCTGTCCGCGCTCTTTCAGTAGTTCTACGGCCGCGCTGAAGGCGATGAAGTCGCCGAGCTTGCTCATGTCGATACCGTAGCAGTCGGGGTAGCGAATCTGCGGGGCCGAGGAAACGACGAGGATCTTCTTCGGCTCGAGGCGGGCCAGCATCCGGATGATGCTTTCGCGGAGCGTGGTGCCGCGCACGATGGAGTCGTCGATCACCACGAGCGTATCCTCGCCGCGGCGCACGGTGCCGTAGGTGATGTCGTATACGTGCTGCACCATCTCCGAGCGGCTCGCGTCTTCGGTGATGAAGGTGCGCATCTTCACGTCCTTGATGGCGATCTTCTCCATCCGCACTTTGCGGTTGATCATCTCCGTGAGGCGCTCCGGGTCCACGTCGGCGCCCCAGCTCTGGATGCGCTCGATCTTGATCTGGTTGAGGTAATGCTCCGCACCCTTCAGCAGGCCGTAGAAGGCCACTTCGGCGGTGTTCGGGATAAAGGAGAAGATGGTGTTCCTGAGGTCGTAGCCGATGTGCTCGAGCACGGGCTTACTGAGGTTGTAGCCCAGCTGCTGGCGTTCCTTGTAGATCTTTTCGTCGGAGCCGCGCGAGAAGTAGATGCGCTCGAAGGAGCAGGCCTTCCGCTCTTTTGCGGGCACCACCTGCTCGATCACATAGGTGCCGTCGGGCCAGGCCACGAGTGCCTGCCCGGGCATCAGCTCCTGCACTTCGTTCTCCGCTACGTTAAAGGCGGTGCGGATGGCGGCGCGCTCGGAGGCGGCCACGATCACTTCGTCGTTGATGTAGTAATACGAGGGACGGATGCCGTGCGCGTCGCGGAACACGAAGCCCGTGCCGTTGCCGGTGATGCCCCCTACGTGGAAGCCGCCGTCGAAGAGCGGGATGGCCTTGCGGAGCACGTTGAGTATGTCGGTGGCGCCGGGTGCGGCCTCGTCGGCCTCTACCAGGAAGTGGTGGAGCACCTCCATGAGGGCTGCGAGGTCGCTCTGTTTCTGGAAGGCACCGGGCTCCACGCCCACGCTTTCGAAGAGCTCCTCGGTGTTCACGAGGTTGAAGTTTCCGGCGAGGGCGAGGTTGCGCGCCGGGATGGTGTGGCGCTTGATGAAGGGATGGCAGAACTCCACGTTGTTGCGTCCCTGGGTGCCGTAGCGGAGGTGGCCCAGCAGCAGCTCGCCCAGGAACGACAGGTGCCCTTTGAGCAGGCCGGGGTGCTGCGCGATGTCGGGGTTATACTTCTGCAGGTCGTTGAACTCCTCCCCGATCTGCCGGAACAGGTCGGCGATGGCACCGGTGTTGGCGCTGCGGAGGCGGTTCATAAACGGATAGCCCGGCTCCACGTCAAGCTTCACGGCCGCCACGCCCGCGCCGTCCTGGCCGCGGTTGTGCTGCTTTTCCATGAGGAGGTAGAGCTTGTTGAGGCCCCAGAGTACCGTGCCGTATTGCTGCTGGTACCAGGAGAAGGGCTTACGCAGACGAATGAAGGCCAGCCCGCATTCGTGTTTGATGGCATCGCTCATAGATCGGAATGAGGACGCAAAGGTAAGAGAAAGGTTTTGGGGGTTTTGGAGGTTCTTAAGGTTTAGAAAGGTTCAGGAAGGTTCAGAGGGGTTTAGGAGGGTTCAGGAAGGTTGGGAAGCCCGCCCATATTGTCATCCCGCAGCGAAGCCGTTGGGTTTTCGGTTTCAACCAGCCCATGGCTTTAGCCGTGGGTTTTCGAAATGTACCAGCCCACGACTTTAGTCGTGGGCCACCGGCGCAGAACAATCGAACAGGGAATAAGGAACAGGGAACAATGAAGGAGCACCCGGCCCAACTACCAACCTCTAAAACCCCCAGAACCTCCAAAACCCTAAGAACCCTTTTTCTCCCTCGGCACCTCCACGATCAGCACGGAGCCCTCGCCGGGCGCGGAGTCGAGCAGGAAGGTGCCGCCGCAGGTCTCGGCGCGGTTCTGCATGTTGGTGAGCCCGAGGCCGCGGCGCACCGTGGCCGGGTCGAAGCCCTTGCCGTTGTCGGTCACCGTCATCCGCAGGGGGCCGGCTTCGTTCTCCAGGGTCACGGTCACGGCTTCGGCGCCGGCGTGCTTCGCGATGTTGTTGAGCTGCTCCTGCAGGATGCGGAACAGCATCAGCTTCTGGTTCTCCGGCACGTCTTCCTCATCAAAGGCATCGACGTCGAGGCGGATCTGCATGTGGCGCGTACGCGTAAAGGCATGGATCAGGTCGTTGACCGACTCCACGAGTCCCAGGTCGCCGAGGGTGGAAGGCACCAGCGCCCGGCACAGGCTGCGGATCTCGTTGATGACGTCCGACACGTTGCGCGTGGCGAGGGCCACCATTTCGGCGGTGTCCTCGTCGGCAGTGGAGCGGGCGAGGTCGAGGTACAGTTTGATGGTGGTGAGCTGCTGCCCGATGTTGTCGTGGAGCTCCTTGCCGATGGCGGCGCGCTCCTTTTCCGACGAGTCGATGGTGGCCTGCGTCAGCTGCCGCTGGTGAGCGATCTGCCCCGAAAGCAGCTGCTCCTCGAGGCGCTTCCGCTCCGAGATATCGGTGAGCGAGGTGATGACGTAGGCCAGCGTGCCGTCGTCGTGCCGCACGGGTGTTGAGCTCACCAGCATCCAGGTGCGGTGGCCGGTGTCCGGGTGACGGTGGCCAAGCAGCGCGTTCCAGACGGGCGTACCGGTACGGAGTACCGTCGGCACCGGCAGGCGGTCGGTCGATACGAACCGCCCCTGCTCGTCGATGACGTCGTTCCAGAAGCTGTCGGTGCAGGCGAGGCCGGGGTTGGACGCCGGCAGCCCCAGCAGCCCTTTGGCCGCTTCGTTGCTCAATACGAGGCGCGCCTCGGCATCGTGCAGCAGCACGCCTTGCTGGAGGTTGGCGATCAGCATTCGGAAGCGGGCCTCGCTTTCGCGGAGGGCAGCGCCGGCCTCGCGGCGCAGGCGGTCGTCGTGCAGGTACACCACGATGCCCTGCACGTCGGGATGGGCCATCAGGTTGTGGCCGCGTACCATGCAGGGGGTCCAGCCGCCGGTGCGGTTGCGCACGCGCACCTCCACGAACTTGATCTCGGGCGTTTGCGCCACTTCGCGCTCGAATGCCTCCCGGGTCTTCTCATGGTCGTCGGGATGCACGAAGTCAAAGGCATTGCGCTCCAGGATCTCGGCAGGGGGGTAGCCCAGCACCCGGTGCACCGACGGGGAAGCGAAATGAATCCTTCCTGCCGGGTCGATCACGAGGATCCCGTCGAGGGAATCGTTGATGAGCCCGTGGTAAAAGCGCTCGCGGTGCCGCAGCTCCTGCTGGGCAGCCCGCTCGCCCGTGACGTCGCGGCCGATGAGGAGGCAGCCGCTTTGGCCGGGCAGGGAGCGCAGGGTGAAGGAGAACAGGTGCAGAGCGCCGCTTTCGCCGGCAAGGGAAAGCTCGCCGTGGCCGGTACCGGTGGCGAGGAGGGCGCCATAGAGGGCTTCGAAGAAGCCGTCGGGCTGCGTGTTGCCGGCAAGCGTGGCCAGCGAGCGGCCGGCAGTGCCGCCGGGGAAGAAGCGGAGTGCGGCCTTATTGAGCCACTGCACCACCAGCGCGGGATCGGTGCTGACGATGATATCGTCGACCTGGTCGAGGATAAAGGCCTGCTGCAGCCCCTCGGAAGGAGCGCCATCGCCGGCCGGGATGGAGGATATTGGATACATGAGGACGATTTAGATCGACGCGGTCTGCGGGCAAGGTACGACACAAAAGCCCAGCGGGGAAGGCGCGGGGTGCCAGAAGGGCAATTCCGGGGTTGGAGCAGCTAAAACAACAGGTGAAGGGAGGCGCCGCGGCGTCAACAGGGGCTAAAAGCAAAGACCCCCGACGGTACGTCAGAGGTCTTTGCTTTGTTACCAGGGAGGCTGGTCAGAATGTTTTTTGTGCATCGGCCACGTTGCTGCCTGCCGACCATTTTTTGAGCTGGGCGCAGTGCTCCACATCCTTCTCGATCATGATGTAGTAATCGGTGATGTGGGCGGCGAGCCACTTCTCCAGCACCTGCATTTTCTTCTCTTCGAGGGCGGCGGTAGAAATACGGTTGTAGTCGTCGCGCAGGTTCATGCGGTGCGGCTCGGTGCGGTTACGGAGGTACAGGATGCGCACGCCTTTGTCGCCCCGCTCGTTGGTAAATGCGGCCGGCTGCGAGATGTCGCCCACCTTCAGGGGTCCGAGCTGGGTCACCACTTCCTTGTCGAGCTCGTCGATGGCCACGTAGGAGCCGTTGCGGCCGGTGATATAGGGTCCGGAAAACTTAGCGGCTTCGTCTTCGCTGTACTTACCGGCGGCGGTGTTGAAATCCATGTTGCCGGCAACGATCTTGGCGCGCACGGAGTCGAGGCGGGAGAGGCCGGACTTGAGCTCGGCGTCGGTAACGGGTGCCTTGCGGAGGATGTGGCGCACCACGGCCTCATCGCCGTTGCGCTGCATCATCTGGATCAGGTGGAAGCCCGATTTGGAGCGGATCACGGTCGAGATCTCTCCTTCCTTGAGGCGGAAGGCGCCCTGCAGGAAGGCGGGATCCCAGATCTTGTCGGTGCGGTTCACCTGGTATTGGCCACCGCGCTCTTTGGAGCCGGGGTCTTCGGAGTAGCGCTTCACGAGCTCCTCGAAAGTGACCTGCTTGCCCTCGATCTGGCGCTTGTAGTTGTTCATTTCAGAGATCACGTACTGCTCGAGGTCGCGGGAGGCCTTCGGGTAGAGGATGATCTGGCCGATCTCGAGCTCGCTCTCGAAGAAGGGCAGGCTGTCTTTCGGGATGCGGTTGAAGTAGGCGCCCACCTCGGTGGGGGTGATGCGCACGCTCTCCACGATCTTGCGCTGCATCTGCTGGGCGAGCTTGCTTTCGCGCACCGACTCGCGGGCGTCGTCCTTGATCTGGTAGATGGTCTTGTTGGCGACGCGCTCCAGTTCTTCCTGGGTGCCGTACATGCGGATGAAGTAGCGCACGCGCTGGTCGAGCTCGGCCTCCACTTCGGAGTCGTCGATCTTGAGGGAGTCGCGCTCGGCCTGCAGCATCAGCACCTTGGATACAAGGGCCTGCTCCATGATGGCGCATTCGGGGTTCGGCGGGATCTGCTGGCCCTGGCGCTGGGCGTCGGCGATGGTGTTCTTGACGTCGGATTCCAGGATGATGCGGTCGCCTACCACCCCGAGGATGCGGTCGGCCACTACTTTCTTGACACCCTGGGCGGAGGCGCCGGCCGCGGCCAGCACCGAAAAGGCGAGGAGGAAGATGGATCGTTTCATACGCGTATCGCCAAAAATAGGGCATCGGGCGCAGGCGCGGCCGTGGGCGCTGGATTTTAACAGAATGTGGGGAGGGGCACGCAGAATACACGGAAAACGCGGAAGATTTTTCGGAAGCGTTTTCTGACTCCGGAACATGCTACTGGTGGCGACTTTACAGGTAGCGACGCGTGTCGGACTGGAAACTTTTTTAGAATACGCGGAAGGCCCGCGGGCGGGCTGGTTCGGGGGCGGGCTGGTTTAGGGGCGGGGGCATAGTTGCCCACAAATAAGGAATCGCCTCCTGAAAGGATTTTCTTCTGCGCTTTCTGCGTCCCGAAGCTTCGGGATCCGCGTGCCCCTTCGGCCCGCAGGCGGGCCGGAGCAATGGTATGGACAAGGGGGCGCCCTTGTTTTCCGGTGGGTTTGGCGAAGGGATCGATTGCCCCGGTACCAACACCAGCCCATCTTGTCATCCTGAGCTTGCCGAAGGAAGCTATGGGAACCGAAAATCGCCACCCATTTGCGGCCCGGATCACGAATAGATGCCGCTAGCGACCGAGCGAGCCCTTCATTTTCAAACGTTTATGCAGGAAATGGGTTCCAAACCCTCTTAATGGCCTCGGGAATTGCAATTCTGGCGCCCCAAGTTGCAATTTTGACAGGCGGAGACCCGATTTTGCAACACGAAGCTTCGATTTTGCAACAACGGAATGAATTTTTGCAACAACGAGCGCTCATTTTGCAACAGCAAAACCGGATTTTTTCCTTCCGAGCCGGGATTTTTGAGTGCGGAGGAGGGGTTTTTGAGTGCGGAGCTCCCATTTTGCAACAACACCCGGCTTTTTGCAACATCCAAGCCTCCTTCTTCCCCAAAACCATCAGCACCTTACGAACCCTCAAAACCTACTAAAACCCGTCAAAACCCATCAAAACCTCTCAAAACCTCCTTAAGACCAGAATCGCCGCTGCGACCCAAAGGGCAGCGAAAAGACCTTGTTTGGCAGGCGTGGGTTTTAGCCCCGTGCTGCGCCAGCCGCCGTCGATGCCGGTGCCGTAGGCAACGGGGTCGAGCACGTTGCCGCTCGTGTGCACGGTGGCTTCCGCCTTTTTGAGGTACGTACCGATAAGGCCGGCGGTGATGCGCCGCGTGAGGCCGGGGAGCAGCGCGAAGGCGGCATGCAGGAAGTGCGGAAAAGCGCCCACCGTGGAGCGGTCCTTCGGGTGCCGTACGAGGCGGAGCACCGCCCGGGCCACCTGGCGCGGATCGTAGAGGGGTGGCGCCGGCCGGAGCACCGCGCCGGTATAGTTGGCCGCGTGCTGGATCCCGGGCGAGTCGAGAAAGGCCGGGTAGAGGTCGCACACGTGGATGTTCCTGTACGCCGTTAGCTCGCCGCGCAGCGCTTCCGAAAAGCCCTTCAGGCCGAACTTGGAGGCGCAGTAGGCCGCCATATAGGGTGTCGGGATCCAGCCGCCCACCGAGATATTGTTGACCAGCAACCCGTAGCCTTGCTGCTTGAAGAGCGGCAGCACCGCGGCGGCGCCATGCACGTAGCCCAGCAGGTTGGTGCGGATCACCGCTTCATTCACTTCCGAAGGGATGTCTTCGAGCGCCCCGGCCGCCAGCACCCCGGCATTGTTCACCCATACGTCCACATGCCCGGCCCAGCGCCGGGCGGCCTCCGCGAGGGCCGCCTGCTCCGATGCTTCGCGCACGTCGGTGGGCACGGCGATGGCGATGGCGCCGAGGGCGACGCATTCCTGCACCACCTCGTCCAATGCCTCCTTGCGCCGGGCGGCCAGCACGAGGCGCGCGCCTTTTTCGGCAAAGGCCACCGCGATGGCGCGCCCCGCACCCGACGAAGCCCCTGTGATCACCACCACCTTGCCTTCGATCCCTTCGTTTTTCATGTCCTGGCTTTTCCCGGTATGGCGCAACAAACAGGCCGGAAGCCCACGGTGGTCGTCCGGTTCCCGTTTGTTGAACAAGGCCCCGGCGGGAGCCGACAAAGGCTGATCATACCCGGGCAAATGTGTCGCCCGTTTCCCGCACCCTTCGTATTTTAACCGCACAACGCTAACCCGCGTTCCACGAACCAAAACGATCTATGAAAAAGCTCTTGCTCCTGCTGATCCCCGCGCTGCCCCTGGAGGCCGCCGCACAGGCGCCCGACAGCAGCGCCGCCGCACCGGACTCGCTCGGCTATTACCGGGCGCAGTACCACCGCGTTACCCAATACTACGACAGCCTGCTGTGGGCCGATACGGCCTACCAACAGGCAGTGGCGGGCCTCAGGCGGGCGCAACAGGAGCCCCGCACTGCCCGCGCCCGGGGGAGAAAGGGCTATGGATCTTTCACCGTTTTTGCCGGTGCGGCGCACGCCCAGCCTGCCCGTTTCAATGCGTTACTGGCCCGGGAGGGCTTTCCTACGGTTGGATCGCTGATGCCATACGTAGGAATCGGCCTCGGCATGCGCGATGGGTCCCTATTGCTGGACATCGGTTTCGCGGGCGGTGGCCTTCATTCGAAGCGCGACGGCCGCACCATTTCGGCCTCCCTGCTCAATGCCTTTGCCGTGGAGCTGGGGGTGGACCTGCTGCCGGCGCGGGGGGTGAGCCTGTTTCCCTACGCGGGCCTCTCCTACCGCGTGGCCCGGCTTTCCTACGAGAGCCCGGAGGAGGTGAACCGGGATGCCACGGATGTCACCGACCTCGTCATCAACCGTCGGGTCGATGTGAAGTCGCGCCGCCTGGGCTATGCGGCCGGCGCCGGCATCGACGTGCTTCTTCGCCCCCGCAACAACGAGCGCCGCTCCGCGATCCTGTTCGTCAAGGGCGGCGTTAACCGGCCCTTCTGGAAAGACCGCTTCCGCTATAAGGGCGCCACCCTCGAGCCCGGTCCCGGCATGGGTGCCTGGCAGGTCGTGGCCGGGATCAGATTCGCGCGTTTTTATTGAGCGCCTGCTCCCTCCTTGCCGCTGCAGACGGTACATCACTTCAATCATAAAGTAAACATGTCGCTTGACCGCATACCCGCTACACTCAAGTCTGGAAAGGAGCCGCTGCTGTTCAACGGCAAGCCACTCGATGTCACGCTGCTTGATTTTTGGCGCTGGAGTGTTTCTGACCTCCTGAGCAATGCCACCCGGGGCCGGCTCGCCGAGTTCATCGTAGCCAGGGCCGCACATGTAGACGTGACGGCCTGCCGCGACGAATGGAGCGCATTCAACCTCGAGACGCCCGAGGGCATAAAGCTGGAAGTAAAATCGGCAGCCTATGTGCAATCCTGGTTTCAACGGGCGCTTTCGAGGATCTCCTTCAGCACGCGGGCGGCACTGTATTGGGATAGCGCTACCAACCTGCAATCCAAGGTGGCCGGGAGGAGTGCCGATGTGTATGTGTTCTGCCTCCTGCATCATCAGGACAAAGCAACTGCCAACCCGTTGGACCTGAACCAGTGGACGTTCTACGTGCTGGCAACTTGGGAACTCGACGCATACCGGCGCAGCCAGCACTCGATCACATTGAAGTCGCTCAACTCCCTGGCCCCACCACTGGCGTTCGACCAGCTGGGCGCCGCCATCCTGGAAAAGGCGCGCCCCCGGACCTAAACGACCAAGGCCCCCGACAGTGCGGGGGCCTTGGTTATGTATCTCGGAGACGCATATGAATGCGTCTTTACTACAGCGTTCGCTTCACTTCTTCGAGCTCGTAGGCTTCCACGATGTCGCCCGGCTTGATGTCGTTGTAGTTCTTCACGGTCAGACCGCATTCCATACCAACGATTACTTCCTTCACGTCGTCCTTGTAGCGCTTCAGCGAGCCGAGTTCGGCGGTGGCGCCTTCGCCGGTCGGGTATACGACGATACCGTCGCGGATGAGGCGGATCTTGTTGTCGCGCTTGATGCGTCCGTCGAGCACCACGCAACCGGCAACGGTCACCTTGTCGAAGCGGAACACCTCGCGGATCTCCACGTTGGCCACGATCTTCTCCTGCGTCTTCGGCTCGAGCATGCCCTCCATGGCGGAGCGCAGGTCGTCGATGGCGGCGTAGATCACCGAGTAGGTCTTGATCTCGATACCGGCGGTTTCGGCGAGGCGGTTGGCCTGCACCGAGGGGCGCACGTTGAAGCCGATGATGAGGGCGTCGGAGGCCTCGGCGAGGCTCACGTCGCTTTCGTTGATCTGGCCCACGCCCTTGTGGATCACCGATACGAGGATCTCTTCGGTCGATTGCTTCTGCATGGAGTCCGACAGGGCTTCCACGGAGCCGTCCACGTCGCCTTTGATGATGACCTTGAGTTCCTTGAAGGTACCCAGGGCAATCCGGCGGCCGATCTCGGAGAGGGTGATGTGCTTCTTGGCACGCATGCCCTGCTCGCGGAGGATCACCGCGCGGCGGTTGGCCACCTCTTTGGCTTCGGCTTCGTCTTCGTATACCTTGAACTTCTCACCGGCCTGGGGGGCGCCGTTGAGGCCGAGGATGAGTACCGGCGCGGAGGGGCCGGCCTCTTTCATTTTCTTGTTGCGCTCGTTGAACATCGCCTTCACGCGGCCGTAGTGCTGGCCGGAGACCACGATGTCGCCGTTGTTGAGGGTACCGTTCTGCACGAGCACGGTAGCCACGTAGCCGCGGCCCTTGTCGAGGGAGGCTTCCACCACGGAGCCCGAGGCTTCGCGGTCGGGGTTGGCCTTCAGGTCGAGCAGCTCGGCCTCGAGGAGAATCTTCTCGAGCAGGAGGTCGACGCCGATGCCTTTCTTGGCCGAGAGCTCCTGGCTCTGGTACTTACCGCCCCAGCTTTCGACGAGGAGGTTCATGCCGGCAAGCTGCTCGTAGATCTTGGCGGGGTTGGCTCCGTCCTTATCGATCTTGTTGATGGCGAAGATCATCGGCACGTTGGCGGCCTGGGCGTGCGAGATGGCCTCGCGCGTCTGGGGCATGATGGCGTCGTCGGCCGCGATCACGATCACCGCGATGTCGGTGACCTTGGCACCACGGGCACGCATGGCCGTGAAGGCCTCGTGACCCGGGGTATCGAGGAAGGTGATGTCTTTTCCGCCCGGCAGGTGCACCTGGTAGGCGCCGATGTGCTGGGTGATGCCACCTGCCTCACCGGCCACTACGGTGGCGTTCCGGATATAGTCGAGGAGCGAGGTCTTACCGTGGTCAACGTGACCCATGATGGTCACGATCGGCGAGCGCGGCTGCAGCTCGTCTTCGGTATCGGCCTCTACTTCTTCATCCATTTCGAGTTGCTTCTCCATGTCGATGAACTCCACGTCGTAGCCGAATTCGGAGGCCACGAGCTCGATCACCTCGGCGTCGATGCGCTGGTTGATGGACACCATGATGCCCAGACCCATACATTTCGAGATCACCTCGGCAAAGGAAACGTCCATCAGGTTGGCGAGCTCGCTCACGGAGATGAACTCGGTCACCTGCAGCTTCGTATCGCCCATGTTGTCCATGGAGTCGTCGCCGGAGCCGCGGCGCTCGCGGCGCTTGGCCTTGGAGAGCTTCTTGCCGCCGCCGCCCGACATGCGGGCCTGCGTTTCCTGGATCTTCCGCTGGATCTCCTTCTCGTCGATCTGGCGGTTCGGGTCGTCGCGGCGAATGCCCGGTCCGCTGCGCTGGCCGGGGCGGTTGCCCGGCTGGTTGCCGCTGCGGCCGCGGTCGCCGGCGCGGGTCACCCCGAAGCGGCCGCCGCCACCTTGTCCGGGCTGTACGCTCGGGCGGGGATCGGTCGGGGCTTTCTTGATCGGGATGCGGTTGCGCTTGCGCTTCTCGTCCGGCTTCGGACGGGTATCGTTATCCACCGGCAGCTCGATCTTACCCAGGATCTTGGGGCCTTCGAGCTTTTCGGCGCGGATGTTTTCAATGACGGGCTCTGCCGGCTTTTCGGGCTCGGCCGGCGTGGCCGGGGCCTCCGCTACGGGCGCAGGTGCCGGCGTTTCCGCTACGGGAGCGGGCTTCGGCTCGGAAGCAACCGGTGCGGCGGGTGCCGGCTTCGGCGCCTCTTCCTTCTTCGCTACGCCTTTCTTGGGGCGCGTGGAGGAGTCGATGGCCGAAAGGTCTACGGTGCCGAGGATCTTGGGGCCTTCGATACCGGTAGCCGGAGCGGCGGCAGGTGCGGCCGGTGCCGCGGGCGGCTCGGGGTCGGCGGGTGCCGCAGGGGCCTCGGCCACGGGCGCCGGGGGCGCGGGCTGTTCCGCTACGGGCGCCGGGTCAGGCGCCGGCGCGGGGGGCGCGGGGGCTTCCGCCACGGGGGCGGGGGCGGGCGCCTCGGCTACGGGAGCCGGTGGGGGCGCGGGGGCTTCCGCCACGGGGGCGGGGGGCGCTACAGGCGCGGGTGCGGGAGCAGGCTCCTCTTTCTTAGGTGCCGGCGCCACGGCCGCGGCCTTGCGCTCCTCGCGCTGGCGGGCCAGCAGCTCGTCTTCTTCCTTGCGCTTCTTCGCTTCCGCGATCGCGCCCTTGGGAAGGTCGATGAGCTCGGCTTTGTGTTTCGCCACCTTGTCGCTGTTGAATTCCTGCTGCAAGGCGCGGTACATGTCTTCGGTCAGCTTGGCCGTGGGTTTCAGGTCGTCCCTGTTGAACCCTTTGGCCGCCAGGAATTCCACAAGGGTCTCTTTACCGATGTTGAACTCCTTGGCCGCAGCCATTAACCTGGGTGTTTGAATTTCTGCCATTAATATTTTTTATGCCAATTGTCTCTACCAAGCGGACACCCCTCTGGGGTGTTTCGCCGCCGCCGTCGCCAGGCTCGGGCAGCGTAACCGGTGTCACCATAAATTTCACCGGTTGTTCAGGTTACCATTTCCAATACTGTTTTCCTGAAAAGGTAACCCTGCCGTGCGCCGCCAATCTTTCACGATTGACGATTCACGATTCACGTCATCATCCCCGGTCGAACTCGGCCTGCAGCACCTTGCGGATCTCCTCGATCGTTTCCTTCTCGAGGTCGGTGCGGCGTTCCAGTTCGGCGGTGTTGAGGTCCAGCACGCTGCGGGCGGTATCGCAGCCCACTTTCTTGAGGGCCTCGATGATCCAGGGCTCGATCTCGTCGCTGAATTCTTCCAGGTCGATATCAAACTCTTCTACTTCACCTTCATTGTCGCGGTACACATCGATGTCGTAGCCGGTGAGCTCACAGGCCAGCTTGATGTTGACGCCGCGGCGGCCGATGGCCAGCGACACCTGGTCGGGCTTCAGGTATACCGAAGCACGCTTGCCCTCGTTGTCGATCTCCATGGTGGTGATGCGGGCGGGGGTCAGGGAGCGCTGGATGAGCAGCTGCAGGTTATTGGTCCAGTTGATGACGTCGATGTTTTCGTTCTTCAGCTCGCGCACGATGCCGTGGATGCGGGAGCCTTTCATGCCCACGCAGGCGCCCACGGGGTCGATGCGG
This sequence comes from Flaviaestuariibacter amylovorans, assembly GCF_039541815.1. Lineage (NCBI taxonomy): Bacteria > Pseudomonadati > Bacteroidota > Chitinophagia > Chitinophagales > Chitinophagaceae > Flaviaestuariibacter > Flaviaestuariibacter amylovorans. Next base: position 68,423 of record NZ_BAABGY010000014.1, read on the forward strand.
TCGTCGTAGGATTCCACGGCCACCTTGGCACGCTCGCCCGGGTCGCGCACGATCTTCTTGATCACGATCAGGCCGTCGAAGATCTCGGGTACTTCAATTTCCAAAAGCTTTGCCAGAAACTCCGGCGCGGTGCGGCTCAGGATGATGACGGGGTTGTTGTTCTTCATGTCCACCCGGCGCACCACGGCGCGGATGTTCTCGCCTTTCTTGAAGTAGTCCTGCGGGATCTGCTCGCTTTTGGGGAGGATGAGCTCGTTGCCTTCCTCGTCGAGGAGGAGCACTTCCTTCTTCCACACCTGGTACACCTCGGCGGAGATGATCTCGCCGACGCGGTCGCCGTATTTTTTGGCAAGGATGGCTTTTTTCAGGTCGGCGATGCGGGAGGCCAGCGTTTGCTTGGCGGCGAGGATGGCGCGGCGACCGAAGTCTTCGAGGTTTACCTCTTCATAAAGTTCTTCGCCAACGGAGTAGTCGGGTTCGATCTTGATGGCGTCGCTGTATTCGATCTCCTCGAGGGTGTTGTAGATATCGCCGTCTTCCACGATGGTGCGGCGGCGGAAGATCTCGAGGTCGCCTTTCTCGGCGTTCACGATCACGTCGAAGGTCTCGTCGGAGCCATACTTTTTACGCAGCAGGGTACGGAACACGTCTTCCACCACGCGCATGAGGGTCGGGCGGTCAATGTTTTCCGCCTCCTTGAACTCCTGGAAGGCTTCGATCAGGTTGATACTGGCCATATTTCTGCTTTTTTCTGATGAGTCCCTTCGGCAGGCTCAGGGTGACAAGACTTGTCCGCCTGAGCGAAGTCAAAGGCGCTCATTGGTTAGAATTTAACTTGAACTTTGGTCGTTTTTATGTCGGTGAACAGGATCGTCTCCTGCTTTACGTCCTTCTTTTTGCCCTTGCCGGTCTCGGTCTCTACGGTGATGCCTTCTTCGGTGGCCGCAAGGAGCTTGCCTTCCACCTTGGTGGCGGCCTCGTCGGTGCGGGTGATCTCGACGTAGCGGCCCACGTTCTTAACGTACTGGCGGTGCAGCTTGAGGGGTTCGTCGATACCGGGCGACGACACTTCGAGCGAGAAGTCGCCTTCGGGGAAGAGGGCGCTTTCCTCGAGGGCCTTATAGAGCTTGCGGTTATAGCTCACGAGGTCCGACAGGGGCAGCCCCTCGTCGCCATCGAGGAAGACCTTGATGTTGTTGGTGGGCTTTACGCGCACCTCTACGAGGAAGTGCTTCGGGTCGGTAATGAGCTGCTGGAGCTGCTCCTTCAGCGTGTCGATCAGGGTTTCCGTTTGCATAGTGTAAAAAGAAGAAGGGAACGAGCACGTTCCCTTCTTGCGTCAAATCCGGAACAAAGGTAAGAAAAGCGTTAAATACGGCCAAAATCCGTTTTTGTGAAAATGGGGCGGCTACCTTTGAGGAGTTATGCAATATGTCTTTTATGTGCTGCTGGCCTATTTCCTGTGGCGGTTCATCTTCAGTTTCGTGGTGCCGCTGGTGCGTACAACGCGCCAGGTACGGCGGAGCTTCAAGCAGATGAACGAGCAGTTCGGCGCGGCGCAGCAGCGTGCCGAGGCGCAGCAGGCGGCCGCGGCCCAGAAGGTGTCCTCCCCAAAAAAGGCGTCCAACGACGACTATATCGATTTCGAGGAGATCAAGTAAAATCGTACGTTTGCCGCCCCAGCCGGGATCTCAGATCGCAGATCTTTGATCTCAGATGTAGGGGCCGGGACTTCAGATCGCAGATCCGAGATCTTAGATCTGAGATCCCCAATTGGATCCTTAGCTCAGTTGGTTAGAGCGGCTGACTCATCAAGGATTGTTCTTTGAATATCTGTATTTTAGAGAAAAGCCTCGAATATGGTTCCCAGAGCCTGTGTTGTCTGCGCTGTATCGATTAGTGGACAGAAGATGAAATACTGCAGCAATGCATGTAAACAAAAAGACCACTATCATAGGGTTAGACAGCAAACCAATACGTATCATTCGCAGACGCTACGATCGCTTCGACGGAAGTTGCAATTAGTATCGATGTTTGGCGGAAAGTGCGCACGCTGCGGCTACGACCGAAATGTTGCAGCACTTCATTTTCATCACATCGATCCGAATGATAAAGCGTTTAAGCTTGACGTTCGCGTACTATCGAACAGGAATTGGGATGCAATTGTAGAGGAATCTCAAAAATGCAGGTTGCTTTGCTCCAACTGCCATGCGGAGACACATCATCCGGAGTTAGAGATAAGCAATATTCAAAAAATGGTCAGCGGTGCCGCCGGTACGAAATTGCCGGATGGGATAGGGGTTAATTCAGGGAAGCCTTCCTTCTTGGGAAATCGGGAAGATGGTAATCCTGAGCCAAGCGGAACGAATGGTTAGCAGCGTAGTTCCGAAGGTGCAGAGACTAGGAAGTGCGGAAACCAGCCAATAAGCTTCCATTAACGCCCCTCACCTGACTGTCCCGCCTCGGGCGGGATAAAAGGTGGTGAGATAGTCCAACTACTTCGCGAAAGCGGAGGAAAGTGAATCAGCGGGTCGTGGGTTCAAGTCCCTCAGGATCCACAAGCAAACGGAAAAACCCTGCAGCACCAGTGCTGCAGGGTTTTTCATATCTTATAAGGATGTTCGGCAATAAGCTGACGACCATTTGCGGAACGGTATCAGCGGTTCCTTATCCGGCAGTTGGCCGCCACAGCCTGAAGAACTTGAAGGATTTCGGGTATTCGTCGCGCGGTGAGAAACACAGACACACCTCCTGATCGTTCAGCGAGGACTCCGTCAGCAGGACGTTCTTTTCTACCTGTTTTGCCCCTTCGAACTCTGTCCCGGTCACTTTGCAAACGGCTTTTTTGAATACGGAGTTTATCCAGCGCTGCATATCGGCATCGTGCTCGTATTTCCGGAAACACGCGAGGGAGGCGTGTGCCGCGATTACCGGCACCAGGTGATCAGGAACGTCCTCCTTTACAAGAATGTACATCTTCATAAGCGATCATAAACCAGTTCAGCATACTGCACTGCTTCTTCGTACCGGTAGAAAATATTTTCCGGCGGCCCATCGACGTCGAAATTCCACAGGCCTGCCAGGCCGTATTTATTCAGGTCGGATAGCAGAAAGGCGATATCGAATTTGCTCTCGAACAGCTGCAGCTCAAAGAGAGGGCTGAACGCATGGATCAACGAGTTGCCGAAGGAGTATTTCAACAGCGACAGATCGAGGAGAAGCGCGATGGGGCGCATGGCAAGCAGGTTGATCGCCAGCTCCTGATGAATATAATCGCAGTCCAGCCGGGCACCGCTGCCGTCGGGAAGATCGCCCTTCAACGTGACCAGCATGATGCTCTTCTGCTCATGCCGGTAGAAATCGATCTGTACATTTTGCTCTTTGTGCAGCTCCGGTACGAAAGGCTTGAAAGGTGTCATGTTTCGATGAAGTGGTGGAAAACCAACTGGCTAACAATATTAAATATACTGTGATCCTATTCAGGTGAACCGGCGATCGTGACGCGATCAGGCAAGGGCAGGCTGCTGCGTTCGGATATCACCAAGGAAAGCGGCATTCACACCAATAGCGCCTGCGCCGCACGCAGCCGGTATTCCCCGGCGAGCTCCGCGTAGCCCTGGTCCTCCAAGGCTTCCGCCAGGTAGCGAAGCGCCTGCGCGTCCGCGCTGCTGATCTTCACGTCGCTGAAAACAAGCTGTCGTACAGGCGATGGACGCTCGAGCAGCAGGCGCCCGGTTTCCAGCCGTTCCCAATGCACGGCATTCCACAGAGTCTCCCGGAAATGCAACGTGTCGAAACGTACATCTTCGATCGTGAGCGCTCCGTCAAACCGGCAGGTATCGAACCGGAAGATCGGGTTGCCCGTGCCGTTCTTCAAATCGGTGGCCGCATGCGCCCGGACCTGTGAAAAACGCAGTTCCGTTTCCAGGCGGTTGTCGTCAAAGAACAGGTCGCAATGAAGCACGCAGTCGTTCATCTCGAAGCCCATACGCCCCGGCGACAACAGTTCGTTATCCCAGAACCAGAACCGGCTCTTCAGCTCTACCCGGTGCAGCCGGACGGTGCCGAGCCGGCAGCGGATGACGGTGAGCCGGTCGGCCTGCAGGTCCTCCAGGCAAACGTCGAGCGGCGCCGTTGCGCCTTGGTCGTTCAGCGATACCCGCTCCCACGCGCCCGAGACCCGGATCCCTCCTTCGATGCGTGTGCCATCGATACCCAGCGTGCCGCCCCGCCCCTCGCAAACGACCCTCTCGACACGGCACTGCGAGATCTTTGCAGAGCCTCCCCTTGTCTCGATGGTTGGTAATTGACACTCGTAAAATTCCACATCGCCTTCGGTATCCGGAGGCAGTTGCACCCTCACGGAGCCATGGAAGGTGCACCAGTTGAACGACAAAAAAGCCATCTGTCCCGCGGGCACAGAAAGCAGCAGCTCAAAGCCGGAGGTGACCTCGTAGCGAAAGAGCTCCAGGACGGGTGTATCGCCCTTCCGGAAATGGTCCTGAATCAGGGCAACGAGGGCTTCGCCGGTGATCGTTGTGTTTTCTGCCATCGTTTTATTTTGATAACACCGGTATCCGGATGGCCGGCTCCCGACAAATTACAAAAGATCGGAAATCACCCGCCGCCGCAGCATAAATAGCGGGACAGGCACAGATCATCGAGCCTAATGTTTGCGTTGGTGCAAAATTGGCAGCAACCACCGGTAACGCACATCCTAAAATACCTGTCCGGCCCAGGGCTCCCAAAAACAAAAAAGCCCCCGTAGACACAGGAGCTCGTAACCAAAACTAACTGCATGACAAACGGGTTTGCCATTTGCTTAGCACTGCAATAGTAGTCATTTTACAAACAAAATGCAAGCAGGGTGGCCAAAAGCGGATTTTTCCGGATACAAGCGGCGATTCCCCCGGTGAGTAACGCCAATCCGGAACCGGCCCGCGCCCGTATATACCGCACCAGTATTCTTATGAGCCCAGAAGAAATCCAAACCCGGCTGCGCGATTGCGAGCACCTCTATGCCGAATGCCTGGCCGAGAACATGAGCGGCGCCACCCTGCGCTACCTGTGGGAAGAGATCCGCAAACTCCGCGAGCAGTTGCAGGCGCTGGAGCATGGACTACGGCAACCGCCTCCCCGCTGATATGTGCCTGGACACCACCGGCTTCACCCACCATCCACCCGCCCCCGACCCGCTTCACCCGCCATTGCCAAGGCCCCGCCCGCGCGGGGCTTTCTCATAAAACGCGAGCCGCCGCCGGTTCGTGAAGCGGCCCGGCTCTGTGGAACCAATGCTCTGCCGTAGCGCCCGCATTGTTAAACCAGGCAACTCAGCGGCGCAAACACCGGCAAAAAAATTCTATATTCACCGTAAATTAGTGATATAGCCCTTAACTGTGCGGCCGCCCAGCAGCAAGGCGTAACCGCCCGTCTGGCCGCATTTTTTTGTACACTTTCCCTATGAGCAAGAACGTATTTATCGACAATCTTTTGGAAACCCCGTCCTACGGATGGCAGGACGCGGAAGGACGCCTCATCATTCCTACCACGAAGCAGCTTTGGGCGGAGGCCGCCCGGCGCATCAACATTTTCCGTACCCGCAAGAACTGGATTTCCGCCATCTCGGTGATCATGATGATCTGTATGATCCCCTTCGCAGTGGCCTTCGGCGCCAACTATTTCTCCTGGCCCCTCGCCATCGGCGCCGTGGCCTACGGCATGGTCGTGATGGGCACCCACGGCACCATCTGGTTCCACCGCTACTGCACCCACCGCGCCTACACCTTCCGCCACCCGATCGTGCGCATCCTCACCCAGCACCTCGTGATCAAGACCTTCCCCGAGGAGATGTACGTGATCTCGCACCACGTACACCACGTCAAGAGCGACCTTCCCGGCGACCCCTACAACCCACAGGGCGGCCTGATGTATTGCATGCTCTCCGAAACGAACCACCACAGCATCAACAAGAACCTCTGCGAGGCGCATTATGCCAAGGCCGCGCGCTTTATGCAGCACACCGGCGTGCAGATCAACAGCTACGAGCAATACAAGCGCTGGGCCTCGATCGCCACGCCGCAATACACCGTGTTCACCTGGCTCATCAACTGGGCCTTCTGGTACACGGCCTTCTACTTCATCGGCGGCCACGCGCTCGCTACCGCCCTCTTCAGCGGCGCGCTGCTCTGGTACATCGGCGTGCGCGCCTTCAACTACACCGGCCACGGCAAAGGTGAAGTAAAGCACAAGGACGGCATCGACTTCGACCGCAGCAACCTCTCCATCAACCAGAGCCGCCCCGGACTGCTCGCCGGCGAGTGGCACAACAACCACCACCTCTACCCGGGCAGCGCCCGCGCCGGCTTCCTCAAGGGCCAGCTCGACCTCGCCTGGCTGTATATCTACAGCCTGTATAAACTGAAGCTCGTAAGCTCCTATAAAGATTCGAAGGCCGAATTCCTGCGCAAGTACGCCCTTAAAGGCCACGCGCGCGATATGAAGCCCCTCAGCGGCACCGCCTATACCCGCGCGCAGCTCGAAGAGGAAGGCCGCCGGCTCGAGGAAGAAAGCCGCAAGCTCGAAGAGCGGGCTTAACGATTCCCGACACTACATCTGATCTTCTGCAACAAGCGCCTCCTGCACCGTCAGCGAGGCGCTTTTCTTTTGCCGCTGTGCCCGCGTTCCGAGCAGCAGCAACAGGAGCCCGATGACACTTCCACCCAGCATACAGGCCGCCATGGGCAGCGCCGAGCGGATGGCCAGGAGCCCGATCACCACGGTTACTACCGACCCGAGCCCCATCTGCACAAAGCCGAGGAGCGCCGAGGCACTGCCGGCATGTGTGCTGAACGGTCGCATCGCCAGCGCCGTGGCATTGGGCATGATGAGTCCGGCCGCAGCGAGGTAAAAGAAGAGAAGCCCGATGCTTACCTCGAGGCCATCGCGCTGACCTGCCGCCAGCAATACATAAATCGCGGCCAGCAGCACCTGCGCGCCGAAGGCCCAGCGGATGATGACGGCACTGCGGAAGCGGCGCAGCAGCACCGTATTGACCTGCGCGGCGATGATGAGCCCCGAGGCGAGAAAGGCGAACAGGATCCCGTACTGCTGCTGGCTGAGCCCGAAGTGCTCCATGAACACACCCGGCGACGAGGCGATATAGGTGAACAGGCCGGCAAGCCCGATGGCGCTCAGCACCGCGTACAGTAGAAATACTGGCTCCCGAAGCACCGACCGGTAAGTGCGCAGGATGGAGGCCGGCCGTAGCGAATAATGCACATCCGGACCCTTGGAGCCGCGCAGGAACAGGCGCACGCCCAGCGCAATAAGCACAATGAGCCCGGCCAGCACGATGAAGATGCTGCGCCAGCCGAGCGCCGCCGACAACACCGACCCGATCGTTGGGGCCAGCATCGGCGACACGCTCAGCACCAGGATGAGGTAGGAGAAGATCTTCGCATTGTCCTGCGGCGGAAACAGGTCGCGCACCATGGCCGTAGCGGCGATCGAAGCGGAGCAGGCACCCGCCGCCTGCAGGAAGCGCAGGGCGATGAGCGTGTCGAGCGAAGGCGCCACCGCGCAGCCCACCGAGGCGGCGCAATAAACCAGCAACCCGATGTACAGCGGGCGGAGCCGGCCGAAGCGATCCAGCAGGGGACCGTATACGAGCTGCCCGATCCCGATGCCGATGAAGAACGAGGAGAGCGTGAGCGACACGCGCGCTACACTCGTCTCATAGGTTCGGGCGATATCCGTAAAGCCGGGCAGGTACATGTCGATCGAGAAGGGCACGATGGCGGTCAGGAGCCCGAGCAGAACAATGGTCAGTGTGGAGGAAGGTGCTTTCATATGGTGTCAAGTAAGATCATAGATCGTGCAACGGCGCAAAGGTGCATTACTTCCAGCCGCCGCCGAGCGCCCGGTACAATTCGATCTGCGCGGCGCGCTTGCGGCGCTGCAGGGCGGCGAGGCCCAGCTCGGCCTGCAGGGCGTTGGCCTGCGCGTTGAGCACTTCGAGGTAGGTGGCCAAATCGCTGCGGAACAACAGGCGCGCAGACGTGATGCCGTCGCGAAGCGCAGCCACCTGCGCGCGGGCCGCCTCTTCCTCTTCGCGCAGCTTCTGCAGCCCGGCGAGCGCATCGCTCACCTCCGTTACGGCCCCGAGTACCGACTGCCGGAAGCGGACCACGGCGCCGTCGCGCTCCAACTGCGCCACCGCATAGCGGGTGCGGAGAGCCTTCTTGCGGAACACGGGCTGCAGCACCGAGCCGGCGGCCATCCCGAACAGGGAGCCCGGGAGGTTCCACCAGTTCGACGCCTGGAAGGCCTCCAGGCCCGCACCCGCCGTGATGTTGAGCGCCGGGTACATATCGGCCTTTGCGATGCCGACCCGCGCATTCGCGATCATCAGCGCCAGCTCGTTGGCGCGTACATCAGGACGGCGGCTCACCACCGCGGCCGGCAGCCCCGTCGACCACTGGGCCGGCAGCGCCGGTGCATCAACCGCGCGTCCCCGTGCGATGGGGCCGGGCAGTCCTCCCAGGAGCAGCTGCAAGGCGTGCTCCTGCCGGGCGATCTCGGCCTCCAGCTGCGGCAGCAGGATGCGGATGCCCTGGCGTTGCGCCTCTGCCTGCTGCACCGCCAGCGCGTGGCTCATACCTGCCTCTTTCAGCAGCTGCGTGGTGGTCACGAACGAGTCGCTGAGCGCCAGGTTGCGGCGGGCGATGGCCAGTTGCTCGTCGAGCATCTGCAGGTGGTAATAGCCCTGTGCGATGCCGGCTACGAGCGCCGTCTGCACGGCCTTTTTTGCCTCATAGGATTGCAGGTAGCCGGTGAGGGCCGCACCGCGCTGCGCCTTCAGCTTGCCCCAGATATCGGGCTCCCAGGAGGCCGAAAGCAGCGTCTGGTAGTTCTCGATATGACGGGCGCCGAGAAAGGCCTTCGTGCTCACGCCGCTCAGGCTGTTGTTGGCCGGGCGGTTGTACTGCGCCGTCACGCCAAGGTTGATGTCGGGGTAGAACAGGTAGCGCGCTTGCTGGCTCGCCTGCTGCGCGATGGCCACGCGGTTGGCGGCGAGCTGCAGGTCGTAGTTGCCGGCGATGCCCTTGTTGATCAGCTCGCGGAGCTGTGGGTCGGTGAAGAATTGCGCCCACTCGAGGTCGGCGATGCTGCTCGTGTCCCCTACCGGGGTAGCCGCAAAGCGCGCGGGGAGCTTCAGTTCGGGCTGTGCATATTCCTTTGCCGTGCTGCAGGCGGAAAGCAGCAGGGTCAGCAACGGGAGCAGGGCGATGTATCGTATCTGTTTCATGATCGTTGAGTTTGGTTATTCGGCAATGGCGAGTTCGCGGGGTTGTTTTTTGGCGATGGCTTTGAGCTTCGGTCCGCCCCCTACGCGCTCCTGCAGGTACTGGAAGATGACGAAGAAGACCGGGATGAGGAAGACGCCGAGTACGACGCCCGTGAGCATGCCGCCGAGGGCGCCGGTGCCGATGGAGCGGTTGCCCAGCGCCGATCCGCCGGAAGCCCAGGTGAGCGGCAGCAGTCCTACGATAAAGGCGAAGGAGGTCATCAGGATGGGGCGCAGGCGCAGGCTGCTCGCCTCGAGGGCCGCGGCCACGAGTGCAAGTCCCGCCTTTCGCCGCTGCACCGCGTACTCCACGATGAGGATGGCATTCTTGGCGAGCAGGCCCACCAGCATGATGAGACCTACCTGCACGTAGATGTTGTTGTCGATCCCGAACAGGTTGATGAAGGCGAAGACGCCGAAGATGCCCGCCGGGATGGTGAGGATGATCGCGAACGGCAGCAGGTAGCTCTCGTATTGCGCGGCCAGCAGGAAATACACGAAGAGCAGCGAGAGCGCGAAGATGAGTCCCTGCTGTGAGCCGGCGCCGATCTCCTCGCGCGTCATGCCTGACCATTCATACGAATAGCCGCGCGGCAGGTAGGAAGCCGTCACTTCCTGGATCGCCTTGATGGCGTCGCCCGAGCTGTAGCCCGGCTTCGGCATGCCGTTGATCGTAACGGCGTTGAACAGGTTGTTCCGCGTCACCGTCTCGGGTCCATACACGCGCTTCAGCGACACGAGTCCGCTCACCGGCACCATACCGCCGGTTGCGTTCTTGACGAACACATTCTCCAGTGCGGTAGGGTCGGCGCGGTAGGCGATGTCGGCCTGGGCTACGACTCGGTAGAATTTACCAAATCGGTTGAAGTCCGACACGAAGGCGGATCCGAAATACACCTGCAGCGTGCCGAGGAGGTCGCTCACCGATACACCGAGCTGCTTGGCCTTCGCATCATCCACCTCGAGGTTGAACTGCGGGTTGCCGGTATTAAAGGTGGTGAACGCGTAGGCGATCTCGGGACGCTTCATCAGTTCCCCGATGAGCCCGTAGGAGGTGTTCGCCAGCTTGTCGAGCGGGCCGCCGCTGCGGTCCTGCACGATGAACTCGAAGCCGCTCGTGTTGCCGAAGCCCTGCACGGTGGGAAACACGAAGAGGAACACGCTGGCCTCGGTAATGACACTGAGCTTCTGGTTGATGGCACCCATCACGGCGTCGATGGATTTTACCTCGCCGCGGTCCTTGTGGTGCTTCATCCGGATAAAGCCCACGGCGTAGTTGGAGGAGTTGGCGTTGGCCACGATGTTGAGGCCCGTAACGGCGCCCACGCGCTCTACGACCGGCATCTCCTTCAGCAGTATGTTGATCTTCTCCATCACCTTCTGCGTGCGGTCGAGCGAGGAGCCGGCGGGCAGGTTCACGGAGTATACGATGAAGCCTTGGTCTTCGGTGGGAATAAAGCCGGAAGGCGTTTTGCGCACGAGCCAGAGCGTGGCGGCGCTCACCACCAGCAGGCCGGTGATGGCGATCCACTTGCGGCGTACGAGGAAGCGGATCGAGTGGGTATACTTTCGCGACGTCGCATCGAAGCCGGCGTTGAAGGCCTTAAAAAAGCGGGCCTTGAAACCGGGTCGCTTGCCGTTGGTTGCGTCATGGGAGTGATTACGCAGCAGCAGGGCACAGAGCGCGGGGCTCAGCGTGAGGGCGTTGACCGCGGAGATAAGGATGGCGATGGCAAGCGTAAAGGCGAACTGCTTGTAGAACACGCCAGCGGGCCCCTGCATGAACCCTACGGGTACGAACACCGCGGCCATCACGAGCGTGATCGAAATGATGGCGCCTGAGATCTCGCCCATGCTCTGGATCGTGGCGGCGCGCGCCGGCATACCCGTTCGCTCCATCTTGGAGTGCACCGCTTCCACCACTACGATGGCATCGTCTACTACAATGCCGATGGCGAGCACCAAGGCAAAGAGCGTGAGCAGGTTGATGGTGAATCCGAAGAGTTGCAGGAAGAAGAACGTGCCCAGGATCGCTACCGGCACCGCGATGGCCGGGATGAGTGTCGAGCGCAGGTCCTGCAGGAAGAGGTAGACCACGAGGAACACGAGCACGAAGGCGATGAGCAGTGTTTCTACTACCTGGTACACCGACTCGTCGAGGAACTCCTTCGCGTTGTACATATTGAAGTAGTGCACGCCCTTGGGGAAGTTGGCCGAAGCTTTCTTCATCACCTCGCCGGCTTCCTTCAGGATGTCGTTGGCGTTGGATCCGGCGGTCTGGAACAGGGCGATGCCGATGCCCGGCTTGCCTTCGATGAGGGTGTTGGCGCTGTAGGCGAAGGAGCCAAACTCCACGCGGGCCACGTCTTTCAACCGCACCACCGATCCGTCGGGCGCAGCCTTCAGGATAATGTCTTCGTACTCCTCGTTCTTCGACAGCTTGCCTTTGTACTTCAGTACATATTCAAACGAAGCGGAGCTGCCCTGGCCGAGGCGGCCGGGCGCGGCCTCGAGGTTCTGCTCGCGGATCGCCGCCAGCACTTCCTGCGCGGAGAGGTTATAGGCCGTGAGCCGCTCGGGCTTCAGCCAGATGCGCATCGCGTAGTCTTTGGCGCCGAACACCTGGGCCTGGCCTACGCCGTGCACGCGCTGCAGCTCCGGAATGAGGTTGATCTTGGCGTAGTTCTGCAGAAAGGTCTCGTCGTAGGTCGTGTCCTCACTGTAGATCAGCGGCACCATGATCATGGAGTTCTGCTGCTTCTGCGTGGCGATGCCGGCCTGCACCACTTCCTGCGGCAGCTGGCTCACCGCGCGCGACACGCGGCTCTGCACGTTCACCGCCGCGAGGTCGGGGTCGGTGCCCACTTTAAAGTACACGTTGATGGCAAGCGTGCCGTCGTTGGAGGAGGTCGAAGACATATAGGTCATATTCTCCACGCCGTTGATGGCTTCTTCGATGGGCGTGGCCACGGCGCGGGCCACCACTTCGGCATTGGCGCCGGGATAGGTGGCCGTGACCTGGATGGTGGGCGGCGCGATGTCGGGAAACAGGGTCACCGGGAGGGTGAAGAGCGCGATCACGCCGAGCAGGGTCAGGATGATCGACACGACGGTGGAGAGCACCGGTCGCTGGATGAATGTCTTGAGCATGTGGAAACCTTTTGAGGCGATTGTTGGATTGGGTTGCGACAAGGGGCGCCCGGTCCTGCCCTACCGGACAGGTGTACCGCGGGCGCAGTACCGTAGAAATACTTATAGCGGGCGCACTTTCAGGAGGCTGTCCATCGGCAGCGGCTGCGGCTGGATGACGGCGCCGTCCTTGAGGCGATCGAGGCCGGTGTACACGAGGCGGTCGCCGGGCTTCACGCCTTCCTGCAGGAGGTAATACGTACCGGAAGTGGCGGCGGGTGCGATTGGCACGCTCACTACTTTGTTGCTGTCGGCGAGGCGAAACACGAAGACCTTATCCTGGAGCTCGAAGGTGGCCTCCTGCGGCACCACGGCGGCTGCGGGCAGCTGCACGGGCAGGCGCACGGTGCCGGTATTGCCCGAGCGCAGCAGCCCGTCGGGGTTGGCGAAGGCGGCGCGGAACGCGATGGAGCCCGTGTTGCCGGAGAACTGGCCCGTCACGAGTTCCACCTTGCCTTTGTACGTGTACGAAGTGCCGTCGGGGAGCCGTAATTCTACGGGCGCCATGCCGCGGATCTTCTGCTCCACGGTGGCACCGGCATACCGCTCCTTGAAGCGCAGGAATTCTTCCTCACCCAGCGAGAAGTAAGCGTACACCGTCTTCAGCTCGGAGAGCACCGTCAGCGGCTCCGGCGTGCCGGCACCTACGAGCGAGCCCACCTTCATCGGGATGCGGCCGATGTATCCGTCGGCAGGTGCGGTGATGCGGGTATAACCGAGGTTCACTTCGGCGGAGCGCACAACGGCGGCGGCCTGGGCCACCTGCGCCGAGGCGGCGTTGGCGGCGGCCTGCGCGCTGCGTAGCTGCACGTCAGACACCACGTTCTTTTCCACGAGGGGCTTCAGCCGGTCAACATGGATCTGCGCGGAAGTAAGCGATGCGCGGGCGGCGGCAAGCGCGGCCCGGGCCGTGTTCAGCTGCTCGCGGTATACGCGGTCGTTGATGCGGAAGAGGAGCTGGCCGCGGCGCACACGGGCGCCTTCGTCTACGGAAATGGCTTCGATGATGCCTTCCACCTGAGGCAGGATTTCGATGTCCCTGGAGCCTTCGAGAGCGGCAGAGTATTCCTGGTAGATGGTGGCGGGCGCGGCCTGCACGGTGATTACCGGGAGGGCGGGCGGAGGCGGGGCGCCGGGGCCGGCGGGAGAGGCAGAAGAGGAGGTGCAGGAGTTGAGGAGCAGCAGGAGCGCGATGAGGCCTACGATTACCGGCGCGCCGTTGAGGATGGAATTAAAACGCATAGCAGTGGAGTTTGAGGAGCGGGGCTCCCGGTGAGACAATAAGGTGCCGCCCGGAGGAGCACCCGGTTTTTTCAGATTAAATAACGTTACTATGTTTCCTAACAGTGTTAGACTTCAGGGCAAAAAAAAGGTCACCCTTTCAGGTTCCGGATGAACCCGTTGACCGCATCGTCCAGCACTATTTTGTTGAGCTCGTCGGAAACGTCGGAGGAGCCCATCATCTTGATGGACACGAGTCCGTGCATCACCGACCACAGGGTATGGTACTTCAGGCAGACGGAGGTCGAATCGGTCGCCGCCGGCTTGTTTTCCAGGAGGGTCAGGATCGGCGCCACCAGCTTGTCGCGGAAGGCGGCTTTCTCGGGCATGCACTTTTCCACTTCGCAGGTCGCCATCCCGATGCCGAACATCAGCTGGTAGTGCTCCTGGTTGCGGAACGCGAAATGCCAGTAGGCGTCGGCCATCGCGCGGATCTGGTCTTCCGGCGCGGGGTGCTTCGCTGCGGCCACTTCCAGCTCGGCGGCGAGGAGGCGGTAGCCTTCCTTCGCGAATTCGAAGAGGATCGCTTCTTTATTGGCGAAGTGGTCGTAGATCACCGGCACGCTGTACTCGATGGCTTCGGCGATCTTACGGATCGACAGGGCCTGCCAGCCCTCGCTCTTCACCATTTGCCAGCTGGTGGAGAGAATGGCGGCGCGCACTTCCTCTTTCTGTCTTTTCCTGCGATCTACGATTCCCATAGTGGTGTCGATTAACCTAACAGCGTTAGCAAAAATAGGAGCGTTTTATTTTCCCGCGAAAACTTTTTTTCCCTGCAGCGTCCCTTTTTTTAGCCGCCGGGCCCTTTCGGGCTATGAATCAATCGTTTAGGATGATTGTTAAACGGGCACTGCCTTAAAAAAAAGCACCTTCGCGCCAACCAACCACCTATGTGCTGGTGTCGTATAGATATCAAGATGCAACCCATGAAAAAACGATCCGTCCTCCTGTTCCTCCTCTTCGTGCTTTGCCAACAGGTATCCGCGCAACGAAAAAGCCTTTCGCTGGGCACGCTGTTCGGATCGTCGCTGCGGCAGGCCGGCTTCGGCTATGGGCTTTCCCTCGAAGGCTACCGCAGCAGTCGTCACGGCGGCGCCTTCAGCCTCTCCGCAGGCGTCCTGCGTCTTTCGGACGGGGGCATCAAAGGCGACGACCGCACCACGCTCTTATCGCTGCAATTCGGTTACCGGCAGCAGTTCCACCGGTTCTACCTGCAGCCCCGGCTGGGCATCGGCGCCATGAACGGGCGCATCGACATCGGCGGCGACTGGGCGCGCTCTTCCGTAGCCGCCTTTTTCGGCACGCTCGAAACGGGGTACAGCCCCGGGCGCTTTCAACTCGGCGCCTTCCTGCAATGGACGCGCGGCATCGAAGGGAGCAACGCAGGCACCTGGCACAACCGGAGCCTCCCCTTCGCAGGCCTGCGCCTGGCCGCTTACCTTGCCGGTCGTTGATGCCGCCAAAAGTCAAAATTCAAAAGTCAAAAGCTTTATACGAGACTAGCGCTTGCGTGTCCGGGCATTTTGCCTTTTGAATTTTGAATTTTGACTTCCGCAAAAGATCCGCTCCCAGCTGTGTCGGCACATCGGGCCATAACTGTTCCGGTACCGCCGGCACAAATAGCGGTAGCTTTGCGGCTCCTCATGTTCCGCTCCATCATCGATACGTACCGGCGCTCCTTCTCCGGCCTCAGCCGCGAGACCTGGCTGCTCGCCACGGTGATCCTCATCAACCGATGCGGCTACATGGCCGTGCCCTTCATGAGCCTGTACGTGACGCAGCACCTGCACCGATCGCCTTCCGACGCGGGGCTCATCATCATGCTCTTCGGCATCGGCTCCATCGCCGGCGCAGCGGTGGGCGGCGCCCTCACCGACCGCATCGGCCACCGCCCCGTGCAGATCAACTCGCTCATCGCGGGCGGCATCCTGTTCCTGCTTTTCGCCTACGTAACGCACTTTGCAACCCTCTGCGTGCTGTCGCTGGTCATCTCCTTCTTCATCGAGTCGTTCCGCCCGGCCAACTTCGCGGCCACACACTCCTATGCGAAGCCCGGCACCAACACCCGCTCCTATGCCCTCAACCGCCTCGCCATGAACATCGGCTGGGCCGTGGGCTCCTCGCTCGGCGGCTTCCTGGCGCTGGTCGACTACCAGCTGATCTTCCTCGTTGACGGGGGCATCAGCATCCTTGCTGGCCTGGCCGTGATGGGATTGCTGCCGCGGGCCCGGGGCGCGATGCGCAAGCTGAAAGAGAAGGCGAAAGGCGTGGTCACGCGGAGGCCCTGGCAGGACGCGCTCTTCCTGCGCTTCATGGCGCTCACCACGCTCTTTGCCACCTGCTTCTTCCTGCTGTTCCGGATCGGCCCGGTGTTCTTCAAGGAAGAATGGCACCTCAACGAAGGCACCATCGGCCTCCTCCTGGCCTTCAACGGCGTCTTCATCGCCCTTTTCGAGATGGTGCTGATCGCCCGCCTCGAGCAGCGGCGCCCGCCCCTGCAATACGTCATTGCCGGCGCGCTCTTCCTTGCCGCCTCCTACCTGTTCCTGGCGCTGCCGGTAGCCCTGGCCCTCTTCGGCGCCCTGATGTCGATGCTGCTGTTCACCATCGGCGAGATGTTCGCGCTGCCCTTCATCAACACCTTCGTGATCAGCCGCACCTCGGAGCACAACCGCGGGCAATACGCCGCCGGCTACACCCTGTGCTGGAGCTGCGCGCAGGTGATCGGGCCCGCCGGCGGGTTCTTCCTCGCCGAGCGCTGGGGCTATAACCTGCTCTGGATCCTCGTGTTTGCGCTCCTGCTCCTTGCGGCATGGGGCTTCTATTTCCTTTACCAAAGGGCGCGGCACGAAGTGCCGCTCCGCACCGCTTCCGCATGACCACCCGCATCGCCATCAACGGCATGGGCCGTATCGGGCGCCTCCTGTTCCGGCGCCTCATGAAGGACCCCGATATCCGCATCGTAGCCGTCAACGACCTGATGGACGGCGCCAACTGTGCCTACCTGCTGCGCCACGACTCGATCTACGGCAACAGTCCGCTGCGCCTCGATTTCAAAGAGGGCGCACTCCACGGGGCCGGCACCCCGATCCCCTACCTGCAGGAGCCCGACCCGGCAAAGCTGCCCTGGAACGACCTGGGGGTTGACCTCGTGCTCGAATGCACGGGGCGGTTCACCACGCGGCAAAAGGCGGAGCAGCACCTGGCGGCCGGCGCGGGGCGCGTGCTCCTTTCCACCACCGGCTCCGACGACGTGCCCCTGTATATCTACGGACACAACCAACAGGGTTTGCGCGCCGCCGATACGCTCCTCTCCCCCGGCGGCTGCATGACCAACTGTGCCACCAACCTCATCGCCATCATGGAAGGCCTCGGCATCGAGTCGGTGCAGATCCATATGGTGCATTCCTATACCTCGCGGCAGGAGCTCGTGGACGGACCCAACGCCGACTTCCGGAGGGGCCGCGCCGCCGCCGAATCCATCATCCCCGTACCCATCGATCTCGACCATGCGCTGCTGCGCCTGTTCCCGCATCTACAGGGCCGCGTGGCCTCCGTCAGCACCCGGGTGCCCGTGGCCAACGGCGCCCTCGGCGACTTCACGTTCCTGATGAAGGAGGAAACGAGCGCGGCGGCCGTCAATGCACACCTGCGCGCGGCGGCAAACAGCATGCACGAAGGCATCGTGGGCTACACCGAAGAGCCGCTCGTATCGCTCGATGTGAAGGGCGATCCGCACTCCGCGCTGGTAGACGGCACATTGACTTCCGCCGCGGGCCGCCTCGTGAAGCTGTTCGCCTTTTTCGACAACGAGTACGGCTACACAAGCCGCGTCATCGACTGGATCCGGTACTGGCGCTTGCTGTAGGTAGGCGGGTCGCTGCTCTCCTGGCGCAGCGCATTGCGGAAGTTCCTATCTTGATGCGGTAACCGATGCTTATGCGCCCCCTGCTCCTGCTGCTTGTGCTGCTCATTTTCGGCAATAGCCCCGCCCGCGCGCTTACCTGGGACGAGCCCTGGGCCGACAGCGTGATCCGGAAGTCGTCTTCTTTCGTGCTCGGCAACGTACTCTCCAGCGATCCGCGCACCGGCATCCGGATACAGGTGTTCCGCACCCTCGGCGGCAAGCCCGTCCCCGACACGGTGCTGATCAGCGGCTTCTACGACCTGCGTATCTGCAGCAACTCCGGCGACGTACCCGAGTTCCGCATCCAGAAAACAGACAGCTGCTATTTCTTCCTGTACGAAGATGCAGACCAGCGTTTCAGCATTGCCACGCCAACCACCGGCTTCGACTATGTGCTCGACGGCCAGGTGATCGGCACCTACCGCCACAGCTACCACCAGGCGCAGGTGCCAGTGGCGGCCTACGAGCTTACGATGGGCGCCATTTTCAACCACTACCACGGCCGTTCCTACGACGCGGCGGCGGTCCGCGCCTTCGTGCTCGAGCAACTGGGCCAGCCGCCGGCAGGCTTCGGCGAGCAGGAGCTCGGGCGGTTCTTCCGGCAGCACGCGGCGCTCGAGACCGTATACCACCTGCGCCTGCAGGTGCCCGAAACTCTGCTGCTGCCCTTCCTCCGCGACCGCAAGAACTTTCACAACCAGGTTTCCGGGGCGCGCGCGCTGGGCAGTATTCCTACGGGCAGTGCCCGGGGCGCCCTGCTGGCCGTGGTCGGCGACAGCACCTACCGGGGCTTCGTGCAGGTGATGTGCCTCAGGGCCCTCGGACCCGATCCCAAAGATTTTAAAAGCAGGCTGCAGCAACTCGAAGAAACGGCAACGGACGAAGAGGATGACTTCGGCGGCAACCTCATGGATCCGCGGATCTGCACCGACCTCCCCTCCGTAAAAAAGGCCATCCGGCGTCTCCTGGACCAGCTGTAAGCATCCGCTTTCCGTCCGGCCGCATTTCGTAACTTGACGCATGCTCCTGCTCTACGGACTGTACACGATCGCCAAAGTCCTTGTTTTATTGGTTGTTTTGCCCGGGCTCCTGGTCTGGAGCCTGCTGTATGAAAAGGAGCCGGACTTCGATGCGCTGAAGGCCGCTGCAGAAAAGGAAGAGCAGGAACGGAAAAGGCTGCTGGCGGAGGCGCGGCAACAGTACCTGGCGTCAAGCCGGAGAAGACGCCACTACAAACGATAAGGCCGCACCCGGGTGCGGCCTTATCGTTGAACGGATGAAGGTCAGTCTTGCTGCAGCGCCTCCACCCGCCCCCTTGCCGAGGAAGGGAGCGGCGAATAGGTGACCGAAGCCATTGCGCGGCGGCCGCGGATGGTGCCATTGTCGTTATACACGTGCGCTTTCACCGTGACCTTGTGCACCTCGGAGAAAAGCACCTGCAGGCGCGTATCGTAATAAAAGCTTTGCTCGATGCCGTATACGGCCAGCTTCTCGGCACCCAGGCTGCTCCGCGTCACCACGTATTCCCGGACGCGGCCCGGATCATTCACGTCATACACCGCCATCGTATCCGTAGCGCCAAAGTCGGCGAAAAAGGTGCGCGGGTTCATGAACGGCTTGCGCGTATCGGGATTGAGCTCGTTGCGCAGCTTCACCTTTCCCTTGAGCGCCGCTTCCAGCAGCTGGTAGACCGGGTTGGGCTCCTGTACCGTAAGAATACGGTCGTCGGCCGGGCCGCGGAGGCCGTCGAATGCGAACTGGTAATTGATGATAACCGTGCCGAGGTAGATGCGGTCTTTGGGGTTGGAGCGCGGTGCTGCGCCCCCCTTGTAGAAGGAGGTACTGAAGCGGGGCGCCCACTGCGCGCGGCCCGAAGAATCCGGCGCCCCTTCCAGCGGCGAAACCAGGATGTTGTCGACATAGAACCGCCCGCCCTTCAGGTATACGAGCTGCCGGAGTTGAAACAGCTCCAGGTCGGCTCCACGGCAGGTATCGCAGTAGAAACGATAGGCCTGCGTGCTGTCGAAGCGGCGGCGCACGGTGGGGGGAAGATCTTTATACGCCCGTGTAAAATCGGGGAGCGCATCGCCGGAAGCCCGCTCCGAGAGCTGCGCGCGCGATACCGGACCCGCTTCGCGCACGCGCAGGTCGGTGCCCGGCACCCGGTAGGTCCGCAGCCGGCCCGAGTCGAGCTGCCGCGCATAGAGGCGGTTGAGGCTTTGCGGCAGCACCCGCGGCAGGAGGGCCACTACCTTGTCGGCCTCGGCGGCCCAGCGCACGGTGGTATCGGTCGACAGAAAGCTTCCGTAAGCATGTTCCTGCTGCGCGGCGGCGCCGGCAGCGGTGAGTACGGCAATAAGGGAGCACAGGGATCTCAGCATGGTTGGGTGTGTAACGAAGATAGGCCTGGGCATATTGCCCGGCAGGCGCCCGCCACAAACGGGTAAGCCGCGCTGGAGGGCGCGGCTTACCTGATATCCGGATAAGGGTCAGAGCGTGGCGAGGTCGATCACGAAGCGGTACTTCACGTCGCCCTTCATCATGCGCTCATAGGACTCGTTGATGTCTTTCATGGCAATGAGCTCGACGTCGGACACGATATTGTGCTCGGCACAGTAGTCGAGCATCTCCTGCGTTTCGGGGATGCCGCCGATGAGCGAGCCGGCGATGCTGCGGCGCTCCATGATGAGGTTGAAGGCCGGGATCTGTGCCGGCGCCGGGGGTGCGCCCACGCAGATCAGCACGCCATCGGTATTGAGCAGGTTGAGGTAGGTATTGTAGTCGTGCGGTGCCGACACTGTATCGATGATGAAATCAAAATACTTGTAGAGGCCTTTCATCGTTTCCTCGTTGCTCGTGAGGGCGAAGCGGTGCGCGCCGAGGCGCTTCGCGTCGGCCTCCTTCGAGGGCGATCCGCTCAGCATGGTCACTTCGGCGCCAAAGGAAGCGGCAAACTTCACCGCCATATGGCCCAGGCCACCGAGGCCCAGCACGCCTACCTTGTGGCCTTTACCCACCCCCCACTTGCGGAGCGGCGACCAGGTGGTGATACCGGCGCAGAGCAGCGGCGCCACGGCCTTCAGGTCCAGCTTTTCCGACACCTTCAGCACAAACTCCTCGGTGGTCACGATCTGCTTGCTGTAGCCGCCATAGGTCACGGTCTTGCCGTCGCGCTCGAGCGCGTTGTAGGTTCCGACGGAACCATTTTCGCAATACTGCTCGAGGCCATCCTGGCACTTGGAGCACTCGCGGCAGGAGTCTACGAGGCAGCCCACGCCGGCAAGGTCGCCCACCTTGAACTTTTTCACGTGGCTGCCCACCTCGGTCACGCGGCCCACGATCTCGTGGCCGGGCACCATGGGGAAGATGGAGTTGCCCCACTCGTTGCGCACCTGGTGGATATCGGAGTGGCAGACCCCGCAGTAGAGGATCTCGATCTGTACGTCGTGCGGGCCTGTGGCGCGGCGCTCGAGGCTAAAGTCGCGCAGCGGCGATTGCGCGTCATATGCCGCATATGCTTTTGTTGTGCTCATGTGAATCGTTGGTTTACGACAAATGTAACCGCGGGCCAGACGCGTTCATCCGCATCTCCCTTCAGCAGGAGCGGCAACTCAGGCTCCTCGTTTCCGACGCCCGAGCTGGAAGCGCATCGTGTCTTTCACCAGCTCTTTGTCGCCGGGGTTGAAGCCGTGAAGTGCGGAGCTGATGGCCGGGTTCCGGTCTACGTACCGGAGCACCACATCATAGGCCAGCGCGCGCACCGGCGACACCAGTGCGGGCCTCCGCCCGAACACATGCTCCAGCACCCGCAGGTACACCTCGTAGTTCTGCGGTCCGACGTCCTGGCGTGAGAGGTCGGCAAGACTAGTTGCGAGCTCGCGGTCGTCGGCAGCGCGGTCACACCAGGTACGCAGGCAGGCTTCCGACTCCCGGCCCGCGCGGAAGCCGCGGAGCAGGGTGGCGTTGGCAGCCGCATCGTCGAGCATCTTGGCCGCCTGCAGGTGTGCCGCCTGCAGGTAGCGCCCTGTGTTGATGTGCGCATCCACCACCAGCTGGTAATAATGCAACGCCTCTTTCTCCTGGCGCAGCTCGCGGTAGAGATCGCCCACCTTTTCGTGCAGGCCAAGCTCCTTATACAGCTCGATGGCGCTGGCCGTCATGCAGCCCTTTTCGTAGCACTCCGCGGCGGCCTTGCGGTCGTTGCAGAACTTGAGGTAGATCGAAGCCGCTTCCTGGTAATGCCCGCCCTGCTCGAGCGTGGCCGCCGCCTGCCGGTAATCTTTCAGGAGCTTTAGGTAAACGAAAGCGGCCTTGTGGTATTCGCCGCGCCGGATGAGCTCTTGCGCCGTGTTGCGGTATTGCTCCTGCAGGCGCTGGTAGGCACTCGCCTCCAGGGAAAAGCCACCACCGCCGCCGCTGCCGCCGATCAGGTTACCGAGCAGCGAGAAGTCGAGCCAGCGGGGCAGCAGGCTGAAGCTGCCGCCGTCGCCCCCGCGCGCAACGCCGCCCTCGTCGAGCGGCACGGCATAGCGAAGCGCATCGAGCGGATCTTTCCGGAGCAGTTCGAGCAACCGGTCTACCTGCTTCTGGTTGCGGCGCTGCAGGCTTTCGAAGTCTTCCTGCATTCGTTGCTGCCAGCCGTCTTCCTTGCCGCCCAGGAGCCCGCGGAGCCGCGCCAGTGCGCCCAGCAGCGGCCTGGGTTCGGTGCCGCTCCCTTCAGCAGCGGTGCCGGTGTGCTTCCCGAACAATCCTTTATAAAAAAACAGCTTTGCCTTCTCCAACGGGTTGAGGGGTTTCTCGTCGAGCGACGCGCGCTTCGGGAACGCCTGCTGCTCCATGTTGCTGATCACATCGTCGGCCGGCACCGGCGCCACCTGGAGGGTCTTTACCCGCATCGGTATAAATACGGATGCCGCAGGCTCGCGCAGCAACGGGCTTGCCGGTTCGGGCAGGGCCAGCAGTGCGGTCCAGTCTACCGGCGCCTCCAGCTCCACGAAGCCCATGTCGGGGTGCATCAGGTGCGGCTTGCCGGCCAGTAGGCGGGTGAGCTCCCCGTCGGCAAGGCGTGGGTAGAGCTGCGCACGCGCCGGCAGGTAGAGAAGGCCACCCGCCAGCTGCAGGGCCTCGAAGGGCCCCGGGTCGTCGGGCCAGGCGCCGGGCGGCGGAACAATGAGGCAGCCCCATACCGAGTTGGCGACGGCGCCGGGCAGTGGAAATACGGTAGCCTCCTCCACCGACAGACCGAGGGCCTGCAGGGCAGCAGCCCAGGTGCGCACGGAGGCGCCCTTCACCAGGAGGCCGGCGAGCGGGTACAGGTTGCGGTCAGCGGGTTTGATCCGTAGTTCCATGGGTGAGGATGCGGTGGATGAATTTAGCGATGTAATGCTTGAAAAACGTGGGCGGATCGATGTAGCGCAGGTGCGGCGCCGCAAAGCCGGCATCGCCCGTCCATACTTCCTCGGTGGCGAGTGCGGTGGTCACGTGCAGGATCGTGGTGAAGTAGATCGCCGGCAGGCTGGGTTCTGCGCTTTGAAGTACCGCCATCCCGTCGGGATGGATACGTACGGTGCTTCCGTCCGGGAAACGGAATTCCTGGTTGCCCGACCACTCCGCGGATACGGCGTGCTCGGCCCGGTAGTTCGGCTCCAATCCTACCCACTGCTGGCTGCGTCCAAAAAGACCGGTCATCTTCAACTCCAGGTCGTTGAGCTGCAGGGCGCCCTCCGTGCTGATCCACACCCGTTTAGGGCGGGTCAGCAGGTTGCCCGCATGATAGTAGGAAGCGGTCGCTGCCTGCACTGCGGCTTTCGCCTGGGCAGTTCGCTCGGCGAGTTCGTACGGACGGTGAAATCGCGGCTGCAAATGATGCGTCACCTGTTCCAGCTTCTTGCACACCGGCTCGCCCCAGCCAATGCTGAAGACCGTCTGCCCATGGGCGCCGCCGGCCATATAGAAGCGGTCTTTCTCGAAGATCACGCCCCGCACGCGGCTAAAGTCGGCCTCGGTAATGGGCGCGCTGCGCTGCTCGCCGTTGTCGAGATGAAAGAGTACGATCAGTTTTTGCTTCCGCTCATAAGTAAGCAACAGGTGCTCGCCCCTTGTGGTACGCCCTGCTGCGAGCGGCCGCAACTGCGGGGGGATGCCCTCGAGCATCAGGTACATGCCTTTCGACTGGCGCTCCGGGCGTGCGTCGCCCGTATCCACCAGCACCGACCCGCTGCGGGTGATCACGATGTGCTCCGCCTTGTCGAGGGCAAACAGGTGCCGGTAGCGCAGGGGCTTGGAAAAGAGTACCGGGTACCGCGCGAAGGCCGCGTCGGCCGCGGGCAGCCGCTGCGGGCGGGCTTCCTGTTGCGCGGGCGGACGCTGCGCGGCCCACAGCTCCTTCAACGGAAGCCGCAGTTGCTGCAGCAGCTTCCGCGCGTTGTGCTGCCGGCGGTACAGATCCACCGAGCCGTCGGCATCCGTATGCAGCCAGTATTGAAACGAGGTGTAATGCTCCTGGATCACCTTGTGCACGCCCGGCTGCGCGGCGGCATCGCGCGCGCAGATGAAGAAGACCTCGCTGTTGCGGTGCAGCTCTCCCGAACGGAAGAAGGCGGCGAGCCCCTCGGCAGCATCCGCGCAGGGCGACAGCACCTGCAACGCATCGATGAGGCCCGCTACCGAGTCGAAGGCAATGGCCCCATATCCCTTACCAATGGCAAAGGCACGGCAGGGGATATCGGTCTTGGGGTGCCGGGCAATGGCGAGCAGCAGCGCATAGGCGAGCACCTTGGGCGTGCCCCAGCTGCGGATCGAGGTGTCGATGAGCAGGATGCGTTCGCGGTCGTTGTGCTCCGGCGGCACCTCGCGGTTGATGTAGAGCGCCTCGTTGTTGGCAACGCGCAGGGCAAACTGGTCGTCGTCGTAGGCGAATTCGGTAATGAGCAGCCGGTCGAAGGGGCCCTTGTTGGTAAGGTCCGATACGCCCCCGATCGGCTGCTGGCTCGGGAGGCTGTAGTGATGCGGGATCTGCAAGCCGCTCCAGAGGCGCTTCACGAGGGCCGCCACCGCAAAGGTGCGCGGCTCCTCCAAGAGCTCGTCGAGGAGGTCCTTCGACGGCCCTTCGGGACCGGGCTCCGGTTGTATTTCTACGGGTACCTGCGGCAGGGCCGTCAGCGCATCGAGGATGGAGGGCTCATCGGGGAAGCGCCGGTCGAGGAGGCCGATGGCACGAAAGTCCTTGTAAAACACGGCACGCGGGAAGCCCGCATCGGGCGCGCGCTCCGCTTCGGCAAGCGCTGCGGTTGTAAAGCCTTGCGCCACCGCGCGGGCGTTAGATACCGAAAGCGCATTGTGCACCTGGCCAAAGATGGCCTGCAGCAGGAGCAGGCGGTTCCGGCCTTCGCGGTATTGCCGGGGCAGCACGGCGAGCCGCTCCAGGAAGGCCCGCACCGGCGGTAGGAGCACGCGGTGTCCATGCGTCGCATGCAGCTGTGCCTCCACCAGGCGGAAAGTATGCGCCACGTGCTCGCTCCCCTGCGGGTTGGTGGCGGCGAGGGCCAACAGCACCGCCCCGAAGGGCGGCAGCCCCTGCGGCGCCAGGAAGTCGAGCACCTCCTGTACATAGTCGCGGTAGGCAATGGTGGCCCCATCGCGCAGCGAGAGCACGTCGCCGCCTTCTTCCCAGCACCAGAAGTAGTGGGCGCCGCCTTGCAGGTATCGGTCAGCGGCCTCCGGCATGCGCGGCATTTTGGGTATTGCGGAAAGAGCCGATGGAGAGCGGCTTAAAGAGGGTCTTGTCGGCAAGCCAGTAGCCGCCTTCGGGTGGAAACAGGATCCAGTGGCCGCCCGAAGGATCGAGGCGGGCCTGCAGGGCGGGCGCCAGCACCGGGAACTCGAGGTCGCTGCCGGCCGGAAGCAGCAGGTTGCCGCGGCGCCAGAAGGCAACGCCCGGCAGGGGCAGCAGCGGCGTGCCGGTGATGAGGGCGGCGCGCTCGCTCACCAGCAGCCAGCGCAGCGGCGCGAGGCGCACGGCGGGCGCCCCTTCCATATAGGCCGCCAGCGAAGGGAGCGGCGCCAGCAGTGCCTGCGGCGCCTGCTCCGTGTGCGTGGGCACCAGCCGTATATCTACGGTATCGGGCACGCCGAAATAATTATGGTTGCCCCGGGGCAGCGTCACGGGCAGCGCCCGGTCGATGGGCGTCCAGAGCAGCGAAGGCAGGCGCCGATCCGGCAGGCGGCTACCCAGCGGGAACAGCAGGCCATCCGCGGCGGTGTACAGCTTCTTGTAGGGAATGCTTTTTACGGCCACCGATTCGATCTCCGCTACGCTGAGGTCCCGGACCCAGATGAGCCCCTCCTCGGTTCCCACCTTCAGATGCGCGGCCCCGCGGAGCCCGCCGAGCAGGTCGCGGTGCTCCCCAGCGATGCAGAGGTAATAGCCTACACCGTTTGCAGGATCGACTGCCATAGCGATTCGATTTGAGACTGGATGTATTGCTGGTGCTCCCCGTTGCGGACCCAATGGGTGCGGGTCTGCACATAGCGGAGCTTGTCCTTGATCACGTTCTGCTCCTCGAAGGAAAGGCCGGCGCTGGCCCAACGGCCGCGCAGCAGCTCCACCTCCTTCATCAGCTCCTCGGCATTGGGCGCGCCGTTGCCGAGCGCCTGTGGGTGCGCCGACGCGGCGGGCGCTCCTTCAAGCAGCTTGTCGACGATGCCGGCCAGGATCTCCACCTGCTCCTCCGTATCCCAGATGTACTTGAGCACCCAGAGGTCCGAGCGCAGGGCTTCGCTGCGCCCGCAGATGAGGGCCGACGCGGCGATCAGGTGCTGCAATTTCACCGCCCGGCGGTCCGACACCTTGATGCCGGTATTGCGGAGCGTATGTACGAGGTCAACAAAGGTCTTGCGCACCGGCGCCAGGTCCACGCCGCGGCATTGCTGCTGCAGGGCCCGTATTTCTTCGGGTGTGATCATGGGTCTGTTCGTATCGATACGCCCGTCGAGCCGCCAGCCGGCCAGCAGCACCTCGGGCAGCAGGTCGGGATCCACGTAGTCGCAGCGCACGCGGATCAGAAAGCGGTCGAGCAGGGCGCCCAGCGCCTCGTCTTCGGGCAGCGTGTTGGAGGCGGATACGAACATGAGCGCCGGCAGGTCGCGCGTTTCCTTGCCACGGCGGAAGACGCGCTCGTTGAGCGCCATGAGCAGCGAGTTGAGGATGGCGCTGTTGGCGTTGAAGATCTCGTCGAGGAACACGAGGGCCGCCTCGGGCATCATGCCCTCGGTATTGGTCACAAGCTCACCCTCCTTGAGGCGGCGGATGTCGAAGGGCCCGAAGATCTCGTTGGGCTCCGTAAAGCGGGTGAGCAGGTACTCGAAGTTGCGGCCGCCGTCGATGCTCTGCGACAGGGTGCGTACGAGGGCGCTCTTGGCCGTTCCCGGCGGGCCGAGGAGGAAAGCGTTCTCGCGGGCCAGCAAGCCGATGCCCAGCAGGTCTACGATCTCGTTCTTGCCGACGAAGGCGGACTTCACGTGCGTGAGTACGGCGTTCAGTTTATCGATGGGGGTCATGTGCGTGTGTTTGGTTGACAAAAGCAGGCCAGAGTTCCGGAGCATAGAGGCCCAGCGCCGCTTCCACAGAAGGCCGCAGCGCAGGCGTGGAGGCAAGAACAAGGGCGCCACGAGCGATCACGCGGTCGGCATAGAGTGCGCGGAGGCAAGGGCTCTCCGCAACAGACGTCCAGTTGAGGCGCTCCGGCGGCAACGCGTAGCCGACACCCGAAAAATGGAAGTGGGCCAGGCGGTCTTCGAGCAGGGGCAGCAGCGCGTCTTCGGGATCGATCAGGCGCAGCTGCGTGAGCACGTCGGGCAGAAAGCGCAGCGTCAGATCGGCCGACAGCACTTCGGATGGCGAAGGCGTACCGGTATATGCGGGCAAGAGCGCCGCGGCATCCCTGGGGCGGAGCTCGCGGTGCAGGATCAGTTGCGCGGCGGTGTACAGGAGCTGCGCTGCCCAGAGCGCGGCATCCGGGGCAAACGGCGGCACCGCATGGGGCCAGGTGCTGCTTTCGGAGCTGTAGGCCTTTCCCAGCCAGACAACCGCTTCCTGCCGGTGGCCGGCCGACACCTCCAACACCCTTCCGAACAGGAGCAACTCCTCGTAGTAGCGCAGGTGGTGCAGGGTCTTGAGCAGGTAGTTCTCCATATCGCACGGTTCCGGGGTTGAACAGGGCCGGGTGTTTGGGAAACAAGATAAGAAAGAGAAAAGGTTTTGGGTGGTTTTGATGGGTTCTGGATGGTTTGAAAGGTTCAGGATCACGGATCGACTAGGCAGGGTCCTTTTGCGCAGCAATCATTCCGCCCTAACCCTGCAAAACCCATCAAAACTTTTCAAAACCATTCAAAACCTTTTCTTCGAGGCGCTTCCGCTCGGCCGCGAGGCGCTCGCGGATCTCATCGTAGGATTGCTCCGCGCACAGAACGCCGTTCTCGAATACCGTGATGAGCTCGTCGGCGCGTTCCGGGTACTCCGCTTCGCCCACCGTGCGGTAGCCGTCGGCGGCGCGCACCAGCTTGAGGCGACCGCCCTTCGAGCCTTTGAACGAGCGGTGCAGGCGGCCGCTGCCATCAAGCTCCAGCGGGCGCTTGCGCACCTCGGTGCCGGCGCCGTTCACCTCGGCCCAGGAGCACTTGAGCGCGAATTGCTGCGTGTCGCGGTCCACCTTCTGTAGCAGCGCGCCGCCCATGCCCAGCACCAGGTTCTCGGCCGAGATGCCGTTGACCTGCAGTGCGCCGTAGATGGCCCGGATCGAGTCGAGGTCCACGCCATCGCCCTGCAGCACGCGCACCTGCGGCGGCAACACCTTGTAGCCCTTCTCGTTGACCGTGTACCCGAATTTCTCCAGCAGGATGTCCATCACGCGCAACAGGGTAAATACGGGATCGCCGCTGTCGGGACGGATCACGAGCGTACCCTCCCGCGCGAGCACCTGGTCCCTCAGCGTACCGCCCCAGTAGTCGGCGCAGGCGCGGAAGATGTCGTAGGAGTCGGACACACAGGCCACGATGCCGGTGGGGTAGGTCTCGAGCACATGGCGAAATACATCGAGCTCACCGGCCTCGCCGAGCAGTGTGCACACGGAGTGCTCCGTGGCCGGAACCGAGCCGCCCCACATTTTGTCGGCACCATAGTAGCGGCGCGCAAGCACCGAGCCCGCAATCGTGTCGGAGCCGCGGAAGCTGAGGAGGTGCGCGGCGGCACCGAGGCCAGCGCTTTCCACCGAGCTCACGCCACGGAAGCCGAAGTCGTTGAGCACGTACCCGGTGTCGCCCTCCGCAGCTGCCGAAGCCGTATCGCGGTAATAGCGCTCCACCACGCGGCGTACCTCGTGCGACAGGGTGGCCACCGTAGACGGGTACCATACCTGCATCAATAGCGTTTCGAGGAAGTTGGTGAGCCAGAAGCAGGCCGGGTCGGTGTTCTCGATCGTGAGGAGCACGTTG
This sequence comes from Flaviaestuariibacter amylovorans, assembly GCF_039541815.1. Lineage (NCBI taxonomy): Bacteria > Pseudomonadati > Bacteroidota > Chitinophagia > Chitinophagales > Chitinophagaceae > Flaviaestuariibacter > Flaviaestuariibacter amylovorans. The sequence continues at coordinate 97,636 of NZ_BAABGY010000014.1, forward strand.
TGTACGGGAACGAGGCTGCCCTCGCGCACCGCACGGATGCGCACCGGCAGGCGGCCGCCGTGGCGCCCGAGGATGTAGCGGAACAGCGACGGATCAAAGACGTCGTTGCGACCGAACACTTCGGGCATCCATTCGGCGGCTTCTTCGATCTTATCCGTTGTGACCACGGCCCCCTCGAGGTAGTGCTTCAGGAAATACTGCAGCCCGAAGAATACGGTGTTGTCGAAGCGCCCGCCGCGGCTCTCGAGGTAGGAGTAGATGCGGCTCGTACCGGGCTGGTAGAGGCGGTGGTGCGAGTACTTGTAGGCATCGGCCAGGAGCAACAGGTTCTCTTGCGTTTTCATATAGAAAGGTTTTTGATGAGTGAGGGAGATTCGTTGGCAGCCAACAATCCGATCAGCGGAACGTGCTCCCGGCTGATGCTGCCGTCGGCGCAGAGCGCGGGCAGTGCTTCTACGGGAAACCAGGCAACGCGTGCGAGGTCGTCGGCCGCCTCAGGAGTGCCGTATACGAGGTCGGTGGCGAAGAGCAGCGTCACGATCTTGCCGGCCTCGCGGCGGTAGCGCCAATCGTCGATGCGGGCGGACCCGACATAATGCAGGGCGCCTGTTTCCACCGGGCCGCACTCTTCGGCGAGCTCGCGCCGGGCAGCCGCTTCGAAGGAGGGATCGGTGGGGTCGGCAAAGCCGCCTGGCAGCCGCCATTGCGCCGCTCCCGGCTTCTGCCCCAGCAACAGGCAGCGGCGCTCGTCTTTATAGAGCGCAATGTCGACCGTAGGATACACATGCACGTAAGCGTTGTGACAGGCGTAATTGATGCCGCAGCGAAAGTCTTCGGAGTCGCGCACCTCGTCGGCCAGCTCCTGCCGCAGGCCGGTGGCCGAGTGGGTTCCCTGCACGGGAAGCTCGGTCACGGGCAGGCTGCCGGAGTAGTAGGGGAGAAAAGAATCGCGGCTGCCGTAGAGCAGGAAGGCTTCGCCGGGAAAGGCGCTCTGCAGGAGCGCGTCGAGCGACCCGGACCAGGCGGTATCGGAGGGGTGATCGGCCAGCGGCAGCACCAGCAGCGAAGGATAGGCGCTCTTCAGCATCCGCTCGCGGGTGAAGAAGTCGAAGGGGTTGCGGCGGCTGCCTTTTACCGGCGACACGCCCAGCACCACGATCACCTTGCGGTGGCGGGCACCGACGGCTTCGAGGAGGTAGCGGTGTCCTTCATGGAGGTAGGGCGTTTGAAAGCGGGCTACGATGACTGCGGCGGCGTTCATTTTGCGTATATTTTACACAAATCTAGAACGGGACACGTTACGCGCCAAATTTTGCGTCTATTTTACGCATTTTATTTTTTTAGCAAATTGAAACTGCCCGGCACGCTGGCGCGGAAGCTGTAGCACAGAGGCCGCAGGCGGCCTCATCACGCGACGGCGCTACGGCGCAACGCCGCGACGAAAAGAAACGGGTAACCCGCTTTCACCAATGTCATTTATATGCTGAAAACGCAGTGAGCACTGCGGCCGCCCGGACACTCATCCGGCTCAAAAAACAACTCCTGTTAGAGCTGCATCCTTATCGCCACACCGCCCCATTGCCGATTCACGATTGACGATTCACGAAACTAGATCTCGAAGTTCATGCCTTCCTTCTGCAGCTGCTCGTAGCGCTTCTTGTTGAACCGGAACAGCTTGCTGGGGCGCCCCTTGCCCTCGCTTTTGGCTACTTCCTGCGTTTCGTCGAGAATGCCGAGTGCGAGCATTTTCTTGGCGAAGTTGCGGCGATCGATGGGGCGGTCGAGCAGGGCGCTGTAGAGGCGCTCGAGGTCGGCAAAGGGGAAGGTCTTGTCGAGCAGCTCGAAGCCGATGGGCTGGTAGCGGATCTTGGCGCGTACCCGCGCGATGGCGGCGCTCACGATCTCCTTGTGATCGAAGGCCAGCTTCGGCAGGGCGCCGATCGGGAACCACTGCACATCGGCGGCGTCGGTGCTTGCCTTCAGCTCCTGGAAGCGGCTGCTCTTCACGAGGGCGAAGTAGGCCACCGAGAGCACGCGCTGCCTCGGATCGCGGCCGGGATCGCCAAAGGTATAGAGCTGCTCGAGGTAGGGCGCCCTGATGCCGGTCTCCTCCTCCAGCTCGCGGCGCACGGCGGCCTCCAGCGACTCGTCGTCGTGCAAGAAGCCGCCGGGCAGGGCCCAGCCCTCCTGGAAAGGAGCATACTTGCGGCGGATGAGGAGCACCGACACGCCTTCGGTCTTCGCATAGCCGAACACGACGGCATCCACCGCCACCCGGATCCCGGATCGTTTTGTGGACATGGGGGCAAAGTAAGCGGAAATTGTGAGCAGGTGAGCAGGTGAGCAGGTGAGCGAGTGAGCAGGTGAGCGGGTGAGCGGGTGAGCGGCGCTCATTCGTTGGAAGAGATGAGCAGGCAGAGTAGCCGGTAGCAGCTTGTCATCGTTTCGCCGGGTTCAGAAAGCTGCTTTTTTTGAAAGTAGGATTGATCAACGGCGATTTCCAGCAGTGCATCGATCTCGGTAACGGAGCCGCGCGAGATTTCGAAAGAACGTTTTCTGTCTGGCTTTGTGCGGCGCGAACAGCCTTCTGCAAGATTCAAATGGACGGAAAGGGCTGCGCGCCGAAGCTGTCGGGTCATATGGAACCGCTCCTCGGGCGGAAGCAACCTTGACGCTCGGTAGCATGAAATGGTGAACGCCCTGCTTGCCTTATAAACTTCGAGGTTTTCGTGCTTGGAGTTGAGGAACATATTTTTTACTCCAAGCCAGCGCCTCCAGTGTCGTTGACCCTATGCGATCCTTCGCACCTCACGGCTTTTTTCCCGCCCGTTCCTGTTGTTATTCCCACGATGCTCACCCGCTGCCCTGCTCACCTGCTCACCTGCTCCCCCGCTCACGATTTCCCTGCAGCGCTTACCTTAGCCCGCACGATCACCGCCAAGCCACATCCATGTACCTCCTCTTCCCGGGCCGCCACCACTTGCTCACCAATTTCCAGTTCCAGTACCTGCAGCTCATCATCCATGAGGGCATCGCGCCGCTTGGCCTCGACGGGCAGCCGCTGCGCGACCTGGGCGAGGTACAGGCCCTCATCTTTGCCGTGACATCGGCCAACCATTCCAACACGCGCCGCAACCCGCTGCCCTTCTACCTGCGTGCCATCGCGCTCGAAGCCTTCGGTGCCGCCCTCGGCATCCCTACGTATATCTACGGGGTCGACGATGTGGGCGCCCTGCCCAACTTCGCGGACTACACCCTCAAGCGCATCCGCCACGAGAGCGAGGGCCGCTTCGACCTCAGCCCGGCAAACAGCGCGGTGGTCTGCTCCACGCAGGTGCTTGAAGGCTACCGCGACCTCGGCTTCCCGATCCTGCCCGCCGAGCTCGCCGACGCCGCCACGGGCCGCACCCACGCCGAGATGCCCTGGGACCTCGTGGAGCGGATCGCCGCTTGCCCCGACTGGCGCCGCGATCCCGGGCTGCCGCAGCAGGTGCACCCCGCCTCCTGGCGCGTGTGGTGGAACTACGGCCTCGGCGACAAGGTGCAGCTCCTCTTCCGCGATGCCATGATCGGCTCCGACGGCGACCTCACGGCCACGCGCGACTATAATGTATACGTGCGGCAGATGGATGAGATCGCGGAGATGAAGTACCGCGATACGGCACCGTTCATCCAGCCCGGCCGCATTGGCGACATCGGCTGCGCGGTGGGCTCCTGGATCCGCCAGGCCTGCGCCGACGACCGCTTCCGCGAATCGGATTTCTACGGGATCGAAGTGTCGCGCCCACTCTACGAGATCTGCCTGCAGCGGAAGAGCAACGGCGAATTCGCCAACCCCTTCGTCTTTTTTGCACAGCGCAACGCGGTCACGGGCCTCTCCTTCGAAGCGGGCTCCATGAACACGATCCATACTTCCTCGCTCACGCACGAGATCGAATCCTACGGCTCCCGCGCCGACCTGCTGCAGTTCATCCGCAACCGACACGCGGAGCTCGCGCCCGGCGGCGTGTGGATCAACCGCGACCCCGTGGGGCCGGACGACAAGGAACGGACGGTATGGCTCTGGCTCGATGACAGCGACGGCGATCGGGACGATGCGACCCCGGTGGCCGGCGACCGCCGGGAGCAGAAGGCGGTACTCGACCGGCTCTCGACACGTGCCCGCTTTTTCCGCTTTGCCGCCGGCTTCCGGCGCGACAAAGGGTATTCGCTTGCATACAAGGAAGTAACGCTGGCGGGAAGGCACTACCTCGAGTTGTCGCTGCGCGACGCAGCCGAGTACCTGCTGCATAAGGACTACACCGACAACTGGGACAGCGAGCTCCACGAGACGTATTGCTTCTGGAGCTTCAGCGAATGGAAGGCAGCGCTGGAAGAGGCGGGCTTCCGCATCCACCCCGACTCGAAGGCCTACACCAACGACTGGATCCGCGCCCAGCGCTGGGAAGGAAAGGCGGCCTTGTATGCAAGGGAGGGTGACGACCTGCAGCCCCTCGATTTCCCGGTGACCACGATGCTGCTGATCGGTGTCAAAAGCTGACGCGGTTTGAAGCTTGGTGTTTGTAGTTTAACGTCGAGCGCCAACCAACAAAACCTTCAAAACCCACAAAACCTTTCAAAACCTTTCGCTCCTCCGTAAATTGCGTGAAACCCTTTGCTATGAAATGTCCCAATTGCGACGCGACGCTGGTGATGGCGGAGCGCCAGGGCGTGGAGATCGACTATTGCCCGCAGTGCCGCGGCGTATGGCTCGACCGCGGCGAGCTCGACAAGATCATCGAGCGTGCCGCCGAGAACGAGCAGCGTGCTGCGCCGCCCCCTCCGCCGCCTCCCCCGCCGCCTCCACACACCTCTTACCCGAAGCAGGACCCCTATTACGACCCCTACGGCAAAAAGCACCATGACCCGTATTACGATCCGCACTACAAGCACAAGAAAAAGAAAGGCTTCCTCGGCGACTTCTTCGATTTCGACTGATACGCCGCCTCGGCACGGAAAGGCGCGGGCTGATCGGCCCGTACCGCCAACCCGCACCTTTACCGTATAACTACTGACCAGGAGCATACCCCTCGCCACCTTCCTCGGAGCGGGAGCGTTCTTTGCCGCTTGCAGCCGCTCCGAAGACGCCGCACCGACACCGGTGCCGAACAACCCGTCGGCCATGTACACCCCGAACCTCAACTTCGGCGTCTGCAACACGGCACCAATGTATTTCGGCATCTGGTGGGCCCAGGACCGGCGCGCCTTCAACGGCCGCCTCGATAATATCCGCATCTACAACCGCGCGCTCCGCGATGACGAGATCCGGCACATCAACCTGAATAACCTGTAGCACAGCAGAATATTGAATAAAGAAGGAGGGACGGGATTCCCTCCTTTTTTGTGGGCATTAGTTGCCGGAATGGCAAGGAAGAGAAAGAACGCGGATTATACAGATTTAATACGATTGGCGCGGATAGTGGCTTGCCGTCTAAAGAATCCGCGTCTGCGGGTCGCGCGTAGGTACGACTTGTCAGTACGATAAGGTATGGCGCAGAAACGACCATTACAAATAGACCAATAAGCCAATAGACGATTTCTCCTTAGCGAATACCTTAGCCTCTTCTTTTCTTAGCGGTAAAAAACACCTTCTACACCTTATTATGCCTCCCCAGCGCGCAAAGAGGGACCGGCCAGGAAGAGATCTCAGATCTGCGGTCGCAGACCTGAGATCCCGCGCCAACGGCCCGTCGGCGCGATTTATGTATCTTCGCGGCCGCGGCGACTTAACCTTTCATTAACCCTTCGCCGTTTACATTTGTTGCCTTTAACAATTATTATGAGAAAATCGCTTTTGGTGGCCCTGGCCCTGCTGACCTCGGGAATCGTGATGGCCCAATCGGACTCTACCGTAAAACGCGGGCTGCTGACCCCGCGGAGCCTTCCCAAGGGCAACGACCACCTGATGGTGCAGTTTGGCGTAACGCAATGGATGAACCGCCCCGACTCCCTCAACACCGGCGGTATCTCCCGCTCCCTGAACCTTTACTTCATGATCAACTTCCCCTTCCGCACCAACCCGCGCCTGTCGGCTGCCATTGGCGTAGGGGTAGGCTCCGATAATATCTTCCTGAAAGAGACCGACATCCGCATCCGCGACGTGGCCTCCTCGATCGCCTTCCGCGACGTATCCGATACGAACCACTTCAAGAAGACCAAGCTGACCACCGACTACCTCGAAGTTCCCGTAGAGCTGCGCTACAGCGCGAAGCCCGAGGACGACGCCCATAGCCTCAAGTTCGCCATCGGCGTGAAAGTGGGCGCCCTGCTGCAGGCCAAGGTCAAGAACAAGGAGCTGCAGAATGCCGCCGACCAGGCGATCAACGACTTCAAGGAAAAGCAATACAGCAAGCGCTTCTTCAACAGCAACCGCCTCGTGGCCACCGCCCGCATCGGTTACGGCCACTTCAGCCTCTTCGGCGCCTACCAGCTCTCCCGCGTCTTCCGCGAGAACATGGGTCCCGACGTGCGCCCGCTGAGCATCGGCCTCTCCATCAGCGGCCTGTAAAGGTTTCACGCAAAGGCGCAAAGCACGCAAAAAGCGCAAAGCATATCAGAAAGCCGCACTCCGTGCGGCTTTCTTCATGTTCACCTGCCTTCCCGCGCGACAGAAGTAGGAAAACAGGATTTTGCGTGCTTCGCGCTCTTTGCGGCTTTGCGCGAAATGCAACCGCCCCGGCCCCACGTTTGCTTACTTTTGAGTCTTATGATCGATAAGCAGAACCAGATCCAGGAAGAAGAAACGGCCGTGCTGATAGGCGTTGTGCAGAAGGAGCAGACCGAGACGCAGGTGACCGAGTACCTCGACGAGCTCGCGTTCCTGGCCGAAACGGCCGGAGCCATTACCGTAAAGCGGTTTATCCAGAAGCTGGCACGCCCCGAGCCCCGCACCTTCGTAGGCAAGGGCAAGCTCGAGGAGATCCGCCTTTATGTGCAGGCCCATAACATCAAAGTCATCATCTTCGACGACGAGCTGACGGGCGCCCAGATCGGCAACGTGCAGAAGGAAGTGAAGTGCAAGGTCATCGACCGCTCCGACCTCATCCTCGACATCTTCGCCCGCCGCGCCAAAACGGCGCAGGCAAAGGCCCAGGTGGAGCTCGCGCAGTACCAGTACATCCTGCCCCGCCTCCGCGGCATGTGGAGTCACCTCGAGCGCCTCGGTGGCGGTATCGGTACCCGCGGCCCTGGTGAGACCGAGATCGAGACCGACCGACGCATCGTGCGCGAGAAGATCTCGCTGCTGCGCAAGCGCCTCAAGGAGATCGATAAGCAGGCCTTTACCCAGCGCAAGGACCGCGGCGAGTTCATCCGCGTGTCGCTGGTGGGCTACACCAACGTGGGCAAGAGCACCATCATGAACCTGCTCAGCAAGAGCGAGGTGTTGGCCGAGAACAAGCTCTTCGCCACCCTCGACACCACCACGCGCAAGATCGTGTACGAGGGCACGCCCTTCCTGCTTTCCGATACGGTGGGCTTCATCCGCAAGCTGCCGCACCACCTCGTGGAGAGCTTCAAGAGCACGCTCGACGAGGTGCGCGAGGCCGACCTGCTGCTGCACGTGGTGGACCTCTCGCATGCGCAATACGAGGACCAGATGGGTACGGTCAACAAGACGCTGCAGGAGCTTAAATCGTTTGAGAAGCCGATCCTCGTCATCTTCAACAAGCTGGATGAATACGTGAAGCGCACCTTTGACGCCTGGCTGGAGGAAGACACCAAAAAGGAGATCCTCCGCGACCTCGAGGAGCGCTGGCAGCGCGACACCAACGGCAACGCCTTGTTCATTTCGGCCATCGAGCGCACGAACCTGGAGGCGCTGCGCGCAACGATCCTGCAGAAGGTGCGGGAGCTGTACCGGATCCGGTATCCGTATAAGACCGAGTTCTTCTATTAATCAAAAAGGCAAAACGGAAGAAGCCTCGCTACTTTCCTGAACGCGGGGTACAAACCGGAAGGACGCCTGCACGAGAAGAATTTTGACTTTTGAATTTTTAATTTCATGGAATGGATCAAGATCGCCGAGGCACCTGACGAGTTCCTTTGGAACGACCGCAACCTGGTGGAGATCGAGGCGGCGGGCCGCTCGTTCTGCCTGGCCCGCCACAACGGGAAGCTTTTTGCCGTGGCGCCGAAATGTCCGCACGCCTCGGGGCGCTTCGTGCACGGCGCCATTGACGGGCAGGGCAACGTGGTGTGTCCGCTCCACCGCTATAAATTTTGCCTGGCCAACGGGCGCAATGTGAGTGGCGAGGGCTACTACCTCAAGCATTGGCCGGTGGAGGTGCGGGACGACGGCGTGTATGTCGGGATGCAGAAGGGCCTGTTCGGCTTGGGCTGAGTCATCTTTCGGCGATGGGAAAACCAGATTTAGGGGCGGCTGCCCCTATTTTTTTACGGCTTCCATGTTCCAACACTAAGTATTCTTCATTAGTGGCCGCAAAAAGTTGCGGGAAGCAAAAACCAAAATCCGTGTGCTCCGTATGTTGTTATAGAATCCAATGCCGATGAAGCCGATCCAATCCTGAAAAGACCGATCCTATCCTTTGAGAACCGATCCAATCCTTTGAAATCCGCTCCTGTATCCGATGAAGACCTGTCCAGATCCTAACCGAAAACCGAAGATCCAGTCCTGAAGAACCCGACCGTCCCTACTGAAAATGCAACCTGAAACACCGTACTACGAAGTTTGCCCCCGGCCTTGGCCGGGGGTTCTTTATGGCGGCTGGTGGAGGGGTGGGTCTGGCCTGCAAGGCCTTCCGGCTGAGGGGGTTAGAAAAAAATTTTACGCGGCAGCGTTCCGGAAATTCAGAAACCCCTATTTTTGCTGTCCCGAAACGGAAGGCACCGGCTCCACGGTGCTGAAAGATGAGGGAAATTCCTCCTTAGCTCAGTTGGTTAGAGCATCTGACTGTTAATCAGAGGGTCTCAGGTTCAAGTCCTGAAGGGGGAGCTGAAAATCAAAGGGTTACACGCCAAAAGCGGTAACCTTTTTTCATTTGCACCACAATTTGCACCACAGTGACGCATGTGGTATTACTCCTCGATTGATACTATTGGCAATGCACCACGCCTATGAATTGATCAAAAATCCTGGATTTCCTACCCACAGCAGGACTGATTCTGTTGGATCGGCGGACACTTTACCGTTCCGTAGCTGCAAAACACGCAGCAGTCACCTGGCTGCGGTTTCAGGTGGGTCCTACAGCTGGTACAGGTGTAGAAGTATTGGCAAGCGTCCATCGGCATGGTCTCTGTTTTAGAGGCTCCGCACTTAGGGCATGTTATCGTTGATTCTAATACAACATTCATTTGATTCCGCTTAATTTTTGGTTGGCGAGAGCGCTTCGTAGCCTTTAACCTTATACCCCGTGCGCTTTATTGCCTCAGCAACCGCATCTTCGTTGGTCTGAGCGGGATCGAAAGTTACCAGGCTACTGCGGGACGCATAGGATGTCGTGAAAGCAGTGACCCCTTTCACTTTGGCCAGTTCCACGTTGACATGCTCTTCACATCCAGCGCAAGTCATCCCCGCGATCATGAACTTCACCTGTTTGGTAGATGCGGTAGCTGCAGCGGATGGCTTCAACTGGGCTTTTGGGTAAAACGTTGAAGCGTACATCGGGAAGGCCATCATCCCTGCGGCAAACACGGTAATCAGCACAAGGAAGGCCGTTGACTGCCAGAAGGTGGGCTTCGTCGGCGCAACGCACCCGCAGTCGTCCGTAGCCAGCTTTGCGGGCTTCAGCTTCGTGTACCAGGCCAATGCCAGCACCAGGACGGACAAGCCGATCAGATACGGTCTTGCTGGTTCGATCCAAGAGATACTGGCAGCAATGCTGCTGCTTCCCGCCAGTAGTGCCACCAGCGGCGTAATGCAACAGAGCGACGCTGCCAGGGCGGATAAGACGCCAGCGCCCAGCATTGTTCCGCGGGATTTCGTTGAGGTCATACGGTTTCCAGTTTTTCGGGGTTGGTGATCAGTGCGAACAGCGGATTGAGAACAGCAAGGTGTTTCTCAATGAGTGAGTAGAAGATCGTCTGGCCATCTTTTCTGGCAGTAACCAATCCACCGTCTTTGAGCTTACGCAGGTGCTGCGACACTGCGGGCACGGTCATACTCAGAATATCGGCTAGGTCACAGGGACAAAGCTCCTTCTCTTCTCCGAGCAAAAACAGAATCTTCAGGCGAACCTCATTGCCAACAAGGTCCAGAATCGAAGCCATACCCTGAAGCGACGGCCGTACGGATTCTAAGCGATTTCTACAGGCTTGGATCTGCTCCTGGTCTGCAAGTAGTCTTATACACGTCGATTCCATGACGCAAAAGTAAAAAACATTTAAGCATTTGCTTAAATGTTTCCTTGAATAGCGTTTGCCTGCCTATTTTAAGTGTTTCGTGGGATCAGTATCCTTTACGCAACATGTCCGCGTACTCATTCGGTAGCGGGCTGTCCTCAACAGCCTTAGCCGCCTTCTCTACGTCGTACTCAAAGCGCACGAACTCAACCTGCACCGTCGCCTTCGAAGCGATGGAGCTGTCGGGGTTGATAGTAAGGATCACGTAGCAGCCACGCGGGTCGCCGTCCTTGGGCTTACCGACGGAGCCGATGTTTATCGCATGACGGTAGTGGGGTTGATCACCTGGTTCCGTCGGCAGGATGCGGTGGTAGGGCTTGTGCGTATGGCCAAAGCACATAATGTCGGCGTCAGCACCTTCCATGATCCGCAGGAGGCTCTTCTCGTCGCGGTCCTCGAATAGGTATTCGTTGATCTTGCGGGGCGACCCGTGCACCAGCACCAGGTTTAGCTTTTTGCCTTCGCTCAGCCGGAACTCCACACGGATGTGCGCGGGGAGGGTTCGCAGGTAGCGGCGCTCCTCGAGCTTCACCAGTGAGTTGGTATAGGAGATGGAGATCTTACCCATGTCCTTTTCGGTGTCGGTCTTATAGGCGCAGCCGCACTCGTCGCTCATGAGGCCGATACCCTGATCGTAGTTACCTGCGATGGTGGGGATGCCGCGGCGGCGGATCTCGTTCACCACCTCGTTCGGCCAGATGTTGTACCCCACCAGGTCACCGAGACAGTAAATGGCGTCGGGCTTTTGGTCCTCCACACTTTTGAAGAAGGCTTCCAGCGCAGGGAGGTTGGCGTGAATGTCACTGAACAGAGCTATTCTCATGGTCGTTGAATTATGCTTTTGTAGAAATAGGTTCGGTTGTGTCGGAGTGGTAGTACTTCTTACGGAGCCAGAAGGCCACGTTCACCAGGGCGATTAGCGCAGGCACCTCGACAAGTGGGCCGATCACACCAGCGAACGCTTGGCCGCTGTTGATGCCGAAGACCCCAATGGCTACGGCGATGGCCAACTCGAAATTGTTACCTGCTGCCGTGAAGGCAATGGAGGCGTTGCGGGAGTAGTCAGCGCCCATCTTCTTACCGATGAAGAAGCTCACCAGGAACATGATGGCAAAGTAGATAACCAGCGGAATGGCGATCCGTACCACGTCCAGCGGGATGCGCACGATCAGCTCGCCCTTTAGGCTGAACATCACCACGATGGTAAAGAGCAGCGCGATGAGAGTTATCGGTGAGATTACGGGAAGCAATTTGTTCTGGTACCAATCTTCGCCTTTTGCCTTTTTCAGGATCAGGCGCGTGAGTAAACCCGCCACGAACGGAAGTCCCAGGTAAATGGCCACGCTCTCGGCGATCTGCCCCATGGTTACATTAACCTCGGTGCTCTGGATGCCGAAGAGGGGCGGTAGCACCGTCACGAAAACGTACGCATACACGCTGTACAGGAGCACTTGGAAGATGCTGTTGAGGGCCACAAGGCCCGCAGCGTACTCGCGGCTCCCTTCGGCCAGCTCATTCCATACGATCACCATGGCGATGCAGCGGGCGAGGCCGATGAGGATAAGCCCCACCATGTATTCGGGGTAGTCGTGAAGGAAAACGATGGCCAGCACGAACATGAGGATCGGGCCGACGATCCAGTTGAGGAACAGAGAGGCGCCCAGCACCTTCGTGTTGCGGAACACCTGGCCCAATTGCTCGTAGCGCACTTTAGCAAACGGCGGGTACATCATAAGGATCAGACCCACGGCCAGCGGGATGTTGGTGGTACCGCTCGAAAAGGAGTTGATGAAGCCTGAGGACGATGGGAAAAAGTAACCAATGACGACGCCAATGGCCATAGCCAGGAAGATCCAAAGAGTGAGGTAACGGTCTAGAAACCCCAACCGCTTACGTTCGAGGGCGGGGGCACAGTTGTTTGCTGACATGGTAGCTTGTTAGTATGACAGGATAAGAGGGTTAGCAGCAGCCAACGGCGGGGTCGCAACAAGGCTTCTGAGCGTACACCGTGATGCTGTAGATGCCGACGTCGGAGCGCTTGAAGGACTCCAGCTCGGACTCGGAGAGGTAGTTGCGCAGGATGTCGTCGGGAATGATGATCTGCTTTTCCTTCTGCACCAGGATGCTGGTGAAGCCGTTTACTTTGATCAGCTCCAGGTACACCTCGCGCTGGATGGCTCCGCTTACGCAGCCCGCATACATTTCCGCGGCGTTACGGATGTTGGCAGGGAGGTTACCTACCAGCACGATGTCGGAGATGGAGAAGTGGCCACCAGGCTTCAGCACGCGGAAAATCTCTTTGAAGACACCATCCTTGTTGGGCACCAGGTTCAGAACACAGTTGCTCACGATTACGTCGGCGGTGTTGGCCGTTACGGGCATCTTCTCGATGTCGCCCTGGCGGAACTCTACATTATTGAAGCCGCGGACCTCTGCGTTATGACGGGCCTTTTCAATCATCTCAGGAGTAAAGTCAATGCCGATCACCTTACCGCTCTCCCCTGCCTCATGGCGGGCGATGAAGGCGTCGTTACCCGCACCCGATCCGAGGTCGATCACGGTCTGACCAGGCGTGATCATGGCAAACTGGGTTGGAAGGCCGCAGCCGAGACCCAAGTCAGCGTCGGCGTTGTAGCCTTCGAGTTGGGTGTAATCGTCGGACATGATGTTGTAAACTTCCGTGGAGCAGCCACCTGCGCCGCAGCAGGAAGCAGCGTTGGTATCTTTATCCTGAGCGGCGATCTGGGCGTACTTCTCGCGCACCAGATTCTTCAGTTCTTGTTCCGTTTGCATAGCGTTTATTTTTAATTTATTGTAATATTGCGATTGATCAGCTTAAAAAAGGGGTCAGCAGCAGCCATCCCCACCCTTGTACGAGCCGAACAAAGCGTCCAGCTCCTTCTTGAACTGGCCCCATACCTTCGGATTGATGCAGTAGCAGACGCTGGTCCCTTCCACGGTTCCCTGGATCAGGCCCGCGGCTTTGAGTTCCTTCAAGTGCTGGGAGATCGTCGCCTGCGCAAGGCCCAGTTCCTCCACCAGGTCTCCGCAGATGCAGGCGTTCGCTTTGATGAGGTGCTGAAGGATGGCGATGCGAGCAGGGTGCGCGATGGCCTTGAGCATCGTTGCCAGAGCGTTCTGCTTCGCCGTATACATTTCAGATTTAGTGATCCCCATACTTTCTATTCTATTGCAATATTACATTATACCAATAAATCGGTAAAACTTTTTTCTAAATATTAGCTTCAGACAAGAGCGACAGACATTCATTTGGAAAATGAGGCCATTCACTACCTTCCGATCTAATAAACCTTTACATTAGACCACGACCCGAGAAATGAATCGACCATTCAACTTTATCATAGAAGGGGGCTGGGCCGCGTACGCGCGACCTGATGTAAAAACACAATTACATGTGCACCATGCGGTTGAAATTATCCTTTCGTTTAACGGCCCTTTCGTGTTTCACGAGATGGTATCCATCCAGAAGAAAGTCAGTTTTGTGCTATAGCAGCAGACGTTGAGCACCAGTTTACCGGAAACCCCGAACCAACTCTTTTCATCTATTTTGATGCGGAGACCGAAGACGCAATGCGACTAGTCAAAAAACTAGAACTACAACAGTACGGCTTGAGGCATCTTCCAATGCACATCGTTGATCTAGTAATGGATCATTTGAGCGGATGGGCATGTTCGACCGCACCCGGCGTTGTTCCGAAGCTGAACGAAGCTGTCCAATTCCTACTTGACTCTCTGGCAGGACACCAACCTATTCTTGCCGATACGGTCGATCCCCGAATAACAGTTGCAATAGACCATATTCGCTCATCACTGCAGGACCAGACTTCAATTAAGTCAGTAGCAGCAAAATGCTTTCTTTCGGAAAGCCGTTTTGCACATCTTTTCAAAATCCAAACCGGTATTCCTTATCGGCGCTACGTACTCTGGTGCCGCTTACAAACGGCTATGCTGGCCATTCAGAAAGGAGCAAACTTCACAGACGCTGCGTTTGAAGCGGGCTTCTCGGATGGAGCGCATTTGAGCCGCACCTTTACTGATATGTTCGGTGTTGCTCCTTCCGAAGTGCTTAAATAACTCCTGGCATTCTCGTGTTGGATAAGCTTGGTCTACAGCTACTAAACTCACTAATGCGCGAACAGTAAGTGGTATGATCAGGCAGCTCGCTGTTGTAAGGAGCCGTTCGCTGCATCGGCCTTTCCGGTGGCCGAAACCATGCGTTTAACTTGGAACATACGCCACAAAAAGTGCATGTTACCCAATACATACCGTCTAAACATTCGGCGAGGTTCCAGCCATAAGCGAAAGAGCCATTCTAAACCCATACGTCTCATCTGCAACGGAGCACGCGCAACCTTTCCACCCAGATAGTCAATAATAGCACCTCCGTTAATCAACAAGGCAGGGAAGTTGAGCTCCTGCCGTAAAGCCTCAGCGACCTTTTCCTGCTTGGGATTTCCCATCCCCAGTAATACAATATCAGGTTGCCGACTTTGTACGAGAGCAGCATAATGTTCGCTTAGCTGGAAACCGTCGCAACATAAAACAACCTGTAGCCCGATCTTCTCTAGCTCATGGGCAGCCTTTTCGAGAAAGGGCTGACGGGTCCCCAGCAAAGCGACACGGGCGCCAGGACGAAGCCTTAGTAGATGGGGAATAAAATCGGTGCCGCAAAAGTTCTCGCCTGGGTTTTTACCAATGCCTTTATAGAGCATTTCGATGCCCCTACCATCACGCAGAAGAACATCTGCGTTTAGTAAAGCTGAAAAATATTCCGGGTCAGAATGACATAGGTTAAAACCATGTGCGTTGATAAATGAGAGGACTATAGGCCGCTGCGATTGAGAAATTACCTGATTGAGCACCTTTTCGGCATTCTCCCATGACCCCGACAAATTCACTTTCTCGACGATTGACAAAATATTATACTGCTGCATCGGATCGGTCTTCAATTAGTGATCAATAGTTCGCAATGAGCTTCAAAATAAGAACGTTGCGTTTTCTCTGAACGATCAATGACAATAATTGTGCATTTTCTATTTTCGAACTATGCAGAAGGCTTGTTTCAGAAGACTCTAAACAAACGAGCAAATTTTACCCCATACCATCGAAACCGGTAGTACAAAAACATCACGCTAACGGGCTACGGCCCCAAGTTCATCAATAAAGGTGTGGTCCGACACCGCCCTATGGTATTATTTTGAAAGAGACTGTGTGAGTGTTGCACCAAGAATAGCAGGTTTGTTCAAGTAGTTTCTCCTCAATCGGAGCAGCTTTGCTAAAAAGCTGAAATGAAGCAAATCACACAATATTCCTTTTATCCGATTGCCGTATTGACTTCGTTCATTGTGTTAGTCAGGGGGATGACGATAGGCCCTCTTTACCCGTGGCTTTGCCTATCCATTATTCTTTCATTTGGTATCATCATGCTACTACTTGAAAAATGGATTCCATACGATAAGGAATGGCTCCGAGGCAATGGTGACAGGAACCTCGACCTGACCTATTATATCGTGAACTACCTAATTAAGCTACTGGCACAGTACCTTTTTGTTTGGCCATCCGCTTTTCTTCCGGTCTTAAATTGGTTCCCGGTCAACGCACCCATATGGATACAGGTCATATTCGCCCTGACGATCATCGATTTCTTTCTCTACATCGTTCACCTCTTAAGTCATAAATACCTGGTCCTCTGGCCACTCCACGCGATTCACCACAGCTCCGAAAGACTCTATTTTCTGAATGGGGAGAAGCGGCATGCGCTTCACCAAATACTGGAAGGTGGACCGGGTATTATTGTCTGCTTGCTTATCGGTGTGCCACAGCAAGTAGTTGTAGCGGCATTGGCTGTTCTCGCTGTCAACATGTTTTTGCAACACACCAACTTTGACTACAAAGCCGGGATACTGCGAAGAATCTTTTGTGTAGCGGAGCTCCATCGCTGGCATCATCGGGCAGACTATAAAGACGCGCAGGTAAACTTCGGTGCATGGCTGACAGTATGGGACTATTTATTCGGAACCGCTTATGATAATCCAAAGGCACGTCAGCGCCTGGGATCGATCGGGATCGCAGAAGAGCGAAATTTTTCGAAGACCTATTGGAAGCAGTTACTCTATCCGTTTAGCAAAACTGTGCAAAAAAGCGCAAAGACTACCAGCCTGATCATTGCTCTGTTGTGGGTTTCCGGTCTGAAAGCGCAGTCGACAGGTGATGCTCTTCTCGGCACTTGGGAGCTGGAGGACGGCTCTGTAAGGATACAGGTATACAATGAAGCACCGTACTATACTGGAAAAATAGTGGTTCAGAAAGGTAGCACAACGGCCATCGGAAATAAAGTGCTGTGGAACATGAGATTTGATCCGAAAGAAAACGAATGGAATAACGGAAAGATTCAAATGCCCGATATGGGACACCCTGCTCACTGCTCGATTCGACTAAAAGATGTGAATACGGCCATTGTAACCGGCTACCATGGATTTCGCTTTCTCGGAAAAAGCAGGGGTTTACACCGTCTTCGTTGATACACAAGGAAATTCACGGAACATCAACTTCCAATCTCTGCAAACACGTTGGCTCAACATTTTCAGTTCTGAGCGAAACAAACTCTGGAAACCGTGCTACTTAGCCCTTCGAAAAGAGCTATGTGTCAAAGCAATCTTCCATCCCTGGCGGGTTTTTCGCAAGACGGTTGTTGCTACCCCTTTGCTTTTAATCACGCTATCGTCCTTAGCGAGCACAATCGTATACAGATAAGTTTCGGTGGCATACGCATAATCCTCATTGAGCACGACGTCAACCTGATAATTGGAAAAGGTAAAGGATTTGAACGCTTTTAGCTCCGGACCCAGGTGGTGACCCAGGTAACTTTGGATCCCGCCTTCGTCGGTGCCGCCTTCGTATACCTTTGCGCCGGAAACAAAAAGGGGGGTGATTCCCGATGTGTCCAGTTGCTCCAACTTCGTTTTGTACGCCTGGAGTATCGCTTTAATCTCATTCTCATCTTTGCGCTGTGCAAGAAGTGGTGCAGCAAAAAGGATGGCGGCAAAAAAACAGAGGAAGTTCTTCATGAGATCAAAAGGTATTTTTAGGGCTAGGCTGGTTCGTGTTCGAAAAAACCTTCCCTTTGAAAGTATTTAATAATATTCGCCTCTAAGATAATCTTCCTTTTAG
This sequence comes from Flaviaestuariibacter amylovorans, assembly GCF_039541815.1. Lineage (NCBI taxonomy): Bacteria > Pseudomonadati > Bacteroidota > Chitinophagia > Chitinophagales > Chitinophagaceae > Flaviaestuariibacter > Flaviaestuariibacter amylovorans. Next base: position 115,225 of record NZ_BAABGY010000014.1, read on the forward strand.
AAGACATAGCGCTTCAAGCGCTTCATCGCAAATCGACTCATAGCCATCGTGCCTTTCCCTGAAAACCGATGGCCAACGGCGAAACAGGCCCAAGTTTTACGAAAAGAGTGCCCCTGGAAAGGGGCACTCAACACGTCTCATGTGCATATGCGTAGCTGGTTTCCTCACCGGGGCTGCACATCACACAATTTACTAATTTATCTTCGGTTGGCGCGAATCCAGTTCGTCAACTCCTGTATTTCCTCCATCTGGTCATCGATCATCCGCTCAGCCATCGCACGCAATTGCGTATTGTTGCTGTGGTGCAGATAAGCGGATGAATTTTCAATTGCCTCCTGGTGGTGAACGATCATCAATGTAGCGAAGTCATTGTCAGTATCGCCGGTTATAAGTTGAACATCAGCAACACCGCCCCCCTTTTCCATGGTTTCCATCAGCTCCATCGCGAAGGCCATGTCCATGTTATCGACTGCCAGTGTAGCCAGAAGCGTATTGAACTCCTGTATTTCCTGCTGCTGTTTCGTAATTATTTTCTGGGCCAAGCGCTTCAGGCTATCGTTTGTGCCTTTCTGCAGCTCGACATTTGCCATTTCGATTGCTCCCTGGTGATGCATCCGCATCATCTTCGAGAAATCAATCTCCGGATCGTTCGACATCTGCATAGTGTCCATCCGGCTCATCATCTGGTGCATTACCCGCATCATCTCGTTCTGATCGTGAGCCTGTAACTGGGGGCCGGTTGCCTCATCATTGTCTTTTTTACAGGCGCTAAAGAAGAGCAGTGCAAAAAGCGGAAGCAATAACTTTTTCATAGTGTTACATTTCTGATTAGCAAACCAGCATAATAACTATGCCACCCGCAAAAGATGTGGTTTAGCCACCAGTATTCTTCAGCAACGATTGCTTGCTAAGGTTTGCAACACCCATGTCCGCGCATGTGCTTATTGGTGAAAAAACTCAGGGATGGTGCAGATTGTGCACCTGGTGTAGTGAATCCAAGGTGTGGTGGTGGTTGAAGTTATGACCTGGGTGGTGGCCGTCGTGATTATTGTGGCTGTGGTTGGAAGGACCGGTTACCAGTGAATCATTTGCATGCCCGAGATAAGGATGATGGTAGTGATGTTGGTGGTGGATGTTCGGGTCGTAGCTCGTCCAGTGGTGGCTATGATCGTCATGCACGTAAGTGCCATGCTGGTAGTGTTGATGATGCACCCAAAAGAGCGAGTCCTGATGATGATAGGCGCTGTCGTGATGGTGCCGCTGTACATTGGTAGTAGCTGTTGTCAGGCCCATAAGTGCAGTACGGGCTCCGGAGAGCGCATTAGTCATCGCCTGTGAGGCGGCCAAGTCGGAACCGGAAAGCACTTCAGCGGAATCCGGATTGCTGCTTTTCTTATTGCAAGCGAGCAGCACAACGGCAAATAAGGCATAGGGCAAAATTCTCATGACTGGAAATTTCAGTAATATCTCAAATTTAGATCTTCTGAAGCGGGTGGGGAATGGTTTTTCGCTTTCGCTTCCGAAAAACCCGGGAACTAATTCCGAAAAGGACAAAGCCGGAAATCACTGTAACGAGTCCGAACACAGAAAATATCCGCAACAGCCAGTTATTTATGTTGTCGCGCCCCTGGTAATCCATGGTATGCGTCATCCAGAGCCAGTCAAAAATTCGCCACCGATCATTCCGGAAAGTTTCCACTTTCCCGTATGCGGCCGATACATAGACTGTGGTCCGGGTCGGGTGCTCGAATTGCACGGCCCAGGCCGGCAACGGCCGTTCGCGGTATTCGTGGTGTCCACCCGTTTCGGTAAGCAGTTGCACCTTGCGCACTGCCCACGGGCCAGAAAAGCTCTCCGAAGCGATTTGTATCGCTTCGTCACGGGTTACGGGAGGACGTGTGATGCCGGTTGCAGCATCGGCAAGGACCCGGTGCAACGTCCCGCCCGAATAAAAGGCGATGCCATAATGCGCACGATCCAAAAGGGGCAGCAGCTGAATAGATTGCAGTGAATCGACGGGAACCTCAAGCAGCTGCAGCACCGTACCAGGCGAGACGAATTGTTGCGTTCCGGAAAATGCCCGTGGTTTCCGGCGCTGATGATCACCATGAATTTCGTCTATATCGCTCCAGCTAAAATAAAGCCCGCTGATTGTCCAGAACAAAAATTGCATCCCCAACAGCACTCCCAGGTAACGATGTGCTTTCCGGATATAAAAGTGTCGGCTCTTGGCCATAATTGACGGGTTTTAGATTCCTGCTCATAAAGCTTGGGCTGTTGCGCGCTGTTTCCAGAAGCGCGGCGGCAATTCGAAGCATCATCATTTCGGTTCCCTGCCTTGGAATTAGGCGGTTACTTATTGCCGGATGCGGTATGCGTGGCCGTCGAAATGATTGACGTCATTGAACCGCGACAAACTTCGGCATGCAATGCACTCAAGGAGTAGTGTTGCGCTTTCCGATTGTATCCTGGATTTCTCCACACGTAAGCATCTCCGATCCGTAGTAGGGGTTCCGCACAACAGGCATCGAAGTCAACCAGGCGGCGCCGGCTCCATCGCGTGCCATTGGACAATAGGCGACAAATAGCGGCGCTCCTGCCACCCCGGCGGCTTCGACGTGACGGATCAGCTCCTCGCTTAATGCGGCAAAGGCCTGGCGCTGCGCAGACAAGGAAGCTGCATTCAGCATGCGGTTGGCAGCTGATGCAAGTTGCCCGCCGCCTGGATATGCCCGCGCGCCGGCTTCGATTGTGCTGGCCGAAAGCCGTGCGGATGCCACATCTCCCTGCACCAGCGCCTCTTCGGCTTCCAGATAGTGCGGATAGATAGCATGCAAAAGATCCTCTTGGATTACCGGAACCATTTTACTGCCTCCTACCCGTTGGACAACCGACGAATCCGTCTTCGGCTTGGCGGCTGTCGCTGGTGCCTGATTCGATTGACAACCGGACAGTGCACTAAAGACGATCAAACAAGAAACCATTGATCGTCTTAAAAAAAATTGATTAAAAATCATCGCTGGTTTTTTACTGATTCGCATCGACAGGGTTTTTTCCTTTTTTCAATATATACTCGCTGTAAAGTAGGTAAGCCCCGGAAGTAACTACTTTCTCACCGGCCGTCAATCCCGTCAGTATTTCGACCTGCTCGGCTGTTTCTGCGCCGGTGGTTACCGGCTTCGGGACAAACTTTTCCCTGTCGACCTGCAGCCATACGTGGGCCTTGTTTCCGTCCCGAATAACCGCATCGATGGGAAGGGTCAACTTGCTGCCCGCAGATTTTTCACCAGGCAACAGGACAACTACTTGCATACCGGGTTGGAAACGCCCGCCCCGGTTACTTATCGTACCCCTTATCTGGACTACCTGTGTATTAGTCTGAACGGCTGGTGTGACAAAACTCACAACCATTTCCTCGGGCTCTTCCTCGGATCCGGCCACCAGTACCTGAACACGCTGTCCGTTTCGGATCCGCTCAGCCTCCCGCGGATAAACGTCGGCTTCGACCCACACCTGCTGGTAGCTTTCCAGCTTCATGATCGGTCCGCCCTCAGCTACGTATTGGCCCTCCGTGACACTGAGCTCAGCAACGATCCCGGAAGCGGGGGCGAGGTAAATGACGTTTGGGTCAACTTTTTTGGATTGAAGCAGTTTTTGAACCTGGCCTTCTGCCTGGCCATACAAAAGCAGCTTTTGCCGGGCTGCATAGGCTAGCTCTCTGAACCGGGCGTCGCTGGGAAAGGCTGCCGCTTGTGCCGCCAAAACCAGGTACTCCTGTTGTAACGCCTGGAGCTGCTCCGAATAGATACGGTAAAGAACCTGACCTTTTCGTACGGGATCACCGGTCTGGCGTACGGACAGCTGATCGATGCGGCCGGCCACGCGCGCCGACACAAAGCGGGTCCCCTCCGGGCTAACCGTCAAACGGGCGTTGAGCCGGGTCACAGTGCTCAGATTTCCTGTTCCGACCGCCATGGTTTGAATGTTTGCAAGCATTTGCTGACTTCTCCCCAGGGTGAGCGATTTTTCCTGATTTGTTTTGTCGAAGGGAACAAGGTCCATACCGCAGATCGGGCAGGTGCCGGGCTCGGTGCGAACGATCTGAGGATGCATCGGGCACGTATAAGTTTGCTTCTTCGCAGCAGTTTCGGCCTGCGGTGTTTTCTTCGACTCGCAGGAAGAGCCCCAAAACAGCAGAAGCAACACCAGTGATGAAAAAAAGATACGCATGTAGACTAGTTGTTAGGCTGTTGATTAGATAACGAGTTGCGCAATCGGATGAAGCTTTCGCTATCGACCAGGTAGGCTGCATTTCGGGCAACCTCCCACCCGGATACGCCGGTTTCGATGAGTACAAGATCCTCAGCGGAAAGACTGACCTTCACTTCAACGGGGGCGAAAACGCGGCCATCTTTCCTAAAAACCACCTGCCGCCCACCCAGGTCCACTACGGCACTGGAGGGTAGCCACCACCCCCTATTCAGCACTGGAATACGCGCTGTGACCAGTTGTCCCACCCGAAGTCTGCTGTCTGCTGTATACACTCTGGCAAGCGTAAAGCTACTTCCCGCCCGGTAGGTCGGCTGAATCAAGCCGATAGAACCTGTGTACACGGACTCAGGGTCATTGGACTTAAAGAAGACCAGCTTCTGTCCACGTTTTACCGAAGCGGCCAAGGCTGGTTGGAGGGCAAACTCGGCAACGAGATTCTGGTCCCGATACACCGAAAAAACCGTTTGTCCGGCGCCGACGTATTGTCCTTCCCGCAACAGTAAACTCGTTGCACTTCCGGATGATACGCCGCCGCCCGAAGGCGCAATCGCGGGCTCAGCAGCTCCGCCTCCCATTGACCCCATACCATCGGCACTACCTGCCGACGCACCGGTGCCAACGCTTGCCTGAGGAGCGCTCAGAGCTGATCCCTGCTCCAGAACATACCCGCTTACCGTGCTAAAGACCGGCACCCGGTACAAAATGCGCCGGCTCTGCAATACGTGCCGTATTTGCCCCTCCTGCATCCCCAGCAGAGATAGTCGTTGCCGGGCTCTTGCAAGCAGGGATGCATCTCCACCCGATTCAGCGATAAATAATAACTCCCGCTGCGCAGCTGCCAGGTCTGGGGAATAGATCTCCATAATCAGCTCACCTTTACGTACCGGCTGGAAATTGTAGCGTATATAGAGTCGCTCGATCCGCCCGCTGACACGGCTTGAGATAGTAACTTTATTTCGGGTATCGTAGGTGACGACACCTTGCGCCGGCAAAGAGAAAATCCGTGTGCCGCTTTCGGGACGAACAGTGGCAACATCAGCTACGACTTGTTCATTCACCGGCTTTAAAAGGCTTGCCAAAGCCGTATCCCCTTCCATTTCCGAAGTCCCCATCCCTTTTTCCACCAGGTCCATAGCACAGATCGGGCACTTACCGGGCTGGTCACGAATAATTTGCGGATGCATGGGGCAGGTATACTCCACTTTGTGATCGGAAGCCATTCCACCCGTCTTCTTTTTTTGGTCCTTACAGCCAGCAACCAGAAAAAAAAGCATCAAAACCAACGCACTAGCGATATAGTGATTTCTCATAGTCTGCGATCATTTGGTAAAGCCGGAGTTTTTCCTCCAGCGCCTGCGTTTGAAGCATGTTCAACGCCTCCCAGGCGTCAAGCACTACCGGAAGCTGGATTTTATTTTCCTGGTAGTTGATATAATAGGCATCCAGGGCCTTTTGCATTTGTGGAATTACCGTCTCTTCAAGCCCCCGGATGCGTCTTTCCATAGTTGCGATCTCCGCCTTCATACCATAGGCCATGCCTTGCGACTCGATCAGCATTGCCTTTCGCTCTTGTTCCATTGCCTGAATGTTGAGCTGCATGCCTTTAACGCCTGATTTATACATCTTGGAAGCCCAAGGCGCAATGGGGATGGAAACCATGGCCATGACGCTATACTGATTGGGCATCATGGCGTCAAGCGGATACATATGATCGTACTGAATCTTAAAATCTGGACGCCGCTGCCGGTTCATCGACTCGATATCAAGACGCATGCTTTGGATATTGGCATCCATGCGCCGGATATCCCCGCGGGCGGCCGCGAGGTAAGCCGTATCCACCGCTACTGAACTTGCAGTTACAGAAAGCGTAGTATCGACCGTAAACTGGAAATCGTACGGAGCGTTCATGAGTCCATTCAGGTAAGCATGCGCACGGGCAATCTCCCCCTGCTGCATCCGAATCATGTTCCGGTTCTCTTCGATCCGTGCATCGACCTTATAAATACCCCCGAGCTGCGATTGGTTATAGGGATAGCGTACCTCCTCGATCTTCCGCATGGTGACCATAATCCGTTCGTTGCGTTCCAGCACGGAGATACGCTGCCTTGCAACCAGCCAGGTATAATACTGACGTCTTGCCTCCGCCCGCAAATCGTTCCAGGTAACGGCTTTCCCTGCTTGCTCAATGGCCGCCTGCGACTCAATATATCGTTTGCGAGCGTTCAGCTTGGAGGGATTAGTAATATCCTGTTCTATCCGCAGCATCAATTGACCTGCATCACTGGGCTCCATTTTCATTTGGCCCGGATAAGGAGTCATAAACGTCCCTAGTCCGACCATCGGTGCCATCTGGGCCGTCGCGGCATCAGCGCTATAACGGAAAGCCTGCGCCCGAAGCTCAAAAGCATGCAGCTGCATATTGTTGCGCTCGATCCGGGAAAGAACGCTATCCAGCGGCAATACCGGGCCTTGCGCGAGCGCTCCAATCGAAAGCAACATAGCTGCACCAAACAGCTTAATGATGCACATCATAAACCTCAAGTTTTCCATGTTTACGCAACTCATATTCTTTCGTCATCAAAAAGATAAGGGGGGTAACCAGCAGGATATGCGTCGATGAAGTCAATACCCCGCCAATCATCGGCAGCACAATCGGCTTCATTACATCGGTGCCAACACCACTTGCCCACAGTACTGGCACGAGGCCAAACAGGGAGACCGAAACGGTCATCAGCTTTGGCCGTAGGCGCTTTGCGGCACCAGCGATGACATATTGGCGCAAGTCTTCCCGCGTGATGGTTTCGCTGGAATTTCCCTTGATCTTGATCAACTGCTGCATCGCGTCGTTCAGGTAAATCACCATAACAATACCGGTTTCTACTGCAATACCAAAAAGAGCAATAAAACCGACTGCTACGGCGACTGAAAGATGCACACCCCAGAAGTAGATGATGTAGGCGCCTCCGATCAATGCAAAGGGAACGGTAATAAGGCTCAGGAATGCCTCTCGCGCCGAGTGGAACGCGAAGTATAAGGAGAAAAAGATAATCAGGACTACAATAGGGGCAATGATCAGCAGTGTTTGCTTTCCGCGAATCAGGTTTTCGTACTGCCCGCTCCATTCCACAAAGTAGCCCTCCGGAAGTATGCCTCTTTGACTATTGATTTTTGCGATCGCCTCCTGCACGGTGCTTCCGAGATCACGGTCACGGACGTTGAACAGCACGGCTCCGCGGAGCAGTGCATTCTCGGACTGAATCATCGGGGGCCCGGACTCAAATTGCACATCAGCTACGGCGGAAAGGGGTACTTCGCCAAACGAAGCGGACTGAAGTGGTATCCGGCGGATCTGCTCCACACTGTTACGAAACTCCTGCCCGATGCGGACACTGATCGAAAACCGCTGGCGCTTCTCGATGGTGCTGCCGACCGAAGCTCCACCGATGGCAGTTTCCACCGTTTGGTTGACGTCATCAACGCTGATGCCATACCGGGCAAGGTCGTCGCGACGGATATTGACGCTCAAATATTTCCCCCCTGTTATCGGCTCGACATAAAGATCTGACACACCTGGAGTGCCTTCCAGCGCTGCCTTTATTCGTTCCGATACCACGGCGAGCGAGTCAAGGTTCTGTCCATAAACTTTCACGCCCACATCGGTCCGAATACCGGTAGAAAGCATGTTGATGCGGTTGATAATCGGCTGTGTCCAACCGTTCACCACACCGGGGATTTGTAATTTATTGTCAAGTTCCTGAACAATATCGCTTTTAGTGATGCCGGGCCGCCACTCTGAACGCGGCTTAAGCATTATAATCGTCTCGATCATACTGATCGGGGAATTGTCTGTAGCTGTACTGGCACGACCGGCCTTACCGAGCACCTTGTCTACTTCCGGTACGGACTTGATAATCTTATCCTGCACCTGCAGGATGCGCTTTGCTTCGCCGTTGGAAATATCCGGTAGGGTTACCGGCATAAACAGAATACTCTGCTCATCCAGCGGTGGCATAAACTCAGTACCAAGGCTACGCACTAGGGGGATGCTGATCAGAAGCGCCAATATATTAATCGCAAGAGTAGTCTTCCGCCATTTCAACACACCGCGAATCACCGGCGTATAAACGCGCTCCAGAAAACGGTTCACCGGGTTGGCGGTATCCGGAAGAAAGCGCCCTTTCATAAAAAAAGACAGCAATACCGGCGCGAGTGTAATCACCAGGAATGCATCCACAATCATGATAAAGGTCTTGGTAAATGCGAGCGGATGGAACAGTTTGCCTTCCTGTCCGGTTAGCATGAATACCGGCAGGAAAGACGTGATAATGATGACCGTGGCGAAGAAAACGCCGCGGGACACTTGTTTGCTGGAGTTCTCGATAATCTGAATCCGTTCTTCATCCGATATCCATTTCTCGGGCTTGCGAAAAAGCCTTTTTAACCACTTCATAATTTCAGATTGATGTTTTTTTCTGTTGCTGCCAGAGCGCATAGCGTTCAGCAAGCTGCTTATAGGCGTTCTCGCTCATGATGATTCCATTGTCCACGATCACCCCAATGGCAAGGGCGATACCGGTGAGCGACATAATGTTAGAGGAAATTCCGAACAGGTTCAGCAGGATAAAGCTGATGGCCAGCGTAATGGGTATCTGGATAACGATACTCAATGCACTGCGCCAATGAAAGAGAAAAATAAGTACGATCAACGACACCATGATCATTTCTTCCATCAACGTATGTTTAATCGATTCGACCGACTCCTCAATGAGCTGTCCGCGGTCGTAGACAATATCAAACTTGACGCCTTCAGGCAGGCCTTTAGCAACCTCCGCCATTTTTGACTTGATGCCTCTGATCACTTCGTCCGCATTCTCTCCATAACGCATCACGACAATACCGCCTACACGTTCTCCGGTACCATCCTGGTCGAAAATACCAAGTCTGCTTTCACCGGTCATTTGTACAGTACCAAGATCCGAGACCCGCACCGGCACGCCGCTTTCATTCTTGACCGGTATGTTCCGGATCTGTTCAATGGATTGCAGGTAGCCAGATGTCTTAATAATGTAGCCGATATCGCTGAGCTCAAATTTTCGTCCCCCGGACTCATTGTTGTTGCTTCTGACGGCAGCGATCACATTGGGAACCGAGAGCTTGTAATAAAGCAGCTTATTGGGATCCAGCACCACAGAATACTGCTTCTGAAAGCCGCCGAAGGAGGCAATTTCGCTGACGCCCGGTACATTCTGCAAGGCAAACTTGACGTACCAGTCCTGAATCGCGCGCTGTTCGCCCAAGTCCATACCCGGCGCATCAAGCGTATACCATAAAATATGACCAACGCCTGTCCCATCGGGCCCGAGGCTGGGGGTAACGCCTTGCGGAAGCGTTTGACTCAGCGTACTCAGCCGTTCGAGCACGCGCGACCGTGCCCAGTACACGTCTACGTCGTCTTCGAAAATAATATAGATGAAACTCATACCAAACATGGAAGTTCCTCGTACATACTTGATACGCGGCAGGCCCTGGAGGTTAGTGACCAATGGATAGGTTATCTGATCCTCGATCAGTTGAGGAGCGCGTCCCATCCATTCCGTAAAAACGATAACCTGATTCTCGGAAAGATCAGGGATCGCATCAATAGGATTGCGCTTGACGCTGACGCCCCCCCAAACGAACAAACCAATGGCCAGTGCCAAAACAATGTAGCGGTTGCGCAAGGACCATTCAATAATCTTATGTACCATAAAACGCCCTTCATTGTATTGCCGATCGAATTTCCTTTTCGACAATAAAAGATTAAGTAAAGGGCCGCCGGCTGCAACCAGCGGCCCTTAGATGTGTTTCATCGGCCCGGAAATAGGGCTTCGGTTAGCCTTTGGTTTCTACGGACTTTCGTTCATAGCGGCAGCAGCCGGGCAATTTCTTATAGACGGCATCATCAGCCCTAAATTTGTCGGTGTCGTGACCTACTGACGCAACTTTCCGCTGAATGTCCTCCAACGACACAACGTCAGCATTGAAAGTCACCTGCATTATTTTTGTTTCGTCGTTCCACTCTACTTCCTTAACACCGCTGATGCGCGCTGCTTTTTCAATACGATGCTTGCACATCCCGCAATTTCCTGACACCTTGAAGCTGTCTACTTTCTCATGAGCGAATACGGATACTGCTACCAGTTGAAATACAGCGATCAGGGCTAGTTGAAAATACTTCATTGTTTCTTTATTTGATAGTGGAATGTTAGTTTTTAATCAGGATACCATTAGGCTTAAGGCCTACTGCAACATCGCGGATCTTGCTGTGGGTGTTGACATTTATTACGGAAACGCTACGTGCCATCTGGTTTGTCACATAGGCTACAGTGCCGTCAGCAGTAAAAGCAACCGCATGGGCCCCGGCCGCAGCATCAAACACCCCCCCGTGCACCCACTGATTTCCACTTCGGTTCCAGTAATGAACCTTACCATTGTCGGGGTCAGTTACCCAAAGCTCATTTTTCTGAAGGTTGTGCGCCACGCTGCCCGGCATGAACCCAAGGCTAATTGTTTGCACAACTGCGTTTGTCGCTACATCAATCACACTGACCGTTTCGCCCATCTCGTTGTCTACGTACATTTTCCCGTCGAAACCTACCCAGGCTGCCACCGGCTCATCACCTACGGGTATTGTTGCCGTCACCGTCTTTGAAGCCGGGTTGATGACCATTACGTTGTCATCGCCGCCATTTGCCACATAGGCTTTTGACCCACCCGAGGAAAAGGTTACTTCTGCCGGATCTGCACCTACTGTTATGGTATTCTTGAGCGCATAAGTCTGCGCGTCGTAAACCAGCACTTTGCCGGAATTCATTTGCGAAGTCCAGATTTCGGACCCATCCGGAGAGAAGGTAGCGTTGTGGTTCATATCCGGCAGCGATAAAGACTTCTGCATGGTGCCTTTCTCAGCGTCCAATACCATCAGTGCACCTGCCATGCCACCGGTTTGGCCGCCATGCCCGGCACTCAGGTCCATCCCAGGGAGCGCGACCGCCAGGCGACGGCTGTTGCCGGAGGAATACAGCGATATATGATGGGGCCACATTCCCATACTTCCCATTCCGGGCATCGCCAGTGCGATGCTGTCCACCACTACATTGTCCGACATGCGGATCACACTGATGGAATTACTTTCACCATTCACTACAAAAACGGCAGGAAAGTTAAAATTCTTCTCCATGCCTCCCATTCCGGACATGTCATCGTCCATATCCATTTTGTGCTTACGGCAGGAAGCCAAAAAAGCCGTCGATAGTACGACGCCGCCGAGGAGGAAGAACGCCCAAATGCGATTGTTCATAAAAGGTGTTTAGATTTTAGTATTAGATGTTACTTGATAACTTCTTTGACATTGCCACATTTTGGCATTTTTTTACCCATGTACGGATTGGAAATAGCCTCTTCCTTACTCAACCAATCTGCCCCTTTGTCGCCATTAGCCATTGGGCAATGCCCTACGTACAGGGGGGCGTCCCACCCGAACGACTTGACGAGCGCTTTCACGTCATCGCTCATCATTACAAAATGCTCTCGTTGATGGTCGATCTTGGATGCGCTTTCCGCGATATGCTCTGCCATTTCCTTAAGGTCATCGGAGACATCAGCATATGTTTTTTGCTGCTCTTGCGTAAACCCGGAAGCATCCACCTTGGAAAGTTCAGCGACCATGGCCTTTGCGCCAGCAGCAGCCTCGCTTCCGTTGTCACCCGCCAATGCGTCTTTGACATGCATATAGTGACCGACAATAGCATTTACGGAAGAATTACCCTTTGCAGTTTCCGCAGGAACTGCGGTAGTACCGGTTTTATCACTCTGGTCGGAATTTGCGGTGGCGGTACCACCGGGCGAAGTTGAATCGTTGTTACAGGCAGACACAAAGAGGGCAAGGCCAAGCGCCATGCTGAAATAAGCAGGTTTCATGTTGTTATGATTTTAAAAGAGAAAAAAGTACGCAAGATCAGACCGAAGAACGCCAGAAAGCCCGGCGAATGCCAGGCAAGCAATATCAGAGCAGCAGGGAGCGTGTCCGCAAATAAATAGGCAGGTTGCCTAGTAGCGGTGGTCCATGGGCGAACGGATACGCACGCACAGGCGTGCTGACAACCAGAAAATCACCGTAGGGATTAAATACAGGCGCAATAATGTGCGGCGCTGCAATCTTCAGGTCACTCGAAGAAAACTGCTTTTGATCCGCCTTGAGTTTTACCTCCGCCTTTGTATCCTTACAGCAATCTTTGGATGCTTCTGTATCCATGCCACACTGATTGCAGGCTTTATCTTCCGGGGATGAAAACCCCCAACCTGCAACCCGGTCCATGCAATAGTGTACATGCACGGTAGCCCCAACCGTGCTGGTCATGTAAACGAGTAGCGTAAAAAATAAAATGAGCTTTTTCAAGTAATTAGGCAAATGCCGTCAACAAAATTAGGTTATGGGATGGATTGAACCGAGAAACGGGCAGTTTTTTTCCTTCGTTTACATCCTGTTTAACAAAAAGCAGGCATCAAATAAAACCATCGATTTGCAAACGCTTGAGAATTAGGCGTATAGGAATTCCCATTTGACCCGCATCTGTTTCCGGAATGGTCCATTCCGTGCCGGAATGAGAATGCTACATGCACCAAAGTCGGAGGGCCGAGGGATTGACTAAAAAAAGCCGCTATTTCCGGTCTTCTAGGAATCGACGCGTACTGTCTGTCCAAGCGATCAGAAGCCTGCGTTGTTCTTCGGACAAATCCGCATCGCGATGTATCCACACATAAGATCGCGGGGGCATCTCTTTTTCTTCAACCTGCTCCGTGATGGCTGATAGTTTACTGCGCATCCGGCGCGGAGAAAGGGAGCCGAACTCCGAAAAGTTCAGCTCCTTTTTTCCCTCACGCACATGATTGGCTAAAAAAACACTTACCGGGCTGATTTCAGCATACCACGGATACCGGGTCCGGTTGGAGTGGCAGTCGTAGCAGGCAGTAACCAATACCGCCTGGACGCTGTCGGGAACGGCGACAGCGTGGATGAGTCCCCCGGCTGCCGGCATGACCTCGCCCAGATTTTTCGGCGGCCGATAGAACTGAATAAGAATGAATGCAGCGAAAAGTCCAATCAGGATCTTTCGTCCCCATCGCTTTTTTTTCCTAGTCGGATGGTGTTCCATGTTCAAATTCTTGTCAATAGATAAAGGTCAATCCTGCGCCCCAACCGTACTCATTGTCATAATTGGTAGAAATTGCCAGGTATTTCGTCACAATATACTGTGCACCGATGCCAAATTCCTTATCGGTATTCCAGCGGAAGTCAAGCCGGGTGCGGGTGGTAAGCGGCAGATCCTCCCGTCGAAACTCGAGGCGGAACCGCCCCCGGGTGTCTACGCGCCCTTCCACATCAATAAAGAAAGGAAGTGTATAGATCAAACCAACGGTCCCCGCCTGGGTGCTTCGCTCCTGTGGTAAGGCTTTGCCTTGGTCAGCCGTTTCCCGCTCAAGGTCGGCACCGATAAAGGCGGAAAAGTACTGGCGCCGGTCAAGGAAGCGCTGCAGCCGCGGCTCTACTTCGTATCCCTTTTTGTAGTCATAGCGGAATTCGGTATTCAACTGGTAGCGGGGGCCAGAAAGAAAGAAGGAACCGAATATCCCCTGGCTATGAACGGACAGGTCACCCCAGGGATAGTAGCGGTTGCCATGCATCCGCTTGAACATTTGAAAATCATGCGTAAACGCCTTTTGGACTGCCGACTCCGTTCCCTCGTAGCTGAAGATGGTGGCCATGCCCGAAATCATATGATAGAGTGTATGGCAATGCAGAAACCAATCCTTTTCTTCCGTCGCAGCGAATTCGATGACCTGCACGTCCATTGCTTTGATATTGAATGTATGCTTCATCGGCGAGTATCCCCCCTGGCGGTTGATCACCCGGAAAAAGTGCCCGTGGAGGTGAATCGGATGTTCCATCATGGTGGCATTCGTAAAAACAACACGCACGTTCTCGCCGCGACGGATCATTACTTTGAAGTCCTGCTCGGCCAGTGTCTTGCCATTGATGGACCAGATATAGCGCTGCATATTTCCAGACAGCGTAAGCTCAATCTCGCGCCAGGGCCTATTCGCGGGCAATGTCGTGACGCTATCGGAGCGCAACATATCGTAGGATAATACGACATCGTTTCCGTTTCCAGGCGGAAAATCAAATCCCGTGAGCGGCATATCGGTCATCATATGTTGCAACATGAAGCTTCGGGAAGTATCGCCGGTCGCGCCCATGCCGCTCATGCCGGCATGCCCCGGCATACTGCCCATCGGCGTACTTTCCGTTGGCATGCTGCCCGGTGCCGTTTGGGAAGGATTGGTCGTATCGTTGCGTCCGGACGGCATCGGCATGCCCGCATGCTCTGAATGGTCCATCATCGGTTGCGCCTTCGGGGGTATGGTGTCCTGCCGTTTACCGGGCATTGCCATGCCCGGATGCCCGGAGTGATCTGCCGCCGGCTGCGGCTTCTTCGGAGGTGTATCCACGATGGGCTTGCCGTGCAGTGTACCAGACACCAAAAGATAAGTGTTCAAACCCGGCTCCATCGGTCCGCGTTGACGGGAAAAATCGGGGGCCATTTTCATCTTCATCCCGGGCATCTTGCTGTGATCCATCCCTTGCATCGGATCTTTCTTCGGGGCGGGTCGCTTTGGTGGCGCCTTCCTCACCGGAGCTTTTTTTACCGGCGCTTTCCTGACAGGTGTTTTCTTTACAGGTGGCTTCCTTGCAGGGGTGGCGCTCTTAGGCGCTGTACCTGTGGTAGCTGCCTTTGGTTTTGCAACGGGTGTAGGCGTCGTCGTAGTCGGGGTGTGCCCCGGCATATTGGAATGATCCATTACGCCCGGCTGCCGGACTGAGTCCGGGCGCCTGCCGGTAGTATCTATGGAGTGCCTTTCAGGCATGCTCGTGGACATAGATGTATCGTGACCTGTGGTGCCGGCATGGTTCATCCCGTTCATACCCGGCATGCTTCCCATCCCGGACATCCCCCCCATGGATGACATATCCATTTCCGGCATTTTCATGTAAAGGCCCATCTTCATCTTCATCCCCATCCCCTTCATCATCCAGGTCATCCTGTTCATTTCGTTCATCAGCACCATATAATCCAGCTTCGGGATATCCTTAGCTTTCACCTGCGGCCCCGAACCGAAGAAGGCGGAGGCCTGGGTAGTAATGTCCTGTGCTGTGGCCCGGAATTCATACTGGCCGTTATCAGGAATGCGGATAATCACATCGTAGGTTTCTGCGGTAGCGATCAGCAATTTATCCACGTCAACAGGACGAACATCAATGCCATCAGCCGCGATGACGGTCATCTTACCACCGGAATATTGGAGCCAATAGTAAGTTGCGGCGGAGCCATTGATGACCCTCAGAACGACGGAGTCGCCCTTCCTGTACTTTTTAAACGTTTGAACCGGCTTCCCGTGCATCAACTGAACCGGGTAATACACATCGCTGACATCGGCGCCGGGCATGCGGGTCCACTCCATCTGCACTTTATCGCCGAAATGTCCCTTGACGATAGCTTCACCCCAGCTCTGCACCCCTTTCTTCTTGATGGCATACCACTCCTGCCGTCTCTTTAAAGAGCGCATAATGCTGCCCGGCCGTTCGTCCCGCCAATCGGAAATCTGCAGCACTTCCTCAGCTTTCGGGCGGGACGTATTTGGAACAGCCGGCTGCAGCACCATAGAGCCGTACAAACCAACCTGCTCCTGGAACTCAGTATGGGAGTGATACCAGTAGGTGCCGCTTTGGATGATGCGGAACCGAAATATGTAGGTCTCGCCGCGGCGGATGGGCGTGGTGTTGAGCAGCGGTACGCCATCTTCCTCGTTGGGAAGCAGAATACCGTGCCAGTGGATCGACACTTCCTCGGGCAAGAGATTATGAACATAGATTACTGCCGAATCGCCTTCCGTAAACCGGAGGGTCGGGGCAGGAATGGAGCCGTTGATGGCGAGGGCCTTGCGTTTCCGCCCGGTATAATTAACAGTGGTGTCCTTTACATAAAGGTGATACTCGACAACCGGGCCCATACGCCGTAGGGTACGCTGTTGAGACCGTCCGCCGGAATCGACTTTTGCTGCTATTTGCCCATGATCATGCTGGGCGCTCAATCGGACGGCACAAAAAATAAATAACGCCAGAAAAATATGTCGCAAGGTGTTCATCGGAAAATGTTTGAAAGGAAGACACCCCTATGGATGCCTTCCCAGGGTCAGGAAACAGTGTGGCTATGGAGCCATCTTTCTGCATTCATCTGCGCAACGGCGACAGGCCTCCGCACATTCGCGGCAATGTTCCATGCCGTGTTGTGCATGTTGCTCACATTCTGCGGCGCAGGCGTCACAGATTTCAGCGCAAACCCGGCAGAGGTCTTTGGATAATGTCCCCCCGAGGCTCATTACCTGGGCGGCCGCGTTGCAGATCGCAGCGCATTCGAGATCCAACTGAATGCAGCGAACGAGCATCTTTACATCGTCTTCCTGGAGGCAGGCAGAGGCGCAATGATTACAAACAGACGCGCAGCGGAGGCATGCGTCAATACATGCCTGGAATAGGGTATTGTGGGCCATGATAAAGGTTTTAGATGAAAATAATAGGTACGTCACCTGCGCCTGGGCAAGTGCGTTGGGACTAATAACCGCCACGAGCGATTTACAAAAAAAAGTCAGAGACGCAGAACGCGTATCATTAAATAGAGAGGGACAGAAGAATGTCCGGGCGGCCCTGAGTCTGCAAATGAACGACTAGGCGTGGCGATCGCCACCGGATGAATGGTCGTCGTTATACCTGGCAGGCACTGCTCTAAGAGCACCCAGCTTGAACGGGTAGGGTACGCGTCGAAGGCGGGATAATGGTCGTCGGTGACCTTTAAAGTTGTCGGCACATCCTTGCAGCAATCGTTGGCTTGCTCATGCTTTTCCATGCCACATTTGCTACAAGGCCCGTCCTGATCAGCGAAAAGTGATGTCGAAACAGTATCACCCATGCAGATATGGGTGTGCAGGGTCGCGCCGGTGGTGAACACCAGGTAAAGAAGTGCAAGTGAAAAACGTGCGACCCGCTTCATGACTTAGTGGCTCATGGAATCGTGACCGGACATTCCATTCATATTGTGCCCCGGCATATCTGTTCCGGAGTTGCCGTTCTGGAACTTGGCCAGCTTCTTATTGTCTTCCGTGTTTGCCTGAATCGTATTGTTCGCTACTTTCTTTGTCTCAGCGGAGCGGGCTGATTTTAGGTAAAGACGTGCCATGTCTATTCCCTGCTGGTGGTGCATCGACATCATCATCGCAAACTGTTGATCGACACTGCCGCCATGGTTCATATTCATTGAGGAGCCTTTCATCATCTGCTCCATCGATTTCTGGGCAAAGTCAGACTTGCCATTCGGCTGATGATTCTTCATAAATGCATCCAGCTCAGTTATATCCTTACGGGAGTCGTCAATAATCTTTTGCGCCACTTGCTTCAGCTCCGCATTGCTGCCACTGCTGAGTTCAATATTTGACATTTCGATGGCACCTTCGTGGTGTTCCTTCATCATCATTGCAAAGTCGTGATCCTGATCCTGGGTCATGGTCATACCGTGCATATCGCTCATCATCTTGCTCATAACCCCTTGAAAGTCTGCACCACTGGTCGGAGTCGCGGCAGTGTTGGAAGAGGCGCCTGAAGTATCCTGATGGGTAGCGGTCTCCGTTGTGGTCTCCGTGGTTGCGGTCTGGTTGTCATTTCCCGAGCAGGCCGCCAGCCATACGACACTGGCTCCTAAGACAAAAATCCTTTTCATATTATCAATGTTTTGACGCCTACATGCAATATTCAGGCCCCAACCCGCTGAGCTATCCCGGCGGATGGGATTGATTTCCAGCTGCAATAGATCAGTCGCTGAGCGCACTTATACAGCAAAAAAGTCCCCGGCTGTTCAGCCGGGGATTGTATATAAAAAGCGGAATTTAATGTCGTTATAGTTGCATGATTATTGCAACTGAATCGGGAACGCAATACGTCTCTTTTCCCAGGCAATGGAAACAATGCCCATATTAGCCTTGGCAGGCTCTACGGTATACTGCAGCCGCTCCGTATGCCTATTGGTCCTGGGCTTTACCGTAAAGCGCACCAGGTCGTCTTTGGCATCATACTCATTTGTAAGGTGCTGGTTCCAGTGCCGGTTAATGATGACGGTCCATTCCTTTTTCCCTGGAATGGTGAACAATGCGTACTTCCCGGCTGGTATTTTTTTTCCACCAATGGAAAAAGGGCGCCCTACATTGATGGTGGTCGCATTGTGTGCGCCGGTAACCCAAACCTCGTCATAGGGCACCAGCCCACCCCATATTACCCGCCCACGGACACCCGGCGAGTGATAGCTGATTTTTACACTGTCGCCATCGATAACGCCAACAGCCATTGCATTCAGGCTTTTCTTCGTGGTATCTTTCAACAGGTTCGGATTGTAACAAACCTCTTCCTGAGCCCGAGACTGGGCACTTGCTGAAGTAATAGAAAGAACAGAAACAAGACAAGCAAATAGGATACGCTTCATGAGGGAGAAAATTTAGGATTGAAGCAAAGATAGCATGTGGGCACCGCTTAAACCCTTGGAACCGGGTCAGCAGCGTCCTTGGCGATTTTTTCCATGATCCGCTGATTATCACCAAAAGTGCACAAGGCGTCAAAATGTTTCCGAAGATCGGAAAAAAGTATATACTTGATGGAGATCCGGTTGTTCCGAATAGCCGGCCTCATCAGCTGCGCTACGACATCCTTTTCCCGCTTATCGGGTACAATCAGATAAAATACTTCATCGCCATTGGCAATCGAATAACTAAGGTCGGCGAGCCTTAAAATGCCCGAATAGATACTGGTGCTCTTCTCAACTTCGAAAGCAGCGACCACATTATTGGTACCTTTCTCAAACCAAAGAACGTCAATAGCTTAACGGTGTTCAAGGTATCCGGATCCAGATCAAAGGAAGGAAACCGGGGCAGGCTGATAAAAGAAAAGCTCTGGTCCTGGAAACACCGGGACCGGTCATTGGATGCGGGTGTAACATCATACCCAAGTGCATTGCCAATCTTGAGCAGGTGGTATTGCATCTCTGTGTGCAGGTTTTCCTCCGCCCGTTCGGCAGTTACCTCGGCATGTCGTTTTTCGATCATCCTCTCCAATCTTCCCCGTTCGGTCTGCGAAAGGTACTCATCGCCTCCCAGCACCATCTTTTGCATGCCTACTTCGAAGAGGAGTCCTGCAAGCGCACCCTGGTCGGTTGAAAGTTCGGAACAGAATGTACGGTTTGTTTCCAACAGCACTTCCCGCAATTTGAGGTATTCCTGCCAGCTGCCAAGTTTCTTTTTATCCCGAAACAGCGAATTAAATCCGTTTACAATGGCAGTATTGAATGGTGGGATCAGCGTAGGGTGCAGAAAGTATAAGATACTGGCTACAGACGGTCCCAGTCCTTTAATTTTATAGGAGTCGAGCTTGATAATTTCCCGCAGCAGATGGTCTTCGGTCCGGGCTCCATAACATTGCTCCAGGAACCGGCCGAACAGTCGCTTTTGTTTTGGTTTTCGTAAATGTCGGGGATCCGTAGCTTGGGCTTCCAGTAGAACGGGTGGGCAGCGCCCTCGAAAACTTGTTTTTGCTCGGTAATACAATTCAGCACGAACTCTAGGGACGAACCCCGGAAATCGTTGGGAAACGTGCCGGATCTGATGTCTTCAAAAACCTGGCGCATGCCGCGGCGGATGGACCGGAAAGCCTTTAAACGATCCTCATTATTGACGAACCAGGTGTTGTAAACCGATTCCTTGTCGGACTTATATTGCTGGATCAGCGGGAGAAGTTGTGCACTCATGCGGCCTGGTTAAGCGCCAATTTAAGTTTTTTAGGTGCTTGTTTAGCAAAGGTGTTTTTCACCTGAGTTAAGTGAATAATTAAACAGACAAGAACTGGAATAAGAAGCCCAATTTCAAAAAGCAAGCCTCCCGTGAACGGGAGGCTTTCGTATTCTAATCTAACAGGACAGTTAAAAACGGGCACCGATTGAAAAGAAGGCCGTACGGCCATCGGCGGGGAGCACGCCCGGGCCCGGGTAGCCACCGGCGCGGCGGGTGAAGTAGCGCTTGTCGAAGACGTTGTTGATACCCGCCTTCAGCGTCAGGCTTCGTGTGGCCTTGAAGGAAGCCGACAGGTCGGTGATGGTATATGCGGGAATGGGACCGCTTTGGCCATTGGTGGCAATAGCAGTGGTGTTGGTAGCGTCAGAGAACGTCAGACCCGTGTGGCTGATCTGGCCGGTAAGCAGGAAGCCTTTGTAGCCGGCGCTGATGCCACCGCGGAAGATGGCCTCCGGTGCGTTCTCTACGCGCTTGCCGGCAATGATGCTGTCTTTGAACGAGCTGCTGTAGCGTGCATCAAGGTAGCTGTAGGAGCCGAACACGATCAGGCCCCAGTTGCTATTGCGGCGGAAGGCGCGCACCGGGTTGATCTCCACGTAGCCTTCAAAGCCCTTGGAGAGGCTGGAGCCGAGGTTGGTCACCAGGCGGTAGGCCGGCGAAACGCCCGGAACGGCGGCGAAGGATCGGGTACCCACCCGGTTGTCGTATTGCAGCACAAAGCCGCTTACATCGAACTGGAGGTAGTTCTTCACCTTACCGCGATAACCGAGATCGATATTGTATCCCTTCGAATCCTGCAGATCCTGGTCGATGATATCGGTAGTGGCCGCCGGAGCCTGCAGGTTGGCAAACTGAATGGGGCGGTAGGCCTGCGCGAAGGAGCCGTAGAACTCCGTAGTTTTCGTTACATGGAATTCAGCACCGATGCCGGCCAGCAGGAAAGAGCGGCTTCGGGCCACGTTCTGCAGCAGGCTGTCCTGTCCGTTGGCCTTGTAGCCGATGCGGCCAGAGGCTTCGCCGCGGAGCCACTCGTAGCGGACCCCGGGGATGAGGATGAACTTGTCGGAGATGCGGAAGATATTCTCTACATAAGCGGCCAGGTTCTGCGAACCGAAGTTGATGTCGCGGTCGTAACGGCCGCCGGTAGCAAGCTCCATCGTGTAATCGGTTCCGGTGGTGCCGCGTCCTTCTGCAAGGCGGTGGGTGTTGCCCGTATAAGCACGGATGCCGCCCGAAATGGTATGATTGCGGCCAAGCAGCTTATAGTCGGTAATGATGCGGCTCTCGAGCACATAGTTGCGGTAAAAGTCGCCGTTGAGCACGCGGTTGTTGTACTGAAGCGTTGTGCGGTTGATGGTGTCGGCAATATTGATGGCGCGGGTGAAGCCTACCGAGTTGCGGTCGCCGAGGGTGGCCGACAGCTTGGTGGCCCAGCGGGTGCTGGGATTGATCTGCCAGTTGGCCGTCAGCGCGGGCATCGTCCACGTAATGTCGAACCAGTTGCGGCTGCGGAGGCTTTGCTGCGCATCCTGCTCAAACTGTAGGTCGGTGAGGCCGCCCGGCTGCTGGCTGCGGATGTTGGAGCGCATCAGCTCGGCCGAGAGCGAGAACCGCGGCGTGAAGCGATAGGTGACGGTGCCGAAGCCGGCGTTGGTATAATAGCGGCTGTTCTGACGCCAGCCGTCGCCGTTGCGGTGGTCGAAGAAGGCATAGTAGTGCACCCTGGCGCTGTTGCCGCCTATGGCGTTATACGAGTTGAAAAGGCGGTTGGACCCGACGGTCTGCTGCGTTTCGAATTCGAAAGGCTTGCTGATTTCCGAACCGTTGCGGAGTATGTAGTTGACCATGCCGCCAAACTGCGGACCGTATTGCAGCGCGCCCTGGCCGCGAACGACTTCGATGCGCTGCACCGCCTGGAGTT